>DATAXK010000002.1:0-77347 GCA_036266805.1 Solirubrobacteraceae bacterium
TCCCGACGGACACCAGTCATGCGGCACCAACCCGCGAATGTCAGTCTGATCCACCGTCGCTGCCCCGGGACGCCCGCCACCCGACGCTCGAACCGCTCAGCACCAACCCGCGCAGGGCCTTGACTTTTTGCTCCATGTCAGATGAGTAGTGCCACGGCTGTGGTAGTGGCTGTGGGTTGTGGGGAGGGGTTGTAGGCAGGCAGATCGAAGTCGGCGGTACTCAGTTTCCCAGCGTCGACCCGAAGGGGGCCTCGATGGACGCCGACCTCGATCTGCTGCTTATCGCTGTTTACTGCACGGTGGACGATTTCCTGCCCAGACGGGCAGAAAATGCCAGAAGGAGGATCTCCGATGCGGAGCTCATCACGTTGTGTATCGCGCAGGCGATGATGGGGATGCCCTCCGACGCACGGTTCCTGCGGAGCGCTCGTCGGCAGCTTGGTCACCTGTTCCCCCACTTGCCCGAGCGGACCGCCTACCACAAGCGGAGGCTGCGTTTGTCCGGGACGATCGAGGGGCTGATCCGTCAGTTCGCCGAGCACTGCCCCGGTTTCTATGACGATCTTCTGCTGGTCGATTCCACGCCGGTGGAGTGCGCCCGCAGCCGCGAGACCGTCAAGCGGGGCGGGCATTCGAGTCTCGGTGACGCGCTCTCCAACGCCGCCGAGTACGGGTATTGCGCCAGCCACAGCCGCCACTTCTGGGGTTTCAGGCTTCACGCTCTTTGCGCTTTGGATGGCACCCCACGGGCGCTCGCGCTGACCTCGCCAAAGATCGACGAGAAGCTCGTATGCCTGCAACTCGTCGAGCGATGCGAGCGAGCGCCCGGCCAGATGCTGATCCTGATCGGCGATAAGAACTTCCGCGGCAAAGACTTCGAGGACCAGCTCGCCAACCTCGACGCGAGGATCATGCGTCCTCGACGCAAGGACGAGCCGGGGCGCGGTCCGCACCTCGCGCCGATCCGCCAACGCATCGAGAGCATCTTCTGGACCTGCAAGGACATCCTCACACTCGAGCGCCACGGCGCCCGCACCCTCGAGAACCTCCGCGTCCGCCTCGCCACACGCTTCGCAGCACTCACCGCCGCGATCGCACTCAACCACCAACTCGGCCGCCCAAGCCGATCCCTCGCCTGCTACACCGCCTGACACCGTGGCACTACTCATCTAGCTAGGAGCGCGAGCGCTTGTCGATGTCGCGGTGGGCGACCGCAACCGTTAGCTCCTCGCGATCGCGGTAGCGGACCGCAAGATGCTCGGCGATGGCCACCGAGCGGTGGCGACCACCTGTGCAGCCAATCGCGATCACCAGATGCGCCTTGCCCTCGGCTACGTACTCTGGCAAGAGGAAGTCGAGCAGTGCATGCAGGCGCAGGTAGAACTCGTCGAGGCGGCCATCGCGGGCGATGTACTGCACGACCCGCTCGTCGTGACCGGTGAGATCGCGTAGCTCACTCTCGTAATGCGGATTGGGCAGGAAGCGCACGTCGAAGGCGAGATCCTCCTCGCGCGGAGGACCGTGCTTGAAGCCGAAGCTCATGAACGTGAGCGCCAGCCGACCAACGTTCTGGCGCGGCAACAGCTCGTCGGCGATGCGACTGCGCAGCATCGCGGCGGACATGCCGGTGGTGTCGATCACGAGGTCGGCGCGCGAGCGCAGCGGCTCGAGCAGCGCGTGCTCGGAGGCAACTCCGGCGGCGACGCTGCCCTCGGGCGCGAGCGGATGGCGGCGGCGTGTCTCCTTGTAGCGCGTGGAGAGCGTCTGCTCGGCGGCCTCGAGGAACAGCACTTGGTGGGTGATGCCGAGCGCCTGCAGGTCGTCCACGACCGCTGTCAGCGCCTCGAAGTAGACGCCGCCGCGTACATCGGAGACAACCGCCGCACGCTCCACCTTGGAACCCTCGTGCACGAACAGCTCGACAAGCGATCGGATCATCTCCGGCGGGAGATTGTCGACGCAGAAATAGCCGGCGTCCTCGAACACATTCATCGCCGTTGACTTGCCGGCACCTGAGAAGCCCGTGATGATGACGAGGTCCTGCAGACGCGACGCCTGCGTCGGTCCGTCTTCGTCGCGCGGGGGCACAGGCCTCGTCGTGGCCATCTCGGGCAATTGTGCCGACTGGAACGGACGAGCGAGCCGTCTCTCGTGTGCTCGCGGCGAAGTCATGGATCTCAGTCGCAAAGCCCGACGTCTATGGAAGCGGAGGAATCGCTAGCTGCTTGCAGATGACGAGCGCCGTGGTACAGGGAATTCGGGAATGGCGGGGTATCGTTACGGGTCGCCTCGCCCCCGGTGAGATCCACACGTCGTGCTTGGCGCCATGTCGTAGCAGCGTGGACCCGTGGCTCCGCAGATGCGTTTCGAGATCACGACGCCGTATCACGTTGCCAAGCCATATTGTCCGTAAGTGTCCAGCTCGGCGTGAATCGTCCGGGCGATGCCTTGCAGACCGTCATATCGTGCTGCTTTAATCTCGGTGAGATGGTGCAAGCACTTACATTCACGGCACGCTTGGAGCCAGTCGAGGACGGCTGGATGCAAGCGACCATCGACGAGCTCCCCGGCGTGATCACAACTGGCCGCTCCGCGGAAGAGGCCAAGGAGATGCTTGCCGACGCGCTGCACACCTACCTGCTTGCGCTCGGCGACATGGAACAGGGCCCCGATCGCCCACACCGAGGCAACACCGAGCCACTGCACATAACGGTCAACGCCTGACCACGATCCAATGGGGGCGAGGATGTCCACCACTAGCCACCTTCGTCCTGCCGCTGTGCCCGAGCCCCCTGCACGACCAACGCCTGGATGAAGGCCACCAGCCGCTCTGCATCATCGGCATCGAGCTGTGGCGGCAGATGAAGTCGCGCGATCTCTCCGGACTTCAGCGGGAATGGATACGTGACAAAGGGCGTCAGAGAGTCGCTTGGAGAACCGAGTCGCGACCGCGTCTCGCTGGTTGCGTCCCGATCTAGCGAGCTTTCCCTGCTCAACCTGGTGGGCATGGACGTTCGCGCCCGCTGCTCGACCGCTCGTGGCTGCCAGCTTGGATCTACGAGATGAGTGCGGTAAGCGTCGATGGCCCGTCGGAAGCGCGATTGATACGCGCTCAAGCTCCTGGGCGCGTATCTCTTGTTGGCGCGCGCATCATCCTCAAATCGCTGGAGATACTCATCGACGTCGAGCTTCGTCACATCGCGCTCGGCAAAATCGTCTCCGTCCACGATCAAGAATACCTGTCGAGCAGCCGACTTGATCACGCTTGGCCATGGGGCTTCTGTTTCGTGAGTGAGTGAGTCCAGGTAAGCGAGCAGATCGCCCGCGGTTCCGCTCGAAATATTTCTCATGCGATAAATCATATCACACTTAGACAAAGATTGCTATCTATGAATATAATCACGCCATAGATAGCGTCGCCGCTTGTCAGCCCGCCCTGTGCAGCAAAGCGTGTATGTCCCGGGCGGTCTTGGCCGGCAGACCTGGCACTCCCTGTAGCTCCTCGCGCGAGGCGGCGAGGATTGCCTCGGGCGACCCGAAATGAGCCATCAACGCGCGCTTGCGCGTCGGACCGATACCCGGCAGCCCGTCGAGCAGCGAGCCCGTCATCGCGCTGTCGCGTCTGCTGCGATGGTGGGTGATGGCGAAGCGGTGCGCCTCGTCGCGGATGCGCTGCAGCAGCTGCAGCTCCGGGCTCGAATGGTCGAGCAACAGCGGCTCGGGACGACCGGGCACGAACACCTCCTCGATGCGCTTGGCCAGCGAGACGACGGCTACGCCGCGCTCGCGAAAGCCGGCTAGCGGGGCTAGGCCGGCGGCCAGCTGACCCTTGCCACCATCGATCACGACCACGTTGGGCAGCGCGGCGAAGCTGGCGTCGTGGGCCGGATCGTGCGGAGAGAAGTCGGCCTGCTGCTCCCATCGACTGAAACGTCTGGAGAGCACCTCCGCCATCGAGGCATAGTCGTCAGAGCCTTCGACGGTGCGGATCTTGAAGCGTCGGTAGTCGGATTTCTTCGGTGCTCCTCCCTCGAATACGACCATCGAGGCGACCGTGTGAGTGCCGCCCAGATTGGAGATGTCAAAGCACTCGATGCGCACCGGGATCGCATCGAGCGAGAGCGCGGACTGCAAGCGTTCGAGCGCCTGGGCGCGGTGCTGGTGGCGGCGCTCGTCGCGCAGGCGCTCCTGGTCGAGCGCAAGCAAGGCGTTGCGTTCTGCGAGCTCGAGAATGCGGTGCTTGTCACCGCGCTCGGAGGGGCGCAGCTCGACCGGACCGCCGCGGCGGCGCGAGAGGGCCTCGGCCAGCACCGGCCGCTCGGCAAGCTCCTGCTGAACCACGAGCAGCGCCGGGATCGTCGTGGGGCCGCCGTAGTACTGCAAGAGGAACTCCTCGGCGACCTCCCCCAGCTCGCGCTCGGTCTCGTTTGACAGATAAAAGGAATGACGATCGGAGAGGATGCCATCGCGCACCTGGAAGACCTGGGCGTTTGCGTCGCGGGCATCGGTGGCGACGGCGACCGCGTCGAACGTGCCGATCGAGCTCTTGGCGACGCGCTGGCGCTCCATCAGCGAGCGCACTGCGCGCAAACGATTGCGCTCGAGCGTGGCTTGCTCGTAGTCCTGGGCAGCGGAGGCCGAGCGCATGCGTTGTTCGAGATCACGCTCGATCGTGCTGAAGCGCCCGGAGAGGAAGTCGATCACGCCGTCGATGCTGCGCCGATAGTCCTGCTCGGTGACATAGCCGACACACGGTGCCTCGCAGCGCTTGATGTAGTAGTCGAGACATGGACTGCCACTGCGACGTCCTGGCTCTGGACCGGTGCAGGAGCGGTACATGAAGACCTTGGCGAGCACCTCTAGCGTCGAGCGCACGCGCTTGGCGCTCGAATAGGGACCAAAGTAGGCGCGTCCCGAGCGGTGGCGCTCGCGTGTGAAATAAACCCTTGGGTATTGCTCGTCGAGTGAGACGGCAATGAACGGATAGGACTTGTCGTCGCGCAGGCGGATGTTGAAGCGCGGGCGATACTGCTTGATGAAGCTCTGCTCGGCCAGCAGCGCCTCGGCCTCGCTGGAGACGACGACGCACTCGATCGCCTCGACGCTTGCCACCATCTCCGCGTGGCCCGGACTCGATGGAACCTGAGCCTTGGAGAAGTGAGACGCCACCCGCTTGCGGATCGACTTGGCCTTGCCGACGTAGATGACACGACCCTTCGCGTCGCGAAACAGGTAGACGCCCGGCTTGTCCGGCAAGACGCGGCGCTGCTCCGCCAGGCTGCTCAATAGGTGCGGGAGTAGCGGTAGACGGCCAGCAGCGTGTAGGCGGCTATGCCGATCAGCGCGAACCACGCGAACTCGCCGAACGACGTCTGCCACATACGCGACCGGGCGGCGATCGTGGCATAGCCGACGGCGACGGACCCGTAGAGCAGCGCCCGGTGACGATCGCCAAGGCTCTGCAGGTCAACGCCGCGTTCACGGTAGAGCCTGTAGCCGAAGAAGGCGAAACCGGCGGCGAACACAACCCATAGCGCCGCCGCAAACGCATCGGCGGCGCGACCGCCGCCCGGCAGGAACTCGACCGCCGCGGCTATCAGAGCGATGATCGCGATGTTGCGCGCGGTTTTCATCCGGCCCATGACGACATCATGCCCATGAGCTACTCAGTCTAGTTGGGCTGTCCGTCATGGACCCGCTCGCGGCAACTGAGAGACAAAGCCGCAATCTCCGCAAATGATCGTCCTGCAAGTTATCCAACGTTTTCACCACGCGAGCGTTTTTACGCTATACTGGGCAAGCCCATTCGGTCCTAACCCGACCGAAACGAGGGTTGGTTGGCAGGCGCCGGGGTACTCGTCATTCAGGTCAGAGAGCCCCGGCGCCTGTTTTTAATGCGCCACACCAAATCGCTCTGATGTGCCCGGGCTTTCCTCGTCGTTCGTTTCCTCGACCATCTCGGCGAGCTCCGTTTCGCTCCTGGACGGTCTGCCCCCAGCCGCTCTAGTCGACAAGCGCCTCCAGCTGCTCGTAGGCCTGCTCGACCGCGCGCTTGGCGGCCGTGTGGCGTGCCTCGGACTTGGCGGCCTCGTACTTCGTCGCCCAAGCCGCCGGGTCGGCCAGCTCGTCTTCCAGCTCGCGCAGGGCCGCCTCGGCCTGTTCGACCCTCAGCTCGGCCTTGGCTTGCTCGCGCACTCGATTCTTCGACGGGCCGGGCGGCTTCGCCGACCTGTTCCGGCCGGACCTTGCCCCACCGTCGGCCAACCCCGTATCCCCGCCGTCAGCATCACTCGAAACGCGATGCCCCCCGCGCGCGCGGGGGGCATCGCCGTTTTCGCGACCTCCGTCCGCACTTCCACCCCCACCAGCCCTACTCCCACTTCCGTCCACGCTTTCGCTTCCACCTGCCGCGGCAGCGCTCGCCCTCCCACGCGAGCGCAGCTGGGGACCGCCGGACCTCGAAGCCTCGGCGGCCAGCCGTTCTTCGCGTACCCGCACATACTCCGGCCAGCCGCCGAGGAAGCTGCGCAGCGAGCCGTCTTCGATCGCGACCGTGCGCGTGCCCACCGCGTCGAGCAATGCCCGGTCGTGGGAGACGAGCAGCAGCGCTCCCTCGAAGCTTTGCAGGGCATCCTCCAGAGCCTCGCGACTCTCGAGGTCGAGATGGTTGGTGGGCTCGTCGAGGATCAGCACGTTCGGCGGACGCGGCGTGCCGTTCATCAGGATCGCCAGCGACAATCGCCGGCGCTCGCCGCCAGACAAGCCTTCCAGCGGCTTCTCGGCGTCCTCCCCGGAGAACAGGAACCTGCCCACAAGCGCGCGTGCCTTGTTTGGGGGCAGGCCCGTCGCGCGCTGAGCGGCCTCCACGACGCTCTGCCCCGGCGCACCGCCGGCGCCCAGCTCCTCGGCATGCTGGGAGAGGTAGCCGACGGTGACGTTGTGCCCGGTGGAGAGCTTGCCCGCGCCAAGCTGGCGGCGTCCCGCGAGCGTCTCGATCAAGGTTGTCTTGCCGGCGCCGTTTGCTCCCACCAAGGAGACGTGCTCGCCGCGCTCCAGCCACAGCTCGGCGTCCTCGAGCAGAACCAGAGCGCCACCCCCGTCCCCGGCGCCCTCGATCTCGACGCGGCCGTCTTGCAACTCGAAGATCACACGGCCGCTGCGCTCGGGCGCCTTGAAGGAGAACTCGAGCGCCTGAGCGTCGCGTGGGTCGCGCTCGATGCGCTCGATCTTGGCCAGCTGCTTTACGCGCGACTGGGCTTGGCGAGCCTTGGTTGCCTTGGCCCGGAAGCGCTCGACGAAACGCTCCATACGCGCTATCTCGACCTGCTGCTTGTCAATTGCCTTGCCCAGCGCGATCTCCCGGGCGGCCTGCTCGCGCCGCCACGTGTGCCATGTCCCGGCAAAGAAACGCGAACGCGTCGGCGGAGTCCCGTAGAGCTCGAGTACGGCGGTGCCCACAGCCTCCAGGAACCAGCGATCGTGGGCTACGAGCATCACGGCGGCATCGAGCTCGACGAGCGTCTGCTCGAGCCACTCCAGCGACTCGATGTCGAGGTGGTTGGTGGGCTCGTCGAGCAGCAGCACGTCGGCGCTCGTGGCGAGCGCGCGCGCAAGCGAGGCGCGCGTGAGCTGACCTCCGGAGAAGGTGTCCAGGCCGCGATCGAGGGCGGCGTCTGAGAAGCCGAGGCCGTGCGTCATGACGGTCGCGCGGTCGCGCCACAGGTAGCCGCCGTATGACTCCAGGCGTGCTTGGGCGCGTGCGTAGCGGTCGAGCAGCGAATCGTCGCTCGCGCCCTCGGTCATCTCGCGCTCGAGCTTTGCCAGCTCGCGCTCCACCTCCAGCTCGTGCACACAGCCGGAGAGCACATAGTCGCGCAGCGACATCGTGCGCTCTCTGGGCGGGCGCTGGTCGTGCAGGGCGATACGCACGCCCTTGGCAACGCTCAGCTCGCCGTGGTCGATCGTCTCCTCACCGGCGATCATGCGCAGCAGCGTGGTCTTGCCGGCACCATTGCGACCGGCGATCGTCAAGCGTTCGCGGCGCTCGAGCTTGAACGACACGCCGCCGAGCAGCGGCTTGCCGGCCATGTCCTTGCGCAGGTCTGAGGCGATCAGGAGGGCCACGTCGAGGATGGTAGGGGGCGCCCGCCGCGAGCCCTGTCTTCCCAGCCGCTCGATCGACCGCCTTGCCCGGAGACAGAAAACCGCTCACCGCGCGTCGCAGGGGGCCGGGCAGGCAAGTCTGTGACGTGCTCCGATAAGATCCGCATCCTCATGCGTCGCCTGCTTGCCAGCCTCTGCGCCTCCACCGTCCTGCTGCTCGTGCTCGCTCCCGCGGCACTCGCCGAAAACGACGGGCGCGGCTTCTACGGAGCAACCAACGACAAGGTGATCACCAAAGCCGGCTTCATCCTGATCATCTTCTTCCCGACCTTCGTGCTTCTCATGAGCCTCTTGCAGTGGCGTCTGGACAAGCGCAAACAAGCCCGCAAAGCGGCACACACCGCGCGCATCGACGACGCGCGCTGGCGCGGCGGTTGGTAAGCCCGTCCAGCTGGCTTGGCGATGACGAGCGAGCCTGACCCGACGTCCGGCTCCCAGTCGCGGACCCCCGGCTCTCAGCCCCAATCTGATTCCAAGCCGGTCAGCTACGAACGCCACGGTGCGGCCGCCGTGGTCAGCATCGACCGGCCCGAGCGGCGCAACGCCGTCGACGGGGCTACCGCCGAGGCCCTGCATTCGGCGCTCATGCGCTTCGAGGGCGAAGAGGATGCGCGCGTAATGGTGCTGACCGGCACCGGCGGAGTCGCCTTTTGCGCCGGGGCCGACCTCAAGGCGATCGAGACGCTTGGTGGACGTCTGACATCGCCGGACGGGCCGATGGGGTTCACGCGGCTGACTCCTTCCAAGCCGACGATCGCCGCGATCTCCGGCTTCGCCCTGGCCGGCGGACTCGAGCTGGCACTGTGGTGCGACCTGCGGATCGCCACCGAGGGCTCGCGTCTCGGCTACCCCGAGCGCCGCTTCGGCGTACCGCTGATCGACGGCGGCACGCAGCGACTGCCGCGCATCGTCGGGCTTGGGCGTGCGCTCGATCTGATCCTGACAGGGCGCATCATCGACGCCGGCGAGGCACATGCGATGGGGCTGCTCACCGAGGTCGTCGCCGAGGGGGCACACCTGGAGCGGGCAGTCGAGCTTGCCAACAATCTTGCTCGCTTCCCGCAACGCACGATGCTCGCAGACCGGCGGGCGGCGATCGATGGCTTGGGCATGACGCTCGAGCAGGGACTCGTGCTCGAGTCACAGGCCGGGCCGGAGACCTATCTCGACGCGGTCCGCGGCGCGCAGCGCTTTTCCTCCGGCGAGGGGCGCGGCGGGGCCGGCGCCGGCGCATAGCACCACAGGCGCGTACGGATCACCTGTCGATTTACGAAAACCGCGCTGTCGCTAAACACCCCCCTTTACGCGCACACCACTTTTTAAGACACGTATCCTCGCCACCACACCATCGCGCCAGCGGTAAGCCACCGTCTGGTGGTAGCCACCCTCACGCCGGCGTAAGCCAAGCCCCGCGTCGGCGCAGCTATGACTATCCTCGACTGATCGAACCTCGGGAGAGCACATGGGCTATTTCGTAACGGGAGCGACCGGCTTCATTGGGCGTCGGCTGGTGGAGCGACTGCTGGAGCGCAGGGGCAGGATCCACGTGCTCGTGCGCGAGGACTCGTTGGGGCGGCTGGATGACGCGATCGAGCACTGGGAAAAGATCTCCGAGGCCACCGTGAGCAGGCGCGTGCATCCCGTCGTCGGCGATCTGCGACAGCCGTTGCTGGGGCTGACCGACGAGCAGGTGTCAGAGCTCGCGGGGACGATCGACCATCTCTTCCATCTGGCCGCCGTCTATGACATGACCGCGGCCCTGGAGCTCAACACCGCCGTCAACGTCGGCGGCACCAATCACGCGATCGAACTCGCTGGGGCGCTGCGCGTCGGACGTCTGCACCATGTCTCTTCGATCGCAGTCGCGGGGGCCTACAAGGGTGAATTCAGCGAGGAATTCTTCGACGAGGGGCAGCGGTTGCCGTCGCCCTACCACGCCACCAAGTTCGAGGCTGAGCGGGCGGTGCGCGAACAGGAGCTTGTGCCTTGGCGCGTGTATCGGCCCGGGATCGTCGTGGGCGACTCAAAGAGCGGCGAGATGGACAAGATCGACGGGCCCTACTACTTCTTCAAGGCGATCCAGCGCGTGCGCCAAGTTGTGCCGCGGTGGATGCCGCTGCTCGGGCTCGATCTCGGCAAGACGAACGTCGTGCCCGTGGACTGGGTGGCAGGTGCGCTCGACCACATCGCCCACCGCCCGCACCTCGACGGGCGCGCCTTTCACCTGACATATCCGGGCGGCCAGCGCGTCGACGAGGTGATGAACGACATCGCATCGGCCGCGAACGCTCCCCGCTTTGCCGTGAGCATCGACAAGCGCATACTCGACGTCGTGCCGAGCGCCCCCCTGTCGCTCTTGATGCGTGTGCCGCCGCTACGCCAGGCGCGCAGGTTGACGCTTCGCGAGCTTGGCATACCCAGGGAGGTGCTCGAGCACATCGACCTCGTGCCCACGTTCAACACACGCCAGGCCGAGCGGGCACTGGCCGGCTCCGATTTCGAGCATCCGCCGGCGCTGCGCGAGTACGCGGTCAAGCTTTGGGACTACTGGGAGCGCGAGATGGACCCGAGCATCAGCCGCGGGCGTACGCTTGGCGAGGCCGTGCGCGACAAGCGCGTGCTGATCACCGGCGCCTCCTCCGGCATCGGCAGGGCGACGGCCGTAAAGGTCGCCGCCGCCGGCGGGATTCCCCTGCTGGTGGCTCGCAACGTGGAGAAGCTCGAGGAGGTGCGCGCGGAAATCGTCGCCACCGGCGGGCTTGCCTATGTGTACGCGGCCGACATCTCCGACATGGACGAGGTCGACCGGCTGATCGAGCGCGTCAAAGACGACCACCGCAACGTGGACATGCTCGTCAACAACGCCGGACGTTCGATCAGGCGCTCGATCTCCTTGAGCTACGAGCGCTTTCACGACTTCGAACGCACGATGCAGCTCAACTACTTCGGTGCGGTCAAGCTGATCATCGGGCTGTTGCCGCAGATGCGCGCTCGTGGCTTCGGGCACATCGTCAACATCTCCTCGATCGGCGTGCAGACCAACCCGCCGCGCTTCTCCGCCTACGTGGCCTCAAAGGCCGCGCTCGACGCGTTCACACGCGTTGTCGCCTCCGAGGTGATCGGCGACGGCGTGACCTTCACCACGATCCACATGCCGCTCGTGCGCACGCCGATGATCGCTCCCACGAAACTGTATGACGCCTTCCCCACGATCACTCCCGAGCAAGCGGCGGACATGATCTGCGAGGCGCTGCGCACTCGTCCCAAGCACATGGGGACCACGCTCGGCACGACCGGCGAGGTCCTCTACGCGCTTGCTCCCGGGGCGGTCGACCGCATTCTGCACCTCGCCTACCGCGTGTTCCCGGACTCGGCCGCCTCGCGCGGCGAGAAGGGGACCGACGAGCGGGCTTCGCTCGAGCAGCTTGCGATGGCGAATCTGATGCGCGGCGTTCATTGGTAGGAAGACAGCGCCACATGTGGCGCTGTCCCGGTCGGTGCATGCACCGACCGGCCGAGTCGTGCATGCACGACTCGGAACGAAGTCGCACATGTGCGACTTCGCCACTCGGCGCATGCGCCGAGTGGAACAGAAATAAGATTGATCGGTGAGTCACAGCGGCCCCGCGATCGAAGTACACGACCTGCACAAGCGCTACGGCGAGTTCGAGGCTGTGCGGGGCATCGACATCGAAGTACACCGCGGCGAGGTCTTCGGCCTGCTCGGCCCCAACGGAGCCGGCAAGACGACGACCGTGGAGATCTTGGAGGGCTACCGCCAGCGCAGCGCCGGCGAGGTGTCGGTGCTCGGCCACGATCCAGCCGCACGCCAGCTCACATTGCGCAAGCGTATCGGGATCGTCTTGCAGAGCAGCGGCATCTACAGCCAGCTGACACCGCGCGAGGCGCTGCGCCACTGGGCCAGCTTCTATCCACACCCGCGCGACGTCGAGGAGGTGCTGAGCCTGATGGGCCTGCAGGAGAAGGCCGACGTGCGCACGCGCAAGCTCTCCGGTGGGCAGCTGCGCAGGCTCGACTTCGCCCTGGCGCTCGTCGGCGACCCCGAGCTGATCTTCCTGGACGAGCCGACCACCGGTTTCGATCCCCAAGCCCGGCGCGCGGCCTGGGAGACGATCCGCTCGCTGCGCTCGCTCGGCAAGACGATCCTGCTGACGACCCACTACCTGGACGAGGCGCAGGCGCTGGCCGATCGGGTGGCGATCGTCAAGGACGGGCGTGTGCTGGCGATCGGCCCGCCGCGCGAGCTCGGAGTGGGCGCGGCGCACTACACGGTCGCCTACCGCAACGCCTCCGGCGAGCTCGTGGAGGTGCAGACCGACGATCCAACACGGACCTTGCACGAGCTCACCTCCGATGCCCTGGCACGGGGGGAGCGCCTGGACGAGCTGAACGTGGGACGCCCCAGCCTGGAGGACGTCTACCTGGAGCTGACCGCCGATGCTTGAGCTCGATCCGAGCGAGCGTCGGATGTACACAAAAGCGCGATGCCCCGCGCGCGCGCGGGGGGCATCGTCAAATGCGACACCAACCTCCCATGCCTGACGCCGTCGCCCTCAGCTGGCGCCAGTACCGGCTGGAGCGGCACATGTTCTGGCGCAACCCGAGCGCCGCCTTCTTCAACTTCGCCCTGCCGTTGCTGTTTCTCGCCGCCGGGGGGATCATCCTGCACGGCAAACAGCACGACCTCAACCTGCTGGTTCCCGCGATCGCCGGCATGAGCGTGATGTCGACCACGTTTACGGCGCTCGCCTACAACATCGTGTTTCTGCGCGAGCGGGGAGTGCTCAAGCGCATCCGCGGCACGCCGCTGCCGACGATCTCCTACTTCGGTGGAGTGGCGGCCAATGCTGTTACGAACACGGCTATGCAGATCGCGATCATCACGGTTGCGGGCAAGCTGTTCTTCGGGATCGGCTGGCCGCTTCTGTGGCTCGAGCTGGTCGTGTTCGTGGTGGCGGGCGTCGTCTGCTTCGCCGCCCTCGGCGTGGCCTTCGCCCACGTGATCCCCAACTTCGAGTCCACGGCGGCCTATGTCAACGCGGTCTTCCTGCCCGTGGTGTTCGTGTCGTTCTACGTGTTCGACAGCAAAAGCGCACCGGCGTTTGTGCGCAACATCGCCGAAGCGCTGCCTTTGAAGCCGCTGATCGACGGCATCTCCGGCGCGATGGTGACCGGCAAGGGGCTGGATGACAACCTATCCGCACTCGCCGTGATCGCGCTGTGGGGCTTGTTCGGTGTTTACTTCGCGGTGCGCGGCTTCTCCTGGGAGCAATCGCGCGACTGAAGACCTGACCGCGAAGACCCGGCCCGCGAGGACTGGGCCCGCGAGGACTGGGCCCGCGAGCGATATCGAGCGCGATGCACTCTCCCGCGGGCTGGACGGCGCCTCGTCACCCGGCCGACTGCGCCCACCACTATTCTGATTCGGGCTCCAAACCAACCGCGGAGGAAAGCAGATGAAGCAACTCGCCGAGGACGTCTACATGCTGAAGGGCTTCCCCCCGAACGCGATCAACGTGTACGTGGCGGGCGACGTGTTGATCGACTCGGCCACCCGCCAAGCCGAGAAACGCATCTTCAAGCAGATCGCAGGGCGAAAGCTTACGGCGCACGCGCTCACGCACGTGCACCCCGACCATCAGGGCTGCAGCCACGTCGTCTGCGAGCGTCTGGGCATCCCGTTGTGGGTGGGCCAGGACGACGTGCCGGCGATGGAGACCGCCGGCAGCGTTGTCGGCAGGAAGGCGCCCGCATGGCTGAAGCGCGTGCAGGAACGCTATTGGGTGGGCCCTCCCCATCCCGTCTCTCGTGCGCTGCGCGAGGGGGATGAGGTGGCTGGGTTCGTCGTGCTCGACACCCCGGGACACACACGCGGTGAGGTGTCCTTCTGGCGCGAGTCCGACCGCGTGCTGATCCTCGGCGACGTGCTCAACAACGTGAACTTGATGACCGGCATACCCGGGCTGCACGAGCCGCCCGCGCTGTTCAACGTCGACTCCGTGCGCAACCGAGCCTCGATCCGTCGCGTCGCGGCTCTGCGTCCCGCGCTCGCGCTGTTCGGTCACGGTGCGCCCCTGCGCGACCCGGACAAGCTCGCCGACTTCGCGGCCCAGCTCCCCGCCTGAGGTACGCGCGCCGCCGCGCGATCCGGACAAGCTAGTCGACTTCGCCGCCCAGCTCCCCGCCTAACGTACGCGCGCCGCTGTGCCACCCGGACAAGCTCGCCGACTTCGCCGCCCAGCCTTCCGGCCTGACGCGCGCGCCGTTCGTCGAAAGCACATGTCTCGTTAACACCCCCCTTTTGCGAACGCGTATCTAAAGGTTAGGTACCAAAATAAATTATCCTAGTCCGGACAAAGGGGGTATCGAGACGCACCGCTCATTTAGAAGACGTTCTAAATACGATCCTGCGCGATGGCTGAGAGCATCTTCGTCGGCGATGGCGACCTATTCACGCCAACCGAGCATGCGCGCGGACCCTGGGACCCACGTGCACTGCACGGTGGCGCGCCGGCCGCGCTGATCGCGGCCGCGTTCGAGCGGATGCAGCCTGGGGCAGAGTTGCCGTTTGCGCGATTGTCCTTCGAGTTCCTACGTCCTGTGCCGATGTCGCCCTTGAAGCTGAGCACCCGTGTCTCGCGGCCTGGACGGCGGGTGCAGGCGCTCGAGGCAGAGCTGAGCGCCGACGGTGTGACGGTGTGTCGGGGGAGCGCGCTGCGTCTCGTTCCGGCTCCAGAGCAGTTGCCGGAGATCGCGCTCGCTCGAGTGAAGGCCGCTGCTCCCGAAGCGATCGCACCGCCCGCGGACGGTCGGCCTGTGCGTTTTGAGCTGGACGGCGGGGAGCACAAGAGTTTCGCCGGGAGCGCGATGGAGATGCGCTTCCTCGGTGGCCAGCCGCTTACAGGCGAGCTACCCGAGCGAGATACCGCAAACGACGAGACCCACGAACCTGGTGTCTCCGCCGATCACGTGCCGAGCGGCGCCGCGACGGTGTGGATGCGGCTGCGCCACCCACTCGTGCCGGGTGAGACCCTGACACCGCTCGCACGCGTGGCGGCCACTTCGGACTTCGGTAACGGCGTGGCGGCGGCACTGCCATTCGACCGATATCTGTTCATCAACGCCGACCTCACCATTTCCCTGAACCGTCGTCCCCGGGGCGAGTGGATAGCGCTCGATGCCACTACTCTGCTTCATCCAGGCGGGATTGGCTGGTCCGAGAGTGTGCTGCACGACGAGCTTGGGCCGCTTGGTTTGGCAACCCAGGCGCTCGTGGTGCAACCGCGCTAGCGAGCGTCAGCCGCGCGCCGGGCCGTTCGACGGCGAGGCGATCTCGAACTCGGGCAAGTTGTTGCCCTCTTCCAGCTCGGCCAACTCACCCTCGCGCTCCTGCAAATAGGCGCGCAACGCCTTCTCCAGGCCCTTGCCGCGACGAAAGCCCTCGAACATCTCGTGTACCGGTAGCTCGGGATCGTCGAGCCGGCTGACAATGCCCTTCAGCTCCTCATAGCCCTGCTCGAAAGTGATCCGCTCGCGACCTCCACGACCGGCGCGCAACTCCTCGCCGGCAGTCGGCTCGAACATGATCGCCTGTGCCTGTGCGGCGTCGCTCATGGGTGCTCTCCTCGTTTGATTTCGGTGATCGTGGCGCCGGCCTCGCCGTCGGCGAAGCTCAACAGAAGCTCCTCTGCCGGATGCAACTCGACAACGCTCTTGACGGGTACGCCACCCGCGTCGGTGGCCATCACCCACCCGCGCCGGCGAAAATCCTTCGCCTCGATGACCGCACCGAGGGCCGCCACGCGTTCTGCTTGACGTGCGAGCAGGCGCTCGGCGGCGGGGCCCAGCCTGCTCGCATCGCGATCGACGGCCTGGCGCTGGGTGATCACACGCCGGCGAAGTTCACGGATCGCTTCGGCTGAGCGGCGATCCAGGGCGGCGATCAGATCCAGGCGCTTGCGCGTGACGCGCGCGCGCGAGCTGTGCAGCAGCTCCCCCATCCGCTCCACCATCGCGCGTGGACGATCGAACACGCGCGCGAGCGCCGTACGGTGGCGATCTAGATCCTCCAGCAGCTCGAGGGCGGAATGGCGGATCGCAAGCTCAGCCGCCTTCGCGGGGACGGGTGCGTAGGCCGCCGCCACGTGATCGCAGTTGGGGCGGTCCTTGGTGTGACCGATACTCGTTATCACCGGCACCGCGCAGGCGAAGATCGCCCGGCACAGACGCTCGTCGTCGAAGGCCAGCAGGTCGGCGGTCGAGCCGCCGCCGCGAGCGAGCACGATCGCATCGACGCCCTCGACGGCCTGCAGACGTCCGAGCGCGTCGATCACCGAGCCAACCGCGTGCACGCCCTGCACAGAGGCGGCGCAGAAAACGATGTCCTGTGGCGGAAAGCGCCGGCGCAGCGCCTGGATCACGTCGATGTTGGCGTCATTGCGCGCGGCGATCACGCCGACGCGCCGTGGGAACGCGAGCAGCGGCTTGCGCCTGTCGGGGTCGCACAGCCCATCGGCGCGCAGGCGCTCGAGCGTCTCGGCGCGGCGGCGCAGCAGCTCTCCCTCGCCCGTCGGGCGAACGCGGTCGACGATCAGCTTGGTGGCGCCGCGAGGCGCGTAGAAGTCCACACGCTCATAGTGCGCTTGAACCAAATCGCCCTGGGCCGGCAGCGGCGAGCAGCGCGCGACGCGCCCCTTCCAGATGCACGCGTCCAAGCTCGCGGACTCGTCGGCGAGCGTCAGATAGACGTGACCCGAGGAACGGTGCACGCTGATCTGCGTGACCTCCCCCTCGATCCAGCCGTCGCCCAATGCTCGTAGTGCCCCAGCGATGCGACCGGCGACCTGCGCAACGGGCAGGGCACTGTCGATCTGCATGTCGGTCGCACCATCCACAGCCTGCAAACGTTAAACGCCGGCCCGGCGCGAACCACTGCCTTCAGGCCGGCTTGCCCGGGAACGGGTCGGCAAGCGACGCCAGTACGTGATCTGGGTCGGCGGCCTCGAGTTCCGCGACGTCATAGCGTCCACTCGCCACCCCGACAGACACCGCACCGACTCCCTTGGCGGCGGCTACGTCAAGCGGCGTGTCGCCGACGACGAACACCTCGCCGAGATCGAGTGCATGGCCGAGCAATCGCTCTCCACGCTCCACCGCCGCGCGCGTGAGCGCCACGCGGTCCTCGGAGTCCGAGCCGTAGCCACCGACAAGGAAGAAATGGTTCAACTGGCCACGCCCAAGCTTCGCGTGAGCCACGGCTTCCAGCCCTCCCGTCGTCAATCCAAGGGCAATGCCGGCATCGGTGAGCTCTTCGAGCAGACTCTGCACACCGTCCAGCACACGGTAATCCGCCGAGGAGGCAACGTAGTCGGGCAGCACCGCTTGATAGCTGGCCATCAAGCGGGTGAGCTCGGCGCTCGTCGGTTCGCGCTCCATCACCTCCTCGAACGTGGCGCGCCCGATCGCCGGGTCGGTCATCCCGGCAGTGGAGTGTTCGGCGATGTCGACCTTCGTGTCGAACTGGCGCTCGAACGCCCACGCCCAGCTGCGCGCGCCGGCCCCGCCTGTGTCGATCAGGGTCCCGTCGATGTCGAACAGGATCAGCTTTGCTTGGCTCATCCGCACATTGTCCTACCTCCAGGGGCGTCGGGGGCCGCGACGGCGCATCAGGGAGAGCAAGGGACGAGAACAAGGGCACCGGCGTGTTTCAACAGGAGCCTCGGGAGAACAAAGGCGTCAGGGCGTACGAGCGCGACGTGGCAGCCTTTGTGTGCGTGACTTTCACGTCAGGTAGTTGCGTGTGCAAGCATCCTGTTATAACTCTGTTTGAGCAGCGACTAGGTCTGCTTCGGCACGCGCTTCTGTCGTTGCGTGCGGTCAACTCGAAACAGCTAAGGAGCTCCAAAAATGTCCGACACCGCCACCACCACCGCGCCCGCCGGGACCACACCGCTGCCTACCGGCACATGGAAGGTCGATCCGATCCACTCGAGCGTCGAGTTCCACGTCAAGCACCTCGGCATCGCAACCGTCAAGGGGCAATTCAAAGCGTTCGAGGGCACACTCGAGATCGGCGATTCCGGCAGCCGCGCATACGGAACCGTCGAGGTCTCGAGCGTCGACACGCGCGAGCCTCAGCGCGACGAGCACCTGCGCTCCGCCGACTTCTTCGAGGTCGAGAGCTTTCCCCAGATCACCTTCGAGTCGACCGCGATCCGCCCACTCGGCGGGGATGAGTTCGAGATCGACGCCAACTTGACGATTCACGGTGTCACGAACAGCGTGACGCTGAAGGCCGAGTTCGAGGGCGCCGAGACCGACCCGCAGGGCAACGACCGCGTCGGCGTATCGGCCAGTACGCAGATCAGCCGCGGGGACTACGGCATGAAGTTCAACGCCGCGCTCGGCTCGGGCAACGTGGTGGTCAGCGACAAGGTCAAGATCCTTGTGGATGTAAGCGCTGTGAAGCAGGCGTAGGGTTCGCGGCTCAATAGATGGTGGGTTGAGGTGGTTGGTCCGTGGATGGGATGCGCCGCACGCGATGCGTAGGCGTGCTGGTAGCACGTCGAGCATCGTGGGTGGTGCAGACCGCCGCGGAACGGCCGCCTCAACCCAGGCAGATATTGAGCCGCGAACCCTCAATCAGCGAACGACGACGTCGCCCAACGCCTCGTCCACCGCGGCGAGCGTTGGGGCGTCAAGCGTGATGCCCGAGGCAGACGCGTTCGCGCGCACCTGCTCGGGCCTGCTGGCGCCCACGATCGCCGAGGCGAGGTTCGGTTGACGCAGCACCCAGGCGAGCGCCAGTTGAACCATCGTCAGGCCGGCTCCCTCGGCTACCGGCCGCAGGCGCTGCACCGCTTCGAGCACGGGGTCCTGCATCAGCTGGCCGATGAAGTCGCTCATGCTGTCGCTGGCGGCCCGCGAGTCCGCCGGCGGCTGCTCGCCGGGACGGTACTTACCGGTGAGCACTCCCTGGCCGAGCGGCGACCACACGATCTGGGAGATGTCCTCGCGTTCGCACAGCGGAATCACCTCTGCCTCCGGCGCGCGCCACAGCATCGAGTACTGGGGTTGACTCGACACCCAGCGAGCTACGCCCGGCAGCGCGAGCGACTCCTCGACCTTCTCGACCGGCCACTCGCTGAAGCCGATGTGACGGGCCTTGCCAGCCTCGACCACTTCGGTGAGCGCCTGCATCGTCTCCTGAAGCGGTGTGTCCTCGTCGTAGCGATGACACTGATAGAGGTCGACGTAGTCGGTGCGCAGGCGCTCCAGGGAAGCGTCGATCTGCTTGTGGATCTGTGCCGCCGAGAGGCCCCTGTCGGTGTCGGACATCTGAAAGTAGACCTTCGTCGCGAGCACGTAGGAGGAGCGGTCATAGCCCGCCAGTACCTCTCCGAGCAGCGACTCGGCGGCGCCGCGCCCGTAAACGTTCGCGGTGTCGATGAAGTTGATGCCCTCCTCGAAGGCGGCGCGCACGCATGCCTCGGCCTGTTCGCGTGCCACCCCGCCGGAGTAGGTCAGCCACGAGCCGAGGCTGACCTCCGATACGTCGATGCCGCTGGAGCCGAGCTTGCGGTAGTTCATGCAGGGCAGATTACCCCGTAGTGCAAACCTCAAGCTGCAACGAGCAGATCCGCCATGTCCTCGGCACTGCGAGTTTCAACGATCTCCGGTACTCGGCACGACGCGACTTGGACGTACCTACCGCCGTCTACCCGAGGCAAAGCTCTGGATCGGTGGTGCGACAGCCCGCATGTTGGCCGCCATCTCGGCGCCGTCCTGCTCCTCCTCCCCGGCCTGCCCGGTCCCGTCGGCGCCCGGTAGACGCCTGACCCGCGTCGAGGCGCCGACGCCGACGGTCTCCTCCCCGGGCTCCGCAAGGAAACGTTCGAGCGCGACCAGCTCACCTACGAGCACGTTGAGCACGCCCGAAGGCGCGCGCTCCAGGCGACCGCGTGCCAGCAACAATGGCTCGGCGCGGGCGAGCCCTCGGTGGCGTTCGTACACCGCGCCCGGCACGATCAGGTTGACGGTGCCCCACTCGTCCTCGAACAGCAGGAACATCGTCCCCTTCGCGGTGCCGGGTCGCTGACGGGCGATCACCATGCCCGCCACCGTCACCGAGCAACCGTGTGGCAGACGAGCCAGCTGGGCACTGGTGGCAAGCGCGCCCTGGTCGGCGCCGCTCGGGATAGAGAGGCGCGGACGCAGAACCGCCATCACGTGATCGTCCACCGTCACCCCACTGGTTGCGTAGTCGGCGAGCACTCGCTGCCAGCGGTCGAGCGGACGCAGCCGGGGTGCCCGAGGCAGCTCGATCGGCAAGGCGAGCTGCACCGCATCGCCGACAGCCTCTCCAGGAGAAGCGACCCCCAACTGCCAAAGGGCAAGGCGTCTGCGTGCGTCGGGCGAGCGACTCGCCTTGGTTGCCGCACCGATGTCCACGAGGCTGTCGCAGGCACCGGCCCAAGCAAGCTGCTCGAGCGTGCCACAACGCGTCGCCGCGCGTGCGGCGAGGTCACCTGGATCGGCGAATGGACCGCCGCGTTCGCGCTCGGCCACCAGTTCGCGCACCTCATCGACAACAGCACCTTTGACATAGCCCAAGCCGATGCGAACACCCAGCCCGTCGGTCGCCGCGACCTCGCTTCCCGGCGCCTGCCCACGCGATGCGCTCTGCTCTGAGCCGGGATCGAGCTTCTCCACAGTGCACTGCACCTGCGAGGCGTTCACGTCGAGCCCCAGCACCGCTATCCCCCGTCGCTGCGCCTCGTGCACGAGGCTGTCCGGAGCGTAGAAGCCCATCGGCTGCTCGTTGAGCAGCGCGCACAGGAACTCGGGTCCGTAGTTGACGCGCAGCCACGTCGACTGATATGCCAGCAGGCCGAAGGCGGCGGCGTGGGCCTTGGGGAAACCGAAGCCGGCGAAACCCTCCACCATCTCCCACACGCGCCGCGCCGTCTGCTCGTCGGCGCCCACGTGTCGCATGGCGCCGGCGATGAAACCCTCCCGCTGGCGCTGCATCGCCTCCTCTGAGCGCTTGCGACTCATCGCGCGGCGCAATCCTTCGGCCTCGCCCGGCGAGAAGCCGGCGAACGCCTCCGCCACCTGCATCACCTGGTCCTGGAAGATGATCGTGCCGAGCGTGCCCTCGAGCACCGGCTCGAGCGACGGGTGCACATAGGGGATCAGGTAGTCGGGATCCTCACGCAGGCGATCGCGCCGCTCGATGTACGGGTTGATCGCCCCGCCCTGGATCGGGCCGGGACGCACGATCGCCACCTGCACGGTCAGATCGTCGAGGTTCTCCGGCATGGTGCGGCGTAGAGACTGCATCTGCGCGCGGCTCTCGATCTGGAAAACACCCACGGTGTCGGCCGCACGGATCGCTTTGAACGTGCCGGGATCGTCAAACGGTATACGCGAGAGGTCAACGCACTTCCCGCGCGTGTTTGCGATCTCCTCGACGCAGCGTTCCACCGCCGAGAGCATCCCGAGCCCGAGCAGGTCGATCTTCAGAAAGCCCGCATCCGCACAGGAGTCCTTGTCCCACTGGACCATCTGCCTGCCCGCCATCGCCGATGGCACCACCGGACAGCAGTCGATCAGGGGTCTCGTGGACACCACCATCCCACCGGAGTGCTGGGAGAGATGACGGGGCAGCCTGTAGGCCTCTCCCACCAGCCGCGCAAGCCAGCGCCAGCGTGGGGAGCGAGTCTCGGCGGGGGTGTCGTGCTCCACATCCGCCCTGTGGTCGGCCGCCCGCGCCATGCGCTCGAGCTCACCGGCGGGCAGGCCCAGCACTTTGCCCAGCTCGCGGATCGCCCCGCGGGCGCGAAACGTCGGGAAGGCCGCCACCAGTGCAGCGTGGTCGCGCCCGTAGCGCTCGTGCACACGTGGGATCAGGATCTCGCGGATGTCGCGCGGGAAGTCAAGGTCGATGTCGGGCAGCCCACGCAGGTCTTCGTGCAGGAAGCGCCCCAGCAACAGCCCATTTGTGATCGGGTCGATGTGCGAGAGGCCCGTGAGATAGCACACGATCGAGGACACCGATGAGCCGCGCCCGCGTCCGGGAGCGAGTAGCGCGCGCGCCGTGCCTGCTCCCCGCACCTGCACCGCCACTTCGCGTGCAAGCTCGAGCATGTCGTGGTGCAGCAGGAAGAAGCCGGCCAGGCCGAGCCGATCGATCACGCGCAGCTCCTCCTCCAAGCGCGCCTCGGCCTCCGCACGGACGCTATGCGTAACTCGACCGACAGATCGACCACGCTCTCCCACGCCACTCGGCTGCTCGGCTGAGCGCCGGCGCAGCGCCGCCGGGCTGTAGCGATCCTCCAGACGAGCCCAGCACAACTCCGCCAAGCGACGGGGAGCGCTCTCCTCCTCTGATCCCGGGTAGCGGTAGCCGAGATCCGTCCGCAAGTCGAAGCGCAGCTGCTCGGCGAGACACAGCGTCTCGCGCACGGCCTCGGGATGATCGGCAAAGCGAGCGGCCATCGCCCGCGGGCTGCTCATGACATGAGTGTGATTGCCACGCCGCAGGGGCTCCGAGGCGTCAAGCGTCGTATGGTTGCGTAGTGCCACGAAGGCGTCCTGCAGCTCGGCGCGCGTGCGTGCATGGGCGTGCACGTTGCCGGTGGCCACACACTTGACCCCCAGCTCGCGGGCAAGCGCCGCGAGCGCCCGATTGCGAGCCCGGTCGTGACGGGCATAGGGACGCTGCAGCTCTACCCATAGCCCCTGCTGTCCGAACGCGTCGAACAGGCGACGTACCGTCGAGCGCTCGTGCACACCCCGCTCAGCGCAGCCCGTCAGGCACACGAGCCCTTCGCCGTGGTCGAGCACCGTCTGGAGCGCAACCGACGGCTCAGTGCGCTCGCGCCCGCCGCCCTCGCGTGTGCCGGCATGGGCGTAGGTGAGTATTCGACAGAGGTTGCGCCATCCGCGCGCGTCTCTCACGAGCAGCGTCAAGTGACGCGCATGGGTCCCACCGCCTGGGTCGGGGGCAATATCCACCTCGGCGCCATGGATCGCCCGCACGCCTGCGTCTTTGGCGCCCTGCGCCAACTCCATCGAACCGGACACCGAGTTGTGGTCTGTGAGCGCCAGCGCGGCGTGCCCAAGCTCCGCCGCGCGGTGAGCAAGCTCATCCGGCAGCGACACGCCGTCCAGGAACGAGTAGGCCGAGTGACAGTGCAGCTCGACATATGGCGGTGTGCCGAGCGAAGAAGACAGAACCGGGGTGGCCACTCACGACCCCTGTGTGAACCAACCGCCGGCACACAGGTCGTGGAAGACGACCAGGTTGCGCCCACGCACGCTCACCAGCTCCCAGTAGCGGCGACGCAGCGGACGCTCAGTCCACCAGCGGTCCTCCACCAGCCACGACTCGCGCACCGCGTCGATTCGCTCGCCGTTCACCTCACAGGGAACCTCCTGCTTCACGCGCACACGGGCTACGCGTGGCAGATTCAGTGCACGCGGACGACTCATCCCGGAAGCGGCGTGAGCACGACCCTGCGCTCGGGCACGCGCGAGTCCGGATCGATACATACGGCTCGCAACGCGGCGTCGTGCCCAGCCACTGTGCGCACTTGATTGACCGCCTCCCCCAGACGTCCACGCCGTGCCTGGTCTTCTTGCTCGAGCAACGAGCGCTGATCGCCTCCCCCGGAACCGAAGCGCTCCACGCCGAGGCGCAGCGACTCGGCGGGCGCCGGCAGCAATGGCAGCCGCAACGACAAAGCGAGGCTCATGCGCTTTGCGTCGCCCAGCGCATGGCGGAACACGACCCGCTCGCGCCAGGTCCCACTATCCACGAGCCGTGCTGAGAGCACGACCGAGCGCACGCTCCTGCCGTGACGCTCTGGACGCGCGAGCAGACGATCGACGAGTACCCCGAGCACGCGTTCCAGCATCGGCCCACTGCCGGCATCCCCTACCTCCAGGGACTCCTCCAAGGACTCCTCCACCCTCCGTGGCACAAGCGGGCTGTCATAGCCATCGGCCAAATGACTTGCAAGCACACCCGGCTCGCCGAAGCGATCGGCCAGGGCATCGCATCCGAGCTTTCGCAGCTCTCCCAGCGTGCGCACGCCCAGACGCCGAAGCGGCTCCACCAAGGCGACCGTGTCTTCGCAAAAGCCGAGCAAATCCACCGGCTGGGCGGCGAGATAGCTCGACGCCGCTTGCGCTTGCACGATCTTGGCGCGGCGCGCACTGCTGTCATGTGCAGCGGCCAGTGCACAGAAGCGCGCGGGGCCAATACCGATCCTCACCGGTCGAGTAAGCGCGCGACGCGTGGCTGAGATCGTGTGTGTATCCGAGCCGTACAGACCCCGCAGTCCGTCCGCTTCGAAATAGGCCAGTCCCTCGCGAGCCGGCTCCACCGCCGCACCAATCCCCTCCAGAGCGCACACAACCGCCTCCCACGCCTCGACCACCGCCAGCGGGTCGGCCGGTACGAGCTCGAGCTCCGGGTAGCGCGCAAGTGCCTCGCCAAGGGCCATGCCGGTACTCACCCCATAGGCCTCGGCGGCGCCCGACACCTCTCCCACGCGTAGCTGTGCCCCCGCCATCGGGGCGAGCGCGAGCGCCTTCCCCGCCAGTGCCTGGGCCCCGCCGGCGGCGACCATCAGCGCGAAGCGAGGAATGCGGACACAAATGACCATATGCGAACACATGTTCGCATATGGCTAGGCGTCTGCCACAGACAGTCCGCTCAGGGCGATACGCCCTAGTCCATACCCAAGGGGCCGCTTGCCGACCCGCTGAGGAACTGACGCACGAAAGGGTTCTCCGAGGAGAACATCCGCTCCGCGTCGCCCGCTTCGACGATTCGCCCGCGCCACAGCAGCGCGATGTATTCGCCGATCTGGCGCGCCGAGGCGATGTTGTGGGTCACCACGATGTAGGTGCCACGGTGGATCTCGTGCATCTCCTGGATCAGTTCGCACAAGAGCGCCGTGCGCACCGGGTCGAGCCCCGAGTCGGGCTCGTCGAAGATCACGATGTCCGGTTCGGTCACGAGCGCGCGCGCGAAGCCGGCGCGCTTGCGCATCCCGCCGGAGAGCTGTGAGGGAGCGTCGTCCATTGCCTCGGCGAGACCGACGTCGGCCAGACGCTGGCGCACGCGCTCGCCGATCTGGCCCTCGGACATGTCGGTGTGCTGACGCAGGGGGAAGGCCACGTTGTCGAACACCGACATCGAGCCGAACAGAGCGCCGTCCTGAAAGAGCACGCCGATCCTGCGGCGCAGCTCCAGCAGCTTCGGCATCGTCAGCGTCGGCACCGAGTTGCCGAGCACCTGGACGTCGCCCGAGTCGGGGAACATCAGCCCGATCAAGTGCTTGATGAGCACACTCTTGCCGGTACCCGAGGGACCGAGCACGACCGTGATCATGTCATCGGGGATCGCGACGTTCAGGCCGTTGAGCACCGGGATGCCGGCCAGGCGCTTGACCACGTCGAAGCAGCGGATCGACCACTCACGGTCGGTTGCCTCTCCGGCAAGGTCGAGGTCACCGGCACCCGAGTGGTACTGAAACTCCTCGCCATCCTCTTCGACACCAAGGGCCGCGTCGGAGCCAACGACTCCCTCGCTCACCCCGTGAATGCTCCCCTCGCTCTCCACTGCACAGATACTAGTGATTGGCAAGGACTCAAGTCAACCCACGCCCAGTGGCGGCCGTTTATGGGCGGTACCGGCCCATACACATCGCCTTGACATACAGGGGCCATTGGGTCTACTATCGGTCCTGGGAGGTAAGGAGATGTTTCACCACAAGCACTCCGCCGCGGGGTCCGAGGTAGTTGCGGACAGCTCCGCGGGAGCGCAACTGGCGATCGTGACGCACGGCGGGATGGATCCGCGTAAGCGCCTGCTCGACGCGATGGTCGAGACCGTGGCGCTGCGCGGCTATGACCGCACAACCGTAAGCCGTGTGCTGTCGAATGCGGGGCTCCAAGAGGCAACGTTCAGCGAGCACTTCTACGACAAGCACGATTGCTTCATGCAGGCCACGGACGACCTGCTGAGCCGCGTAGAACGCGACGCACTCGCGCAATTCCAGCGAGCCGCGCCGTGGCCTGAGCGTGTGCGACTGGCATTGCAGAGCCTGCTCTGTGCGCTGTCCCGCAACCCCGCCGGAGCACGGGTGGCGCTCATTGAGATGCTCGGCGCCGGCCCGGAGGCCTGTGAGCGCCAGCGCTCTGTGCTTGCCTTGTTTGCGACCTTGATCGAGGAGGGTCGCTTGCAGTCGGCTGACACCTCCGCACTGCCCGCCCAGACCTCTGAGGCGATCGTGGGCGGGATCGCCTCGATCGTGCAACGCCGCATCCTCCAGGGCGACACCGCGAGGCTACCGGAGCTGCATACCGATCTCACCTACTTCGCGCTGCTGCCATATCTAGATCACGAGCGCGCGCTGAGCGTCGCTCGCGCCTCGGCGTCCTGAATCACTTCAGAGGGCTCGAGCCCAACTGAAAGATGAATCGAGCCACCAAGACGGCCCTAACGGCGTCGCTTTACTTCGACGGTGTGGCGTGCGGGAACTGGCTTGTCTGTCCGTTGAACGTAAAGGGTCCTTGCTGGTTGCAGGCAGGCGCCCCAATGACGTTGGTGGAGCTTTCCGGGTCGTTGGCAACCGGCGAGTAGAGAGCATGATTTTCGACTGGGTGCCCCTTCTTCCTACTGCCAGGTTGCAGCCCCACCAGTTGTTCGAGGATTTCTTCGCTGAGCGTGCCCAGTGGCGGCCCATTCAGCGAGGGAGCGGAGTTGGCGCACGAGGCGCTGCTGAACACCTGCAGGCCGGTGGCGAGCGAGTTGAAGGCACCCGGCTGTGGGTAGGCGTTGGCGCGGTTGGTGCCGATCCGCTGCTGATATATGCCGAGGCCTTCCGGTGTCATCACCTGCATCACCTTGAGGAAGTGCTGTTGAGGACCACCGGGAAGGTTCGTGTTTTTGCCATGAGTCTGGGTCGAAGCCGCCCCATTGGCAAACAGCGCCTGCAGCTCCGGCACGTACTCGCTCGCATACTGGAGGAAGGGATTGAAGTTGTGCAGCACCGGGCTGAATGCGGCAAGTATCGGCACTGTCAGTTCAGTCACCTTCTTGACGTCGGGCAGGCCGGTCTTGGCGGCCTTGGACAGTGGACCGAGGTTCGTGAGCAGGGCGTTGAATGGCGGCGTGAACGGCTTGACTGCCTGCAGCAGCGGCGTCAACTTTTCCTCGAAGGGGCGTATCGCGTTGTACAGCGGAACGGTGTTGGTCGCAAAGGCGTCGAGGCTGCGCAGCGCCGGCTGGGAGTTACGCTCGAATGCGGGCAGCAGGCGCCAAGTTTCGGCGAACGCGTCGCTGGCTGCGGCAAACGCGTGGAAGGCGCGCTCGCCGTTTGAGATCAAGCCGCGGAACTGTCCCTCACGCGCGGTCAGGGAATCGAACACGACACCGGTGTTGTGGATGCTCGCCGTCAACGCTCCCTCCTGGGAGTTGGCCACTGTGACGAGCTTGTTGGCGTCTTCCACGAACGGTTGGAGGATCGCGAACGACGAGTTGATCTCTTCACCGCGACCGCCAAGACCTTCCGCCAGCGACTGCATCCAGACCTGGAAGGCCTGACGTGTTTCCGGGTTGAACGCCGAGAGGATGTCATCGAGCGTCACCGACGGTTCGACCTGGGCCTCTGGCAGTTCCCCGCCGTCCGGCAGTGAGCGGGAGTCGGCACCCTCGGGCTTGAGCTGCACGTAGGTCTCTCCCAGCAGCGTCTTCTGGCGCAGGATGGCGCGCATGTTGGCGGGAATCGGCGCATATTTGCTGGCAATTTCCACCTGTGCGTGCGCCAAGCCGTCCTTGTTGTATTTGAGGCTGATCACGTGGCCGACGTTGACGCCGCTGATGCGCACGTCTGACTGTTCGGCGAGCGCCAGGGTGCGCTGGAACGCGATCGTGAAGCGATAGCCCTTCGGCTTGAGCGGCACTGGGCCGCCAAATGACTCCCACAGGAACAGCAGCAGCCCGAAGCAGCTCAGCGCGAACAGCACGATCACGAGGATGTTGGCAAGCGTGGGCGCGCGCTTCTGCATCTCAGCGACCCCCCCCATTCGAGGCCAAACGCGCAAAGGCGCTGTGTTGAGAGCCAAGCAAATTCATGGTGAAGCCTTTGCCTGAGCCGGAATGCCTTTTGACACGTGCCGCTGTCGCCGCGCTGACCGGTGCCTTCAAGCCCTGGGCAACGCATTCCGCTTCGGTCGGCGGGTTGAACAGCGCCACGAGCAGCTTCACCGTCGTGTTCACTTCGCCGGCGCCCTGAAGCAGCGTCAGCAGTTCGCAGTTGAGGTAGGCAACGGTTCGTCCGAGCGGACCGTGAGCGTCGGCGGTGCTGAGCACGCTGTTGAGGTCGTGTGTGCCCCAGTCGAGGAAGAACAGGAAGCCTCCCTGGTTGGGCCCCGGGTTGTAGGCAAACTCGTTGAAGAGTTCGTTGAACACCGAGAAGCTCTTTTCCAGTCCGGGGAAGGCTTCGCTGAGTTCCTCGAGCGAGGGATTGAGCTGGTTGATAGTCGGCAGAATCTCGCGCGCAAGCGGACGGATTTCATTCTTGATGATCGGCGTGCTCTGCTTGAACAGCGAGCGCGTGGCTTCCTGGGCCGGCGCCAGCGATTCGGCGAATGGCTGGAGCTTGGTCAAGGTCGAACCTGTCACGGCGGCGGCTCTCGACAGCTTGCCCAGCCCGCTCTTGGTCTTGGCCAACGTGCTCGGTAGCAAATGCAGCGTCTGCTGGAAGTTCTGGTCCTGTTCGGCGAACACCTTGAAGACGGCGTTGCCGGCGTCGATCGCCTGTGAGATTTCGGTGTCCTTGTCACCCAGCGCACTGACGAGCAGCTGGAAGTTGTGGATCGCGTGTTCGATGTTCTTGTGACGCAGCTTCAGCTGCGCTGTGATCTTGCGCGCGTAGAGCGAGATCGGGTCGAAACGCTTGAAGGCAGCCGAGAGATTCTCGGAGTTGCCCTTCAACCCAACGCCTGCGCCATCGATCAGCTCTTGCAGATACTCGCGTGTTTCGCCGTCGAGCGCAGCGAGGAATTCCTCGAAGTTCACGTCTGGGGCTGTCTGCGACTGGGGAATCGTGTAGCCGCTGGGAACGCGGCCGGCGCTGGGAGTACCCGGATCCACCTCGACTGTCATGTCCTTCAGCTGCGTCTTGGGGCGCAGCAGCATGGTGGCGTTGCGATAGATGTAGTGCGCGTACTTGGGCGTGATGTTCATCGTCACGAGTGCGCTGCCTTCGTTGGCTTGAACGCTTGCGATTTCGCCGATCTTGGCGCCGGCGATCGTGACCGACTGGCCCTGTCCAGGCGCCACCGCCTGAGCCGTGCGGAACTCGGCCTTGAGCGTGACGTATTCCTTGCCAATAACAGGTACCCATCCAGGCAGCGAGAGGCGCTCGTTGGAGAGGATGTAGCCGCCCACGAACAACGCGAACACGACCATCGCGAGGATCGAGATGAAGGCGGTGCGGTAGCGCGCGATCTGATCGCCCAGGCCGCGCTCACCTTGATGCTGCTCGGGGCTCACGGTTCGCTCCCCTGAAAGACATCAGGCGTATGAGCCGGCCGAGGAGCAAGCAAGACAAGGACGCACCGAACGCGGTGTGCTTGGCACATAAGTGAGGGAGGACGCAGTATCGCGCCGCTCATCGGCCGGCTCACGGTTCGCTCCCGTCCGCCGGGCCGTGAGCCAACGGTCCGTTGATGTTCTGCGGCGTCTGCGTGTAGCAGGGCACCAGCGGCTTGTAGGGCGGCTCGGTCGCCGGGAACGCCGGGCTGGTTCCGAGCGGAGGCTGGGAGGTGTGAGCCAGCAGCCGCAGGCCTTTGCCGCTCGAAGCACCGACCACGCTAGCGGGCGCCGAGCGCAGCGTGGTATTGCCGGTCTCGATCATGAAGCGACCCGTCTGTCCATTGCCATCGAAGCTTTGTGCGATGCCAGCGGCGCCCACCATCGCGTACCAGAATTCCTTGTTGACTTCCTCGCCCGAGGTACTCGACCCGTCCTGCAGCTTGGTGTTGGCCGCCGGGTAGAAGATCGTGCTCAGGCACTTGGAGAAGAGATCGGTCTGCTTGAAGAAGGCCGGCTGAGTCACGACCAACCCAGCGAGTGTCGGGGCCGCTTCGCGCAGACCCTTGGCGACGCCACCGAGCTCCGTCGGGGCAAGCGAGGCCTGCGTCTGTTCAATCCAGGGGAGGGCGGCCTCGATCGTCGAGGGAACCTGTTCCGTTCCCGTAGCGAGCGCAAGCGAGAACTTCCTGATCGCGGGGGTGGCGGCGTTGAAGTTGGTGAACGCACGACTGGCGTTCTGGAAGGTGTCGGGCAACAAGGCGATCGCCGCCGTAAGACTCGAGGACTGTGCGGCGAAGGCTGCAAGGAAGGTATTGAAGTTGCCGACCCATTCTCCAAGCTGCTGTTCGTGCGTATTCAGGGCGGCCGTCAATTTCTCGGTGCCGGAGACCAGCTTTGAGAGGTCGTGCTGTTCGACGCCGCCGAGCGCCTGATTGACGATCGCACCGCCTTCCAGGGCTTCGGGGCTGTCGTAGTAGGTCTTTTTCAATGCCTGCGCGGCGGTCAACCCGCGCACGGCCGGGTTCTGTTCCGCGTTTTGAGCAGCCGTCGGCTTTCGTGTCAACGCTGAGCCGTATTCGGCAAGCAGCGTCTGCAGGTTGGCGCGTGTGTCGGTGTTGAGCGCGTCGAGTAGCTGATCGAGCTGGACCGGGTCGGAGGTCTGCGTGATCGGGACGGTGTAGCCCGAGGAGACGGTCGGAGACGTGGGCGTTCCCGGCTGCAGGTCGACGAACCAGTTGCCTTCGAGCAGGATCCGAGCGCGAATCTTGAGCGTCGCGTCACGGTGAATCGGCAGACCGCCCTTTGTGATTTCCATTGTTACGACGCCGGTATTGCCCTCGCGCTGGATCGAGGTGACCTTGCCAACATTGACGCCGGCGATGCGCACCGGCGATTTGGGGCTGATGTTGATGGCCGTCGCGAACACCGCCTTCAGACGGAAGCCATGCTTGAACGGGATGTGCTTGGTGAAGCCGAAGTACACGACGATCACGGTGATCACGATCACGACGAGCCCGAAGCGCACCGGATTTGACTTCTGCAGCTCGACGACCGGCATCTCGTCGTAGCGTTTCCACCAGCGCATGCGGCTCATTTCTTAGTTCCTTTGGAGCTCTTCAGGCCGAGAGCTTCGAGCGTAGAGGCGGGATATTCCACACCAAACAGGTTGTTCTTGCGTTCCGTGGCTTCGGTTTTGGTCCCGACATTCCCCGGAACGTTGCCGATCACGGCTTGGCCGACCTTGTAGGGCTCATTGCCGGCTTCGCACTCCTGTGACTGGCCGGGGCCGGCGACGTTGGGGTACGGGTTGACGTGCAGATGGTTGTTGTCGGGACCGGGGCCTGGGCTACCCGCGACCGGAGGTTCGGTGGAAGGACCGTTGGCGTAGGCCGAAGAGGGGAAACCCTCGTTGTTCGGTCCGGTCGGCGCAAGCACTGGCGCCGCTCGCGCGAGGGTGCCCACGCCGATGCTCTGCGAGAGCAAGCTCGCGAGATTGCGGAACGTGAGCGTCACGTAGTTGCAGGTCGTCTGCGCCGGGGCCAACCCCGCGATGAGTGGGTTGGCAAGTCCGAGTGTGTGCGTTGCGTCTTCGATGCCCGCTATCACAAGCGGGTTCTGACCGAACTTGGCAAACGCTTCAGCCGCTTCGGCAACCTCGCCGTTGAGCGCGGTCGCGGAACGCAGGTTGACGGCACCAACTTCGAAGGCGTGCCCCAGCGGTGCCGCAACGGTCGTGAGAATCTTCGCGCTCGGGCGCAAAAGGCGCATGAAATCGGCGCTCTTATTGACGAATTCGGCCTGGAAGGGCAACGAGTAGGTCGCCTGACGCAATGCGGATGGTGCACCGGCGATGGTCTGTTCAAGCGAAGGCGCGACGCTCGCCCACGCCGTGAAGAGCGTGTTGAGGTTGGTGTAAAGTTCAGCCTGTTCGTTCGCCACAGGCGCTACTTCTTTGGCGGCACGGTCGAATGCGACGAACAGCTGCCCGAAGCCCGTCTGCGGCGAAGCGAGGTTGTGCAGCACGGGGATCGCGTTCGTGACGAGCGGACGCAGCGTCGAGATGGTTTCGTTGAGGCCGATCCCACGCCCGGCGAAGCCATTGCCGAAGCTCGTCAGGTTCACCTGGTTGGCCTTGCGCGTCTTTTCGTCGAACATGTCGAAGAACTGGTCGATGTCAACTGGTTCGCGCGTCTGGGAGACGGGGATCGTTTCGCCCGCTTTGAGCGTGCGCTTCGAGTGGCCTCGTTCGAGCGCCAGGTACTTCAGACCGATCGTCGAGACCGACTGCACGATCGCGGTTGTGTCGGCCGGTAGCGGTTCGGCGGCCTTTTCGAGCTTGAGCGAGACGATCGCTGTGACGCGACCGGTTTTCGGGTCCTGATATGGGCTGAGCCCACTGATCACGCCGACACGCTCGCCGCCGATGCGTACCTGGTTTCCCTTCTGCAAGCCCGACGCCTCCGGTAGCTGAACCTTGATGTCGTACGTCGGCGTGAACGGCAATCCGTTGTTGGCGTTGTAGGAGAGGAACACGGCAACGACGACGATCAGCGTCGTGACCGCGCCGATCAGCAGCGGACTGCCGGCAAGCGAGTTGGAGCGACGGCGATTCATCAGTGGTCCATCCCGTGAATTCGCTGTGGGTTTGCCGGTTGTATGCGCGTGATCTGACGGTTCACGGTGTCCGTGCGCGTACTGGTAGTACGTGTGCGGACAGCGGGGACCGTCAGACGCGTGCAGACGCCGGGAAACACCAGTGGATTTACGGGATGGACCACTAGGGAACCTCGCTCGGGTCGCAGCCCAATTGGCCGTTGTCGCTGAAGGGCGAGGACCCGTCCGCCGCCGGCTGGGTCGCGGCGCCCGGACAACGGCGCAGCTGGCCGGTCTTCAGGCCCTGCACGACCTGAGACGGATTCGCCGGTTTCAACGTGTCTTCCGCGCCCAGTTCGAAGTCGGGGAACAGGCCTGAGACGCGGGCATAATGGCCGTTGGCATCGTAGTAGGCCCCGGTCTGGCCGAACGCGCGCAGGAAACCCTGGAGATCGGGCGTGTAGGGGCCGAACAAGGCCGTTATGGGCACCGATTCTTCCAGCGCCCGCACGTTGTCGGGCGAAGCCGTCGCGAGCGTCTTGGCGATCGACGGCAGTGCAAGTGCCGCTTCTGTCAGGTCGTTGCTTGCACCGGGCTTGCTGATCGCTTCGCTGAAGTTGCCGACGACAGGGGTCGCCGTGATCACCAGCGGCCGCAGCTTGGACACGAACGACGCGAGCAACGGCGCCGCCGGCTTGCCGGCATCCACCAGCTTGGTCAGGTCGGCAAGCGTCGCGGGCAGCGTTTCAAACGTGCGATTGCCTTCCCTGAATGTCGGAGGCAGCGCCTTCAAGCCGGCAGTTAGGTTGGACTGCTGGGAGGCGATCGCCGCGAAGGTGGTATCGGCGTGGCCGACCAGTTCGGTGAGCTGCTGGCTGCGTCCCGCCAGCACCGTGGTCGTCTTGGCCGTTTCCACGAGGAAGTTGGAGAAGACTTCCTGGTCGCCGCCGAATTCGGCGAGCACATGATCGAGTGCTGCCAGCGCCGGCGGGAAATAGCGAGAGTCCTTCTGCAGCTGGGGCGCGACGCCCGAATACTGTTCGGCGGAGCCTTGGATCAACTGCTGCAAGCCCTTGCGCGTCTTTGCGTTGAAGATGCCGAACAGCTGATCCAGGTCGACGACGCCATGCGTGGAAGTGATCGGCAACGTCGAGCCGGAGGGCAGCGCGGGACGGTTGTTCGGTCCTGGCGCGAGCGCGATATAGCGGTTGGCGACGCTCGACAGCGACGGTACGCGGATTTCGGCGGTGGTGCCCTCGTGTAGCGGCGCCAGAGAGGATTCGACGTTGATCGTGATGCGTACGTCGTAGTCGTGCAGCAGCGTGATGTCCTTGATCGAGCCCACCGGCACCCCGCCGACCTGTACCTGATCGCCGCGTACCAGCTGCCCGGCTTCCGGGAAGATCAGGTAGTAGGTGGCACTGCCACTGCCGGCGAGCAGCAGTACGAGCACGATCGCGACCACAACGGCGATCGCCGCGACGACAACGATCCGAGTCGTGTTGGCGCGCCGCGGCGGCGGGGGCAACGGCGGGGGCGCCGACGCGGGCGGTGGAACGGTGGTCGCCATGCTCTACTTGCTTTCCGCGGCCGAAGAGGCCGAGCCGGAGTTATCTGGGATCGCCGCCGGCGACGGCTTGGAGCTGACCGTGGGATCGGGTACCTCGCCGAGACGGGCGACGAGCTCGAGCCACTGCGCGGGCAGGAGCCCGGAACCGCGCACGGCGGCGGCGTGCGCCTGGGCGCCTGAAAGTGGGGCGAAGTCGACGCCGATCGTGTCTCCCTCGCCGGCCAGCACAGCCGTGTGAAGCGTGCCGAAACGCATCGAGCTTGCTATCTGCTGAGGTTTCATAACGCCTTGCAGCCCAGCGAGCTTGCGTGCGGCGGCGAGGCCCAGGGCACTCGGCCCATCCACCCCGAGGACGGGGGTCCCATCGATCGCCGAGATGTCAAGCACCTGGCCGGTTGCGCCGGGGGTTGGCAGGCCGTTCTTGGCCGTGAATGCCGGCGAGCAGCTGCGCGAGGAGACGGTCGGGTTCAAGCCCGAAGCGGAGAGGAACTCGAGCGCCGCGAGCACGCGCCTGTCGGCTCGATCGTCGGCTATCAGACGTCGCTCGCAGCGCGGTAGGTGGATCGCGCGATCACGCGGGACCTGCAGCTCGAGCTGAGTCTTTGACTCGAGCAGCGCCTGTCCGGGGCTTGGCGTGAGCTTGGCAAATGGCGTACGACCTGTGGCTTTCACGGCCGAGGAGCTTTGCAACTTGACCCAGCCGTCGAGGATCGGCTTCGGGTCGATCAACGGCTCGCCGATACCGGCGGGGCGGATCTGAAAGACGATGTGAGGTTCGGTTCCGGAACCGACGTGGCCGAGCACGGTGCCGGCGATCACCTGTGCCCCAACGTGCAGTGGGTGCAGGTAGACGTTCTCCGAGCCGTCCCTGAAGGTCCGAGTCGCGCCGCTTGCGGCCGCACCCGAGGGACCGCTGTCCAGGCCGATGTTCGAGAGACCAGCTGCACGCGGAGCGCCGGCTTCGATCGATTCGAGCACCGGGTAGAGCGAGGCGAGCGTGCCGAGCCCGGCATAGGTATAGGTGTTTCCGTAGGCGTCCACAAGCGAGATGCTCGGCCCGAACGGACCGGTCGGATCGATCTGGGTGATGTGCCCATCCTGCGCCGCGATCACTGGAGCGCCGGCCTGTGTGTAGATCGTCGTCGCGGGAACCGTATGCGGGGAGGGACCTTCGGTCGTGGGAAAACCATCGCTGTAGTGCGAAGCGGCGTACACGGGAAAACGCGCTTCGGTCAAACCGGTGATCGCGCCGAGCAGTTCCGGCGGAGTGCCGCCAAGCAGGCGCGCCCGCAGCATCACGGATTCGACGTATGCCTGCGAGTGGTTGTAGGCCAGCACCGCCGCACGAATGTCCGTGTCACCACCGGCGTCCTTGAGATAACGAGCGGCGGCGAAGATCGCATCGGCGGGGTTGTAGGGATCCTCGTAGCCACTGTTGTTGACGTCTACGCCGTACTGGCTCCACTCGCTCGGCAGGAATTGCATCCAGCCCTCGGCGCCGGCACTGGAGACGTTCAGATCGCGGCCGTAGTCGGTCTCGACTTCGTTGATCGCGGCAAGCACCTGCCAGGGGATCCCGTAGGCGGCACCCGCGGCCTGGTAGATCGGCAACAGGAAGGGCGGGATCGAGAAACTGTTGATGAAGAAGCTTGGTACGTTCGAGAGCGAGCCACCAAGCGTCGAGGGCAGCGGCGGCGTAAGCGTCGAGGGAGCCACCGCCTTGGCGTTCGCACCGTTCTTGCCAGTCCTGGGGCTCGACTGAGGTTGCGTCGCGGACGAGCTTCCATGGCTATGAGTGACTGTCGTACGCGGCTGCGAGCGCTGGGCACGTACTTCCGGGGCGGGGACGGTCGTCGTGGAAGATTCGCTCGTGGTCGGCGTCGTGGGGGCGGGCGTGGGCGTCGCCGTCGTGCTCGTGCTCGTCGGCGAGGATTCGGGTACCGGCGGGGCCGGTACGCTCGTCGTCGTCGTCGCAGCCGCGGGCGCCTGGCCTTCTGGCGACGGAGCCGTCGAGGTGGTTTCGGCAAACGCCGCTTCGACGGGAGCCAGCATGGCAAGCGCCGCCAGCGGCGGGAGCAGCAGCGCTGTGATCGATGGGCGAATCGTCATGTTCAGTTGCCGAGCAGGTAGTTGAGCAGCATGCCGCTTGCTTCAGAGGATGCTGAGGAGGGGTTGTAGTAGGTCGTGCCAGAGGCGGCGCCGCCCACGGGCTGGGCCGTCGACGTCGCGCTGGAGGCGGTCGAGAGCAGACCGGCGGTGCCGTTTGCTTCGCCCGTGACCGAACCCGGATACTTGGCGATCGCCTCGGCCGGGGTCATCCCTTTCAAGACGGCAAGCGTACGTTGCATCACGAGGCCGGTGGAGCTGGTGCTCGCGGCGGCGGCCGTCGTGCTCGAGGTCTTGGCGCCGAGGAATTTCCCGGTCGTGCAGGTCGGGTTGGTCACGACCGAGTAGCTGAGGCAGGTGCTTGCGAAGATTTCGGTACGCAGGAAGTGTCCGAGCGCGTCGTAGCCGTTGACGCTGCCGGAGCCGAGATAGATGAAGTCGAGCAGGCGCTCCAATCCACCTGTGCTTTTCAAGCTGGTGAGTAGCCCGGAGAAGTTGCTGGCGAACGGCTTGGCGTTCTTGCCGAGCCCCTTGGCCAGCCCGAGCAGAGGTTCCACGGCTTTCAGGGCAGAGGCTGTCTTTTTGGCGTTTTTGCCGAGCGTACTCAGGAAGCCTTCGAAGGATTTCGAGAACGGAGCCGTGCTCGCGAACAGCTTGTTGATGCCGGGCGCGGCGACACCGAGATCTTCAAGCGTTGGCGTGGTCTGCTCGGCGAAGCGCCCGAGCCGTTCCATCGCCGGTCCGAGCTGTTCGAGGAAAGCGGGGAAGTCGGCCAGGTTCTGAGCGAGCGCTCCGCGCTGGTTGGCGGTCGCCTGGGCCACGGTCGTGCCCGCTTTGATGAAGCCGACGACCTGTCCGCGATCGGCCGCGATCGGCGCGAGCGCGCGATCGCCTTCGACCGCGAGATCGGTCAGCACCTTGTTCTCTTTCGCGAGGATCGCGAACACTTCTTCGACGCCCTGCAGGGCCGGGTTGGCACGACGGATGACCGCGTTCAGGTCCGATCCGCGGCCCGCGAGACCGGCGCCGAATTCGTTGAGGAGGATCGTCAGGCGCTGGGCCTCGGGCAGACGGGTGATGTCGCCAAGCAGGTCGGGATCGACTGGGCTGTGCGTGTTCGTGACCGGCAGAAGCACCTGGCCGGCGCCTTCTTGCCCCGCGGGGATCTTCTTCAGAGGCGGAGGCAGGGGTGTGCCTTCGACGCGCGGCTTGGTAGGCAGGCAGTCCACGAACTTCTCGCCGATCAGCGCCTGCGGGCGGACTGTGCAGCTCGCGTCTTCGCGGAAATCCTGGAAGCCGGGAGTGGTGATCTTGAGCACAACCGCGGCCTTTGCCTGCGGCGTGGGCGTGACCGATCCGACCGTGCCGACGTTGACCCCGTCGACCTTGACGTTCTCCCCAGAGGTCAGATTGCCGGCGTCGTCGAAGATCGCGCGGACCTCATAGCTGCCGCTGGAGCCGCCGGCCGAGGTCGCGAGCAGTACGACGGCAACGAGCGCGACCGTGCAGACGATACCCGCGATGGCGGCCATGCCCCTCCTGAACCCCTGGTTCTGCGTCCTCAACCCGATCCTACCTCTGTGTTGATAACGAGGAGAGGGCGGCCGATCCGTTTTGGATTCGGCCGCCCTGTCCCGCTGGTTCTCAGACCTTACGCGCATCGCGCGCCACCTGAGGTACCTCTTCCTTTACTTTCCTCCAAGTCCTGCCGGTGGCCGCCTCAAGCGCCAGACGGCCACCGAGCCTCCCTTAACTCCGTTGCAGTCCTACTTCTTCGGGCACGGGGGCTTCGCGCTAACCGTGACCGTTTCCCCGCTGAGGAATTTCAGTTCGGCCTTGACCGTGAAGCCGCCCTTCGGGCAGGTCTTCGGCAAAGTGCCGTAAGACACCAGTTTTTTGCCCTTCATGAAGGCCGCTCCAACCTTGACCTTGATGTATTCCGCTGACCCGTAAGGAGCACCGGGCACCGTAATGACCAGCGGGACTTCACTGGAGACCACAGGGCCAAACGCGCCGGAGGCAGGCAGGATTTTGCCTGTCGCCAGTAGTTCGATCACGGCCGGTTCGCGTCCTTCGGCGTAGAAGGCTAGGTTGCCGCCTTCCGCGAAAAATGGCTGCAAGCTCAATTTCTCCTGGACGCGTGTGCCTCCGAAGCTGACCACGCCGCCGGCTTCGCCCTTCGGGCCGGCGAACGACTTCTTCGGGCAGTTCTGGACTTCATGGCTTTCAAGCGTTGCGGCCGAGCACGTCGTGAAGCCTTTGGTCGTGACCTTCGAGCCCTTGGGAAAAGAGGCCGTGACGCCCGTCAGTGGCGAGGGAAAGCCGCCGTATTCGGTGCCTTTGATCGTGAATTCGGCTTCAACCGCCGTACCGGCGCCGAAGATGTTGCCGGTGCCGGGCCAGGTGGGACCGCCGTTGGAGGCTGGGTTCTTCGGGATTGGTACTGCTTTGACCTTCAGCGTGACCGCGGGTGCCGCCCCTGCGACCGCCGGTAGGGCCAGCATTGCCACGGCAAGGCCGAGCAAGGCCAAACGGGTAGATGCTTTGCGCATCAGCTTCTCTCCTCTGTTGATGGGACAGGTCCGCCTACGATCCGGGTAGCTCCGGTCCTTTGACGGTCCGGCGACATCGAGTCCCCTAACGTCTCAGCCGTCCGGGGAGCATTGGCGATTTGCCCGCAAAGATTACCCGGATCGGACGACGGGTTCAACTAGGTGGTTGCGCGACAGCGCTCAAATCGAGCTCATCGCCGACGTAACGAACCCCGATCGGCTCAACGATCACATGGCGCGCTCCGGCCTCCACGGAGCCCGCAACGATAGCCTGGAAGCCCAGTTTCTGCGCCATTTCGACCACCCTCGTGCCTGCCCCAGAGGAGCAGTAGATCGCGTAGCCAGAGCCCATGTTGAACGTCGAGTACGCCGCGTGCCTGTCAAGACCAGCCTGCTCCACCAGAAAGGCTAGGACCTCCGGTACGGGGGGCAGCTCGGAGATGCGATAGCTCAGCGCTTGGGCAGGGCGCATCAGCTTGAGCAGACCGTGGCCTGTCACGTGGCTGAAATAGGAGATTGCGAGATCGGACTCCAGCAGCGCCTGCACCAGCGGGACGTACATGACCGCGGGGTCCATGAGCGCCTCGCCCAGCGTGCGGCCGCTCGGCAGAGCGGTCAGATAGCCCTCGGGCAGGCGCTCGACCAGCAGTCGTGCAAGCGAGGCTCCGTTGGCGTGCAGGCCGCTGGAGGCGACCAGCACGATTTCATCCCCCGCCCGCAATTCCTGGCCAAGGACCGCTGCCCGCCCCGCCGGCACCACACCGACGGCCGCGCCGGCCAGCTCGATGTCCTCGGCCGCGACAAGCCCGGGGAGAGACGGTGACTCGCCTCCGCCCCATGTACAGCCTGCGTCGATGCAGGCACGTTGCCAACCCTCGAGCAGCGCGGCGGCGCGCTCGGACTCGGCGTACCACTCGGATGCGCCGGTGGCGAAATAGGCGTTGACGACCAAGGGCAGCGCTCCCACGCAGCAAAGGTCGTTGAGGATTGCCGCGACCGTGTCGTAGGCGACGTCGGCAAAGCGGTTGGCGCCGTGGCGCTCGAGCAGCTGCCGCGCGATGACCGACTTAGTACCCAGTCCCTCCATCACGAAGGCAAGCGTCGTATCGCCTAGCTCGAACACGAACGCCGGCTCGCCGCGCGAGGCGTCGAGCGCGCGCCCACCGCGGGCGCCAAGCAACGACGAGGTGGCGAGCGCGCGCGCCATCGCCATGCGCTTACCCTCGTCCAGCGCGTCATAGTCGACGCCCGCCGCCTTGTAATCGGCCGATCCCTCGCTCATCAGCGATGATCCTATTCCCACTGCCCGAGGAGGAGACGATGGACTTCCAGCCGAGCGAGCGTTGCATCGAGTTCCAAGAGCGCCTGAGGGCGTTCATGGACGAGCACGTCTATCCCGCAGAGCCCGTATACGAGCGTCAGCTGGCCGAGTCCGGCGACCCGCACCATCAGCCGGCGGTAATGGAGGAGTTGAAGGGGCGCGCCCGGGAGGCGGGGCTTTGGAACATGTTCCTGCCCGACGCAGAGCACGGGGCCGGCCTGTCGAACAGCGACTATGCACCGCTCGCGGAAATTCTCGGTCGCAGCCATATCGCCTCGGAGGCGTGCAACTGCTCAGCTCCGGATACAGGCAACATGGAGGTGCTGCACCAGTTCGCCACCGACGAGCAGAAGCAGCAATGGCTTAACCCTCTACTCGAAGGTGAGATTCGGTCCTCGTTTGCGATGACCGAGCCCGAGGTGGCCTCCTCAGACGCAACCAACATCGCCCTACGCATCGAGCGCACAGGAGACGAATACGTGCTCAATGGGCGCAAGTGGTGGATATCTGGCGCCCTGCATCCGCACTGCAAGATCATGATCGTGATGGGCAAGACGCAACCCTCCGCCCCTCGCCATCGCCAGCAAAGCCAGATCCTCGTGCCGATCGACACGCCCGGCGTGCAAATCGTGCGCGGGCTGCCCGTCTTCGGCTACCAGGACCAGGAGGGCCACGCCGAAATCCTCTTCGAGGACGTGCGCGTGCCGGCAGGCAACCTGATCGCCGGCGAGGGCGACGGCTTCATGATCGCCCAGGCACGACTCGGCCCGGGGCGCATCCATCACTGCATGCGCTCGATCGGCGCCGCCGAGCGGGCGCTGGAGGCCATGTGCAAGCGGGCCGTGGAGCGCACGACCTTCGGCCAACCCGTGGCGAGCAGGGCCAACATCCAGGATTGGATCGCCGAGGCGCGCATCGAGATCGAGATGGCACGCCTGCTCACGCTCAAGGCAGCGTGGCTGATGGACACCGTCGGCAACCGCCACGCGCGTACCGAGATCGCCGCCATCAAGGTGGCCGCTCCGAGCATCGCGTTGAAGGTCATCGACCGCGCGATCCAGGTGCACGGCGGCGGCGGCGTCTCAGACGACTTCCCGCTCGCCTGGACCTACGCGCACCTGCGCACCCTGCGCCTGGCCGACGGCCCCGACGAGGTGCACAAGCTCTCGATCGCGCGGCGCGAGCTTGCGCCATACATGTCGGCGCAGGCGGATTGAGCGAGGGGTTCCGGCACAGGACGCAAGCACTCCAAATCGCTCATGCCCCCCGCGCGCGCGGGGGGCATCCCGCCTTTTCAAACCCACCCCGCGTTACGCACACAACCGCATTTACATCGCGGCGTGTTACGCCCCGGCAAGGCGCAGGCCGTAGAGCACGGCGGCAACCGACGTAGCGAGATTCAGACTCGAGACACCCTCGCGCATCGGCAGGCGCAGGCGCGCGTCGGCGCGATCGAGCAGCTGCTCGCTAAGGCCGTCGCGCTCGGTTCCGAACGCCAGCAGCACCCGTGGAGGTACCGACTCGGGGCGCAGCTCCTCTCCCTCGGGGTCCAGCGCCAGCAACGGCCTGTCGGTCTCGGGCAGATCCTCCAAGCGCGCCACGGGCAACGCGAAGTGCAGGCCGGCCGAGCCGCGCACCGCAACCGGATCCCAGGGGTCCTGGCGGCCGGTTGTGAGCACGCCTGCCGCCTCAGCGGCGGCGGCGACTCGGATCACGGCACCGAGGTTGCCGAAGTGGCGTGGATCCTCCAGCAGCACGAGCGGCGCCTGGCCCTGGGCGGCAAGCATGGCCAGCGGGTCGCTTGCTACGCGACGGGCAATGCTGACCACGCCGGTGTGCGGGACGTAGGGGCCGAGCCGCTTGAAAGCCTCTGCGGGCAGCACGACTGCAAGCGCTTGTATCCGCTCGATCAGATCGGGGGCCAGACCTTCTCCTAGACGTGCCAGTTCGGCTCTGTCAGAGCACGCGACCAGTTCCACGGAAGCGCCAAAGCGAAGGGCGTGCTTGAGCGCATGAAAGCCCTGCAGCACGACCAAGTCCTCGCCGCGGCGCGCCTCGTGGAAGCGGCGCACGATCGCGGGGGTGTCGATACGGGGCGCTCCGGTGCTCACGGGGCTGAGTGTATGCCGGCAGCGCTGCTTCGCGCCAAGCCGCTCCGGCGCCAGTCACGGCTGCTCACGGGCTTCTCCCCGCGGCTACCCAGGAGCCCTGCCTACTCGGCTGCTCTTAGCCTCCCGACCGCTCTGGACTCCCCCCGGCAGCTCCTGGCCTCTGTTCCGCTCCATCGGCGCGTGACGACCAACTCGCTGCTACCGTTCGTTCGAACGAACGGGCCTCCGGATCGACGATCTGAGTGGGGGCACCAAACGGCACGCCGCTCAATCCAAAAATGTCCTCAGCCATCCATCCAAGCTCAGCCGCGGACGCCGAAGGCGCCAATGCCCCCAGTCCGCCGCGAGATCTACTGGAGTGTGTGGCGGCGCTGGCCGAGGGACACGTCAGCTCCGCGCAACTCGTGCGGCAAACACTTGAGCACATCGAGACCACCCAGGCCACACTCAACGCCTTCCGGGTCGTGCGCGCCGACGCCGCCCACGCGGAGGCGGCCGAGGCCGACAGACGTATCGCGGCCGGCGAGCGGCTGCCCTTGCTTGGAGTGCCAATTGCGATCAAGGACGACGTGGACCTCGCCGGGCACCCAACCTCCTTCGGCTGCTCTGGGGCGTTCGCGGCCCAACGCGAGGACTGCGAGATGGTGCGCCGCCTGCGTGCGGCCGGCGCGGTGATCGTCGGCAAGACCAACACGCCTGAGATCGGGCTCTATCCATTCACCGAGGGGGAAGCCTTCGGCGTTACGCGCAATCCCTGGAGCCTCGATCACACCCCCGGTGGCTCGAGCGGCGGAACGGCTGCCGCGGTCGCCGCGCACGTCGTCCCCGCCGGACTTGGCTCCGACGGAGCCGGCTCGGTACGCATTCCCGCCGGCTGGTGCAATCTCGTCGGCGTCAAGCCCCAGCGCGGGCGCATCTCCACCTGGCCCGATGCCGAGTCCTTCAACGGGCTCACCTGCATCGGTCCGCTGACGCGTACCGTCGCCGACGCCGCGCTGATGCTCGACGTGCTGAGCGGCAATCACCCCGAGGATCTGCACGCCCCGGCCCCACCGCCCGAGCCCTACGTCCAGGCGATCGGCCACGAGCCGCGCCCGTTGCGCATTGCGCTCTCCCTACGCCACGCCTTCAGCGGTGCCCCCGTTCACCTGCACCACGAGATCGAGGCCGGCGTGCGCAGGATCGGTCGGGTACTGGCCGAGCTCGGCCACGTCGTCGGCGAGCACCACCCTAACTATGGCTTGATGGGCCTCACGCTGATCGCGCGCGGAGAGTCCGGAGTGCACGGCTGGGTCAAGCGCGTGCCCGACAGCTCACTGCTGGACGCTCGTACCCGCTCCACGGCACAGATCGGCGGCATCCTGACCAAGACGGTCCTGCCCCTCGCTAGACGCCTGGAGCGACGCTTTCAGGATCGCATCGGTTTGATTTTTGAGGATTTTGACGTGCTTATAACGCCTACGAGCGCCAGTGTGCCATTGTCGGTGGGCAGGACCGATGGACTCTCCAGTTGGTCCACGCAACAGGTGATCGCCGGCGCATGCCCTTACGCGTGGCCTTGGAACATCCTCGGTTGGCCAGGCGTCAGCGTTCCCGCGGGGCTTACCGGAGACGGTCTGCCTTTTGGCGCGCAACTACTGGGACCGGGCGGCAGCGAGGGCAAGCTGCTGTCGCTCGCCGCGCAGCTCGAGCGAGTCGAGCGCTGGCACGAGCGCATTGCGCCGCACGCCGTCGGCACGATCGCACCGCGATGACTGGCGCAACCGGACACGCCGGCACATTCGCGCCCCGATGACCGGCACAACCGCACACGCCGACGCAGAGGCACCTGAGGAGCGCGGCGGGGAAGCTCAAAATCTCGATGTCCCACCCGCGCGCGTGGGACATGCCATTTCAGGCAAGCCACCAGGCCCAGTAAACGCTCCATCCAACCGGGCAAGCGGCGATGTCATGGGGGTGCGCGAGCGCATGCTGCGGGCGACCCTGAAGCTGATCGCCGACGGCGGCGTCGCCGCGGTCACCAACCGCCGCGTCGCGAGCGCCGCCGGCGTATCGCTCGGTTCGCTCACCTATCACTTCACTAGCCAAGCCCAGCTGCTGCGCGAGAGCCTGCTTCTGCACGTCGAGGAGGAGACCACAAGACGCCAGCAGATCGCACAGGAACTGGCAGAGAAGGAACCAGACGTGCGACAGGTCGCGGAAGCCGTCGAGCGGCTCGTGGCCGTCCCCTCCGAGATTCCCCAGCAGATAGCGGAGCTCGAGCTGCACCTACAGGCTGCCCGCGACCCCGAGCTGCGCGAGGCCTCGCGGCGTTGCTTCGAGGCTCACGAACAGATCGCGAGCGCCGCGCTGAGTGCGCTGGGAATTTCCGCGGGAGAGCGGCACGCGCCGGCTGTGGTCGCGCTGATGACAGGGCTTGCGGTGCGTCGCCTCGCGGGGGGCGGACAGGACGCACAGGGCACCTCTGAAGCGTTGCTGGCGCTCGTGCGCGGGCTCGGGCCGTAATAGCAGGCGGCTCAGAACGCCCGGGACGCCGGCCGAGCCAGCCCAAGCCTACCTCGGCCTACCGGGGAGGCCCCGGCGTAAAACCTGCCTCGGCCTGAACGCCTCAGCGTCCGAGCGTGCGCACCAGCTCGCGAGCGCGAACACGTATGACGCCGATCAGCTCGCGTATCTCGGAGAGGCCAGCCCGCAACTCCACGTCGCCGACCTCGATCGGCAGCATCGAGTCCTGCAGCTCACCAAGCATCCCATCCGCCCGTCCGGCGGCATCGACCGCGGCGTCGATCAGTCCCTTGGTGCCATTCGACGGCGCCACTGGCGACGGTGTCTGAAAAGTGTGTCCCTGAAGCTCGTGGCGCTCTGCAAAGCTCGAGTGAACACGCTTGGCACGACCGTAGGCGGCTTGGATCGGCTGGAACAGCTGCTCTTCAAGGCGCTCGGCGGTCCGTTCGTCGAGATGCTCATAGGCCTCGCTCAGCAACGCCAGGGCGATGGCGATCTCATCGGCGGCGCCAACGAGATCGTCGAGGATCTGTTGGCGTCCCTCGGCGGTGGTGTAGGCCATCGCCAACAGGTTACCCGCGGCGAGCGTATCGTCCGAGCCCAGAGTTCCTCTTCGTGCGCGAAACCGTGTCTAAACGACCAGACACGACTTGCGAGATGGCGTTCCCTCGAAGAACGCATGTTCACGCTTGCCCATTGCCGTAAAGGGTGGAGCATTCTCGAAATGCTCTGCCGCTATGGAGCCCCAGTGAGTGCCGGCGCGCAACTGTGCGACCACCGACATCACACCTACCTCCATCCGGCTCATGATCGCGTACTCGGGCGACATGGTGATATGGCGGAAAGCGTTGGCCGACGGACCGTTCGGCGAGCACCTGCGCTCAATCCTCTTAGCGGCATATTCGGGAGTGACGACGAACCGCTGCTGTGCCCATAGCATCGCCCCGTCCTCCCGCCAATAGGCGAACACTTCCTCGGGAGTGACGGGATCCGAGGACTTGAAGAACCCCGCCTCCACGCACGCCCGCCAGGTTCCGAGGACGTCGTTGCGCAGGGATTCGCGCACGATCACATCCATCATCTGGACCTGCTCGCGGCTGAAGCGCTTGACACAGCCGAAGTCGAGGAAGCTCACACTTCCGTCCTCGTGGAACACATAGTTGCCAGGGTGCGGGTCGGCGTTGAACTGGTAGATACGCTCATAGGTGCCATAGGCGAAGCGGTAGATCGCCTCCGCCCACTGGTCGCGCAGCTCCTGCCTGGCGGTGAGCGCATCGCTCCAGGACAGGCCTCGCACGAGCTCCTGGGTCAGCACGCGACCGGTGCAGAGCTCATCGACCACCCCCGGTACGTGGATGAACGGGTGCCCACGGTAGTAATCGGCGAACTCGGCCTGGCTGGCTGCCTCGAGCCGATAGTCGAGCTCCTCGAGGATGTGCACACCCATCTCACGCGCCGCGCCGCGCAGGTCAAAGCTCAGCCTCCGCGGTGACATGCCGCCGACAGTCAAGGTCAGGAATGTCGCCAGTAGCTCGGTGTTCTTCATGTCGGCGCGGATTGCGTCCGCCGCCCCCGGATATTGAACCTTGACCGCGACGGCGCGACCGTCGTGTAGCTGAGCCGCGTGCACCTGGCCGATCGAAGCCGCCGCGAGCGGCTCCCAGTCGAACTGGGCGAACACGGTCTCGACTCGTTGACCAAGCTCGTGCTCGAGCACCTCGCACGCGAGCTCCGGCGCCATCGGCGGCGCGTCATCGCAAAGGCCCATCAGCGCCGTTTGGTAGATCGACTGGATCTCCGGCGGCACCGCGGAGCTCATCAACGCAAACGAAGCCATCTGTCCAGCCTTCATCAGCGCGCCCTTGGAATGACCGAGTAGCTCGGCATAGCGCTCGGCCGAGCGCACATGAAACTCGATGCGGTCCGCAACCGCGCGCCTGCCACGTAGCCTGGCTACCAATGCCTCGTGGGCAAGCCGAGCAGTCAGACCCACAAGCGGAGCGGAGCGCCGCAAGCGACCCCGGTCGATCCCGTCGCCATGCACGCCGCGCGCACTTGGAGAAAGCTCGAAATCGGACATAACCCACCTCCTGTTCAACCAGTTGAACCCGACTTCAACCAAGTGTACACTTAGGAGGCAAGAGAATGTCAAGCACCATCTTGACTGACGGCCTACCAGCGCTAACGCCCAAGACGCCGCTCGTACAACTCGTCGGCGCGAACCATCAACTCGCCAAGGCTCAGGTGCAGCCCTTCGCAGAGCCTGAGCAGGGTCGTATACGTCGGGTTGCCCCGCCCGCGAACGAACGAGCCGACCTGCTTGACAGCCAGGCCGGAATCGGCGGCTACAGCCTCATGTGTCATTTCTGGGTTTTCGGCGATCACCAATTCGATCGCCTGACCCAGCGCGGCGTGGCGAAGACTGCGCGGCTTGAGAGTCCTGGGGCGTGACATGTGCTGAAGCCTTGCGCATTCTTCTGAGAGGAGTTAAGGCATCGATGTGGAAAAAATGCCACATCACGCCCACTTCATCGCACTTTGGGGACTTTTCTTGGTGCAGAGCAGCGACAAAGAGCCCGACCTGCTCATCCTTGGACGAGCCGTCAAGCTGGTGCGCGAGCAAAGGGGCATGAGCACCGACGAGCTCGCCGCCTCCAGCGGGATTCTCCGCGAGCGCATCGACGCCCTTGAAGCCGGACGGCTTGATCCGACTTACGAGCTATTGGTGAAGATCGCCGACGGGCTCGGCACCAAACCCTCAACGCTCGTGACCCTCGCCGAGCGGCTCCGGGCATCGACTAGCCGGTGAGGTGGAGGCAAGCGTCGGTAGATGAGACGATTTCGAGTGGATGGCGGACGACAGTCGAACCGTGCAGTCGCTGGTTCGATCCATGCCTTGATGGTGGATAAAGACCGTATGTTGCGCAAACCCGCCACGTTTTCAGTGGTAATGGTGTGACCTCTCGCGCGGGCGGACTCGCCCGCGACCGCACGGCCTCAACAGACTAGTTCGAACGGGTTCTGATATCGAGACGAGCCTGCATCATTCGATTCTTCTGAGACGCTCGCTTCTTCCTCTTCCCGAGCGCGTTGCTTCCTCTGTGCGAGACCGCGCTTGCAGGATGCCTCTTCACGCTGAACCAATTGTGGGCTCGGTACGATCACCTTAGACGCCATGTTGGCAAGGCTCGGCGAGCGTTCGCCCGCAAGCGCGAGAAATTGCCGCAACACCAGCGAGTTCGATCGCCAGCAGGGCATTAGCTTCGCGTAGTACCCAGCCCCCCAGGTCGAGAGTCCCGCCGCACGTACCGATGGCGATTCGAGCTTGCTAGCCCAGTAGAACTCTCCAGGTTCAGGCGCAATGGGTAGGGCGAGCAAGACCTTCCCAAGTCGCACGGGCGTGTTGCTTACGTCGTGGAGCAACAAAAGTTCGAGTTGGTAGAGATAGATCGTTGGACCTTGGGTCGTTACTTCAGCGGTAGTGGGCGGTTCAGGCCTGAAGGACAGTGCAAAACGGTCGGCTTCGTCGCTGGCGAGTTGCTCATGCAGCGGGACTTCGACGGTCTGCCCGGGAGCGGGAGAGTCAGGCAGGGTGACGTCGTAGCTTTCGCTCAAACCGAGAGAGCCCTGCGAGAAGCACAGGTGCACTTGGTCTGAATGCAGTATGCGTACCACTGCCCGCTTGATGATCGAGCGCTCGTTGCCAACGTTGTGGAGGATGATCTGGACTTCGGACTTCTCCCCAGGCCATGGCATCGGCCTGTGCTGCAGCGCCGATGACCCGACGCACCAAAGGCATCTCACGGTCCTCGAGAGAACGTACTCAGCTCGCGAGATCGACGGCTTGCACGATGAAGCCCTCACGCCGCGCGGCGCTGGCAAGCCGCTCGTCGAGGGTCACGATGTTCAGCGAGGCAGGCAGTCCCTCCGAGGCGACGACGGCGGCGGCAAGCTGAAGCGAGTCGGCAGCGCGAAGCGGGTGCACTCGAAGGAGCCGGCGGGCGGTGCCTCGTAGGGCCGCGGTCGGCTGCACCTCGTTCCAGCTCTCGGCGAGATGGCCTAGGCGCTCAAACGCGGCCGTCATCGCAGCATCCGCCAACGCTCCTTCTCGCTCCAGCCTGGACAGTGCGGACACGCACTCGACTTCAGTTGCCCACCATACGCACATGACCGGGTCTTGCGTGGCGCTCGCCAGCAACTCCTCCGTACTGGCCTCGGTGACAATCAGTGGCACGATCGCCGAACTGTCCCAGAACCTCAACGACCCTCGCGCCTCTCCTCGAGCAGCGCCGCAACAGCACTTGCCGAAGCCTCCAGGCTCGGCGGACTCGTGTTAAGCAACTCCGTCACGGGTGGCTTGCGAGCCGCCCGTACTGCCCCGGCACGCTCCAGCCTCGCAATCCTTCCCTCAGCGTCAGGAGAAGCACTAATCGCAGACTCCAATCGCGCGACCGGCGTGCCTCGATCCATAATTAGCACCGACTCGCCAGCGCGCACCTGATCGATCAGCGCGCTCAGCCCGTTCTTTGCTTCGGTAATCGTCGCGACCACCATCAGGCTAGAATAGCTTGATTGCCCTAGCTACTCAAGCCCTCTACTAAGCGGCCCAGCGAGCCAAGAACCGCCCACGACCAGATCGCTGACAAGCTTGACCCGGCGACGGCACGGGTCGAGTTCAGTGACGAGATTTGCGCAATCCCGGGCGCGAGCGGAGCCGCTACTTCTCGTAGCGATAGCGAGCCTGAAGCACCACGAGATCTTCGCTGAGCACTCGGTAGACAAGCCGGTGCTCCTCATTGATGCGCCGTGACCAAGCGCCAGCAATCCCGTACTTGAGCGCCTCCGGCTTGCCGATCCCGCCCGTTGGATCGCGCAGCGCATCATCGAGCAGCCGGTTGATGCGCTTGACGAGCGCGCGGTCAGCTCGCTGCCAGTAGGTGTAATCCTCCCAGCCCTGCGGGGTGAAGACGAGCCTCACGCCCGGTCGAGCTGATGCTCGGCCGTCTCGCCGCGCTCCGCCGCCTCGGCAGCATCAAGCAGACGGCGCGCGTTCGCGGGCGAGCGGAACAGATAGGCGGTCTCCTGCCAGGCCGCGAAATCGTCGGCCGACATAAGCACGGCGTTACCGCGCTTGGACGTGATCTCGATCGGCGCGCGATCGTCGTTGACCCGCTCTATCAGCGGGAATAGCGCCCGCCGCGCCTCGCTAGCTGTGATCGCCACTGCCATCTCCTTTTTTCTCGTACCAGATATTGTACCATGCGCCGGCACGGCCCTTCCGCGCAGCGGCAAGAGGACGCCGGTGAAGAGCGTTCTTCCGCCTCGGCCACGCCTCCATCCAAACCACCGGCGACGTCTACGCCGACTGGGACATAGACCAGCCCGCCGCGACGACGGCCGATGTGCTCGCCGTCGACGACAAGGACGAGAACGCGCCCCATTCACCCGATTTCGCAAATCGTTCCCCCCCGTCCCCACCGCAAAACCAGTCGATTTGCAGCGGCAACGAGGAATCAGTGGAGACGGCGGGAATCGAACCCGCGTCCGCAGTCGCGTATGAATGGCTTCTACGAGCGTAGCCGGCGCTCTGATCTCGTCCCCTACTAGCCTCGCCGGCCGGGTTGTGGGGGACCAGCCTCCTTGAGTGTTCCCGGGTCAGCGGAGGCGGGCCTCACCGGGTGAGCCTACTTTCTGATCCCGAGGATCCCCGCCATAGGCGAGCGGGGCTCGAGACCTCGTGCCTTAGCTATTGACTAAGCAGCGAGGGCGTACTCGTGAGAGTCCGCACTTATGGTTTTCCCGGGTGTTTTACGAGGCCGCCCGGGACCTCGACTCGCGACCATCCACACGAGCCAACCGCGTCGAAGCCTGTCGTCCCCGTGGATGCTTACTTGCAGCAGTGTAGCGGCCGTCTACGCGATGCCCGCGCGCACGCAGAGGCTATCGGGCGTTTCGACGAACCATCGCTTCGCCTCGGCATACCGTTTAACGAAGTCGACGCGGTCCCGGGCCGCCTTGAGGAACCTTTCGCCGGTCGGCCCGGAGGCCTTCCCTTGATTGGTGGCGCGGCCTCACACCTCGGTGGCCTCGCTCTTTGCGGCTCGGGGTCCGCGTCTTCATCCAACGTACGCCTCCCGCTGGCTTCCGTCAAGAGGGATTTTTGCGCTTTCCCCGCACGTTCCGAAAAAAGCGTTTGCGATGACACCCAGACGGCTATTAGGCCCCGCTTATGACGGCTGCGACAATGGATGCATGGACGGTGAGGTGCCACTGGCAAACGAGGCTCCCTTTGGAGCTCCTCGGCGGCCCCTGCGTAAGCGGATCGGCAGCGCCTTTGCCGGTGTTGCCGCACTTGCCGCAAAGTTCGGCGCCTACCTGAAGACCGGGCTCTTTTTGCTGCCGAAACTGGCCTTGCTCAGTACCGCCGGGACCGCGTTGATATCGATCGCCGCCTACAGCCTGCTGTGGGGCTGGACATTCGCCGCCGGCTTTGTCGCTCTGCTGTTCGTGCACGAGATGGGCCATGTGATTCAGCTCAAGCGCGAGGGGATCAAGGCGAGCACGCCGATGTTCATTCCCTTCCTGGGGGCGGCGATCTTTTCGCGCTCGCTCGGCGAGGACGCACTGGCCGAGGCGCGCGTGGGCTTGGCCGGACCGATTCTCGGCACGCTCGGAGCGGTCGCGGTAGCCGTGGCCGGAGCGTTGACTGGAAGTGACATGCTGCTCGCACTCGCCTATATCGCCTTTTTCCTGAACCTCCTAAATCTGATCCCCGTCGTGCCCTTCGATGGCGGCCGTGCCATGGCCGCGGTGGCGCCTTCGATGTGGTTCTTGGGAATCGGCGGCCTGGTTGCGATGATCTTCGTACTGGGCAATCCGTTCCTGCTCATCTTCATCTTGCTGGCGCTGCGAGAGATGCCGCGCCGTTGGCGTCAACTCCGGTCACACTCAATCGAGCAGGCCGCCTACTATCGCGTGCCCCGCCGTAGCCGGATCGCCATCGGACTTGTGTATGCGGGGCTGATCTTGGTGCTTGGAGTCGGAATGGCCCAGACTCACATACTGGTCAGCGCCGGGCACAGCTTCCGCGTGATCTGACTTCGCCCGACGGAAGCGGTCGCGGCCGGACCTGGCGGACTCCATACGATTCGAATCTGTAGGCTGTTCAGCGGGGTGAGCAGGACAGGGGCATATGGGCCAAGGCGACGGGATCGGAATTTGCATGGGACCTAGAGGGCTGGCGGCGGCGACGCTCGCCGCGATCACCATGGCTATTACGGGCTGCGGCGGTTCGACAAAGCCGTTGACGCATGCCGAACTGGTGAGCAAGGCGAACGCGATCTGCAAGAGCGTTACGGCGAAGTTTGCTTCCAAGAGCGTCGGCTCTCTGCAGAGCGTCGCTCGCATAGCCCCCGAACTAGCCTCCTATGAGCAGACCACCCTGTCTGAATTGAGCAAAGTCGTTCCTCCGGTCGATCTCGAGAACGACTGGAAACAGTTCGTCGCGGGTGCTGAGACACTCGCCGAAAACCTCTCCAAGCTCGGCGAATACGCGAAGACGAACAACCTCAAAGCAGCCGCCGGAGTGTTCACCTCCAGCGAGAAGACGCAGCGAGAAATGCGGGCGATAGCCAAGCGCACCGGGCTGACCGAATGCGAGCAGGTTCCCTGAGCCAACTGGGCGCGCTAACAACGCCCCGGGTCTCTCCGTCGAGTGCCCGAGCGATCGCAACGGCGAGCCTGTCAGCGTCTCGCTTCTCTGATGCCCCGTTCCATCTCACGCCTCGAGTCGCGCTCGCGCAGCGTCTGGCGCTTGTCGTAAAGATCCTTGCCGCGCGCCAGCGCGATCTCGACCTTGGCGTGCGGGCCCTTGAAATAGATGCGTGTCGGCACCAGCGTGAGGCCGCGCTCCGAGACGCGTCCGGCGATATCCTCGATCTGCGAGCGGTGCAGCAAGAGCTTGCGTGGACGCTCAGGGTCGTGGTTCTCGCGCGAGGCCGGCAGATACGGCGGTATGTGCACCGACTGCAGCCATAGCTCGCCTTCGCGAATGGCTGCGTAGCCGTCCTTCAGTTGGGCGCCGGAGGCACGCAGCGCCTTGACCTCGCTGCCCTGCAGCGCGATGCCACACTCGACGCGGTCGGTGAGCTCGTAGCGGTAGGAGGCATAGCGATTGCTCGCCACGTCACCGGCGCCGATCTTGCGCTTCTTGCCCTTTGCCTTGGCCATTAGTCGAGACTAACGAGCCGGGGCCAGATCGACCCGTCCGGCTGAAGCATCGACCCTGACGACTCGTACATCCACCTGATCGCCGAGCCGCAGCGTCGCGCCTGAGCGCTCGCCGCGCATGATCGTGGACTGCTCGTTGAGCGACCACCACTCGCGCTCCTCCCCCACGCTGAGCAGACGCACCGGCAGCATGCCCTCGTAGACATCGCCAAATGCCACAAACGCCCCCGCCCCGATCAGGCCCGTAACCTCGCCCGCGAAAACCTGGTCGTATCCCCCATCCAACAAGACATCTTCGAGCAGGAAGCATGCCGCTATGTCATCTCCCTTGTGCTCCAACCTTGCGGCGTCGCGCTCGCGCTCAGACGTCCATTCTCCCAGCTCGACGAGCTTGCGCGCACTTGTCACACGTTCCCCGGCGCCGATGGAGGACAGCAGCGCGCGGTGGCAGACGAGGTCTGGATAGCGGCGGATCGGCGAGGTGAAATGGCAGTAGCAGGCCGAGTGCAGGCCGGCGTGGCCCACGTTCTTGGGCGAATAGCAAGCCTGCTTGAGCGAGCGCAGGACAAGCGAGCAGAGTGCGATACGACCCGTCCCGGTACGACGTACGTGAGCATTTACCCGGCGGGAGATCTCACCGGCCAGCTCCGCCGCCTGCGTCGGAAACAGCGGGTCCGGTACAGGTGGCGTGGAGACACCCAGCGAGGCCAGCTGGGCAACGAGCGTACGGATGCGCTCAGGGTCGGGACGCTTGTGAACGCGGTACAGGCACGGCACCGAGGCTTGGGTGAGCTGCCGGGCGACGGCTTCGTTCGCCGCGATCATCAGGTGCTCGATCAGACGATGAGACTCGGTTTGCGCACGCGGTCGTATCTCGGTGACGTTGCCGCGCTCGTCGAAGGAGAACTCGGGCTCTTCGGAGTCGATCGCAAGCGCACCGCCTGAGTCGCGCGTCCGTTGCAGCTCGGCGGCGATGGCACGAGCGGCCGCGAGCGGGCCACCCCACGGTTCAGGCGCCTGCTCGTTGCGCGCGAAGATGCGATCCACCTGCTCGTAGTCGAGGCGCATATCCGAGCGGATCAGCGAGCGGCAGAAACCCGCGGAGACAAGCTTGGCGCCTCGCAACAGCATCTCGACAGTCACCGCCAGACGCTCCGCTCCCGGTACGAGCGAGCAGGCGTCGCTGGAGAGCGCATGCGGCAGCATCGGCTCGACCGTGCCGGGCACATAGACGCTCGTCGAGCGCTTGCGTGCCTCTAGGTCGATCGCGGAGCCGAGCGGCACATGTGCAGCGACATCGGCGATGTGGACCCAAATGCGCACTGTGCCGTCTGGCAAAGCCTCAGCTGAGATGGCGTCGTCGAAGTCGCGTGCCGTGGCTGGATCGACGGTGAAGGTCGGCAATTCGCGCAGATCGCGTCGCTCGCCTTCTTGCAGCTCGACCTCGGCCTTGGCCCAGGCGCGCGCGCCCGCCTTGCGCGCTTCGCGCTCGATCGCCGAGTCGAAGCGAAGCGTATGGCCGGCCTCGCGCAACATCTGCTCTATGGCGTCGCGAGCGCTTTCAGTGCGCTCTTGCGGCGGCCACACGACGCGCGTGTTCGACGATCCGCCCAGTCGGGGTGCTATGCGCTTGCCACGGGCGGCACTTTCAGGCGCCCGCACATTAGAGCCGTCCTTGCGGGCAGCACTCGACTTCGCTGCACGCGCACCGGATGTCTTGGTGCTCTTGCGCGCGCCGCCCGCCTTACCGCTCTTGCCTTTCGCTTCGACCTTACCGCCGCGCTTGTTTTTCCCTTCGGCCTTGCCTCGCTTGCTCGGCCCGCCACGCGAGCCGCCGCGCGGGGGATTCATTTGACCTTGGCAAGTAGCGTTTGCAGCGCTACTTCGAGGCCGTGTTCTGTGTCCACGCCCTTTGGCACACGAACTTCTGGGGTGATGCCCGCACCCTCTTTGACGCCTCCTCCTCCCAGGTTGCGACCGTTGGGGGTGAAGTACTCGCCCACTGTGATCTTGATTGCCCCACCGCCGGACAGCGGCTCGAGCTCCTGGAAGACACCCTTGCCGTAGGTATGGGTACCGACCACTGTGGCGCGACGATGGTCTTGTAGAGCCGCCGTGACGATCTCCGACGCCGAGGCGGTGTCGCGGTCTACGAGCACCACCGTCGGGACCGAGCCGGCGATGGCACCCCCCGTCGCGGTGAGCACCGTCGTCGGCTGGGAGCGCCCGCGCGTGGTGACGATCACTCCCGAGGGGATGAAGATCGAGGCGATCAGGCGCGCTTCGCCGACAAGACCGCCGCCGTCGGCGCGTAGGTCTAGTACAAGCCCGCGCGCTCCCTGCTTGAGGAGCTTTTCAACCGCCGAGCGCACTTCGGCCGCCGAGCCTTCGCTGAACGTCGCCAGGTAGACCCAGCCGAGCTTGACCCCGTGAACGGTGCGCATCGTCGAGGCGACGACGGGCTCGGAGATGATCGCCCGTGTGACCGTGAGCGTGTGCGGCGCTCCGTGCATCGGCTTGACGGTGAGCTCTACGTTGGTACCCGGCGGGCCCTTGATCAGCGCTGTCGCGGTGTCGGCGGGGACACCGTGCAGCGAGCGCGAACCGACGGCGACGATCGTTTCCCCCGGCTTCAGGCCCGCACGTTGGGCTGGCGAGGAGTTGAAAACGTGTACGACTTCGAGACCCACCGTCTTCGGGTCAACCGAGACACCGATCCCGGCGAAGCTGGCAGGCTGGTCGAAGCTCGTGAATTCCTTCGGGCTGAGGTACTCGGAGTACGGGTCATGGAGGCTCGAGATCATTCCCGCGACCGAGGAGTTCGCCAGCGCGCTCTTTGGGACCGGCCGGTAATAGTCGTGGGAGACGCGTTCGATCGCTTCGTCGACGACCCGCGTTTCGTTGTTGGCTACGAATACTTTGCGCGCAAAGCTTGGGAGATTGTTTGGGTGGCCTCCCAGCCAGATGCCGAGGAGCAGCAACACCACTGGCAACAGCACGGCGAGAGCCGCAAACACGATCTGTCGTACGCGGGAGCTCACACCCCCACCCTATACGCACTCCTTAAGGCCGTCTGAGACGGTCATAGACCAAGCGAGACTGGGACGTACCCCATTCGGGGCACAAGCAGTTTCGCGAAGTGTGCTTCGCACACGATTCGCACACGAGCGATCGAGGACGACGTATCGCGCCGCGTCCATGGCCGTCTCAGACTCGAAGGAAACGCCGCAACGACAAGCCCGAGCCGGCGGCTGATACAGCTATGGCGCAGCCCATGAGCACCAGGATCAACAAGCGGAAGTCGATCATGTCGGGCTGGGAGATCAGCTTCACCGTGCCGGCCAGAGGGTCGATCAACGTGACCTTGGCGACCGCGAGCAGGCCGATCGCGCATACGCCGCCGAGGGCGCCCAGGAACAGGCCCTCGATCACGAACGGCCAGCGGATGAACCAGTCGGTGGCCCCGACCAGCTTCATCACCTCGACCTCGCGCCGACGTGAGAAGAGCGACAGGCGGATCGTGTTGGAGACGAGCAGGATCGAGGAGAAGACGAGCAAGGCCGCGAGCAGCGCCATCGTGATCTTGACGATGCGCGTGGCCGAAAGGATCTTGTCGGTTTGGGCTTGGCGATCTTGGACGTCGGCTATAGCTGAGTCGGTCACCAGGCGGGTGGGCGCTGGGCTTGACTGGTTCAGCTCGGCCTGGATCGCGTCGGCCTTGGAGGGATCGGTGGGGGTGATCCTGAGGATTTCCGGGAGCGGGTTGTAGCCGATCAGCTGGAAGGCCTGCGGGTCGATCTTGCGCTCCTGTTCGTAGCCCGCCTGCTTTGAGAGCACTTCGACGTGGCCGACGTAGGGGGCGTGTTCGACCTTGTGGCGCACGCGGGCGACTTCGGCCACGGTGGCCGTCGTGTTGAGATCGACGTCGACGACGACGCGGCCGCGAATCGAGTTGGCTGCTCCGTTTGTTGCCTGGACCACAGGAATGAAGACGCCCAGTACGAGCGTCGTCACCAACACGCACGACAAAGCCGCGAACGATGGAGCTGGGTTGCGCCGCATCGAGCGCACCGCCTCCTTCAAGAAGAAGCCGAGTTTCATCGACGCTTGCCTCCCCGCGTGCGGGGGGGTGCCTCCTCCGCGGCCGTTTCCCGCTTCAAACGCTCTGCCAGGTCGCCCGTCGTCTCGTCCTGTGCGTACAGCCCTGTGGCCTCGTCGCGAATGATGCGCCCGCGGCGCAGCTCGATCACGCGGCGGCGCATCTTGTCGACCAGCTCGTTGTCGTGGGTTGCCACGATCACCGTCGTGCCGGCTCGGTTGATGCGGTAGAGCAGTTGCATGATGCCGATCGAGGTCTCGGGGTCGAGGTTGCCCGTGGGCTCGTCGGCTAGCAAGAGCGGCGGGTGTGAAGCGAAGGCGCGCGCTACCGCCACTCGCTGCTGCTCGCCGCCGGAGAGTTGGTGGGGGTAGTTGTGCAGCTTGGTCGAGAGACCCGTGAGGCGCATGATGTCGGGCAGTGAGGAGCGGATCTGTTTGCGCGAGGCGCCTGTCACCTGCAGGGCATAGGCGATGTTGTCGTAGACCGTGCGCGTCGGCAGCAGCTTGAAGTCTTGGAAGACGACGCCGATGTTGCGGCGGTAGTACGGGACGTGCTTGTGGTCGATCTCGCCCAGATGGCGACCGGCGACGCGGATGATGCCCTCGCTCGGGTCGAGCTCCTTGATGAGCAGGCGCATGATCGTCGACTTGCCAGAGCCGGTGGCGCCGACGAGGAAGACGAACTCCTGGCGGTCGATCGCGAAAGTCGCCCGCTCCAGGCCGACGTCGCCCGAGTCGTAGCGCTTTGTGACAGCGCGGAAATCCACGACGGTGTTCGCTCCGGGCGTGCTCACCGGGGGCTTGCTGGAGGCCACCGCTGGGACGGAGCGCGGCGCGGTCGGGAGAACCTGAGCGCGGCTCGGGCTCATGTGCCGCGCGAGCGCGCGACGTGGGATTGTGCGCGCGGGACGAGGGCTTTTATCTTGATCGGCCATGGCGGGGCACAGTAGCGATCGGAGCCCCGCGAAGTCGCACTTTTCCCTGCATGCAAAGCCTTTTGCACGACGCAATGCGCAAACCACAAAGAGGGGTTCGCGACAACGTGGCGAGCGCGACGCGTCGATCGCCTATCGTGGCGTGCGCATGACCCACATCTCGACAACCACCGTTGCCGGCAATGGCCTGCCCGTGTACGGAGTGAGCCTGCCAGGGACACGCGCGCTGACCGTGCTCGTCGCCTTCGATGCGGGGGCGCGGACCGAGCGTGTCGAGGAGAACGGGATGGCCCACTTCCTCGAGCACCTGGTGTTCAAGGGCGGCGAGAAGTACGCGACCTACAAGGACGTCAACGAGACGGCCGAGCGGCTTGGGGGGATGCTGAACGCCTATACGAGCCACGACCTGGTCGCCTTCCACATCACCGTCCGTGCCGAGTCGGCGCCGGAGGCGATCGATCTGCTCAGCGACTTCGTGGCGCGTCCGAAGCTCGACGCGGAGGAGCTCGACCGTGAGCGCGGCGTGGTGATCCAGGAGATCAATCGTGCCTACGACCAGCCCTCGACCGTGGCCGAGTACCTGATCGACAAAGCCGCGTTCGGCGACCATCCACTTGGTCGCACCGTACTCGGGCCCGAGGAGAACTTGCGCAGCTTCACTCGCGAGGGAATCGTCAGCTTCCGCGAGCGCCGCTGGGCCGGGACTTCCGGTGCGGCTTTTTTGGTTGGGAATGTTGAGTTCGTTCCCGGACCTGATCAACTCGCCAATTTGTTCGCCCGTTTTCCAACTCTTCGGGCACCCGAGCCGTACGCGCCGGCACCAAAGTTCTCCCCCGAGACCTTGGTGGAGCAACGCGACACCAACCAGTCGCACTTGCGCATGATCTACAGGCCACAGATCGACGTCGGCGACGTCAAACAGCGGGCCGCGCTGTCGATCTACTCGACGCTGCTTGGCGGGTCGATGGGCTCGCGACTGTTCGAGGAGATTCGCGAGAAGCGCGGGCTTTGCTACTCGGTGTATGCGATCGCTCACGCCTTCGCGGACGTGCCGATCTTGCAGCTGGGGTCAGGGCTCGACTCGGAAAAGTGCATCGAGGCCTACACCCGCATGCGCGAGATCGTCGACGAGCTGCGTGCAGACGGACCGACCGAGGAGGAGGTGCAACGCGCCCGTGCCTACTCGGCCGGACGCCTGGTGCTCGCCTTCGAGAACACGAACGCCGTCGCCCGCTATGGGGCCAGTCAGAAGATCGTCTACGGCGAGGACGTCGATCCCGACGCCGCGATCGCTGCACTCGACGCCGTCACGTTCGACGAGGTGCGCGAGGTCGCGGCAGATGTCGCCGAGAACCTGGCGGTCGCCTGCGTCGGCCCACACGAGGCCAGCGAGTTCTGATTTCAGGCCACTGAGACGGCCGTGGACCAAGCTGGGCTAGGACGTACCCCTGCGGGGCATACTCTTCGGGGCATACCCCTTCGGGGCACAGGCAGGCAGGCAGTTCGCGTGGCGTGCTACGTACGCGAGCGACCGAGGACAACGCCCAGCGCAGCGTCCACGGTCGTCTCAGCCGAGCGCGACCATGCGGTCGATCGGGATGCGTGCTCGCTTGGCTATCTCGGGCGCCACACGCACCTCGAACTTCGCCTCGCGCAAAGCGTCCCTCAGCTTCTCCAGCGTGATCATCTTCATGTACACACAGCTTGCCTCGGCGTTCGCCGGGATGAAAGTCACATCCGGGGCGGCCATTTCAAGCGGATAGAGCATGCCGGTCTCCGTGGCGACGACCGCCTCGCGCGACGACCCAAATCCACTCGTCTGGCCATCCGCTCGTCCACCCACGATCTTCTCCAGATCGTCTGCATAACGCAGCATCCCGCCCGTGGAGAGCATGTGCACTCCCTCGGCTGAGACGTCGCCGGCGGCGACGTACTCCATGATCGAGGTCGTGCAACCGCACTCCGGGTGGATCAGGAAGTCGGCTCCCGGGTGCGCGGCGCGCGTGGCGTCTATATCTGATGGACGAATGCCCGCATGCACGTGGCACTCGCCGTCCCATACATGCATGCGCTTACCCAACTCCTTCTCGACGTAGGCGCCTAGCCACATGTCCGGCCCAAACAAGATCTCTGTGTCTTGGCCATGGGTCTCGTAGATGTGGCGCACGACATCGACCGCATTGGCCGAGGTACAGCAGTAGTCGGTAAGCGCCTTGACCTCGGCGGTGGTGTTCACATACATGACGACCACGCCCTCTGGATATGCAGCTCTCCACTCAGCCAATTGCTCGGCGTCGATCGAAGCCGCCAGCGAGCAGCCCGCATCCAAATCGGGGATCAGCACCGTCTTCTCCGGACACAGGATCGAGGCGGTCTCGGCCATGAAGTGCACGCCGCAGAAGACGATCGTCTCGGCGTCGGATGCGGCCGCCTGACGTGAGAGCCCGAGCGAGTCGCCGACATAATCGGCCACGTCCTGCACCTCGGGCACCTGGTAGTTGTGGGCGAGAATCGTCGCATTGCGCTCGGTTGCCAGCGCGCGAACCTCGGCGTGCAGCTCGGCGATCTCATCCGCCGTCAGCTCGGGGAGCGTGCCCTGGGTGGGGATCATCGGCAACGTCTTCATCTCGTCACCTCCAGGATCAGGGACAGGTCGAGGGCCGGCGCGGAATGGGTGAGCGCACCAACCGATATGAAGTCTACCCCGGTGAGCGCGCGCTCCCGGACGTTCTCGAGCGTCACGTTGCCACTCGCCTCCAGTGTGGCGCGACCGCTCACTTGGGCGACTGCTGCCGACAGCTCGGCGACACTCATGTTGTCGAGCAACAGACGCGACGCGCCAGTGGCAAGGGCTTCTTCGATCTCGCGGGGACCACGCACCTCGACCTCCAGCGTGGCCGCCAAATCAGGGGCCACCTCGCGCACACGGGCCACCGCCTGGCCGATTCCACCCGCGGCCGCGATGTGGTTCTCCTTGATCAAGATCGCGTCGAACAGCCCGACACGGTGGTTGCTTGCGCCTCCGGCCGCGACCGCCGCCTTCTCGAGCGTCCTCAGTCCTGGAGTCGTCTTGCGCGTGTCCAGCACGACCGTTCCCGTCCCCTCCACCTCGCGCACGAAGCGCGCCGCCAGCGTCGCGATCCCGGACAGGCGTCCGAGGAAGTTGAGCGCGGTGCGCTCGCCCGTCAGCAGCGAGCTGGCCGAGCCTTCGATCGAGAGCACCGGCCCGCCCTGCTCTCGCCAGCCGCCCTCTTCTGCCAAGCGCTCGAAGCGCACGTCGGGATCGAGCAGCGCAAAGCACGCCTCGGCAGCGTCCAAGCCGAAGATCGTGCCCGGCGCCTTCTGCGTGACCAGCGCGCACGCACGCGCATCGGCCTGGACCGTCGCGGTTGTCGTGACGTCACCGTTGCCCACGTCCTCGGCCAAAGCACGCCCCGCCAGCTCCCTCAGCTCGTCTGCGCTCATTGCATGGACGAGGCCGACTTGAGCAGATAGGCACGCACGAATCCATCCAAATCCCCGTCCAGCACGCGTTGTACGTCGCCCATCTCATGATCGGTGCGATGGTCCTTGGCCATCGAATAAGGGTGCAGCACGTAGGAGCGGATCTGCGAGCCGAAGTTGACGTCCTGGGCCTCGCCCTTCTCACGCGCGATCTCTTCCTGGCGTTCGCGCTCCTGCTTCTCCACGAGCTTGGAGCGCAGCATCGCCATCGCGGTGGCGCGATTGGAGGTCTGCGAGCGCTCGTTTTGGCACTGCACCACAATCCCTGAAGGTCGATGGGTGATGCGCACGGCCGAGTCGGTCTTGTTGACGTGCTGGCCGCCGGCGCCCGAAGCACGATAGGTGTCGACCTGCAGGTCGTCCTCGTCGATTTCGACCTCGCCGCTGTCTTCCACGACCGGCGCCACCTCGACGCCCGCGAAGCTGGTCTGGCGACGGTGGGCGGAGTCGAATGGGGAGAGGCGTACGAGTCGGTGTACGCCCCGCTCGGCGCCGAACAGGCCGTAGGCGTTTTCCCCCGAGACCTTGAAGGTGGCCGACTTGATGCCGGCTTCCTCGCCTGGGCTCACCTCCAGCAGCTCAGCCTTGAAGCCGCGTCGCTCGGCCCAGCGCATCATCATGCGCAACACCATCTCGGCCCAATCCTGCGCATCTGTACCGCCCGCGCCGGCGTTGACGCTAACGAGCGCGTCACCCGCGTCATAGGAGCCCGAGAACAGCCGCTGCTCCTCCAGCTCCGCCAAGCGCTGCTCGACGGAGGCCAGGTGCTCCTGGACCTCCTGCTCGAGCGTGGGCTCCTCCTCGGCCATCTCCACCAGGCCGTCTAGATCGTCCACGTCGGACCGCAACTCCGTGAATGTCTGCAGACGCTTGCTTGCCTTGGCGTGCTCGGCTGAGACCTTCGCGGCTGCCTCGGCGTCATCCCAGAAGCCGGGCGCTTGCATCTGCGCTTCGAGCGCCTCGAGGCGCTTGCTCAGCCCAGCTGGGTCAAAGATAGTCCGCTAGCAGTGTTAGCTGCTCGCGGATGGCCGCAAGGCGTTGCGGCGTCGACTCGCTTGTGGGTGCTGTCGCCATCGAGCGCAACGCTATCAGCAGCGCCAGGCACAACCGGGCCACGCTAAAGACAAACTGTCGGCCCTCAGGTACTCATGGGAATGATATAGCCCATGGCCGGTGCCTCAAATTTTGAGTATTCGACTGTCAACACAGTTGCAATACACCCGTACTCGTGTACGCTGTCGTCATAGCTGTCATCCGTCATGCTGCCAGCCTCCACGAGGCTCCCCGACGCTTCATCGTGCACAACACGCACGAGCAGATCCAGCTAGCCGCCGTACGCGTGGTCGCTGCCAAGGGCTACCACCAAACCAGTATCCGAGACATCTGCGCTGAGGCCAACATCTCTGCGCGCTCCTTTCACGAGCACTTCTCGAGCAAGGAGGAAGCCGTCTTCTCCGGCGTCGAAGCAGGAGTCGATCGCGTGATGGGCTTCGGCCAGGAGGTGTACCGCAACTCACCCAGCTGGCCCGACGCCGTTTGGGACGGCATGTGTGCCTATGCCGAATGGGCAAAAAACGAGCCCGCGTTCGCTCGCACTGGGATCGTTGAGCTGCTCTCGGTCGGACCCTCAGCCCAGGAGCTGTTGAAGTCGCTGATGGAGGCCTTCATGATCTTCTTGCAGCCCGGCTATGACCTGCTCGACCCCGCGGCGGCCGGCAGCCTCGACCAGCCTGTGATGCAGCGCTTCTTTGAAGTGCTGTACCTGTACATCAGCCAGAACTCCGTGGAGACGGTCGCGACGATCATCCCTGAGTTGGCGCGCACGCTGCTAACCCCTTTCCTCGGCACGCAGGCAACCGAGGAGTTCATCGCCCGGCGCACTGCCCAGCCCTAGGACGGGGACCTAGACCAAGCGAGACGAGGATGCAGCGAGCGCAGTGTGCTCTGCACGTAAGCGGACGAAGACGCAGTATCGCTCGCTTGATCTCTACGTCATGCCTCCATAGGACGGGCGTAGACCAAGCGAGACAAGGATGCAGCGAGCGCAGTGTGCTTTGCACACAAGCGAGCGAAGACGCAGTATCGCGCCGCGTCTACGCCCGTCCTACGCGCCGTGGCAGCGCTTGAACTTCTTACCCGAGCCGCACCAGCATGGATCGTTGCGGCCGAGCTCGTGCTCTGAGTCGGTGACGCGCTGCTCCACCACCGGTAGCGCCTCGACCGGTTCGCCTTCGCCCTCGTAGCCTGCCGAGCCAGGACCCGCCGCGGCAGCCGCGGCCGCGATCGCGCCGGCGCCCATTGCGCTGGAGCCGCCCGAATAGGAGACACGCCCCGCCCGCGTTGAGTTGCCCGAGGCGGCAAACGCCGGGGCCGCTGCTCCTCCTCCCCCACCATTCTGCCCGTCGACGCTGACCTGCACGTTGAAGACCATGCGCGTGAAGTCCACCCATACGCTGTTCATGAGGTCGCCGAAGAGAGTGAACGCCTCGTTCTTGTAGGCCACCAGCGGGTCGATCTGGGCGAAGCCGCGCAGATGGATGCCCTCACGCAGGTAGTCCATGTCGTATAGATGCTCGCGCCAGCGTTCGTCGATGATCTGCAGGATCAAGAAGCGCTCGAGCGCGCCCATCAGCTCCTTGCCGAGCTCCTGCTCGCGCGCCTCGTATTGCTTGAGCGCGGTCTGGGTGATCTCCTCGGTCAGGTAGCCGCTGTCGATCGTCTCCGGGTCGAGATCGTCCTCGCTGAGCTCAACCGGAAAGAACTGTCCGAGCGCGGTGAACATGCCGTCGAGGTCCCAGTCCTCCATGTAGTCGCTCGGCGTGTACTGCTCGACCGTTCGATCGATCGTCTTGACCACCTGTTCGCGCGCCTCCTCGCTCATCTCCTTGCCTTCGAGCACCTCGTCGCGGTAGGCGTAGATGATGCGCCGCTGCTCGTTCATCACATCGTCGTACTCGAGCACGCGCTTTCTGATCAAGAAGTTCTGTTCCTCGACCTTCTTTTGAGCCTTCTCGATCTGCTTGGAGAGCATGCCCGCCTCGATCGGCTCCTCGTTGCCCTCCTCGTCCACGCCACCCAGTCGATCGAGGATCTTGTAGATGCGGTCGCCCGCGAACAGGCGCACGAGGTCATCCTCGGCCGAGAGGAAGAAGCGGCTCTCTCCGGGATCGCCCTGGCGACCCGCGCGCCCGCGCAGCTGGTTGTCGATGCGCCGCGACTCGTGGCGCTCGGTGCCGCAGATGAACATGCCTCCGGCCGCCATCACCCGTTCACGGTTAACCTGCACCTGCCGCTCTATCTCGGGCAGCAGATCCTTCAGGCGTTGCGCGTAAGTCGGGTCCTCAGGGTCGACGTTCAGCTTGGCAAGCTCCCGGCCCGCAAGGTGCTCGGCGTTGCCGCCGAGCTTGATGTCCACGCCACGCCCGGCCATGTTCGTGGCGATCGTGACGGCGCCAGGCTGACCCGCCTCGGCCACGGTCTCCGCCTCGCGTGCGGCGTGCTCGGGCTTGGCGTTGAGCACGGTATGGGCTATACCGCGCTTCTTCAGACGGTCGCCGAGCAGCTCTGAGACCTCGACTGAGATCGTGCCGACGAGCACCGGCTGACCGTTCTCGTGGCGTGCGGCGATCTCTTTGACAACCGCCTCCCACTTGCCCTCCTTGGTCTTGTAGACCTGATCGTTGCGGTCGTCGCGGACCATCGGCATGTTCGTCGGGATCTGCACTACCGGCAGCTCGTAGATCTTCATGAACTCGGTGGCCTCGGTCAGGGCCGTGCCGGTCATGCCGGAGAGCTTGTCGTAGAGGCGGAAGTAGTTCTGGTAGGTGATCGAGGCGAGCGTCTGGTTCTCCTCTTGGACCTTCACGCCCTCCTTGGCCTCGACCGCCTGGTGCAAGCCCTCAGACCAGCGCCTGCCGTCGAGAATGCGACCGGTGAACTCGTCGATGATCTTGACCTCGCCTTCGATCACGGCGTAATCGACGTCGCGCTTGTACAGCGACTCGGCGCGCAGCGCCTGGATCAGGTGATTGACCAGATGTCCATTCTCGGCCTTGTAGAGATGGTCGATGCCGAGGAAACGCTCGGCCTTGGCGACACCGAGCTCTGTGATGGCGACGGTCTTCTGCTTCTCGTCGATCTCGTAGTCGAACTCCGCCACGAACTCCTTCTTGCTACGCGGATCCATCCCTTCAGGCGTCTTGCCGGCGATCATGCGCGGCGCCAGACGGGCGAACTTCACGTAGAAGTCCGCTGCCTGTTCGGGCGCACCGGAGATGATCAGCGGCGTGCGCGCCTCGTCGATCAGGATGTTGTCGACCTCGTCCACGACCGCGAATGGATGGCCGCGCTGCACCTTTTCGGAGAGATCCTTGGCCATGTTGTCGCGCAGGTAGTCGAAACCGAACTCCGAGTTGGTGCCATAAACGACGTCACACGCATAGGCGAGCTGCTTCTCCTCGTAAGGCTGCTGGTTTTGCAGTACCCCCACGCTGACGTCCAGGGCGTTGTAGATCGGGCTCATCCAGGCGGCGTCGCGGCGGGCCAGGTAGTCGTTGACGGTCACGACATGCACACCCTTGCGTTCGATCGTCTCAGAGCCGGTGGCTCCCTCGCGCGGTGCCAGCGAGTTGAGCACGACCGCGAGCGTCGCCGTCAGCGTCTTGCCCTCGCCGGTCTTCATCTCGGAGATGCAGCCGTCGTGCAACGCCATCGCCCCGACCAGCTGCACGTCGAAGTGACGCATCCCCATCGTGCGCTTGCCTGCCTCGCGCACGATCGCAAAGCACTCTGGCATCAGATCCTCGAGTGACTCCCCCTCGCGTGCGCGCTCGCGCAACTCGTTCATGCGCTCGCGCAACTCGTCATCGGTCTCGAGCTCCAGCTCGGCCTCATAGGCGCTGATCAGCACGACGCGCTTCTCGTAGACCTTGAACTTCTTGCCCTCGCCGATGTTCAGTGCGCGATCCAAAAGCGACATTCGCTCAGGGTACCGACTACGCCGCCGATGCTCGTCACCGATCGGCGTGAAGTTCGTTTCGTCTCAGACGCTGGTACGCAACCGGCTATCTCCGTCGGCGCAGACCGGCCGCCTCCGGTCCGCGCGCCTGCTCATCTCCAACCCAGTCGGTCTCCAACCCAGCTCGGCTGTAGCCGATCGACGAGGACGACTACTCGACCGCGGGCGAGGGTCGCACCGGCGTCGCTACGGCGACCGCGGCCGCGTGTGCCTCGCGGCGATGGCGGCGCTTGTCGCGGTGGCGCTTGACTTGGCGCGCCAGCTCGTCGACCACCAGGTTCAGCGAATGCAGCATCTGCGGCGAGGAGTCGCGCGCCCTCAGCGTGACACCCTTGAGGTAGAGCGTCGCCTCCGCCACATCGCTGTCGGCGACGCGCGGGTTTGGCTCCCTGAATATCTCGAACTCCAGGCGGGCGAACTCGGAGACCTGGCGGGAAATCTTCTCCAGCCGGCGCTCCAGATGCTCGCGCATGTCGTCGGTGACCGGGACATTGCGGCCCTTGATGTCTATCTGCATCAGGGACTCCCTTCACTCGGAGACGATGTGTACCCATCGTACCCCTCCTGACCGCTTCTATGTGTCGGTTTGCACGGATGTTCGAGCCGGTACAATCCATCAGTCAAGGCACTGCTCGCGGGGGCCTGCTAAGCGGGCCCCCGACTTATCTGGGCCGCAGGCTTTCGAGGATTCCGGCGTGACCGGCGATCGCACCGATCAGGATCGCGCCGGGGGCTACCTCGGTTCCGGGGAGCAGGATGCTGTCGCGCAGCTGGGCTCCCTCGCCGACACGCGCTCCGTCGCCCAAAACGAGTGGCCCCGTCAGGCGTACGTTCTCGCCTAGCTCTACGTCGCGACCGATCCAGACGGACCCCTCGATCTCGGCGCTCCGCGGCACGACGCTCTCCCCCGCGACGATCAAGCCGGGGGCAACCTCGCGACCATCGACATGTAGGCGCAACTCGCCGCGCAACGCGTCAAAGGTGCCTTGACGCAGCTCCGCGAGCGAGCCGACGTCGTTCCAGTACTCGCGCACCTCGTGGATATAGAACGGGATGTCGTTCTCGAGCAGGGTTGGAAACACGTCTTGGGCCCAGTCCACGAAGGGGCGATCGGGGAAGTAGTCGAAGATCTCCGGGCTGAAGATGTAAATGCCGCAGTTGCCGAGGTCGGAGAGCGCTTCCTCGGGGCTCGGCTTCTCCTGGAAGCCGGTGATGCGACCCTCACGGTCGTGCAAGACGACGCCGTACTCGCGCGTGTCGGAGACCTTCTTGACGGCAAGCGTCGCGATCCCACCGGCCTCGCGGTGACGCGCCGCAAACGCGCCAAGATCGATGTCTGTGAGCGCGTCGCCTGAGATCACGACGAACGAGTCCTCCCCGAAGAAGTCGGCACAACCGCGCACTCCCCCAGCTGTGCCAAGCAGCTCAGGCTCGAAGCGGTAGCTCAAGCGCTCGCCGAAGTACTGCTCGATCGACTCGGGGAAGTAGTGCAGGTTGGCGATCACGTCCTCGAAGCCGTGATCTTCGAGCAGGTCGAGGATGTGCGCCATCACCGGGCGGTCGAGGACCGGCACCATCGGCTTGGTGATCTCGTTCGTAAGTGGGCGCAGGCGGGTTCCGAGACCCGCGGCGAGGACCATCGCTCTCATTGGCAGGGCAACCTATAGGAAACGGAAACGGCGAGAAGTCGCGTCCGGGCCGAGCCGGAAAGAACTCTCAAAGTGCGCTGCACGTCAAGGCCCCCCTTACTGGGCAGGGAGGATTTATTTAGGTACCTAATCTTTGTTTATGTGTCCACACAAGGGGGGTGTTTGTGGGATCACCCAAATGGGGCTTTACAACTCAGCGCTCCCGGAACACCTCCGCCACTCATTTTGAGAGCGTCCTAGGCGCCGTGTTCCCATGAGCTGCGGTAAACACGCTGATCGTCGCGCAGCTCGTCGATCTGCACACCAAGCGACTCGAGCTTCAGCCGCGCTACCTCCTCGTCGATTCGGTCTGGCACCGCCAGCACTCGCGGCGGCAGGCTGCCGGCGCTCTTGACCAGGTGCTCGACGCACAAGGCCTGGCCGGCAAAAGACATGTCCATCACTGCCGCCGGGTGGCCCTCCCCCGCCGCCAGGTTCACGACACGACCTTGGGCCAGGAGGTTCAGACGACGCCCGTCCACCAGTGTGTGCTCCTCCACCAGCGGCAGCGCCTCGCGCCGCCCACCGACGGCGAGCGCGCGTAGATCTTCGAGCTTGATCTCGACATCGAAATGCCCGGCGTTGGCCAGCAGGGCCCCATCCTTCATACGCTCGAAGTGCTCGCCGCGCAACACGTCACGTCCCCCGGTGACAGTCACGAACACGTCTCCGCGCTCGGCTGCCGCCAGCGCTCCCATGACGTCATAGCCCTCCATGCGAGCCTCGAGCGCACGCAGCGGATCGACCTCGCAGACGACGACCGAGGCACCCGCGCCGCGTGCACGCAGCGCCACCCCACGCCCTGTCCAGCCATAACCGAGAACCACCACGGTGCGCCCGGCGAGCAACAGGTTGGTCGCGCGCAGGATGCCGTCGATCGTGGACTGGCCGGTGCCGAAGCGATCGTTGAAGGCACGCTCTGTGCGCGACTCGTTGACCGCGAGCACCGGACAGGCAAGCGTGCCCTGCTCCGCCAGCGCCCTCACTCGCAACAGCCCGGCGGTCGTCTCCTCGGTGCCGCCCAGCATCTCCGCGGCGTGGGCCGGGTTGCGCTCGTGGATCGCACCGATCAGATCGGCGCCGTCGTCGATCGTCACCTGTGGTGCGCTTTGAACCAGCTTCTGCACGTGTCCGGCATACTGCTTGGCGCTTTCGCCGCGCGCCGCGAGCACCGTCGCGCCGTGGCGCTCGGTGAGTGCTAGCGCCACGTCGTCTTGGGTGGAGAGCGGATTGGCCGCACACAATCCCACCTGCGCTCCGCCGGCGATCAGAGCCCGCACGAGATTGGCTGTCTCGGCCGTCACGTGCAGACATGCCGCAACGCTCACACCGGCGAGCGGACGCTCGCGCTGCAGACGCTCGCGCACCTGCGCCAGCACGGGCATCTGCGAGTCGGCCCAGTCGATCCGGGCCTGACCGCTGTCAGCCTCCGAAGCGGAGACGGTCAAGTCGCCGCCCCCGCCTTGCTTTGCCTGCCATCTTCGAGCACTTGCAGAGCTTCGCCTGCGGACCACACGTCAGGCTCTCCGTCGCGGACGCGACTGTCGGGGCTAGTAACGGTAGTGATCGGCCTTGTAGGGGCCGCCGACCGGCACGCCGATGTAGGCCGCCTGCTCCTCGCTGAGCTCGGTCAGTTTCACGCCGAGCGCGTCCAGGTGTAGGCGCGCGACCTTCTCGTCCAGGTGCTTGGGCAGCACGTATACGCGCTTCTCGTACTCGTCGTTCTTCGAGTAGAGCTCGATCTGGGCGATCGTCTGGTTGGTGAACGAGTTGCTCATCACGAAGCTCGGGTGGCCGGTGGCGTTGCCCAGGTTCAGCAGGCGTCCCTCGGAGAGCATGATGATCGCGTGTCCGTCTGAGAAGACCCACTCGTCGACCTGCGGCTTGATGTTGATGCGCTCGATGCCCGGCGTCTTGGTGAGACCGGCAATGTCGATCTCGTTGTCGAAGTGACCGATGTTGCCGACGATCGCCTGGTGCTTCATGCGCGCCATGTGGGCCGCGGTGATGATGTCCTTGTTGCCGGTCGTCGTGATGAAGATGTCGCCGCTCTCCACGACGTCCTCGAGCGTGTTGACCTCGTAGCCCTGCATCGCCGCCTGCAGCGCGCAAATCGGGTCGATCTCCGTGATCACCACGCGCGCCCCTTGGCCACGCAGCGATTCGGCGCAACCCTTGCCTACGTCGCCGAAGCCGCACACGACCGCTACCTTGCCGCCAATCATCACGTCGGTCGCGCGGTTGATGCCGTCGATCAGCGAGTGGCGGCAACCGTAGAGATTGTCGAACTTCGACTTGGTGACAGAGTCGTTGACGTTGATCGCGGGGAACAGCAGCTCGCCGCTCTCGACCATCTGGTACAGGCGATGCACGCCGGTGGTCGTCTCCTCGGTGACGCCCTTGATGCCTTGGCCGATCTTCGTCCAGCGCCGCGGATCTTCCTCCAGCGAGCGTGTGAGCAGCGAGAGCACTACCTGGAACTCCTCGGACTCTGCCGAGGCTGGATCGGGTACCGCGCCGGAAGCCTCGTACTCGGTGCCCTTATGCACGAACAGCGTCGCGTCGCCACCGTCGTCGAGGATCATGTTGGGACCCTCTGACTGGGATGTCCCACCCACCCCTCCGTCCTCGCCGGGCCAGCGCAGCGCGCGATCGGTGCACCACCAGTACTCCTCCAAGCTCTCGCCCTTCCAGGCGAACACGGGCACGCCGCGCGGGTCCTCTGGCGTCCCGTCCGGGCCCACCGCCACCGCTGCCGCCGCATGGTCCTGGGTAGAGAAGATGTTGCAGCTGCACCAGCGCACCTCGGCACCGAGCGAGGTGAGCGTCTCGATCAGCACGGCCGTCTGGATCGTCATGTGCAGCGAGCCCGTGATGCGCGCTCCCGCCAGCGGCTGAGCCTCCGTGTACTCGCGGCGGATCGACATCAAGCCAGGCATCTCGTGCTCGGCCAGCGTGATCTCCTTGCGCCCGAACTCTGCCAGCGAGAGGTCGGCGACCTTGAAGTCGGTGTCGGTCGGCGTTGCGGTGGGGGTCATGCGATCTCCATGGTCGGGTGTGGCTTGGAATTAGTGGTCGACGGCTTTGGCGCGATCTTGGCCGGTGGATCAGCGATATGAGACGGCTTGGCGGCGGCAAGCAGCCGCTGATGCTTTTCCTGCTCGAAGTGCAGCCAGTCGGCGGCGCTGACGTGCTCGGGACGAGCAGGCTCAGCGGCAAGCCACGACTCGATCGCCTCGCTCAGAGCCGGTTCCTGGCGCAGTCTCAGTGCGAAACCGACCTCGCCCAGGTCGAGCTCATGAGACTCCAGTAGCTCTCGCAGCGTGCTCAGACGCTGTAGCTCGGCCGGACCGTACAGCCTGTAGCCGGAGTCCGAGCGACTTGGCTCCACCAGCCCGATGCTCTCGATGTAGCGCAGCATGCGTGCCGACCAACCGGTCGTCTCGGCTGCCTCGTTGATCGTGAGTGCCTCTACAGCAGCAGTCTGCATCGAGCTGACCTTATCAAAGCTATGTCAAGGTTGAGAGGACTGTGGGCGCTTCGCGATACTGCGTCCTCGCTCCCTTGTGTGCAAAGCACACTTCACTCGCTGCGTCCTTGTCTCGCTCGACCCACAGTCCTCTCAACGGCCCTGCCCGACGAGATGACGGCTAGCGCTTAATGAGATCGGCCTTGAGCTGCTGGATCAGCTTGACCGGACCCGGGTCGACGCCGCGCAAGGTGGCCAGATAGATCGAGACCAGGTCGCCGAGCAGCACCAAAGAGATGACACGCTCGATCGTCGTCTGACCGCGCGTCTCCAGACGGAAGCTCGCCGTAGCGCTGCCTGCGATCAGCTTCTCGGTCAAATCCATGCGCTCCTTCACCCGCGGATGGGCGTCGGAATCGTCGAGGAACACGGCCGAGAAGCGTCCCACGTCCTGAGCTCCCTCCCAGCCCTCGAGCTCGTTGTGATCGAGCTCGGGCAACTCGTGAGCGAAGGCTGGCTGCTTGGAGTTCTCGTTGATCTGGGTCTTCCAGCGGTAGGCGATCGGGACTGTCAATCCCGCGCCGGCAATCACGGGAGCGGTACCGAGCAGGCCCCGCGCGGTCTGCTTGGCCAGCGAGTCCTCGGGCGCGTCGGGACCCCACTCGGCGACAAGCTGCTCGGTGTGGGAGGCGGCAACGTCGATCTCCGAGGTGAGGCGCGGCCCGGCGCCACACAGGGCCGCTACCTCCAGCGCCGCGACGGTCATGTAGGCCACGGCCGCTCTGGGCTGGAAGCCTCCGGGCAGCGGTATCACGGGGACGCCGTCGGCTCTCGCCATCTCGCCAAGACGTCCACCGGTAGTCACCACCACACGCTGGGCGCCGAGCGCCCCCGCCGACTCGTAACAGGCAAGCGTCTCCTCGGTGTTGCCCGAGTAGCTCGCGCACAGCACGGTCGTCTCAGGTGTCGTCCACGGCGGAAGCCCATATGCGCGCGTCACGAAGATCGGGCGCGAAGCGTGGTCGCCGAGCGCTGCTCGCGCCAACGCGCCACCGATCGCCGAGCCTCCCATTCCCGCCACCACGAGACCCGCCGGGGTATCCCACTCGGCCATGATCGCCGACTCCACCCGCCACAGCGCATCGCGCAGGTGCTCGGGCAGGGCCAGTATGTCCGCCAGCTGACTGGAAGCATCCACGCGGGCAATCGCCTCGCGCGAGAGCACGTCGGTGGTCGGGGTGGCAGCGCCGCCGCCTTGGCTCATTTACTCGTCTCCTGTTGAGGGTGTGACCGTGAGGCTCGCGCCAGGATACCTGTCGCGGTGGACCCGACACCTCGCGCTGCTCCGACACACACCCTTTGCCCACGCACGCGCCTTCTCCGAACACACCCCCTTTGCCGGAACACACCCCCCTTGTCCGACCACACCTCTACCTCAATGCCGTGCGGCGGACCCACCGTGCCCACGAACCAGCACCGCACGAGCGCTCGAGCGACCTAGAACTTGATCGCGCCGTCGGGCAGCGTCACACCGGGGAAGATACGCGCGCCGCCCGCGATCGTGTTGTCCGCTCCGACGGTGACTCCCTCGCCCAGTACGGCGCCCTCTTGGATGTGGGTGCCGTCGCCTATCCGGCAGCCGGCCGCGACGATGCAATTGCGAAGCGTGCAGTTCTCGCCGATCTCGCTGCCGGCGAGGATCACCGCGCGCTCGACGGTCGAGCCCGCTCCGATCTTGACGTCGCTGCCGAGCACCACGAGGCTGCCGACGTGAGCCCCGTCCGCAACGGTCGCGCCCGCCTCGATCACGGCCGGCGGAATTGCCCGGCCGAGTATTTGCGCGCCTTCGGCAACTGACAGGTAGCTATCGCCGAGCCGCTCGTGTACAGCGGTGCGCACGTTGCCCTCGAGGATGTCGAACGTGCCCTGCAGGTAGCGCGCGGGCGTTCCGATGTCGAGCCAGTAGCTCTGTGAGGGAAAGCCGTACAAGCCCTCACCGACCAAGCGCGGCCAGACTTCGCGCTCGATCGAGACGTTGCGGTCCGGCGGCACGAGCTCGAGGATCGAGCGCTCGAGCACGTAGGCGCCGGCGCTGATTAGGTTCGTGTCGATGCGGTCGGAGCTCGGCTTCTCGACGAACTCCTTAACCGCATGATCGCCCTCCAGATGGACCAGCCCATAGGCACTCGGATCCTCGACTGGTACCAGCGCAAGCGTTGCCTTGGCCCCGGTGCGCTCGTGCTGAGCGATCTGCTCGGTCAAGTCGATGTCGGTGAGCACGTCCCCGTTGAGCATCAGGAAGCGCTCGTCGAGCAGCGACTCGGCAAACTTCAGGGCACCGGCCGTGCCACGCGGGTCGGGCTCCTCCACGAAGCGCAGCCTGATCCCGTAGGCCGAGCCGTCGCCTAGCACGTTACGAACGCTCGTCGCAAGGAAGCCGCAGGACATGATCACGTCGTCGATGCCGTGCGCGTGCAGCCACTCGAGCATGAACGAGATGAACGGGCGGTCGACCAGTGGGACGACCGGCTTGGGCACGGTCGAAGTGAGCGGCCGCAGACGCGTGCCCTCCCCTCCAACCAAGATCACAGCCTGCATCAGCGCCTACCTATTCCCTCGTAAGTTAGGCCCGCGGCGCGCACAGCCTCGCCGTCGAGCGCATTGCGACCGTCGATCACGAGCTTGCCACCCATCGAGGCCGCGACCTCGCGCCAGTCGAGCTCCAGGAACTCGGCCCACTCCGTGACAAGCACAACCGCATCGGCATCTGTAGTTGCATCCATGGCGGATTCAGCGAAGCGAAGCCCGCTTATCAGGCTGCGCGCCTCGCTCTCCGCGACAGGATCATACGCGCTGACGATCGCCCCATCGGCATTGAGTCGTGCTGAGAGCACCAGCGAGGACGCCTCGCGCATGTCGTCGGTATTCGGCTTGAACGCGAGCCCAAGCAGCGTGATGCGCTTACCGACAAGGCCTCCGAGATGCTTCTGGAGCTTTGCGATCACGCGGCGCTTCTGCAGCTCGTTGACCTCGATCACGGCCGTCAGCAGCTGGAAGTGGTAGCCGGAGTTGCCGGCCAGCTGCTTGAGCGCGTCGACGTCCTTGGGGAAACAGCTGCCGCCGAAGCCGATGCCGGCCTGTAGGAACTTCGGCCCGATGCGATCGTCCAGGCCCATGCCGCGAGCGACCTCGACGACGTCGGCGCCGGTCTCCTCGCAGACGTTGGCGATCTCGTTGATGAAGGAGATCTTGGTGGCGAGGAACGCGTTGGAGGCGAGCTTGACCATCTCCGCGCTGGCGATGTCGGTGCGCACCAGCGGCGCTCCAAGCGGAGCGTAGAGCTCGACGACCGCATCGCCCGCCCAGTCTCCGTTGTCGCCGACGACGACGCGGTCGGGGTGCATGAAGTCCTCGACGGCGGAGCCCTCCTTGAGGAACTCCGGGCAGGACACGTAGCGCAAGCCGTTCTTGCCGCGCTCGCCGAGAATGCGCTGGACCGCGGCACCCGTGCCACAAGGCACCGTCGACTTCATGACCAGTGCGTGGCTGTCGGAGCTTGGGATCGCATTGACCACGGCGTGCACCGCCGAGAGGTCGGCATCGCCAGAGTAGGTTGGTGGCGTGCCCACGGCCACGAACAACAGGCGGCAGTGCTCGAGCGCTTGGCCAAGGTCTGTCGAGAAGTGCAATCGCTCGGAATGCTCGGCCAGCAAAAGCTCAAGTCCCGGCTCGTAGATCGGGACCTCGCCACGTCGCAGACGCTCGACCTTGGCGGCGTCGATGTCCACGCACCACACCTCGCTTCCCAAGGCGGCGAAGCCGGCGGCCGTGACAAGTCCCACGTAGCCGGTGCCGATCACCCCGATCGGCTTACGCTCAGCGCTCATGCTGCTGCGCCTCGGCGCCCGCGGTTACTCATGACGTCGCGAAGGCTAGCTTGTGTGAGCACGCGAGGCTGGACGCGGCGCGACAAGCTCAGGGCGAGACCGCGAGGAATGCCTCGTAGCGCTTGATGTCGCGCAACGCGCGTGCCTGCTCCTCAGAGCCCTGCTCGGCACGCTCGGCAGACGCACGAGCATCGGAGAGCTGCGTCTCGATCGTCGGACGGTCGAGCGCATCCGGGGCGATCGCCTCCTCCACGAGCACGAGCGCACGGTTCTCGGCGAACTGCAGGTAGCCCTCGGCCTGGGCGAAGCGGACTATCTCCGACTCCGAGCGGTACAGCCGCAGCTCCGTCGGCTCCAGGCGAGCCAACAGCGGCTCGTGGTTGGCAAGGATGCCGATCGAGCCGACCGTCGTGAAGGTGGAGAGCATCTCCACCTCCTCTGAGAAGACCTCACCCTCGGGGGTGAGCACTTCGACTGGGAACTTTGTGTGCGCCATCTACTTCTTGGCCGCCTCTACAACCTCGTCGATCGTGCCCTTTAGGAAGAACGCGCTCTCTGGGACCTCGTCGTGCTTGCCGTCGATGATCTCCTGGAAGCCCCTGATCGTCTCCGCGATCGGCACATAGGCGCCCGGGGTGCCCGTGAACTCTTCGGCCACGAAGAACGGCTGGGAGAGGAAGCGCTCGATCCTGCGCGCGCGCTGCACTGTCAGCTTGTCCTCGTCGGAGAGCTCGTCGATGCCGAGGATCGCGATGATGTCCTGGAGCTCCTTGTAGCGCTGGAGGATCTCCTTGACGCGGTTGGCTACGTGGAAATGCTCCTCGCCGAGGATGTCGGGCTTGAGGATCGTCGAGGTCGAGTCGAGCGGGTCGACCGCCGGGTAGATCCCCTTCTCCGAGATCGACCGCGACAGGGACGTCGTTGAGTTGAGGTGGGCGAACGCCGACGCCGGCGCCGGGTCGGTGAGGTCGTCGGCGGGCACGTAGATCGCCTGGATCGACGTCACCGAGCCCGCCCGCGTCGAGGCGATTCGCTCCTGCAGCTGGCCCATCTCGGTCTCGAGCGTCGGCTGGTAGCCGACCGCCGAGGGCATCCGCCCGAGCAGGGCCGATACCTCGGAGCCCGCCTGGACGAAGCGGAAGATGTTGTCGATGAAGAGCAGCACGTCCTGGCCGCCCTGCTCGCGGTAGTACTCGGCCATCGTCAGCCCCGAGAGGGCGACGCGCAGGCGGGCGCCCGGGGGCTCGTTCATCTGGCCGAAGACCAGCATCGTCTTGTCGATGACGCCGCTTTCTTTCATCTCGAGCCAGAGATCGTTGCCCTCGCGCGAGCGCTCACCGACGCCGACGAAGGCGGACAGCCCCTCGTGCTCCTCGGCGATGTTGCGGATCAGCTCCTGGATCAACACGGTCTTGCCGACCCCGGCGCCGCCGAACAGCCCGACCTTGCCGCCTTTGGCGTA
>DATAXK010000013.1:0-100764 GCA_036266805.1 Solirubrobacteraceae bacterium
CAGCAGATCGAGGTCGGCGTCCATCGAGGCCCCCTTCGGGTCGACGCTGGGAAACTGAGTACCGCCGACTTCGATCTGCCTGCCTACAACCCCTCCCCACAACCCACAGCCACTACCACAGCCGTGGCACTACTCATCTAGTGCCGTCTGGTTGCCCAGGTGGGGAAGACGCTTGCGTAGAAGGTTCCGCGGCCCGTCGCGAACGTCCGGCGAAGTTGCCGACGAGTACGCCGATGACGGTGACCAGATAGAGCTGGCCGAGCAGCATCTCCACGACCGCCAGCGATCGGCCGAGGTTCGTGGCGGCCGTGAGATCGCCGAAGCCGGTGGTGGTCAGTACCGCGAAGCTGAAATAGACGATCTGGCTGGTCGAGGCGTGTGCCGTCTGCGCAAAGTACGGGACGTCCTCCACTTTGTCGACGAAGCCGATCACCCAAGCGAAGACAAGCCCAACCAATAGGTACAAGGTGAGCGCTCCGGAGACCGCTTGAGGAGTCACGCCGTGTAGGCGCACCAGTCGCATCAACCCGCCGACCAGGGCGAGCGGGATTGCCGCGGACAACAGGCCGCTGATCGCAAACAGCACGGAGGAGGAGAGCGCGCCAGCGGCCTCGCCTACGACCGTGAAGCTCGCCAGCCCGAGAAGCACGATCGCCACGGGCCGGCGCACCTTGCTGCTCGCGCGCGAGGTGGCGACGACCGTCAGCAGCGCAAGCCACTGCAGAGCGCAAGCGACGGCCCGAGCCCAGTCCGTCGCGGGAGCGACGATTACGAACACGAGCAGTGTCAGCGTCAGCAGGAATACGACGCCGTACCTGAACCCCGCCTCCCTGTCCTCGAAGGACGCCATCACGACCTGGATTGTGGCCTATTGGTCGGCGCGGCTCATCAGCGCGACCGGCACTGCCAGGCCGGCCGAGCGCCGCAGTGTGGCGATGCGTCGACCCGGCTGGACCGCCGCGCGGATCTCGCTCACGTGTTCGCCGAGTTGCTCGACCGTCAGCTCGAGGTTCTCGCTGAGCAGCGCCAGGCCCCAGAAGCGCGCTGGCCCGTCCGTGCCGTCCGGGCGTGTCGCGAGCACCTCCTCGGGCTCCTGCACAACCTCCAGAATCACCTCGTCAAGGCGAAAGAACGCCTGGCGTGGGGCGCCTGCCGGGGTGGGCTGCTCGCGGATGCGACGCAGGTCCAGTCCTGCCGCTTGGAGCGCGTCTACGCTGCGGTCCAGGTTGGGCGTCATCGCCACGACGTGGTCGATCCCAACGATTCCGTTGATGTGCTCGGTATGCCCCTTCGGGGTCGGGGTCGGGGTCGGGGTCGGGGTCGGGGTCGGGGTCGGGGTCGGGGTCGGGGTCGGCGACCGCTTTGCGACCCTGGTGGGCAGCCCGTCGAGCTCGACATTGGCAATGCCGTGCAGCGACCAACCGATAATTCCCTGCCCAGCGTCTGCGCCCGCCAGCGCGAGCTGTACGCGTCCAAGCTGGACTGCGGCGCCGGACACCGCGAAGCCCAGCGCTTCCCAGCGTTCCGGCTCGTCGGCGAGCGTGAGCTGGCTGATCGTCGCCGAGGTCGCTTGGGTTGTCATGTCCATCGCGTCGGCTGTCCCAGCTGGAACGAACTTCCGATCCTCACGATTTGCCGTGTTGCCGGTCGGCCACGTTTATGCGTTCAGCCGCACCGGCAGCGTCTTGAGCTGGTTGAGAAAAGCCGACTCGACGCTCAACGGCTTGCCGACGATCTCCATCTCGGGAAAGCGCCCGAGCGTCTCCTCGAAGAGGATGCGCAGCTCCAAGCGGGCAAGCGCGGTGCCGAGACAGAAGTGACGCCCGCCGGCGCCGAAGGCCTGGTGCTCGGTCGTCCGGCGCGCGTCGAAGTGGTCGGGATGCTCGTAGCGCGACTCGTCGCGGTTGGAGGAGGCGTACCACATGACCACCCGCTCACCGGCTTTGATCTGCTGCCCGCCGAGCTCGGTGTCCTTGGTCGCGGTGCGCCTGAAGTGCGCGAAAGCGGGAAACATGCGCAGCGACTCCTCCACGACGCCGGGCACGAGCTCGGGGTCCTCGAGCACGAGCGCCCGTTGCTCGGGGTCTTCCATCAGCGCGCGCATGCCGCTGCAGTAGGTGGCCTTGGTGCTGTCGTTGCCGGCGGCGACGAGCAGGAAGAACCCCATCACGATCTCGTGTTCCTCAAGCTTCCCCCCGTCGATCTCGGCGTGCACGAGCACGCTCGTCAAATCGTCGGTCGGGTGCTCGCGGCGATCGGCGATCATGCGCCCGCAGCGCTCGAATATCTCGGGCACCTCTTTTTCCATGACGGCCTCGATGCCGGCGGGATTGAGGTCGGGGTCGCCCGCGCCGAGGGTCGAGTTCATCAGTCGCGCCCAGGTCGCGTCGTCCTCCTCGGGAATGCCCATGAAACTGCCGATCACGCGCGAGACGACGGGTTGCGCGACGTCGCCCACGAGGTCGCACTGCTCGCGCCCGTCCAAGCCGTCGAGCGTCTTGCGGACGATCTCGCGGATCGCGTCCTCGTGGGCGGCGATCCGCTTCGGGGTGAACCCAGCTTGAAAGAGCGCCTTGACGCGATCGTGCTTGGGGGGATCCATGCCGATGAACATCGCTCGCGTCAGCTCCAACGGGAAGATCGCGGAGACGACCGTGACGCCACCGGCTTCCGAGGAGTAGGTCTGCCAGTCGCGGCTGACGGTATGCACGTCCTCGGCGCTCGTCACCGACCAGAAGCCGCCCTCCTCGGGAAATTCGTCGATTTCCCTGGTCCAGTGCACGGGACAGCCTTGGCGCAGCTCTTTGAAGAGAGCGTGGGGAGGCCCCTCGGCCCATATCTCCTGCTCGAGCACGAGCCGGTCCTCGAGCTTTGTGTCGGTCGCTGCCATTGGAGCCTCCAGTCGCCAGCGGGGATGCGCCTCCCGATGGTACAGCTCCGGGAAGCTATTTGGCTAGACAGCCAATTAGAAGCTCACGGCAGGGCTTGAAGAATGTCTTGGTGTGCCTTATCATTTCTGCATGGCCACCAAGGAAAGCATTCGCTCGCCGGCGATCGAGGACTACTGCAAGGCAGTCTACACGCTCGAAACCCGCGCGGATGAGCCGGTCTCGACAAACGCGCTGGCCGAGCGCCTAGAGCTGACCAGCGGCTCGGTCTCGGGCATGCTCAAGAAGCTCGACGAGCTCGGCCTGATCTCGCACGTCCCGTATCGCGGTGTGCGACTCACCCCGGAGGGCCGCCGCGTCGCGCTCGAGGTGATCCGCCATCACCGCTTGCTGGAGCTGTACTTGGCCGAGGCCCTGCAGATGCCGTGGGATCGCGTACACGACGAGGCGGAGGTGCTCGAGCACGTCCTCTCCGACGAGCTGGAGGCGTTGATCGCGGCGAAGCTCGGTAATCCCACGATCGACCCACACGGCGACCCGATCCCAAGCGCCGACCTGGAGCTGGAGGAGAGCCCGACGCGCACCTTGGAGAGCCTCGTGCCAGGCGACGAGGGCACCTTTGTGCGAGTCTCGGACGCAGACCCGGAGATGCTGCGCTACCTGGCCCAGCAGGGAGTTCTGCCTGGCGGGCACCTGCGGGTGCTCGAGCGCCAGCCGTTCGGCGGTCCGCTGCTCGTCAGCGTCGACGGACGCGAGCACACGCTCGGTGGCGCACTGCCACGAGCGATGCGCATCAGCGTCGATCCCCAGGTTCTAGACGAGGGACCCGCATGAGCGACGCCGTCACCGCACTGCGACCTGCCGCCGCCCTGGAGGGCGCCTCGGTCGCGCTGCCCGACGGCGCTGCCCCGAGCGCACTCGAACAACTGTTGGCACGCGGCAGGCTGCGGGCGACGCTCGCGATGCTCGGCCCGGCCTTCGTCGCGGCGATCGCCTACGTCGATCCGGGTAACTTCGCCACCAACCTGCAGGGTGGCGCCCAGTTCGGGTACTTGCTCTTGTGGGTGGTGCTCGTCGCCAACCTGATGGCGATGCTGATCCAGTACCTGTCGGCCAAGCTAGGCATAGCGACCGACCGCGACCTCCCCGAGCTGTGTCGCGAGCGCTTCCCCCGTGCCGTCACGTGGTCTTTGTGGGCACAGGCGGAGATCATGGCGATGTCGACCGACGTAGCCGAGTTCCTCGGCGCCGCGCTCGGCTTGAACCTCTTGTTTGGTGTGCCGCTGCTGCCGGCGGGTCTGATGACCGGCGCGATCGCCTTCGCGATCCTCGAGCTACAGACGCGCGGCTACCGCCGCTTCGAGCTTGCGGTCAGCGCCTTGCTCGGCATCATCTTCCTCGGCTTCCTCTACGAGGCTCTGCGCATCGGCCCGTCGGCAAGCGGCTCGCTGCACGGTCTGCTCCCGGGTCTGCGCGGCACGAGCTCGCTCTACCTAGCCGTGGGCATCATCGGCGCGACCGTCATGCCTCACGTCATCTACCTGCACTCCGCGCTCACAAACGGCCGCATGGCCTGTCGCAACGACTCCGAGCGCCGGCGCGTCCTGCGCTTCGAGAAGGTCGATGTCATCATCGCGCTGGGCTGTGCGGGGCTCATCAACATGGCGATGCTCGCGGTCTTCGCCAAGCTGTTTCACATGCCGGCGCTGTCAGGGCTCGACTCGATCAGCCTGGCCCACGCACAGCTCGGACATCTGGTCGGCGGTGGCGCCGCGCTGGCTTTCGCAGTCGCCCTGTTCGCCTCGGGCGCCTCCTCCTCGAGCGTAGGCACATACGCGGGTCAGGTCGTGATGCAGGGATTCATCAAGGTGAAGATTCCCCTGCTCGCGCGTCGCGCGGTCACGATGCTGCCGGCAATCGCGATCCTCGCGGTCGGTATGAACCCGACGGCCGCGCTCGTGCTCAGCCAGGTGGTGCTCTCGTTCGGAATCCCCTTCGCGCTCGTGCCGCTGGTGATGCTCACGAGCAACCGAAGCGTTATGGGTGTGCACGTCAACCGTCGACTCACGACCGTTGCCGCGTTCGCGATCGCCGCGACGATCACGCTGCTGAACGTCTTCTTGATCTATCAGCAGCTGCGCTGAGCTAATTGGTGCCCAACTCATAGGCGGCGCCGTGAGCTGTGTGCAGCGTGGTCGCGGCTTCGCCGGGTGGTCGTACGTTGAGCGCGAGCGCGGCCACGGAGCAATTGACTACATCGTGCTCGCCGTTCAGGCCATGTGCGCTCGGGTCGCTGTAGCGCCACTCCGCAGAGCTCCCTGGCGGGGTGTCAACGTGAGCTTCCAGCACCAAGCCGTGCTCGCCGGGCAACCTCAGCGAGCAGCGACCGCGACTCTCGGCGACTGTCAGCCCTCGTGCCCCCAGCCCGCCGAGGCGCGAGCGCCGACCGTCGAGGCAGATCGCACCGCTTGCCATCCAGGGCGTGAGGCGGCCGGCCACGAGCACCCGTCCAAGCGCAACGTCGAGCCATGCGGATGAGTCCTCGCGGAAGTCGATCCCGTGCAGCCAGATCCAACGCGCGGCGTGCTCGGCACCCCAGTTGTGTCCAACCATGCCGCGCCAGCCGTTGATTTGCAGCGTGCGACCAGGCAACTCGATCGTGCCGTCGAAGCTGGCCGCTGGCTCAGGGCTCGTGAGCTTGGTGCGAGGTAGCGGGCTCCTATAGAGCCAGGACTGCTTGAAGTGCCTGAGCTCGGGCGCATCGGGCTGGATGTTCAGCTTCCAGCGAACCTTGCCCGACTGGATGCACCCCTGCGCAAGGGTGGGCCCAAAGCGTGAGCCGCCGCCGATCGCGATCCAGCCCTCGCCGGGCACGGTCAGCTCGGCGTTGCTCTGCTTGTACAAGAACGGCGCGCCGGCGCTCGCGTCGAAGACGCTCACCCACAGCGAGCCGCGCGCGGCGAGGCCGGGAGCCTTCTCGACGGTGTAGCGGATCCATGCCCCGACCGGCTCCCGCGGCGAGACCGCGCGCAGGTAGAAGGACTCGTACATCCCAGAAGCCAGCGACGCCTCAGGGAATTGCGCATGCACATCCATTCGCGCGATCGTAACTCCTGGGAGGGTCCTTCCTGCAAGGATCACGCGATGAAACGCGATCCGCTGGTAACACTGCCGCGAGCGCTGATCTCGCCCGCGCTCGAGTCAGACGGGTCCGGGAGATCGCTCACCGCCCCCGTGGCGGATGGCCGTGACGGTGGCCTCGACGCCTCACAAGACTCGCTCGGCGCACGCTACGTGATGGGCGTCGACGGGGGTGCGACGAAGACGCTGGCGGCGGTGCTCGACCTGCGGGAGCAGACGCTTCACCTCGGCCACGGCGGTTCCAGCAACCCCGATTCCGTCGGCGCGCACGCGGCGACAGACTCCCTCGTGAGGGCCACCGACGAGGCGATCGGTCGCGCCGGCATCGAGCGTGAGCAACTCGACGCCGCGGTCTTGGCGATCGCGGGTACCGACACCGAGGCGGTTGCCGCGCACGTGCGCGAGCGCTGTCCGTCTGCCTGGCTGGTGGTCAACGACGTCGTCGGCGCCTGGGCTGCCGCGACAGACGCGCGCCCGGGTGTGGGCGTGATCTCGGGTACCGGCAGCAACGTGCTCGGTGTCGGCCAAGACGGCCGGGCGTGGCGCGCGGGCGGTTGGGGCCACGTGCTCGGCGACGAGGGCAGCGGCTACTGGCTTGCCGTCCAGTCGATCAAGGCGGCGCTTGCCGACCGCGAGGCCTCAGGCCCACAGACGCACTTGAGCGCGGCGGCGATCGCTTTCTTCGACGTGCAGAGCGTCGAGGCGCTTGCCACGCTCGTCTATGGCAAGCCGCTGTCCAAGGGTGAGATCGCCGCTTTCGCGATCGAGACGGCGCGCGTCGCCTACGCCGGAGACGAGGTGGCGCGCGGCCTGTACATGCGCGCCGCCGAGGAGCTGGCAAGGCAGGTCGCCGCGGTCGTCGAGCAGACCGATCTCACGGGCGAGTTCCCGATCGGTCTAATCGGAAGCGCGTTCAAGGCGGGCGAGCTGTTCGTGTCCCCGCTGGCCGCGGCGATCCACGAGCTGGCGCCACAGGCTCAGGTGGCGGTCGTCGAGATGGCGCCCGTCGGCGGCTGCGTGCTGCTGGCCGCACTGGCCGCGGGCCGGCGAGAGTCGGTCGACCCAGCAGAGTTGAAGTCGCTGCTGGAGCACGCGCTGGCGCAAGAGGGTGTCTTCAGGGAGTAAAAGCCTCGCGTTCGTGAGCGTCGAGCAAGCCGTCGCCGGCTGACTCGACCGATCAGGCCGGCTGGGGTGGGTCGATACTCATGGTTGCCTCGATCCGCCCGCGAGTCGCGATCGCACCGGCACCGACCTCGGCGATGCGCATGGCCGCGGCGGCGTTGGCGAACGTGGCGGCCTCGAGCGGACCGTGACCTTCATGGAGGGCGACGAAGAAGGCGGCGGCAAACACGTCCCCGGCGCCGAGGTCGTCGCGCGCCTCGACTATGCGTGGCACCCCGGTCTGCAGGACCGATTCAGCGGCAGGCGTCGGTAGATGGACGGTCGCCGGCCGCGATCCGGCGGTCACCGCGACATACGCTCCACCGCGGCGCGCGACGGTGAACAGCGCGTGGCAGCCCTCACACTCGTCCTCGGAAATCACGGCCGCACTGAAGCGCTCAGGGAGCAGGTCTGGGTCCAGAGCGACAGGAGAGATGTCGCCGGCAAGCGTCGCGTCGCCACCACCGGACAGCGGCAGGTCGCCCAACAGCGCCCCGGTGTCCAGCTGCCCCAGCGGCACGTCCTCGCTTTGCTCCCAACGGCGCACGAGCCCTTGCGGCGTGAGACCGATGAAGTCGGCCTGCCCCTGAAAGGCGGACGGCGTCTCGCGCGCGACGGGCGCCAAGTGCAGGATCTTGGCGTCGAGTGAGAGCGGCTCCACGATCGGCCCGGCCCAGGCGAGCAGTCGCTGCGAGCGCCGCGCGCCCAAGCCACGCGTGCTCAATGTGGTGGTGTGCTTTGCCGGGATGACCCGCAGGTCGAGCTCATCGCGGAAAGGTTCGAGCAGCGCCCTTATCTCCTGGGGAACGCCTTGGGTGACGATCAAGGCGCGCAGTCCCAGTCGTGCCGCCTGCAGCGCGCTGTAGAAGGCGCCGCCGCCTGGCTGGGAGATGGCCCCGCCGCCACGATCCTCGATCACGTCGCGCGTTACGTGACCGACGGTGACGTAGTCGTAGCGCTCCTTTGGCGGGTCGTCCATGAGAAGGTCTTTCGAAGTGACCTGCATGTCTCAACCCCCTTTGTGTGGAGCTGGGAGCTTTATTTTGGTACCCAATCTTTATCTAAGCATTCGCAAAAGGGGGGTGTTAAGCGGATCATTCAAAATGTGAGCCATACACCCCAGCTTGCATGACCAATGAACGCCCAGCCGCAGAGCTCATTGTGAAAGACGTTCTCAGTCGATGCGCGGGGGAATGCGCACGGGCAGCTCGGCGCCGGCGATCGTGGCGGCCGCCAGGCGCCCGGTGAAGACGCATCCGCCGAGAAACGTCCCCTCCAGCGAGCGCTTGCCGTGTACGCCGCCACCGCCGAAGCCGGCGGCCTCGCCGACGGCGTACAGCCCTGGGATCGGCTCATCGTTTTGCCCGCCCAGCACGCGGCAGCCAAGGTCGGTCTGGATCCCGCCCAGGCTCTTGCGTGCCATCGGCTGCAGGCGGATCGCAAGCAATGGCATCGCCTTCGGATCGACGATCTGCTGAAAGCGCGAGGTGCGTAGCCGGTCGCCGCGCCAGTTGCGCAGCTGGCCGATGCGACGTAGCTGATCGTCGTTGAACAGCCCCTTGCCGCGAGCGATCGTCTCGTCATAGCGACCGATCTCGCGCTCCAGCACCCTCGGGTCGATCGCGCGCTCTCCGGTCAGCTCGGCGGTCACGTCGTTCATCTTCGCGGCCAGCTGATCAAGCGAGTCGGCGCTCACGAAGTCGGGCGAGCCGTCGAGGAAGTGCTTGACGAGTCCGGGCTTGCCGAGCAACACGCCGAGCAGGAACGGCAAGAGGCGCTTCTCGCGCAGATTGGGATTGTGCTGGGAGCCCGAGATGTCCAGCTCGCGCTTGGCGATCTTGAAGTTGCAGATCAGCCACGAATACTTACGCTCGTCTTCGCACATGCGCTCGAGCGCGCTGTAGGCGTCGAACGTCGGCATCACCGGCACGGGCCCATAGCGACGCCCGTCGGGGTCGAGCATGACCCCCGAGCGGGGCGGTATCAACTTCAGCCCGTGGTGTTCACGTTGGGGTTTGGGGTGGCGCACCGCGTCGGCGTAGTTCCACATGCGAGACAGGTGGGTGACGTTGCCGCCGACTCTGCTCACCTCTTCGTGCAGAGCCCCATCGGCGTAGTAGTGCGAGCCCATCAGCAGCTTCTCCGGCGCCGGCCCAAGCCGCGACGTCGGCCATTCGCGGCGAACCAGGTCGAGGTTGCCGCCGATCCCGCCGGCGGCGATCACAACGGCCTTGCCGGCTCGTACCTCGTATTCGTCGGCGTCGTCAAACTGGTCCTCGGCCACGCGAGCCGGCTCATCGCTCCCGAGTGTCGTGCTCCGCATTTGAAGCATCCCCCCATGCGCGCGGGGGTCAGTGTGTTCGGCGATCACCCGGCAACCGACCGCTCGCCCGTCCTCGACTATGAGCCCGATGACCCGCGAGCGCAGCCGCAGGTCGAGCGCGGAGCGACGCGGATGAGACTCGATCGCGCCCCACACAGCCTGTACCAGCGCCTTGCCGGTTCCCCAGGTGAGATGGAAGCGCGGCACTGAGTTGCCGTCGCCGAAGTTGCCGCGCTCGGCCCAGTTGACGACGGGAAAGAACTTCACGCCGAGCTGGCGCAGCCAGCCGCCAACGTCGTCGCGTGCCCGTGTCACGTACTGCTCGGCCCAGCGCCGCGGCCAGGTGTCCTCGGGGTCGAACTCCGCGATCCGCAGCCAGTCTTCCAGCGCCAGCCCCTCGTTGTCGGGAATGCGCGAGCGGCGCTGCTCGGGCGAGTCGACCATGAACATGCCGCCGAACGCCTCGCGGGCAAGCCCGCCGATCTCCCTGGGCTCACAGCGGTCGAGCAGCAGCACCGTATGTCCGCTGCGCAGCAACTCCAGCGTGCTGACCAGGCCGGCCAGCCCAGCTCCAATGACGATCACATCGGGCGTGTTTTCGGTCATGTTTGGTTTGGGTGGGTGGCTCGTGGGTGGTTGTCTGTGGGGGGCATCGGGAGGATGGTTCGCGAGTGGTTGTCCGCAAAGGGCATGCCGGAAAACCCCAGTAAAACCGGACAGCCACTTTTCATAGCAACGCCATACCCGGAGCGACCTTGACTTCGACCAGCTCGGGCTTGTCTGATGCGAGCGCTTTGCTCAGTGCGTCGCTCAGCGCGTTGCCGTCGCCTCCGTCCACCACGCGCGAATTGACGCCGTAGCCGCTTGCGACCGCGGCGCAGTCCAGTGCCGGCAGATCCAGGCCGGGCGCGTCCACGATGTCCTCGAGCATGCCAAACCACTTGAGGATCGCGTACTCGTCGTTGCGCAACACCAAAAACGTGACGGGCACGTCATAGGCCGCGGCGGTCCACAGGCTCTGGATCGCATACTGAGCCGAGCCCTCGCCGATCACGCACACGACGGGCCGGTTCGGCTGTGCCATCTGCGCCCCGATCGCGGCGGGCATGCCGAACCCGAGCCCGCCGCCGGAGGAGAAGAGATAGCTGCCGGGCTTGGACAGGCGCAACTGGTTGCGCAGCGCAAGCGTGGCGGAGGGAGACTCGAGCACCACGACCCCGTCCTGGGGAAAGACTTCGGCAAGCGCGCGCACCGCTGTGGAAGGGCTGATCGGGTCGGTGATCGGCGCCGCCTCGGGCGCGGGCCGGGCCGGGGGCGCGGGCCGGTCGGACTCGCCGACGGCGTCGGCAAGCGCCGCAAGCGTCAGCGCCGGGTCGGCCAGGATCGCGTCGCCCATCGGCGCGCGCGCCGCCTCGTCGGGATCGCTCGTGACCGCGACGAGCGTGGTCCCCTCGGCCAGCAGCGGCCCGGGTACGTTGGGGTAGTAGGGAAAGACGGAGGTGCCGACGGCGAGCACGAAGTCATGTGCGGCGAGCATTTCGCCGACTGGCAGCACGGCGGGCGGAAGGATGCCCTGGAACAGCGGATGATCCTCGGGAAAGCCGAGTCGCCCGCCGCCGGTGGCGGGCGTCGCGTACACAGCCAGGCGCTGCAGTTCGGCCAGCCCGATCGCGGCCTCCCAGCCGCCGCTCGCGTCGATCTCCGGACCGGCGATCAGCGCGGGACGCTCAGCGCGGCGTAGCCGCTCGACGAGCTCTGCGATCGCCTCGGGCCCGGGCAGGGCGGCGCCGCCGACGGCGCGGCCGGCCTGGTGGCGGACGGCATCCTCGTCGACCTCGGCACCCCAATCGTCCATCGGGATCGATAGAAACGAGGGCCCGCGCGGAGGCAGCGTCGCCATGTGGATCGCCCGTGCCAGCGCATGCGGCACGTCCTCGGCACGCGGTGGCTCGTAGCTCCACTTGACCAGCGGCGCGGGCACACGGGCGGCGTCGCGGTTGGTCAAATTCGCCTGCAGCGTCATCAGCGAGCGGTATTGCTGCCCGGCCGTGATCACCAGCGGCGACTTGTTCGCCTGCGCGTTGAAGATCGCGCCCATCGCGTTGCCGACACCGGGAGCGGTGTGCAGATTGACGAGCGTCGGACGTCCGCTCGCCTGTGCGTACCCATCGGCAAGCCCGACGACAGTCGCCTCCTGCAGCCCGAGCACGTAGCGGAAGTCCGCGGGAAACTCGGTCAGCATCGGCAGCTCGGTCGAGCCGGGATTGCCGAACACGGTCGTCATGCCGCGCTCGCGAAGCAGCTCGAAGGTCGCCTCTCTAACCGTCTTCACGTATCTCTCCTCGCGTGATCGATGCCGTCACCGCTGTCTCGCGGATGGGATTGCGCCGCCTCTTTTGAAGGAGCTTCTTAGCTCGGGGACAATACATTCAGCGCATCGTTTGCGGTGGTGGTCTGTTTTGGGAGTCGGATCTTGGTCAGTCGCGGTGGACATAACCGATGGGTCGGCACGCGCTTGCTGCTGACGGTTGTCGGCTGCGTGCTTGCGTGCGCGGCAGCGCCCGCGGGAGCTACGGCCAGTGCGACGGCAGGCGCGAGCCACGAGAGGTCAGCCGCATTGCCCTATCCCGCCGCCGCCCAACGCCCGCGCAGGCTAGCGCGTCCCAGCGAATATGCGCACAGTTCCTCCAATGGCGTTGGCGGTGTCTCGTCGGGATCTTCGACTCCCGCGAGCGCCCCGAGCGCCAAGACGCCGAGCAAGACCGGCAAGACGACCAAGGCGCCCGCGAAGAAGAAGCCCAAGCCCGGCCTGCACGGCAACCCGGCACGCGCGCTGCTGGCTTTCCAGGCGATGCAGCAGAACTTCTACATCCCCGGCACCGGTCTGTACGAGGGCGAACCGTACTCCTACCTGTGGCCGTTCTCGCAAGCCTTGGCGGCGACCGTCAGCGTCGCCAACATCCCAGGTCAGGTAGCCAGCGCGGCAAGCACCAATTCTCACGAACTGAAAGCGCGCATCGTCGGCCTGCAGAAGTATTGGGGCCAGCCCACCCCTGTGGCCGGCCAAGGCACCGGCGAACAGCCCGAAAGCGAAGAACACGGTGAAGGCTCGGAACCGACCGAAGCGGCGGGGATCGCGCCGCCGTCGCTGCCCTCCTTCAACGGCGAGGTGGTGCCGCCGGGCGGCGCGAGCTACTACGACGACAACGAGTGGGTCGGAATCGAGCTGGCACGCCTGTACGAGCAACACCACGAAGCGGCGATGCTCGAAAAAGCCGAGCAGATCATGGCGTTCGTGATGGCCGGCTGGCAGAGCAACCCCAAGCTCGCCTGCCCCGGTGGCATCCCGTTCTCAGACTCCCCCAGCAACACCGAACGCAACACGGTCACCGACGGTCCGGCCGCCGAGCTCGGCGTGCAGCTCTACCGCCTCACCGGCGACACCACGTACCTGCAGTTCGCGGAGCAGGCATACGTTTGGGTGCGCACCTGCCTGCGCACGCCAAGCGAACTGTATGACGACCACATCCGCCTGCACGGCGTGCTCGACACGACGCTGTGGAGCTACAACCAGGGCTCGATGATCGGCGCCGGCACGCTGCTCTACCAGGTGACGGGCAACGGCGCCTACCTCTACCAAGCGCGCCAGACCGCCAAGGCCGCGCTCGCCTACTTCACGATCCCGCGCCTGCTCTCGGAAAACCCGTTCTTCCCGTCGGTCTACTTCCGCAACCTGATGTATCTCGACTCGGTCACGCACGACCCCCCTGGTCCGAAGCTCGCCCAGGAATACGTAAACAGCGTGTGGGTGCACCAGCGCCTGAGCGACAACCTGTTCGCCTTCGGCTCGCCACCGTCGACGCAATTGCTCGATCAAGCGGCAGTCGTGCAGATCTATGCGTTGCTGTCCACGCCGGCCAGCACGTACTTCTGAGCGACATGCCCCCCGCGCGTGCGCGGGGGATCGCAGTTTTGGAAGGGACTTGGCGCACCCCCCGAGCGCGGCGAGCCGAGGCCGAGTAGGGTAGGCGGCAGATGACTGCCGACGCCGCCAACATGGTCACCGCAGAGGGCCTGCAAGAGCTGGAAGCCGAACTGGCCGCGCTCGAGGGCGAGGGTCGGCGTGAGATTGCCGAGCGCATCAAAACCGCGCGCGAGTGGGGCGATCTCAAGGAGAACAGCGAGTATCACGACGCCAAGAACGATCAGGCGCACCTGGAGACGAAGATCGCGAAACTGCGGGAGCGGATCTCAGCCGCCGAGGTGGTCGAGGCCACGCACGCCAGCGACGGAGCCGTCGCGTTCGGTTCGACCGTTGTGGTTCGCGACGAGGCGGGCAAGGAGCGCAGCTGGCAGATCGTCAGCTCGCACGATGCCTCGCCGTCAGAGGGGCGGCTGTCGGCGGACTCGCCGGTTGCCCGTGCGCTGCTCGGACGTCGTGCCGGCGAGCGGGCCGCCGTCGTCCTCCCCAAGGGCGAGAGCGTCCTCACCGTCGTCAGCGTCGCCTGAAGCCAGCGGGTCGAACAGCTCGCTTGCCGGGTTGACGTCCAAACGGTCGAGGTTGGCCGGGTGGGCATCCAGGTCGTTGAGGTTGGCGGAGCTCATACCCAAGTACGGGCTCACGTGCAACCGTGCGCCTGCACGTCGTGCCGCTGCTTCCTCCTTGCGCCGGTACAGGCGCTGGTCTGCCAGCTGCAGGATCGAAGCTGGGTCGGCCACCTCGGCCGGGATCATCACCGAGCCGTGCGAGGCGGTTATCGAGAAGTTGGGTGCGTGCTCGCACAGCGCCGCGACGCTCAGCTGCACGAGGTTCTCCTCGTGGCGCTGTGAGCGGTCGAACAGCACACAGAACTCGTCGCCGCCCATGCGATAGGCACTGCCGTGGGGCTCCACGGTGTTTTTCAAGCGCGTGCTCAAGTGCACCAGCAAGGTGTCGCCGGCGGGGTGGCCGAAGGTGTCGTTGTAGAGCTTGAAGCCGTCGAGGTCGTACAGAACCAGCTCCCAGGGCTCATGCTGGTTGGCGGACTTGCAGGCCAGGCGCAGATCGCCCATCAGCAGGCGCCGGTTGCCGAGCCCGGTGAGCGGGTCGGTGAGCGACAGGCGCCGCGAATGGGCGAGCAGCACGAGATTCTCACGTAGCGTGAAGATCAGGTGCACCCCCACGGCCAGCACAGTCGCTCCGGCGAGGATCAGCGCCGGCAGCGTGAGGCGCGGCCCGACGTTGCCGTACACGAGCACTCCGAGCGCGCTGAGCAGGGCAAGCGCCGGTACGGACATCATCTGCCAGCCCGTCATGTTTCGCGGCTGCACGCGCGCCGTCGGCATCCAGGCGGCGGTCGCCAGCAGGATCGCGGCCAGCGGCCACAGGCATTCCAGCCACGTCCCCGCCCGGTAGGAGTCCGTGGCCGTCTGGTAGACGTATGTCGAGTCGGCGACGCCGCTGACGAGCATGCTCAGAGCGATCAGCAGCCATAGGTTCCCGGCGCGCCAGCCGGTGATCGAGAGCGCGCCGACCGCGAACATCATCAGCAGCATGTCGCCGATCGGGTAGGCGAGTGAGACGACGATCGAGCTGTGCGTGCCCGTGGCGCCGTTCAGGATCGGGGGCAGGACCAGGGCGGCGGCGACGCTCGCGGCGCTGAGGCCGGCGATCAGCCCGTCGAGCCACATGCCGACGCGCAGATCGCGCAGGTGGCGCCGGGCAAGCAGACCCAGGGCGATGTAGAAGCACGGGTACATGGCCAAGAAGAGCACGTCGGCGAAGGAGACGCTGCCGCCGGCTTCGGCGCTCGTGCCTTCGATGTAGAGCGAGTAATACAGTTCGCCCAGGCTCCAGGACAGAAGCCCGACGCCCATCGTCAGCCAGGCCGCACGATCCTCGCGTACACGCACGCCGCGCCACAGCACGACGACAGCCGCGCCGAGCATCAGGACGTTGTAGATCCAGTCCTGGAAGAGACCCTCGCCCCCAGGGCCGCCGAAACCGACAGTCGTGTGCAGGGCATAGACGCCCAAACCTCCGATCAGGGAGGCCAAAACGAGCGTCGAGGGATGGAGTCGAGGTAGTGCGCGCATCGGGTATGCGGGTCGCCAGTTACATCGGCTATTCATGGAAAAACCCTGAGCGGATCAGAGATTCGGCATGGTTGGCGAATCCTCTGGAGCAGCGGGTCCGCGGCAGGCAGGCGTGTGGCTCAGATCGCCAGTCGGCGACGGAGACGTCCGGCGTGGTCAGTCGGCCAACGCGCGGCCGATGCGCCGCGTGAACCTGCCAGGCTTGCGCTTGTACAGACATGCCCCTAGAGAGAGCGCGCGCTTGCGCAGACGTCGGCGACGTCGATCGATCCGCTGCAACAGCTCGCCACTGGCGGCGACGTCCGTGCCGAAGGCCTCGGGGTGCTCTTCGACGTAGACACGCAGCATCCACAAATCGTGCTCGCTGCCGAGCAGATCGCCAAGGCGATCGGCGCGGCGAACAGCGCGACGCGCGCCCTTGGCCTTCTTGGCGCCGAGCATGTCAAGTGCGTAGTAGAGGCTCTTCACGCGCTTGCGCCAGTCGTGCACGTCCTGCTCGTCGCGTCCGTGCTCGCGGACGCAGCGAGCGTGGCGGTGGCGGCCTTCGCGGTAGACGCGCCGCAGCCCCGGGGCGAGCGTGCTGAAGTCGACGTCGACCAGGCTCCAGCGGGCCAGCTGGTCGCGCATCGCGGCGATGTCCGCAAGCACCTCGTCGATGTCGGATGGCTGGCCGTCATTCAGGCGCTCGCGCTGCAGCCGTTCCTCCAGGCGTCGAATTCCCTCGCGCCTTGGCCCGCTTCCATTGGAGGATCCGGGTGAGGGGGCGAGCGCATGCGGGTGGCGCTCGACCAGCTCGCGCAGCGTCGCAAGTCGCACGTCGGCGTCGCGTGCCCCACCCAGGCGCCGGCCGGCGCTGCGCAGCGAGGCGTTGACGCGCGAGAACTCCTGCTCGCCAAGCTCGTCGCGCAACAGTCGCGCGAGCGCGCGCATGCGCTTGATCGCCTTGCGCGCCTCGTGCACGAGCTCGGTGGGATCCGCCGAGTGCGCGCCCGTCCGGTCGTGCTCAATTGGGTCGTTTGCAATAGCCAAGTGGACCTCCGCCACATTGCAGGCTATAGCGATTGCGTACGATCGCCAATGTGGAGGTTTACGAGTATTTGCACGCTCTCTCCCAATATGAGGCGATCGCCGCAAGAATGCTCCATATGTCGAAGTTGCCCGCGGCGCGCTGGTGGACGGTGCGCAGCACCCACAGCAACAAGCCCGCGACCTACCGCTGTCCCGTCTGCGGTCGCCATCTGCCGGCGCTGAGTGAGCACGTGCTGATGTTCCCCGAAGACGACAAAAGCCGGCGCCGCCACGCCCACACGAAGTGCGTGCTGGCGGCCCGTCAGCGGGGGGAGCTGCTGTTGCGCGAAGACTGGCTGCGCAAGCAGCCGCGGCCTCCGTCCCTGTGGCGGCGGCTGCTGGGACGCGTCAAAGGGGCGTAGTCAGCCGTTGACGTGCACGTATTCCGGGTCGACGCGGACGATCACGCGCTGTTCGCCCGGCTGGCGGAAGGGATAGGACTCCTTGCCCATGTACTTCATCGCCAAGGAGTCGATGTGCTCGTCGGCCCCCTCGGTCGTGCGCTCGGCCACGCGCCCGCGGATCGTCACGTACTCATAGGGGTTCTCCATGTTCTGCACGGTCAGCGTCACGCGCGGGTCGCGCTCGAGGTTGCGAGGCCACGCGCGTCCCTCGGCGGTGTTCAGCACCGGGCGGCCGTCTTGCACGTCCACCCAGGCCGGCGCGGCGTGCACCGATCCGTCCGGGCGAATGGTGGACACGAGCACGAAGTTCTTGTCTTTGAGCAGCTCCTCGGCGCGACCTTCGATTGTCTGGCTCATCGGATCCCCTTGCGGTTCGTGGGTGGTCGGGCCCCGGAGTGGCCCTCGCAATGAATCTACCCACAGGGAAGCTTCTTCTCCCCTTTTTGCCGGCGAGCGCCTAGCCGCCGTTGCGCGCGGAGGCCGAGGGAATCGGATCGAGCGCGACGAGGCGGCCGTTGTTCAACTGGAAGCGCACGGTCTTTTCGCCGCTGGGTTTGCCGAGCGGGTCGCCAGGTTTGTAGAGCGAATAGGCAAGCGTCGCTTCGGTGTCGCTCTGTCCGACGACTTTCACGCTGGCGCTCGGTTCGCTCGTGTCGGTGCCAAGGTAGTGCCCGTCCACGAAGAAGAAGGCTTGCTGCCCGTAGCCGTCGCTGGAGCCGGTACGGGTGCCGACCAGCACGCGCAGGGTCTGTTCAGGGCGGTAGGTAGAGGTTTCGCCGGCTGTATACCCGTGCGCTTTGACGACCCCCACCGCCGCGCCAAGACCTTCGCCGCTCGTCGATTCCTTGGTGAACGCGGGCGCGCTGCTGGTACGCGTCGTTTCCACGCCGCCGATCCCGTTCGTGCTGGTGTTGGTGCTAGGAGGCGTAGTGGTTGTGGGGGAGGATTTGGTCGTGCCGGTAGTGGTCGTGCGCTGTGTGGCACTTTCGGAGGGCAGGCTGCTGGAAACGGACACGGTCTTCGTGCCTGAAGATCCACACCCGCTGGTCGCCAACACGACCGCGGCCGTGGCGAGCAGCAGCGGTAGACGTCTTCTCGCGCTCATCCTTCCCCCTATTCGTCGTTACGGGCTCTCATCCTCGCATTGGTCTGCCCATTGCGCGCCGGCTCAATCGTGGAAGATCGCCGGCGGCCGGTCCAGCGTGGACCCGCGTATCCCTTCGAGCGAGGGGCTTGTCGAGGGTCGCACTTGCGGGTCGCACTCACGCGTCGGGCGATCCGGCGGCGGGCTTGCGCGAGGCTCGCCGTCCTGACCTTGCGTAGGAGCGTTCGTCTCGCGGGAAACCTTTCCCAAAATATTATTAGCGACTGCTAAGCTAGGCCTTCGAGAGTCGATCCGCGAGCATGGGAGACCAGCGATGACAGCCCAAATCAAGCCGACAAACCGCAACTGGACGCTGGGGATCGTCTCGGTCGCGTTGTTCATGACCGTCCTGGACAACCTCGTGGTCTCGGTCGCCCTCCCCAGCATCCACCGCGACCTCGGCTCCTCGATCCAGGAGCTCGAGTGGACCGTCAACGCCTACGTGCTCTCCTACGCCGTGCTGCTGCTGACGGGAGCCGCGCTGGGCGACCGCTTCGGGCGCAAGCGCATGTTCCTGATTGGGCTGAGCGTTTTCACGGCTGCCTCGGCCGCCGCGGCCCTGGCGCCGACGAGCAACCTGCTGATCGCCGCGCGCGCCGTACAGGGCGCCGGCGCCGCGATCGTCACGCCGCTGACGCTCACGCTGCTTGCCGACGCTTTCCCGGCCGAACGCCGTGGCATCGCGCTGGGCGTGTGGTCGGGCATCTCCGGCACGGCGGTGGCGATCGGCCCGCTTGTGGGCGGAGCAGTCGTGCAGGGCATCTCCTGGCACTGGATCTTCTGGCTGAACGTGCCGATCGGCATCGTGCTGGTGCCGACCGCCGTGCGTCGCCTGTCGGAGAGTCGCGGTCCCTATGGCACGCTGGACCTGCCAGGCCTGCTGCTGGCCGGCATGGGCGCCTTCGGGATCGTCTTCGGTCTCGTGCGCTCGCAGTCGCTCGGCTGGGGCTCGCCGTCGATCCTCGCGTCGCTGATCGGCGGCGCGCTGCTGCTGGCGGCGTTCGTCGCGTGGGAGCTACGCGCCCCGGAGCCGATGCTGCCGATGGCTTTCTTCGCCAAGCGCTCCTTCGCCGTCACCAACGTCGTCTCGCTGGCAATGTACTTCGGTATGTTCGGCTCGATCTTCTTCCTCTCCCAGTACATGCAGAACGTGCTCGGCAACACCCCTTTGCAGGCGGGCTTGAAGTTGCTGGTGTGGACGGGCGCCTCGATGGTGGTGGCCCCGTTGGCCGGCATCTTCTCCGAGCGCTTCGGCTCGCGCCCGTTCATGGTGGCGGGACTGACCTTGCAGGCTCTGGGGCTTGGCTGGCTGGCGCTCATCACCGCCACGCACGTGCCCTATACACACATGCTCATACCGTTCATCATGGCCGGTGCAGGCATGTCGCTCGTCTTCGCCCCCTCAGCCAACGCGGTGCTCTCCTCGGTGCGAGTCGACCAAGCGGGCCAGGCCTCGGGCGCCAACAACGCGATCCGCGAGGTCGGAGGCGTCCTGGGTGTGGCGGTGCTCGCCTCGGTTTTCACGGGCTCGGGCGGCTACGGCTCGCCGCAAGAGTTCGTGAACGGTCTGATCCCGGCCATGTGGGTCGGCGTGGCCGTGCTCGGCACAGGCGCCCTGGTGGCCTTGCTGTTGCCGTTTCGCACGCCGCGCGCGGCTGAGGCGGCGGCGCTTGCCGCCACGGAGCACGAGCAGGCAGGGCACGTCCTGGTCGAGCCGCAGCGGACGGTGCTTGCGGGGGAGCCGGTGTGAGCGTGGGTTCTTCGCAAAAGGGCGATGCCCCCCGCGCGCGCGGGGGGGGAGCCGTCCGCAGAAGGGTCCCAGCCGCGGAGCGGCGCGAAGCGTTGATCGCCGCCGCCGTGCACGAGTTCGCGCTCAGTGGCTTGCACGGCACACCGGTGGACCGCATCGCAAGGCGGGTGGGAGTAGCCCAGCCGTACGTCTTCAGTCTGTTCGCGGGCAAGCGGGAGCTGTTCATTGCTGCTGTCGAATTCGGCTTCGATCGCTTCGCCGAGGCGTTTACGCAAGCGGCCGCCGAGTATCACGCCGGACGAGCGCCCGCGTACTGTGAGGATGTCCTGACGGCGATGGGCGGTGCATACAAGCAACTGCTGGTTACCGATCGCGACTATCTAATGCTTCAGCATCAGGCTTACGCGGCCTGCGACGACGAGCTGGTGCGAGTGCGCGTACGCCGCCGCTCGGCCGAGCTAATGGCGCTGGCGGGCGAGCTCTCCGGAGCTGAGCCGGAGCGCTTGGACGACTTCTTCCGCCACGGGATGGCCCTGAACGTGGCTGCCGCCATGGGCGTCGCCGAGCTTTCGGCCGGCTGCTCGTGGGTACAGGACGAGCTTGCGGCCCGGCCCAGCGGGTAGCATGAATCTGTGGCGATGTCCGATTCCACGCAGGCGCAGGTCCAAAAGCGCAGCCGCCGCGAAACGGCGCGGATGGGAGCGCTGGTACTGCTAGCCGTATTGATGACCCTGTTTGCCGTGCTCAACGTCAAACAGGTCGAGGTCAACTGGATTTTCGGCAAGAGCTCGACGCCACTGATCATCGTGATCGTGGTCTCGCTGCTGGTGGGCATCCTGCTAACGCATTTCGCCGAGTTGCGCTACCGGCGCAAGCAGCGCTGAGCGCCGCTCTCTAAGCGACCTTCTCGGCGGCGCGCTGTTCGGTCACTATCTGGGCGGCCTGCTCGGCACCGAGGAACGGCGTCAGCACCACATAGGCCAGATGATCCGATAGTTCGGGAAGCGCGCCGGTGCCGCCTTCGGTGGTCTGAGAGTAGATCGTGTGCCATATCGCACCTTCGATCCCCTCGTAAGCAAGCCCTGTGAGCGGCGCCCCGGGAGCGCCCGCGGTCAGACTGGTCGCGACCTCGCCGGCGAGCTGGGCGACCAGGTCGACCGCACGCTGCCCCATCGCGAACACGCCGGTGGCGATCGTCTGGGCATAGGCAGGGCGTGCAGCGAAGTAGCGCATCATCCTATCCAGCGAGCGGCGCACCGCGGCGGGCCATTCGGCGGAGGCGAGGCCAGGATCGGACACCGTCTTGCGCACGTCCTCGCCGAGCTGCTCGATCGCCGCGAGGAAGCATTCCTCCATGTCGTCGAACAGGTCGAAGAAGGTGTCGATCGAGACGCCCGCCTCGTCGGCGATGCGCATTGGCGTCAGGTTCCCATAGCCTTCCAGTGCCGCCAGTTCCAGGGCGCTGCGCAGCACGCATGCGCGTTCGTCCTCGCCGGTGAGGAACGTCTCGCTCGGCACGATACGCAGCCGCACCCTGAGCGGACTCGGCTCGGCGGTCCTGAAGACAAGCGTCCAGCTCAACATGTCATCCACCAACTCGAGCATCTCATCGGTACGTTGCTCGACCAGGCGCACGAAAGCGGCGCGGCGCAAGCCGCCGACGATCGCCCTCGCCACCGGCTCGGGTAGCGGTGCGGCATCCGGTGCATGCGCGAAGCTGGCCGCGAGCCGTTGCTCGAAGGTACGCATTGTCTCTGTCAACCGCTCCCAACCGGCCGGCCCAGCCGAGGGGGCGTCCACCAGCATCAGACGCGCCCCCTTCGGATTGCCGGCGACGACCTCGGCGAATCTGCGCAGTGCCGTACCCATACGCTGCTCGAGCGTGTCTTCGGTGGAGCGATAGCCGGCGGCGATGTGGGCCAAGGCCTGGCTTGCGATCAAGTCGAGCGTAGCCAGGAAACACTCTTCCTTGTTGGCAAACTGCTCGTAGAAGGCGCGTCGGGAGACTCCGGCGAGCATCACCACTTGCTTGACGCTCGTACGTCCATAGCCGCTGGCGGCGACCGCCTCGATCATCGCTCCGTACATGCGCCGACGCTGGTTCTTGGCGACCTCTAGCCGCTTCATCTGGTGGGGCCCCCTTGGCAACCGCTCGTACAGTGGTGCCATTCCGCCGAGGTTCTTCCCGCCCTCCGTCAACGTATTCTATCTCCTCGAATGCTTATAGCCCCTCGACTATCAAGGAGTCTTGGAAACAATATCATTCCATGTCAGAGATTTATTGTCTACTAGGATGCCGGCTTCGCGGGCAGGAATCCCAGGCACTCGAGGCTACACAGCACGTCTCATCGCTAGTGCAGCAGCGCCCTCAGCAGCAAGATCCCGATGCCCATGCTCGCCCCGACGAGTACCTCGAGCGCCAGCTCCGGCGGCCGTGCCTTGGAGCGAATCCCCGCCGCCAGCTCGAATGCGATCAGACTCGCCACGATGCTCCAGACGGCTGCCGCCACGCCGGTGCTCTGGCTGGTGCCCACGGCCCAGGCAGCCAGCAGGACCAGCAGTGGCACGCCTGCCCCCTTGGCGATCGCCCAGTCGTGGCTGAATGTCCGCCATAGCTCCGCCCAGCTGAAGCTCTCCTGCTCGGACAGGCGCAGCCCCAGCACGTCGGAGTAGGAGTGGGCAAACCAGTAGAGCACCAAGGCGAGCGCCGCTGAGCCGATCGTCTCGGGATAGGTCTCGCGCAGGGCACTCTCGGCGGCAAGCAGCGCGCCGATCGTGATCAAGCCGTAGACGGCGCCGGCCGGATTGCGCTCCGGCACGATCCAAGCGGCCACACGCTCGGCCACGCCTTGGCTCGTGCGTGTGTCGGTTGAGCGGTCGGGCATCAGGCTTGGCGCTCAGCTTACCCAGGCCCAGCTTGCCGACGCCAACCGCCGAGCAATCAGCGATCATTCAGGCCAGCCTTGAGCACCGTCACGACCCCGCCCATGCCACCGCCTGTGCCCGATGCTGCTCCTCCGGGGTCGCTTCCGCCTGAGCCACCGCGTCGTGGCTGGTGGCTGGCCAGGCGCTTTCTGGCAGCCACGATCTGCATCGTAGCGCTCGCCGGTGCGGCGACCTACGTGGGGATTCGCAACGAGGTCAACAAGGTCGTCAAAGCGCTCGGGCAGAACCAACCGGTGAAGGTTGCGCCGAAAGTGCTGATCCCCACGGGCACGGGCGAACCCGAGACGCTGCTGTTGGTCGGCAACGACGAACGCAAGGCGCCCAAGGGCAACCCGTCGGGAGCGGTGCTGCCGCACTCCAACGAGATGCTGCTGGTGCGCGTCGACCCGAGCAAGCCCACGATTTCGATGCTCTCGATTCCGCGCGAGCTGCGCGTCACGTTCACCGCGCCCACGGGCGAAGTGATCACCAACCGCATCAACTCCGCCTACACCTACGGCTACGAGGACGGTGGCGGCACCTCGGGCGGCGTCAAGCTGATGCTCGAAACGATCAAGAGCCTGCTCGGCATCACGGTCAACCACGTGTTCGTCACCGACTTCAAACGCTTCGAACACGCGGTCGACGAAATGGGCTGCGTCTATATGACGGTGGACAAGCGCTACTACCACAGCAACAGCGAACCCGGTGCCGAACAGTACTTCGAAATCAACCTCAAGCCCGGCTATCAGCGCCTGTGCGGCCAGCAGGCGCTCGAATTCGTCGCCAACCGCCACGAAAGCACTTCGCTGATTCGCGACGCGCGCGATCAGCGTTTCCTGCTGGATGCCAAGGCGCAGTACGGCTCGACGCTCTTTGAAAAACGCGAAAAGTTCGAGCAGGTCCTCGGCAAGGCGGTGCAAACCGACCTGCACGGAGAAGAACAGGTGCTCGACCTGCTGGAGCTCTTGGCGCAATCGGCCGGCAAGCCGGTGCGACAGGTGCCCTTCCACGTCAACCTGCTTCCCACTTACGACACCGCCACATCACAACAGCTGCAGGAAGCGGCGCACTCCTTCATGGCCGGGACGGCCGCGATCCCCAAGCACAAGCTCAACAGCGCGGTGCGTTCGGTCAAGAGCTCGCACCATCACTCCGCGGTTTCCGCGTTGTCGCTTACGCCGACCCCCAGCTCGACGGTAGATCAAGCACTGGTCGCGGCTCCACGCCTGCCGTTCCCGTTGGAGGCCCCCCAGTATCAGAAGACCACCGCCGAAGCCTCCCCGGACGAACTGCTGCTCTATGGAATCCAGAGCCCCAACGGTCACCATCGCTACCCCTCATATGTGATTGTCGTCGACGACGGCGAATTGGGCCAGTACTACGACATCCAGGGCACCACGTGGACCGGCTTGCCGCTGTTGAGCGATCCGAGCCAAAGCGTTCGCATCGGCGCGCGCACGTACAACCTCTATTACGACGGCGAACACATCAAGACGGTCGCTTGGCGAGAAGGCCGTGGGGTCTACTGGATCGAAAACACCCTGACCTACAGCCTCTCGCCCGAAACGATGGTGGCGATCGCGCGCACCACGAGACCTGTTGGCCGTTCGAGCGCCGCGGTGCCCCCGGTGAGCGCGGCCCCACACCGTTTGGCTGTGGCCCTGCCTACGCCGAGTGCCGCCGGCACAAGCAGCAAGGCCAAGATCGAAGCCGCGATCGCCCTGCTCAGCTTCGTGATCGTGGTGTTGCTGGGCCTGCGCCTGCTCTACCGCCAACGCGAGCTGAAAACCCTGCGTGCGCAGGTTGCCGAGGCGATGGCGATCGAAGCCCGCAGGGCCATGCGGCTACGCGCCCGTGTCGGTGTAACCAGACGTCCTCCGCCAGAGGCGGGAGCCGAGTAGCAGCCGGTCGGCGCCGTCGGCGGGGCGGCGGACGTCAGCAGTTGAGAAGCGGGGGCGGTGGACGTCAAACAGTTGGGCCGGGGTGCGAGCCGGTGGGCGTCAACAGTCGAGGGCAACGAGACGCAAGCCGACGCGGGGACTCGAACCCCGGACCCCCTCCTTACCATACTCGGCATAGGAGGTCTCCTTGTGGGCTAGGGCCCGTCCTGACTGGGTTTTCGGCGCCTGTCGTGACCGGGAGAGACTGGTTTTGGGCCAACATCGCCCCTCAAACGCCCCAAGAACCGCCAGGAAAACGCCCCCAGGAACGGCGGGGCACTTGTGATCATTTCGTGCTCCGATCATATCGGGATCGGCGGCGATCACGCTAGGATTCGGGCTTCGCGCCGACGTAGCTCAGCTGGTAGAGCACCTCCATGGTAAGGAGGGGGTCTCGGGTTCGAGTCCCGACGTCGGCTTGCCTCAAAAACCGCATAACCGAGAGCTTTTGCACGCCCCTGGCAAGCTTGGGGCGTTTTTTCTGCGGTTCTTGGGGCGCTTCTCTCTGTGATGGAGCGGCGGGACTCGATCAAGATGGCCCGCTTGCAGACTTCGCAGGCATGAGGAGAAGTGCAGCCACTGGCTGCACCAATTGGCGGAATGTACTGCCGACGAAGGCAGGTGTCGACATGCCGCCGGCGAGCTTATGCGCGTGGGCATAACCCGTACTTCTCACTGAACCAGTTGCGGGAGTGCGTGGATCTCCCAGCACAGAGGCGTAGACTATCAGAACCTATACCTAGTTATCAGCTTTTCTTGATAGTCCTTTATATTTGCTGATACAATCCTTTAGTGGACCCGCTCGCGAACCCCTACTCGATGAGTGCCGGCAATCCTCCTCGGGCCCTGACCGGCCGCGAGGCACAGACCGAGCAGTTCAGGACACTCCTGGGTCGCCTGGGTCGTGGTATGAGCGAGCCCAGCATGATCGTTTTCGGCCTGCGCGGGGTCGGTAAGACGGTCCTGCTGCTGGAGTTCGAGAGCATCGCGGACGCCTCCAGGTGGACAGCGCCGGACCCGATCGAGATCCGCTCTGATACCGACTTCAGGGCCGAGCTTGCCGACGCCGCCTACCAGGCACTCCTGCGACTGGACCGCCGCCGTGCGCTCGGCGAGCGGCTGAAGTCTTTCACGGGGCTGCTGAGCGGCTTCAAGGTCGGTGCATCGGCAGCGGGCAGTCTGGAGTTCTCCTTTGACCCGAGTGCCGTGGGCGGCTCGACGGGCAACCTCGAGCGCGACCTAACCCACCTGTTCGTGGAGCTTGGCGAGACCGCACAAGAGCACGAGACCGGCGTGGTGTTCCTGATCGATGAGATGCAGTTCCTCAAGCGGGACGAGATGGAGGCCATAGCGGCAGCCATGCACCGGATGTCCCAGAAGCAGCTACCTATCGCCCTGGCGGGCGCGGGTCTTCCCCAGCTTCCCGGCCTGATGGTGGATGCGAAGTCCTACGCCGAGCGTCTGTTCTCCTACCCAGAGCTCGGGGCGCTGAGCAACGACGCGGCTCGCCAAGCCCTTGTTGAGCCGGCGGCCGCTGAGGGGATCAGTTACAAGACGGACGCATTGACACGGATCGTTGAGCTGTCGGGCTGCTACGCGGCGTTCGTGCAGGCATACGGCAAGGAGGCATGGAACATGGCCCCCGACTCACCCATCACCCTCGCCGATGTGCAGGCCGCTGAACCGGTCGTCCAGGGCAAGCTCGATGACGAGTTCTTCCACGTGCGCTTCGAGAAGGCAACGCCCGCCGAGCGTCGCTACATGGCCGCCATGGCAGACCTCGGTGACGGGCCCTACCGGACAGGCGACATTGCCAAACGGCTCGGCAGTGGTGTCTCTTCAACCTCAGTGCACCGAGACGCGCTCATCAAGAAGGGCCTGATCTTCAGTCCTGATCATGGCGAGGTCGACTTCACGGTGCCTCACTTCTCCCCGTTTATGCGCCGCCGCTACCCAGTCGCGGCGGTCCAGAGCGGGCACGCATAGTTTTCACGTCGCCACGTCTCACATGTACTTCGCGTAGTTCGGCGCAGCCTGCACGGAGTCCAGAACGTGTCGCAGGATCTCGACCACTCTGCGAGCGGTCAGCAGCGTGATCGGCCAGCGTGCCTTAGCCTGCGTAGACGCAGTGTGCTTACGTTCGTTGTCTACATCAGCTGGGCGTCGGGGAACAGGAAGAGCGTCCGGCCGAGGTACCCTCGGATCATGGACGAGCCGGAGAGCTTTGAGGACTTGCTGAGACCGGACGAGCTCACGCTTCGCTTCACGCCGCTCGGATTCGCGACCGGGAGCCTGGTGATGCGGCCCGAGGGCTCGCTGCGCCATCTGCAAGAGTCGATCGGAACTGCGCACCTGGCGGACGAGGTGCCGGAGGATGTTCGGCAGAGCTTTGACCGGTTGCGCAAGTTGTATCTATATGGGGTGTTGGACTATGACCTGTTCACACTGGCCGAGGATCTGGTCCATCTTATGCTTGAGGCAACGTTCCGCGTGCGCTTCGTGAGCTACTACGACTCGAGAGTGCCGATTCTGGTCAAAGGTGCACAGGCCACACTGCTGGCGTCCTCGTTCGATGCTGTCCGGGAGGCCGTGAAACGTGGTTGGAGGCTTGATGTGAACGGTGCTCCCGCCTTCCTCCCACTCGATCTGACTCGCCTATTCGTGTGGGCAAGGCGCGAGAGGCTGCTGCCGGGACAGCGGTCGATGGTCCTTGACGACATCATGGCGGATCGGCGTAACGCTGCCGCACATCCCGTGAACTACACGGTGGGCATGCCGGTTGGTGTAGGACGCACACTGTCGCATGTCGCGGAGATCATCAACAAGCTCTGGGGAGTTGACACGCCAGGCGGTCGCCTGTTCCCTGGACCTAAGGTACGTCTTCCGCAGGCGATTGCCTTGGCCCCTGATGGTCGCAGCAGCGTTGAGTTTCCGAGTCTGCTCAGCGTCCGCGAAGACGATCCAAAGTTCCGGGACTGGATCTACACGATCTATCTCGCTAGCCCAGATGAGGGCCTGGTACGAGTCGGAGGGAACGGACCCAAGGCCACTCACCGGCCGGCCTTCGAAACCACGATGTTCCCCTGCGAGCTACTGTGGGGGCCTGGTCCACGAGACGAGCTCATTCCCCAGCTTGACCGGTTTGAAGATGAGTCGCTTTGCGATCATCTGGAATATATCGACCGTGTGTTCGTGATCCGCATCGATGGGGACAGGCCCGACGATGCTCGCTCGCCAGAGCAGTTCTATGCATCGCCAGAGAAGACCGGCGTATGGCATGTGACTCGCGCCGACCATCCCCTTGATGCGTGGTGTCATGTGCGCGATCACCGAGACAAACCAGTCGGTGAGCTCGCGGATGGTCGCTGCCCAGACTGCCCTGTCACCGAGCTGGGTCGTTTTGAGTCGCGTGAGGACACCGTACGCCGCCTAGAACTCGATTGATGTCACCGGAGGAGTGGGAGGCCTTCGTCCGCACAGAGCTAGTCGAGCGGTGGCTGGAGGATTACGACGCTATGACTCCGTGGGCAGCTGAGGTCATGGAGATCCCGCTAGGTTCGTTGACCTATCTGTTCGACGGCACGCCGAGCATGAGCGGTGCTAGCAGCGGAGACGATCGCGTGGTGGCAGTCTGGGGTCATTCGGTGGCTGCGCAGGTGCCCCGGGAGAAGGGTCGTCAGGCTGGGTTCATCCCGGTGCCGGAGAAGTGGTCGCACATTGGGATGGACCGTGGGCATTTCGTTGCGCACGCCGCTGGTGGCGGCATGGACATGAACTTCTTTCCGCAGGCGAAGGGCCTAAACAGAGGGACCACTAAGCGCGGCAAAGTCTGGAAGGCGATGGAGCGCCAGATCATTGAGTACCCCGGAACACCGCTGTTCGTGCGACCGCTCTACGACGACGGAACCTGGGTGCCAACCCTGATCGAGTATGGGGTGCTGAGCGATGCGCAGTTGTGGAGGGAGCAGTTTGAGAATCGGGACTAACCACCCACGCTGGGGCGAGCAGGGCACCGTTTTCTTCTGAGCGTGTAGGGATCGGCTCGATGTCTGGTGCCGGATCTTCGTGGGGCGGACCTGGTCGCTGTCTGCCGCCGGACTTGGCTGGTCTCGTCGCGTCTGCCCGCCATACTCGAGAAGTGCTCACCGCAACGGACCAAATGTTCGGCCATCCGAACGACCGGAGCTCGGAGCTTTCCGTCGAGCTCGTTTGGCCAAGCGGCGTGCGACGGGATGCCTCGCTGCCGCTGCTCGTGTATCTGGATCTCAACCATTGGGTAGGCTTGGCCAAGGCGGCGACCGGGCACCGCGACGGAGCTCGCTATCAGACTCTGCTCGAAGCCTGCAGGACAGTTCGGCAGGCGAGCGCAGCCCTGTTCCCGCTGTCGGCCACCCACTACATGGAGGTGGCGAAGATCGCAGACGCGCGCAGGAGAGCCGATCTGGCGGGGATCCTCGAGGAGCTATCAGGGTTTCACACGCTGCTCGGCCGCTCCGCCATCGTGGAGCTCGAGTTCGAGACCGCTCTAGACAGACTGGTTAGGCCGAATCCCTCACCTCCGAAGGCGGTGGATCTGGTTGGCCTGGGTGTGTGTCATGCACTTGGCCGGCGCCTGAACCTTCGTGTCGTTGATCTGGCGGGAGGGCCGGTAGGAGACGACGTCCTTCAGCACCTCCACACCGACGAGTTCAATGTGGTCCTCGCGAAAGAGCTTCTGGAGTTTGAGCGAGCCGTGCTAGCCGGCCCGAGCGATGAGCATGCGGCGGTGAGTCTGCGACAGCGGGGATGGCAACCGGATGCCGCCATGCGCATAGCTCAGAAGCGTGCTGAGGAGCAGGCTGCGCAAGCCCGCCGGTTTGACGCCAAGACCAGAGGCTCACGGGGCTGGACACGAGACGTCGTCGCGGCTCACGAGACGGTCAACGAGCTAATCGAGCTTCTCAACAAGGGACTTGCTCGGCGGGGTCTCAGCCCGAGCGACTATCTCGCAGAGCGGATACGGGACGTCATCTACTCGATGCCGGCCATGAGGGTCTCGATTGAGCTGAAGACCGTCTTCCATCGCAACCCGCAGACACGATGGATATCGAACACGATCTTCGACGTTGATGCGATGAGCGTCGCCGTGCCCTATTGCGACATCGTGATCACAGACAAAGCAGCGCATCAGGCCTTGGAGCAAACTGGGCTCGCCCACCAGATGAACACAGAGGTGTTTTGCCGGCCTTCAGAGCTTGCAGACCGTCTAGCGGCCTGAACGCGTTCAGAAGCCTCACGCATCCACCCCGACCACGCACGGCTGGCTCGACGTCCAGGCGATCAAAAACGCATGTCCTCAAGTACTCTTGCCAAGAGCACTTGAAAAACTTCTCGATGGCGCTATCGTCCGTAGACGTGGAGACAAGCAAAGACGACCGGGCGGAGCTGGAGCTGGGTCTCGCAGAGGCGGCAAATGGTCGTGTGCAACAGGGCGAGGCAGCCCTCGCCGCCCGTGACCGGCTTATCGTGCGTGCGCTGGACACAGGCGCCCCGGTCTCGGAAGTCGCGAAGCGCTTGGGGATGTCTGAGCAGGCGATCTATCTGATCCGTGACCGGCTCGAAGGTAGCGAGCCTGGCGCCAGGCATCTGGATTCGACAGCTCGCGCCCTTGAAGGACTGACCGACAGCCATGCGTTTGAGCGGGCGAGCGTGGCCTTGTTGCAGGATCTCGATCCGAGTCTCCGGCACACCGGCGGGTCAGGCGATCGGGCACGTGACGGGATTGGAGGCCTAATCACCGGGCGTGAGGACTCCCTGATCTTGATGGTCTCGTTGGACGCAAAGTGGTCCCAGAAGATCCGCCGGGAGTTCAAGCGCATCGAAGATAACGGCTGGTCCCCAACCGAAGTCTGGGCCGTCACCAATCGACGTACCACGCCGCGGCCCCGAGACACGCTCATAGCTGAGGCAAAGAATCGAGGGTGGGCGCTTCGCATCTTCGATCAGACCTGGCTAGCCAGCCGGCTGATGCGGCCAGATTATCTCTCTCTTCGCGAGGAGTTGGTAGGCCTAGCTCCACCGCGAATGCCAGCGTTCTTGGACACGGCAGCGTATGAGCGACTTGCCACAGGTCGCGGTCGTAGCTGGCCTAGTTTCGTGGCACGCGAAGCCGATGTGCGCGCGGTCGAGGCAATGCTCGAGACTAATTCGCTCGTCGTCCTGACCGGACAGGGAGGTGTGGGCAAGACGCGACTCGCTCTGGAGCTCGCTCGCGACCGCGCCGAGCGATGGGTCTTTATCGACGACCACGCGCTCCTCGAGTCTCAGGCGATCAACGAGGTGGCAGGCGCTGACGATCTAGTGGCTGTCATCGACAATGCACACCGCCGCGATGACCTGGACAAGGTCATCGGTCTGCTTGAGCGCCGGCAGGGTGATCTACGACTCATCCTCATCGCGCGGCCGGGCTTTGAGGACAAGCTGATGAATGCAGTTACAAATACGTCCGCTGGCCCGCTAACGAGCAGTTCGCAGTTCGCGCTGAAGCCGCTTAGCCCCAAAGGCATCGCGGAGATTCTGCGTGGCGATCCGTTGCGCCTGAGCTATGACGGTGCTGTTGACGCGATCATCTGGCTGTCGGAGGGCAACCCGCAAATCGCTCTACTCGCTGGTGAGTTGTCCAAGGGCGGCACACCTGTAGAGGCAATGGGCCAGGACGAGATGCTTCAAAGCTACGTGGCATCCCTCCTTACCTCTGTCACAGGGACAAGCGTTGGGGGCGATAAGAGAGTGATCCGAGAGGTACTTGCGATCGTCGCTGCGCTCGGTGTGCTCGCCACGGACGATGATGGCCTGCTAAAAGGCATCGCTAAGCTTGTCGAGCTTCGCCCGCGTGCGTTCCTTCATCTGCTGGCAGACCTTGCCGACGCAGGTCTCCTAGAGGAGACACGGGGACAGTATGTGGTCAGGCCTGACCTGCTGGCTGAGCATGTGCTGTGGGCGGCATTCTTCTCCACGCGCTGGCATGCGACGCTGGAGTATCAAGAGATCTGGAGAGTAGCCGCGCCGCGGCATCTTCTCCGTTTGGTACAGGTGCTTGGTCGTCTTCCCGTTGGTGCGATGACGCAAGAGAGTCCAGCGCTGCGGACTACACGCGAAGAGTTGATCGCGCAAGCCGAGACAGCGAGCGAGCAAACAATCGGAACGGTGCTCACCCTCGCGCGAGAACTCGCCCGCGGGGTACCCAGCCTGGCGGTGGACATCATCGATATCGCATTGGGACGGCTACCTCAGGCAGGCGAGCAACGTGATCGTGCACTCGCCACTGCTAGCGAGGCAATCGAGCGCGTCGGGGATCTCATGAGTGGATGGCCACGACAACTTCGTATCGCAGCCGCTGCGTTCCAAGAGCCGGTCAACGAGAAGACGATCGCCGCTGTCACGAAGCCGCTCACGTCCGTCTACCAGCGAGTCCCGGTCGATCGAAGTGAGCGAGACGGCGTCCTGCTCGCTGGAGTGCAACGAGCACTCGCGACACTAACGACCGACTACTGGAAGGCGCACGCTCAAGAGCCCGGCGTAGCACAAGCAGTCGCAATCGCGTCGCGCACTCTGCTCACCTTGACCTTCGAGAGTAACTTCACTACCGCGGAGAATCCCAGATCCCTCGTTATGCGCAGCCACGCGCTCCCCGGCAGCTCACATACCGATGCAGTGCTCACCGCGGGCGCCGAGCTTTTCTGCGCGACGCTGCTCGAGCTACCGGTAGACCTGCAGGTCAAACAGCTGGAAGGCCTAGCCCAATTGCGACGCGTAGCCAAGGGGCTCCCGGGTGCGTACAACATTCAGCCCTCAGAGGAGACGTGCAAGCTCGCGCTTAAGACGCTAAGCGACATCGAACGCTGGCTGGCAGATCGCCTGTCCGAGCTGCCACTTCCAGTACGTGCCGAGGCACTCAGCGTGCTTCACGGCGATTCAAATGCCGCAGTGGCAGACGTGACCTTGTCCGAGTACATCATGGTCGCTCACCCCAGACCTCTCCGCCGCCGTGGTCAGACATGGCAGGAATCACAGGAATACCGGATCGCTGATGCCGACGTCGCTCTCCAACGGCTGCGGAGCGCCGAAAGTTCAACAGACCATCTCGACCAATGGGCAACATGGATCGAGGAAGGCCAGCGGGCAATCGGGCGCAGAACTTCGTCGCCGGTCATAGGCATGGCGCTCGAGCGCGCCGCCATGTCAGACGCTGGTCAAGCAGCGGGTTGGATCAGACATCTGATCGATACCGAATCTACGTTGCTCGAAACGGTGATGCCAGCATTGGCCGTGATATTCCGCGATCCCGACAAAGGGCAATCACTCGCTGAAGAGTGGGCCTCGCATGGGTCAGCACGAATTCGCGCATTGACGGCCTCGGCTCTTACCGGATCATCCAACGAGCGCAGCTTGCTTGAGCGCTTGGCCGGTGATGATGATCCGCTCGTACGTCAAGGAGTTCTCAGCGGCATCCGGTATTCGCCATTGCTCGAAGGGTGGCGCATCGACATCGCTCTTTGCGCGGCCCAGGACAACGACATGGCTGCGGTGGAGTTGGTCTTGACTCTGGCCGAGCGGGCGGCCGACGAATCAGGTACAGCGCTGGCGCTCAGCTCGACTCAGGTTGACCGGATGTGCGAGATTGTGCTTGCGACCGCCGCCGACGAGCGTATCGAGAGCACGTATGAGCTGTCGAGAATCATCTCCCAGCTAACCGACCGACCACGACTTGCATTCGAATGGGCGACGGCCAGAGTCACCTTTCTCGCGCGTAGGGATGAAGAAGTTCGCGATGTGGAGAGCTTCGACACCATTTTGTCGATGCACCTGGATCCACTCCCGCCGGAGATCCTAGATCTTCTGCCAAATACAACTGATGAGGCGGATCTCAGCACAGCGCTCGATCGTCTCGGCGAGACCTCCTCAGGAGACACTTTCAGCTTCAATGCCCTCACCGACATCGTCGCCTCCCTCGATCATGGACACCATCTGGTCACGGATCGCATCGCTGAGTGGATTAACCGTAACGCCGAGGGTGACGAATATAGGGCAAGCAAGCTGCTGGAATCGCGCCTTCCATGGGAGGCGTTTACCGACAGAGCACGTATCCTGTTCAATCGCGTCAAGAATCCGAGACTGGTAGCCACGCTAATCAGCGTGCGTGACCCGAACTCTTGGGCCGGATCGGTCATTCCACTCTACGAAGCACTACAAGAGCAATATTCCGAGTGGAGCCAGGATGAGGATGACAAGCTGGCGTCTGCGGGGCGGCATGCAGTCGCACGTCTTCAGCGGATGATCGACGCCGAGAGAGAGCGTGAGGCCGTCGAAGACGACGACTGGAAGTGGTTGAGACCAGCTGCCCGAGTCTCGTAGTCAGGATAGAACTGTGCCAGTGTTTGCTCCGCTCGATCCATTTCGCGCGGTTGGCGCGGCCCGATCTGCCGCAACAGTAGCGCCCGGCCTGCTCGATCGCTTCCAGCGCCTCGCGCGCCCGCTGCTCGGCGCTCTGGGACGGCAGGTGCATGCCTCGGCGAAGTATCTCGCGTATCTCGATCTCGCCCATGTTCTTGATCGGCATGACGCGCGGCTCGAGCAGCTCCCATGGGGCGGGCCTGCTTAACCCGGTCTACGACTCCACCGACTGACAACCATTCGGGTTACTAGATCCAGAAGTCTCGAGCGGCGAGTTCGCAAGGGTGCTACGGAGCGACGAGCGTGGCGCCGGGTATATAGGTAGCTACGCGCCGTGGGTCGCGCGTGAGCAGCGGCCGGCTCGTTACGGCGGCGTGCGCGCCGATCAGGAAGTCCGGAAGGACGGCGTCGCGCGTTCCGCCAGAGCGGCGGTAGTCGGCATGAGCGTGACCGGCAAGGAAGGCCGCGGCAGGCGGGATCTCCTCGATGACCGCCATCGAGGGCAGCGCCGAGCGCAGTTCGTCGATGCGCGGGAACCGTGGGGCGATCTCGGCAAGAACGACCGCGTTGAGGACGATCGCGCCTCGCTGGGCCGCCTGCGTGAGCTGCTCCTGTGACCAGGACAGCCAGCGTTGGTCTTCGGTGAAGAGGTCGAGCAGGACGCTGCTGTCGACGAACGTCTCCAAGCTCAGCCGCTCACCGGCGGGTCAGAGCGAGGATCTCCTCGGTGCTCATCTCGCCCTCGCCGGCGCCACGCATGCGGCTAATTTCCTTGGCGGCCCGGGCGGAGTCGACGAGCAGCCCCGCACCATGCTCATCGAGCTCAAACTCGACATCGCTGCCCGGCTGGATGCCAAGCGCTCGCCGCACCGGTAGCGGAATCGTGACCTGGCCCTTCTGCGTGACTCGCATATGGTAAGACTAGCAAGTAATACCGCTGGCTTGCCGCATACGGGCGACGACACCGCCGCACCTACGCGCGATGCCTGTGAACCGGATGTATCCGGTTCTATCCAGAAGAACGGATACTGGCGGATAAAAACGTATAATTGCCGGTTCGCGGCAAGTCGTGCCTACGAGTAGCACCACTGAGTGACGACGTGGTGGCCGTTGCCTGTTGTCGAGTTGCTGCGACTGTAGAGCGCCTGGGTTTCGCGGGCCGCCTTGATCGCTTGCTCGCTCGGGAGGGTCGACTTGCCGGCGACGTCGGCGATGACGTGTGCGTAGTGGGTGAGCAGGGTGGCGGGGCTGTGGCCCATCCACTCGGCGATCTGCATGATCGAGTGCTTGCCTTCGTGGATCAGCAGGCTTGCGAAGCTGTGGCGCAGGTCATAGGGAACGGGGCCGTCGTAGGTCCGCTTGGTCTTGTGCTTGCCGTCCTTGACGATTGTCGTGTTGGTGATCGTGGCCAGGCCGACCGCCTCACACGCTGGTTGCCAGACCCGCGAGCGCCAGTGGCGCCAGTCGTGGTCGTGCCAGGGTGTGCCGTCTGCCCGGGCGAAGACCAGGCCGCCGGGGTGTCCGCATGCGAGTTCGTAGTCGTGTAGGTCGGCGCGTAGGACGTCGAGCAGCGGCGGGAAGCGGGGTGGTCGGGTGGTCTTCTGGCCGGGCACGATCTCTCCGTCGACCCACCTCTGCTCGACCAGGATGGTCCTCCCGCGCACGTGCTGGTATTCAAGAGCGAGCGCCTCCTCCGGCCGCAAGCCGGCATAGGCGAGGACGCTCACGAGTGTGGCGTCGCGCAGCCCGTGCTTCTGGTTGAGGAACATGTGTTGGCGCAGGGCCTCGACGTCGACGGGGCGCAGCGGTTTGATCGCGCGTGCGCGGCGTACCCGTGGCTTGGCGATCAGCTTGACGACGTTGACTCTGGTCCTGTCCCATTCCACGGCCCGCGCAAACATGCTCTGCAGCAGCCCGAGGCAGCTTCGGATCGTGGGCGCGCCCACCCCGTCCTGCTGGAGTTCGAGGATGAACTCCGAGAGGACCAGCGGAGTGATCTGGCGCAGCTCCATCGCACCGAGCCGCCTCTGGATGTGCGCGTTCCACAGGCAGCGGTACTTCCTGCGGGTGCTCGGCTCCAGTCTGGCCTCGGCGTACAGGCGCCAGTAGTCGCCCATGAACTGCTCGAGCGATTCTCTGCCCGCTTCGAGCGCAGCGAGATCGCCTGCCCGCTTGAGCAGCCGCAACCTGGCACGAAAGTCCAGAGCGTCCTCGGCGCAGTCGAAGGTCCGCCCCTTGCGTTCGCCGCGTGCGTTCTGAAAGCGAACCCGGTAGGCGTAGCGAACCTCGCCGCCGCGGCTGCGGCGCTCGCGGATCTCAACTCCACAGATCGGCTTCAGACGAACGCTCACGTCTATATAAGCCCAACGTCGGCGGCTTGGTTGCGCCGAGGTGCAGGCGCGGCGGGGAGATGTCGCTCCTGGGCGCTGCGAGGACCGGCTACGGGCGGTGACGGGCTCAACGCCCCAAAACGCCCCGCGCCCCCATCGACCCACGAGCTGACGCCGAGGAAAAGGGCCTGCGTTGCGGGTTTCTATTGCTGCGGAAGAGCGCGACTTCTTCTGACGCACCCTTCCTTACCATGGAGGTGCTCTACCAACTGAGCTACGTCGGCGCTGAGGGCAATCGTATCGCTGCCGGATCGCGCTCGTCCGGAGCTGTCGGCGAGCCCGACCGGCTCGTAGGCATCTCCCTCGACTCGGCGGTCGCACGGGCCAAGTGCCCGTGCACGAACTGGACCACGGCAGCGCCCTCGCCGACCGCGGTCGCGCAGCGCTTGATCGAGCCGGCGCGCACGTCGCCGGCCGCGTAGACGCCCGGCACGCTCGTCTCGAGAAGGCCCTCGGCGCCGACGTTCGCGCCAGTCAAGATGAAACCGTCGTCGTCGCGCGCAAGCACCTCGCCGAGCCACTCGGTGCAGGGCGCAGCGCCAAGGAACAGGAACACAAATGAGAACGGCAACTGCTCGCCGCCGGCGAGCGTGACAGAGCGCAAGCGCCCGTCTTCTCCTTGCAGTCCGACGATTTCGCAACGGTCGCGCACGGCGACCCCGTAGCGGTCCAGCTCGTCGATCAGATACTGGGACATCGTCTCCCGTAGGTCGCCACGGCGGTGCATAAGCGTGACGAGCGCGCCCCCGCGCGCCAGCCAGACGGCAGCCTGGGCGGCGGAGTTGCCACCGCCGAGGACTCCCACACGCTGGGCTGTGCAGAGCTGCCCCTCTGTCGGCCCGGCGGCATAGAACACGCTCACCCCCTCGTACTCCTCCAGTCCCGCCACAGGCAGACGCCGGTATTCGGCGCCCGTAGTGAGCAGCACCGCGCGTGCAGCGATCTCGTTGCCGTCCTCGAGCTTCACGAGGTGACGATCGATCCCCGGCTGGAGCTCCTGGGCGCGGTAGGGCGAGGCCAGTCGAGCGCCGAACTTGCGTGCCTGAGTGGCGGCACGACTGAGCAGTTCGTTGCCGCTGATCCCGGCGGGGAAGCCCAGGTAGTTCTCGATCCTGCGTGAGGTGCCTGCCTGGCCACCGATACTGCTGCTCTCCACGATCAGCGTGTCCAATCCCTCTGAAGCGCCATACACGGCCGCGCCGAGTCCAGCGGGGCCACCGCCGATGATCAGAAGATCGACCTCCTCACGTGGCGCGAGCTCCATGCCGATGCCGAGCGCCCGCGAGAGCTCTCCGTTACTCGGGTTCAGAAGCTGGGCGCCGCCAGGGAGGCGCACCAGCGGCGTCGCGGACACAGAGGGCTCTGCTTCAGAGCCAGCCCCGTCGGTCGTCTCGGTGGGATCGATCCAGGTGTAGGGCAGCCGCTGGGCTCGCGCGAACTCGAGCAGCCGGCGTGTGTCGGGCGACTCGCGCGGGCCGACGATCTCTGGTCCGATGCCCTGGCGCTGCTGAAGTAGCTCGCGGCGCTCCACCAAGGCGCCGAGGATCAGATCCGAGAGCGATGGGTCATCGAACAGCAGCGCTCGCAGGTCCTCACGCTGAAGGGCGATGTAGCGCAGCGGCTGGGTGACGACGGCGGTGACGAACACCGACTGTCCGCTGAGAAGGTTTACCTCCCCGAGAAAGCCCGAGGCGCCGTGACGCACGATCTCATGCCCCGCGCCATCCAAGACCGCCACCTCACCCTCGAGAATCGCGATGAATGGGTAGGTCGCGTCGCCGATCTCATACAGCTTCTCGCCCACCTCGGCCGTGAGCTCCTCGCCGCGCTCGGCGAGCAGCGCGAGCTGAGTACTCGAAAGTATCCGAGCCGGAACTGCCACAGAATCGTCTGCGTGAAACGTCATATGAGAGACAGCGTAGCCAGACCAGCCAGATGGGTAACTCATCTCGCCTTTGCCGTTGAAGCCGCACAGCCGCACTGTGGTTTACCCGAGCAGCTCAGGGCCTGGCGGATTCGGGTCTACAGGCTCGTGATACCGGTCAAATCCCATGCGGACACGGTCTCTGGCCCGGAACGGGCTGGTGCGGACGCGGCCCCCTCGTCCCATGGTCGTGCGAACGTGCGTTCGCAAATACCGTCCGGGTTGCTGAGTAGCTTTGTCGGGGTCTACGAAAGGGCGGGCTCGGCGGCTGGCAAGGTGGTGGTGTCGGTCGGGGCCTCGGCGTAAAGGAGGGCCGTACGAATGAGCGGACGCGGTAGCTGCGTCATAGCAGGGCAGGAGCGGCAGGCGGAGGGCGCGATCCTCGCCTTGCTGCTGGATTTCCAAGCGGGCAGTCTGTGGTCGGTGGAGGAGTTGATTCGTCAGCTGAGCGCCTCGCGCCTAGAGGTGATCGATGGGCTGGCAAGCTTGCACGCGGCCGGCCTGGTCCACAGGATCGGCGATTACGTGTTCGCCACGCGAGCGGCCTCCAGCTTCGACCAGCTCGAGCTTTGAAAAGCGGAGGAAGGAAACGCTGAGGAAAGGAAGGAAACGCGGAGAAAGAGAGTTCTAGCTAATTCCTTCGAGCAGCTCGGCGGGGGAGGCGAGCTCGAGGCCGCGAGCGAGGATCACGATCGTCTCGAGTCGCGGCGAGCGCTTGCAACGCTCCAGCAGGCTTATCTCGGTTCGATGCAGGTCGCATACGTCGGCAAGCGCCTCCTGGGAGAGTCCGACGCGCCTACGATGGCGACGCAGGTTGGCGGCGAACTGCTCTCGTACGGACTCCATGGACAACACTGTCGCTGGCCGCAGACGGAAGGTCTACAGACGAAAGTCGGCGCGCGGTCTCTCCGGCTCCGCACTGCTGATTTGAGTGGCGGATCCGATTTGGATCTCCTATGACCATGCTCGAGCTGACGCGACCGTTAGAGTGCCTATGCGGCGGCGACAGCATGTGCCCGATGGGAAGAGCCCACCGTAGTCACCGGAATGCCCATGCCCGACACCTTGCTCGCCAGATCAAGTCTCAACCAACGTGCAAGGCGGGGGCTGGGAGCGGAGATGATGATCTCATCGAAGCCGTGCAGGTTGATCGCGTCTTCGATCGCTGCCACCGGATCGGGGTCGCCCACCAAGCCTTCCACCTGGACTCCAGCCGCGGCGCTTAGTGGAGGAAGGTTTCGATCGAGCACGATCCGCGCCTCGCCGGCGCCCTGGTCATTCGGGTCCACGACCTTGTGCAGTCCGTGGATGGTGTTGGGCACGAGCAGTGCAAAGCTGCAGGGCCCGCGCCGGGCTCGCTCGGAAACGGCATCAAGTAGCGGCTGCGCGACGGAAGTCTTGTGCTCGACGACGAGCACCTTTGGCTGAGTTGCCTGGCTGGAGGACTCCATGACTGGAACTCCCTTCTGATTGCTGCGTTTTGAGGTGGCGAGACGAATCGGATCTCCTAGTACTTGGTTACCCTTCCCGCGATGCATGTGCACCTATCAGAGGAGAAGATCGAAGTCCAGCTCGCGCGGGCCGAGAAGGTGCTTGGGCTGCTGCGCGACATCAGCGTTCCCCGCTCGGACGTCAGCGACGTACGTGTGCTCGATGATCCACTACGTGAGGTGATGCGCTCGGGCCTGAAGGTCGGACTGCGTTTGCCGTGGCTGTACTACGTCTGCCGTTCGATCCGCCTCGACCAGGCCTGGGCGGTACGTCGCGGCGTCCCAGCACTCTCGTTTGCGGTACGCAACCAGGGTGCGCTGGAGCACGTCACTGTCAGCACCGCCGAGGCGCGCGAGCTTGCGCGGCGCCTGGGGGAGTGATCGACAAGATGGCGGGGGCAGGATTCGAACCTGCGAAGGCTGAGCCGCGAGATTTACAGTCTCGTCCCTTTGACCGCTCGGGAACCCCGCCAGGGGGTGGCGATGATAGCGTCAGGTGCTTGTCCGCGGCGGGAGAGGACGCCCCGTGTCGACCTCGAAATCGGCGTACTTCGGTCCGCCCAGGAGAATCCCGCTACCGCCGGCAATAGCCCCGGCCGGTATGAACCAACGTCGCCCGTCTGCGACGAGTCCTCTCAACTAGCCTCGCGCAGTTCCTGGGCCTCTGGTAAAGCTTGCAGCTTCTTCAGCGTGCGGCTCTCGATCTGGCGCACACGCTCGCGCGTGATGTTGAAAGCTCGGCCGACCTCGTCGAGCGTGCGTACGCGGTCGCCGGTAATGCCGTAGCGCATTTCCAGAACCTCGCGCTCGCGCCGGGGGAGCGAGGCGAGCACGCGCCCCACGCTCTGGCGGCGCAGCGCCTCCGCGGCGACCTCGAACGGCGAGGCGGCCGTGGCGTCCTCGACGAAGTCGGCAAGCGCCGAGTCTTCCTCGTCGCCGATCGGCTTCTCAAGCGACACCGGCTGTTGGGCCATGCGCAGCACCTCGCGTACCTCGCCCGTGGAGCACTCGAGCTCGGCCGCGATCTCCGACGCGGTTGGGTCGCGGCCAAGTCGTTGAATCAGCGCACGCTCGGTGTAGACGACGTTGTTGAGCCGTTCGGTCATGTGCACGGGGATACGGATCGTGCGTCCCTTGTCCGCGATCGAGCGCGTGACCGACTGGCGAATCCACCAGGTGGCGTAGGTCGAGAACTTGTAGCCGCGACGGTAGTCGAACTTCTCCACGGCCCGGATCAAGCCGAGCGAGCCCTCCTGGATCAGATCGAGGAATGTCATGCCGCGTCCGACGTAGCCCTTGGCGATCGATACCACGAGCCGCAGGTTGGCCTCGATCATCTGCTGCTTGGCGGTCACCTCGCCGCGCTCGATGCGCTTGGCAAGGCACACCTCTTCCTCGGCGCTCAGCAAAGGCACACGCCCAATCGCGCGCAGATAAAGGCGCAAGGAATCGAGGCTAGGATCGACAGTCAGGTCGACCTCGGTCTCGTGCACCTCGTCCAAGCGCGAGGCGAGGAACCCCTGTTCTTCGTTTTCGTCGAGTCCGGTCCGCACCTCCTCCAAATCGATCACGGAAGCCTCCGCGGCCGCAAGCAACCCCTCAGTGCCAATGCTCATGCCGGACCCCCAGGATCCATGTGACTCCCCGCCGGAGCAACCCCCCGCTCCGACCTCCCCCCATCTACGACTGCCACCAGCCTCCTTGCATGTCTCCCTATCGACTCGAAGCTATGTTCGGAGTGATACCAGATATGGGGGTCGCCGCGCGCCGATTGCGGGTGCAAGTACCGGCAAGTCAACCAACGCGCCGGCGTGGACACGGCACCGTTGCGCTCGAGCTGGCGCTCGAGCCGTCGCCGAAGCTCAGGCGTACCGCGAAGGGGAAGCCGCCGCGCGGGCAGCTCTTGGGTAGCAGGATGCCGCGCGGACGGAAATCGACGGTCTTGCCGCCGATGTCTTCGCGGTAGACGATGCCGGCCGGGCCGATCGTCGTCTGCAGGCCGAGCAGCGCGACGTCGGGACCGTAGGGAACGCTCGGAACGAGCGGCAGCTTCGTTTCGATCAGCCCACCGAAACGGGGTCCGGCGGGTAGCACCAGCGCGCTGAAGATGACTTCGGCGATCACGGGGTATTCGCCGACGGTCACAAACAGAAGCTGTGGATTGCCGTTCTGCACCGGTCCCGAGAAGAGCGTGACGCTTGTGTGCTCGGTAACGAAGCGCGAACCGAACGGCACGGCCGTGGTCGCGCTGCCATGGCCCATCAGCGAGTTTGGCGGGCAGGCGGCGCGCCCGAGCAGTTCGAGTCTTGTCGGCAGGCAATTCTGCAGCCCCAGTTCGCTTGTCGCGATGCCCAGGCCAGGGGGCAGGAAGAATTGGATCGCGGTGGCGGCCAGCGGCGCCTGGCCGCTCGGGTAGGCGACATGGAAGCCGATCTCGATCGTGGTGCCCTTGCCGAGGCGCTCGGGTGAGAAGGAGGCGGCGAGCTTGACCGATGGCGTCGCTGTCGCCGTCGGCGCGAGGACCGCGACAAAAGCGCACGCCGGCGCTAGGACTGCGACAAAAGTGCACGCCAGTACGCACGTGAGCTTGAGAGATGCGGAGGGCTTCTGGCGAAGAGCCCTTCGCGCGGGCAAGCCACGATGGTCTGTCGCGATCAAGCGAGGATCATTCCGACGGCTCCTTGAATGAGCTCGCACACCGCTACTCCGATCAATAGCTCAGCGTGCCGATGGTCTGGACCGTCAGCGAACTGGTGCGGCGGTCTATGACTCCATAGAGCTTGCCGCTGCCATGGGCATGCGCGTAGCTGCCAGTGCCGTGGCTCACCGACAGCGAACCGCCGAAGCTCGAGTATCTGCCGGAGGAGTGCAGGGCGGCGCTACCGCTGCCGTAAATCGTCCCGTATTTGGTTTGGATCGTGAACGAGGCTGTCACCGTGGAGCCGACGGTGAGGCGAACTTTCGCCTGCCCGGGCAGTGTGCCGGCGGCCGAGCCTTCCTCCATGAGCACCGAGCCGAACGCTTTCAGCAGGTGCAGATGGCCGGTGTCGTCGACGCTGACGGCGCGTGAGGCGATCGTACCGCGCGAGGCGATCGTGGTGCTCGCGAACGTCCCCGTGAGCGCAAGCGTCGCGCTCAGAGCGGCTGCCAGTCGAAGTGAGCGCGTCTGTTTGCAGATCATCGTGCGATCCCCTACCCCTCGCCCGGATGCCCTCGACACCGGGATTGTGTTGATGACGATACCGCGTGGCGCTCGAGACAGTGCCAGTTAGAAGACAATCGTATCCCCCCTTGCCAATGACTGCCAACTGAGGTATGTTTTCGAGAGATCGTCGAAGTCGGGGAGTCAAGACGGCGTATGGTCGGAGCGGTAGAGGGTAAGGCGGGGACTGCCAAATGGATACGGGGACGTTCCGCGCACCTGCGCGGGGCATTGTTGGGTTTGGTACTCGAGCGTCCCAGCCACGGCGGCGAGCTGGCCAACCGTCTGGCGGTGCGCCTGGGCGAGACCTGGCGGATCGACTCCAACGATGTCTACCGACTGCTGCAGAATCTGCTGGATGAGGGCCTGATCGAAGTCCGCGAAGAGCCCAGGCGCGACAAACGCATGGGTACGCGGATCGTCTATCACCCGACCGAGCTGACTTCGACGGCGCTCACGCGCTGGATCGAGACGCTCTTGCCGCGCGAGACGTTTCGCCTCGGCTTGCACGCCAAGCTCGCGGTCGCGCGCGAGCAGGACGTTCCAGGGCTGCGCTCGGCTTTGGCGCAGCACCGTCGCGAATGCCTCACGCTCGCGACGATGATGTGCCCCGGTGATGGCGAGCCTGGTTCGTGGGGCGCTTTGTTCATGGACTGCACGCGCGACGGCATCCACCAGATGCTGCAGACCGAGCTCGACTGGGTAAATCGCACACTGCGGCGGATCGACGAGTATGCGGCTGGGCGTGCTTAGGATGCAGCGGTATGGGTCCGGGCAGCCTTAGCCACAAGACGGTGCACGCACCGTTGCTGTCGTTTGCGAACGTCGACAAGCGCCGGCGCGAAGGCGAGCGCGAGAGCGTCGTGCTGGAGGGTGTCTGCTTCGAGCTGCGGCAAGGTGAGGCGCTCGGCGTCTACGGCCAGCGGCGCTCGGGCAAGTCGACGCTCTTGCACCTGGCGGTTGGGCTCGAGCTGCCCGATGGGGGCAGCGTGCGCTTCGAGGGGCGCCAGACGGCGAGCATGTCCGGTGGCGAGCGCGCGCGCCTGCTGCGCGGCCCGATCGCGCTGCTGACGGGGGACGGTTGGCTTCCGAGCCCAGGGGAGACGGTGATGGATCACGTCGCGATGTCGGCGGGCAGTGGGGGCCTGTCGCTGAGGGAGGCCCGCCGCCGCGCGCTGGCCGCGCTCGATCGTGCCGGCGTCGCGGGCGTGAGCGCCGAGGAGATGACAGTGTCGCTTGCGCCGGATACGCGCGCGCGAGTGATGTTGGCGAGGGCGCTCGTGCGCGAGCCGCGCCTGCTTGCGGTCGATGAGCCCGCACCGCTGCCTAGCCTGCTGGAGCGTGAGCGCTTCTGCGCACTGCTGCGCGCGGTCGCACGGGAGCGCTCGATCGCGCTGCTCGTGGCTTCTGAGGAGTTGAGCGCCCTACAAGGCATTCCGTCGCTCGCGTCGCTGTCGGCGGGGGAGCTTTGCTCGACGAAAGACCAGGGAACGGTGGTGGAGTTTCCGCGCCGGCGCGCAGGGGCGGTCGAAGGCTCGTGAGTGCCGGAGCCGTCAAGAGTCGTACGTGCTGGAGGGTCGAGGGCCTGTGTGCCGAGCCGTCAAGAGTCGTATGTGCTGGAGGGTCGAGGGCCTGTGTGCCGAGCCGTCAAGAGTCGTATGTGCTCGAGGGTCGAGGGCCTGTGCGCCGAGAGGGCCAGAACCGGGCGCTGGGGGCGTTTGATAGCCCGTGAGCGCGTACCCAATCGAGGCCCGGTGAGCGAGGGCGCACTGGAGCTGTGCGAGCTCGTCAAGCACTACTCCAGCGGCGGGGAGACGGTGCGGGCCGTGGACGGGGTGAGCCTGCGGATCGAGCCGGGCGAGCTGGTCGCGCTGTATGGCCCAAGCGGCTCGGGCAAGTCCACGCTGCTGATGCTGATCGCGGCGCTGCTCAGCCCTGACAGCGGCAGCATCATGTTCGGCGGCCGCGACGTCGCCCTGCTGTCCGCGGGAGCAGCCGCCGAGTACCGCCGCCACGAGGTGGGCCTCGTCTCACAAGAGTTCCATCTGATCCCGGGCGCCACGGCACTGGACAACGCACTGATCAAGCTGCCGGTGCTCGGCTTCAGCCTGAGGGAGGCCCGCGCGCGCACGCTTCCATGGCTCGAGAGGGTGGGATTGGGGGGGCGTGCCGGTCACACCCCGGAGCGCCTGTCCATGGGCGAGCGCCAACGAGTTACGATCGCGCGCGCCCTGGCGGCGGAACCGAGGCTGCTGCTGGCGGACGAGCCAACGGGCAACCTGGACTCCGCTCGCACGAACGAAATCCTCACATTGCTGCGCGAGATCTGCCGCGAGCGCGGGTTGCCCGGGTTGCTCGTCACGCACGACTCCGACGCGGTCGCGTTCGTCGATCGGGTGCACACGTTGCGCGATGGACGTCTGCACGAAGTACCGCCCAGCGGCGAGCCACGGCCGCCGCTGCGTGTAAACACGGGCAACCATGAGGGCACAAGGGAGCGACTGAGGGTCGAGGGGTCCGCGACGCGTGCGCCTGTGGGAGAGCGATGAATGGCGGCGGCGAACGCGTGGTGAGCCAGTAATGAATCCGCGAATCCTGGGTGTGCGCGTGGACATGCTGCTGTATCTCTACCGCCGCCGCCTGCGTGCGCACCCGGTGGCGGAGCTGCTGGCGGGCAGCGGCGTGGCGATCGGCGTGGCGCTCGTGTTCGGCGTGCTCTTGGCCAACGCGAGCTTGACGAGCTCCGCCGGTCGCCTGATCCACGGCCTGACCGGCTCGGCGCGCTACGAGCTGGTGGCGCGCTCCGCGCAGGGCTTCGACGAAGGCTTGGTGGTGAAGGTGGGCGAACTGGAAGGCGTGCAGGTGGCGGCCCCTGTGTTGCGCGAGAACGTCACGCTCAGCGGCCCGCATGGCCAGCAGACGGTGCAACTGATCGGCGTCACCCCGAGCGTCGAAGCGCTGGGCGGCGTGGCCACGCAGGAGCTGGGCGCCGCGACGGTGCTGCTCAAGGGCGGCCTGGGATTGCCGAGCGGCGTGGCGAGCGCGCTGGATGCCCAGCCGGGCGAGACGCTGCGTGTCGCAAGTGGGGGAGTGGTGCGCGGTGCACGCATGCGCGTGCTGCTCGGCGGCTCGGTTGCCGGCGCCTCGGCCAGCCCGGTGGCGGTGGCGGTGCTGGGCGTCGCGCAGGGACTGGTCGGCGCTCGCGGCAGGGTGAGCGGGATCCTGATCCGTCCGGTCCCGGGCGCGCAGCGTTTGGTGTCGGACGAGCTTGCGCGCTTGGCGGCGGCGCAACACCTCGATCTGCGCCCGGCCGACGACGAACTGCGCCTGCTGAACGTGGCGACCGGCCCGAACCGCCAGTCCACCTCGCTGTTCACGGCGATCGCCGTGATGATCGGCTTCCTGCTCGCGCTCAACGCGATGCTGCTGACCGTCCCGGAGCGCCGCCGCTTCATCGCCGAGCTGCGTATGCAGGGCTACGACGCGCGTCAGATCGTGCTGCTGATGGGAATGCAGGCGCTCGCGCTGGGTCTGGTGGCATCGCTCGTGGGGATCGCGCTGGGATATGAGCTCTCGCACCTGTTCTTCCAACAGGTCCCGGGTTTCCTCACGGCGGCTTTCCCGATCGGGGCGGAAGAGGTCGTGCACGCGGCCACGGTGGCAGTGGCGGTGGCGTGCGGCGTGCTGGCCACCGGCCTGGCTTCGCTCTCGCCGCTCCTGGACCTGCGCGCCGGCAGGCCGGTCGACGTGGGCCTGCACCAGACGGGCGCGCACAGCGAGGTGGTGGGGGAGCGCACGATCGCCGGGCTCGCGATCGCCGGCGTGTGCCTGATTGCGGTGGCGAGCGTGCTGGCGCTGCTCGCGCCATCGTTGACCATAGCCGCCGGGGTGGCCTTGGCGCTGGCAAGCGTGTGCCTGATCCCGGCCGTGTTCTGGACGCTCGCCCGCTGGTTGCCGCGCGCCGGCGAGCGCATCCACTCGAGCGCCCTGATCGTGGCAATGACAGAGCTGCGCGCGACCACGACGCGCTCGGTCGCGCTCGCGGGGATCGTGTGCCTGGCGGTCTACGGCGGCATCGCGATCGGCGGCGCGCGGCGCGACCTGCTGGCGGGCATCGAACGGGCGACCGATCAATACTTCGCGACCGCCCAGGTCTGGGTGACTTCGGGCAAGGACGTGTTCAACACGAACAGCTTCGCCCCGGCCGCGCCGGCGGCCGAGATCGCGCACGCGCCGAGCGTCGCCGCGGTGCGCGTCTACCGCGGCGGTCTGCTCGACGTGGGCGAGCGGCGCATGTGGGTGCGCGCCAAGCCGGCGGGCGACGCAACGTTGCTGGAATCGAGCCAGTTGGTGCACGGCGAATACGCGACCGCCACGCACTTGATTCGCGCAGGCGGCTGGGCGGCGGTCTCCAGCGAATTCGCAAGCGAACGCAATCTGCATGTGGGCAGCTACTTCACGCTCCCCACGCCGACGGGCGCCGCGCGCTTGGGCGTGGCGGCGGTCACAACCAACTCGGGCTGGCCGGCGGGCACGATCACGCTGACGGCGGCCGACTACGCGAGCTTGTGGCACACGAGCGGAGCGGCGGCTTTGGAAGTGAGCTTGAAGCCGGGAGTGAGCCCGGCGGCGGGCAGGCGCGCGGTGCTGGCGACGCTTGGCTCGGGTAGCGGCCTGCAGGCGCGCACGTCCGAAGAACGAGCGGCCCAGAGCGCGTCAAGCGCGCGCCAAGGGTTGCGCACCTTGGAAGAGATATCGACGCTGTTGATCGTGGCGGCGGCGTTGTCGGTGGCCGCGGCGCTCAGCGCCGCGATCTGGCAGCGGCGCCCGCGCTTGGCGGCTTTGAAGATCCAGGGCTACGATGCGGCCCAGCTGTGGCGCGCGGTGCTGTTGGAGTGCGGGATCACGATCGGCGTCGGCGCTCTGGTAGGCGCGCTCGTGGGAATCGCTGGCCACGCGCTCGCGGGCCGCTTCCTACAGCTCAGCACAGGCTTCCCCGCCCCGTTCTCGCTCGGCCAGGAGCAGGTACTGTTGACAATCTTGCTGTTCGGGGCGATAGCGCTTGCGGTGATCGCGCTACCGGGGATGTTGGCGGCGCGTGTGTCGGCGCGGGCGGTGCTGCAGGAATGACGTGAGATTCGGTGCCAAGAGACTCGTGCGCGTCGAGTCCCGTCCGGCGTCCGGCGCGTTACCTGCCGAAGAACTGGTCGAAGTGATGCAGCAAGCCGATTGTGCAGCCGGTCGCGCATATGAGCGCGATCACCCACAGGGGCGCACCGAGGACCATGGCACCCGTCGCGGCGAACGCCATCAGCCACGAGAGGACGAAGTCGAAGCGGTCGTAGATGTCGAAGCCGTTCATGAAACGATCTTATCGATGAAGACAAAAAGCGTCAATGGGGCTAGGGGTATCCCGATGACAAAGCCATAGCCCAGCCCACGGTTGATCCTCCGTGACAGGGTGTCTGGTCTGCTGGGGATGAAGACGGCGACGGCCGCCGGCAGCCCTGAGCAGAAGACGGTGCAGCCGCCCAGGACTGCCGTCCATGCGAGCAGGCCGTTGACGATTGAGGTTCCCAGCGAGGGTTCGGTCTCGCACAGGAGGCGGATGACGGCTGGCGCGGGCATCGCGACCAACTTACGTGGCGCCCGCGACGAAAACTGGCTGTCGGCACCCTCTTTTCTCCGCAAACCCACATTCCACGGGGCTGTACGTGACGAAGTTGGCGCGGGATCGCTCTTGGCCTCGACCGCCGCGTGCTCGCGCTCACCCGACTGACGACGCGCGTCTCAGCGCGGGCCGTGCTGCAGGAATAGCCGCCTTCGCGGGCGGGGGTGGGTGCGCCCAAGCGCTGGGTGTGGCTCGCCTGGTACGTCCACGATCTCTAAATTCAAGACCCCTAATTTTGTCTTGTCGCGGCGGCCTGTTCCGGCGATCCTGGCTGCCGAGGAGTGACGTCTTTCGTCACGGGGCCTGCGCAGCGTGGCTGTCTACAGGGTGCATCGGACTAAGTACAAGGTGGAGGGGATGATTTTGGTGATAGCTCGTCGATTTATGTGGCCGGTGTTGGCCTGCGCGGTAGCGGGAATTCTTGGGTTTACGGCCTCCTCGGCGCTTGCCGCCGCCCCCGAACTGCCGGAAACGAAGTCGGCGACCGCGGTCACGGCGACGAGCGCGACCGTGCACGGAGTGCTCGACCCGAAAGCGGCGAGCAGCGAACTGGTTGTGGAATACGGATTCTTCTACGCTCCGCACGCCGCCTGCACGGAAGGCTCCTTCGCCCCTGAAACTCCCGGGATGGCGCCCGGCAGCGAAGGCGAAAAAGTCGAATTGACCCTCAAAGGCCTGCAGCCGAGCGCCGATTACAAGGTCTGCGTGGCGACACGCAACCCTGGAGAAGAAAACTGGACAGTGGGTAACGCGGTGCCCTTCACCACTCCCGCCGCCCCGCCCGCGATCGAATCGGAGAGCGCCTCCAACGTCAAGGCCGGCGAAGCGCATCTGGAAGGGGTCGTCAACCCCAACAACGAGCTGACCGAATGCAAGTTTCAGTACGGCACCGAAGCGTCGCTCAAAAGTGGCACCACGACCACAGTGTGCGAACCCGCGAGCTTTGCCGCCAGCTTCGGCGGGCAGGGCGTCGGCCTGAACCTGGGTGGCCTGCAGTCGCATACGACCTACTACTACCGTCTGATCGCCGAAAGCGAACAGAGCCGCAAGGAAGGCAAAGCGGCGGAAGGGGCAATCGGGCACTTCGAAACCGCGATCGCTCCGGAAACTCCGGAAAACGTCAAGGCGGAACCGGTCGGCGCCACCACGGCCACGCTGACGGGCGTCCTCAACCCGAACAACGCCGGCAACCCTGGCACCTATGAATTCGCTTACCGACAGTCAGCCAGCGAATGTCAGCGCGAAAATCCAGAAACCGGGCAGAGGGAAAACGAAAAGACGTCGCCCGAACCCGCGGGCTCCTCCAGCGGGACCACGCCGGAGTCGGTGCACAGCGAAATCACCGGATTGCTGCCTGGCGCTCAATACACCTTCTGCTTGATCGCTCACAACACAGCGGGCGAAGAAGCGGTCAGTTACCCGGTGACGTTCACCACGGTTGCGGTTGGTCCCGCGGTCGAAGAAGAGTTTGTCACCACACTCGCCTCGACCAGCGCGACGCTCAACGCGAAGGTCAACCCGCACGGCGCCGAAACTTCCTACAGCTTTGAATATGCCCTCGCCGGCGGTGCTTTCAAGCCCGTCCCGGAACCCGAAGGCAGCGGAACGCTTCCCCCGGGCCCAAGTGCGGTTCAGCTGAGCGTGCACATGCAGCAGGAGCTGGCGCCGGGCTCCCCTTACGAGTTTCGCGTGGTCGCGAGCAACGCGGTGCAGAAGAACGTGACCGGTGAAACGGTCTCGTTCACCACGCAGCACGCCGGAGGCTCGTCGATACTTGCCGACGGCCGCCAATACGAGATGGTCTCACCACTACAAAAGGACGGCACCCTGTTGAGGCCACTTGAGGGTGGCATCCTTCAGGCTGCCGCCGACGGGAATGCTTTTACCGAGGAGAGCTTTTTCGAGCCGATCGAAGACGGCGCCGCCGGCACCTACGGTTTCGACTCGGCTAACTTCTTTGCCCGTGGTGCGCAAGGATGGGTGTCCAAGACGATCACACCGCCCCACAGCAGCAGCGGAACTCTCGCGGTCACCAGGGCTCAGGAGTACCGTTTTTTCTCTGAAGATCTTTCCAGGGCGATTCTGCAGCCGTATGGTCCCGTGACGCCGTTGGCGCCGGAAGTGAGCCAGTCGACAGCTTATCTTCGCACTGACTTTTTGAACGATGATCCGGGAGAATTCTGTGGTTCGGGTTGCTACGAACCGCTTGTGAGCGGCGCGAATGTGCCGGCAGGCACGCAGTACGGCGAAGAAGGAGAAGGGCCTTGCAAAAAGGTGTACTGCGGTCCAGAAGTCGTTGCTGCCAACCCGGATTTGACCCATGTGCTGCTCGAGTCGAATGTTGCCTTGACGGCGGGTTCCGGTGGTGGTTTGTATGAGTGGGCTGCCGGTAAGTTGACGTTCGTCGGCGTTGGCGGGGTTGCGTCCAGTGGGATGCTTAGGCATGTGATCTCCGATGACGGGTCGCGCGTCCTCCTAAACGGGTCCTATGAAGGCGTGGAAGGACTGCTCATGCGCGACATGGCGACTGGAGAAACGGTCCGTCTCGATGTGCCGCAGGGGGCGGGCCTGTCTCCAGTATCTCCAAAGCGCGCGGCCTTTGAAGCGGCTAGCGCTGACGATTCGAGGATCTTCTTCCTCGACAGTGGACGTCTCACCACAAATTCGGGCGCGTCCGCGACCGAATTCTATGGGGAATTTATCGACGCGAAGCCCGACCTCTACGAATGCGAAATCTCGCAAGAAACCGGCACCGGCAAATATAGGTGCGATCTGACCGACCTGACGCCTGTCGTGGGTGGCGAATCCGCGGATGTAGGCTCGGTGATTGGTGCAAGCGAAGATGGTTCGTATGTGTATTTCGCGGCGAGCGGAGCGCTCGCTTCGGGAGCCAGCCCAGGTAGATGTCCCAACGAAACACATGCAGTCGAAATGATCGACCAGAAAGAAACCCAGCTGTGTAACTTGTACGTGCGTCACGACGGTGTGACCAATTTCGTCGCCAGTGTCGATCCCGAAGACTATCCGGACTGGACCCCATCTGAAGCAGAAAGTCATGGTGTTACTGTTCGCGTCTCGCCGAGCGGACGGTGGCTGACGTTTATGTCGAACCGAGATCTGACTGGCTACGATACGCGCGACGCGGTGAGCGGTCACCCTGACGAGGAGGTATACCTCTACGATGCGACTGCCCATAAGCTGGTGTGCGCTTCGTGCGATCCGACGGGCGCTCGTCCCGTGGGAGCCGAATACGGTGACAGTGAAGAGAAGCTCGCGACAGGTCGTAGTATCTTTCCTGAAAACGAGTGGATCGCGTCCAGTCTGTCGTCCTGGGTAGACTTCAACGGCGAGAGCGCTAGCTATCAGCCGCGTTACCTGTCCGATAGCGGTCGCTTGTTCTTTGATAGCAACGACGCGCTCGTGCCACAAGATGTGAATGGTACGCAGGATGTGTATGAGTATGAGCCCCCTGGCACTGGCGATTGCAGTGCGTCGCGCGTAACGTTTAACGAAACGTCGGGTGGTTGTGTGTCGTTGGTGTCCTCGGGTGAATCGGCTGAAGAATCGACGTTTCTCGACGCGAGCGAAACGGGCGGCGACGTGTTCTTCCTCACCACGGCAAAATTGGTGCTCAAGGATTTCGATAATACGTATGACGCTTACGATGCGCGCGAATGCGGCAGTGGTCCCTCGCGGTGCTTTGCGCCTGAACCGATCAGCCCGGCGCCATGCAACACGAGCGACTCGTGTAAGGCGGCGCCAACGCCGCAACCCGCGATCTTCGGCTCACCTTCGAGCGCGACGTTCACCGGCGCCGGGAACATTACGTCTCCGCCGGGTGGCCCTGCGCTCAAAGCGAAGACGCTGACGCGGACGCAGCGGCTCGCCCACGCGCTGAAGGCATGCCATTCCAGGAAGAAGGGCAAGCGTCGTAAGGCCTGCGAACGCCAGGCCCACGCGCGATATGGAGCGGTGAAGTCCCGTAAGGCAAATGCGACCAAGAGGAGCGGACGATGAGCGTGGGTACGGTCAAGAGAAGCCTCCTCGGTGTCGCTGCGCTCACACTCGTCGGCCTGTGTGTGCAGGCTTCGCCGGCGTTCGCCACGCGGCCGTGGTGGAAGCTGCAGGTGGACAGCGCTCCGGCGATCATCCAGCCCGGTCAGGCCAAAGACGAGGTTCAAGAAATCACAGTCAGCGCCACCGGCGGCAGCTACAGACTCGTGGACCAAACGATTTCTTTTGAAGAACGTGAAATTCCGTGGGATGCGACCCATCAGGAATTGCAGGAAACTCTGGAAGAAATCTTCGGCAAAGGCAACGTGGAAGTTCCCAGCGGCCAGGGTAACGCGACCGGCAGCGAACCGTACAAGATCATATGGAAGGGATCGTTCGCTGACTACACTATCACAAAATTGCGTGTCGAACCAAGATTCACCGGCGGGCGTCAGGAAGTGACGGATCGAGAGGTGACCAAGGGCCGCAGCGATGCCACGCTTGTCCTCACGGGCGCCAATTTGGGCGATACGGATCTGACCGGGCCGGTCAAGATCTCGGCGAAGCTCCCCGCGGGCTTGACGCCGCTCGCGATCACCGGGTTTGGTGGGTTTGCCGGTGGAACACGGCTCGAATGCTCTAAGGAAACCCTGAGTTGTACGTATGACGGTGCGACAAGTCCCTATAATCAGGTGGAACTCTTGATTCCGGTGAACATAAATCCCGGTGCGCATTCAGGCGAAACGGTTGAACTACAGCTCAGCGGTGGTAATGCGCCACCGGTCAAAAAGGTTCGTGCGATAACTGTCGGGAGTGCCGCACCCGCGTTTGGTATCGAAAACTATGAAATAGCCCTGGAAGAAGAAGGCGGCACCACCGATACACGAGCCGGCTCCCACCCGTTCCAGCTGACCACAACACTGAGGCTCAACCAGAAGATCTTCGATCAAGTACATGAAGGAGGATATGAACCTGTCCAGGCTGAAATGCCGAAGGACCTCGCGTTCAAGCTGCCACCGGGTTTGATCGGGAATCCGACACCTTTCCCGCAGTGTCCGATACCACAGTTCGATCGGTATAGCAGAGGTTCGAACGAATGTCCAAATGACACGGCGATCGGTGCGGCATCGGTGACGGCCTTGTTGGGCGAAGGCGGTGAGTTCTTTACGTTCACTGTTCCGTTGTTCAATCTTACGCCGACGGTGGGTGAGCCGGCGCGTTTTGGTTTCAATGTGTCTGGTAACCCGGTTTTCCTTGATACTTCGGTGCGTACCGGTGGGGATTATGGTGTGACGGTGAAGATCACGAACGTGACCCAGACGGTGGCGTTTATTGGTAGTCGTGTGACGTTCTGGGGTGTCCCTGGCGATCCGAGTCACGATAACCAGCGCGGCTGGAGCTGTATCGATGACGGGCTGGCACAAGCAGCCTCCGATGGTAAGTTTGGGCCGTGCTCGGCGGTGAACCAGCAGTTCGCGCCGCCGTTGCTGGAGTTGCCGACCTCATGCACAGGACAGTTGCAGACCACGATGGAAGCGGATTCCTGGGAGAACACGGCGAACTTCGTCTCGTCTGGCTCCGATTTGCCGCTACCGGCATTGGATGGTTGCAACAAGTTGCCATTCAATCCGTCGATCAGCGTCTCACCGGACGGGCAGGCTGGGAGCACGCCGACGGGATTGACCGTGGGAATACACGTTCCACAGGAAGTCAGCCTTGACGGGGAAGGGTTGGGCGAGGCCGACGTGAAGGACACTACGGTGGCGCTGCCCGCGGGCGTCGGCTTGAACCCAGCGGCCGCCGACGGGTTGCAGGCCTGCTCGGAAGAAGAGGTCGCGCTCAGCTTCGACGCGGAAGCGTCGTGTCCCGAAGCGTCGAAGGTGGCAACCTTGGAAATCAAGAGCCCGCTGCTTCCAAACGCATTGACCGGCGAGGCGTATCTGGCGCAACAGAACACGAATCCGTTCGGTTCGTTGGTGGCCCTGTATCTGGTGGCACAGGATCCGGTCTCGGGGACCCTGCTAAAGCTTGCGGGTGAAGTGACCACCAACCCGGTCACCGGACAGTTGGTCTCGACGTTCAGGAACACGCCGCAACTACCCTTTGAAGATCTGAACCTGCACTTCTTCGGCGGGGACCGCGCGCCGCTGACCACGCCCGCATTGTGTGGTCCTTATACGACAACCACGTCGATAGGGCCGTGGTCGGGCAACGAACCGGCGACGCCGTCTTCGACGTTCGACGTGACCTCGGGTCCGAACGGGACCCCGTGTCACGATCCGTTGCCGTTCTCGCCGTCGCTGACGGCCGGCACGACGAGCATCCAGGCGGGCGGGTTCAGCCCGTTCACGATGACCATGAGCCGACCCGACGGGTCGCAGAACCTGCAGGCGATCAAGCTCACGATGCCACCGGGCCTGTTGGGGACGCTCTCGACCGTGAAGCTTTGTAAAGAACCCCAAGCCGATCAGGGGACGTGTGGCCCAGAAAGCCTGATCGGACATACCGTCGTCAGCGTTGGCGTCGGCGGGGATCCCTACACGGTCACAGGTGGCGAAGTATTCATCACCGAAGGCTACGGCGGCGCCCCCTACGGCCTGTCGATCGTCAACCCTGCCAAGGCGGGGCCGTTTGACCTCGGCAACGTGATCGTCAGGGCGAAGATCGAAGTCAACCCGATCACGGCCGCTTTGACGATCACGACCGACAACAGCGGCCCATACAAGATCCCGACGATCCTCGACGGGATACCGCTACAGATCCAGCACGTCGAGGTGAGTATCGACAGGCCAAACTTCACATTCAACTCGACTAACTGCGGTCCCCTGCAGATCGGTGGCACGCTCTATAGCAACGAAGGACTCTCGTCGACTGTCAAAGTGCCGTTCCAGGTCACCAACTGCGCTGTCCTCGCGTTTAAACCAAAGCTGACCGCCAAGACCAACGGCAAAACGTCACGTACCGGTGGCGCGAGCCTGTCGGTCAAACTCGCCTACCCAGCGGGACCCTACGATGCGAACATCGCCAAGGTCAAGGTTGACCTGCCAAGGCAGCTGCCCTCCAGGCTCACAACGCTGCAGAAGGCTTGTCCGGCACAGACGTTCGAGGCCAACCCGGCGGCGTGCCCGGCGGCATCGATCGTGGGTCACGCGAAAGCCACGACACCGGTCCTGCCTGTCAGCCTGGAAGGCCCCGCTTACTTCGTCAGCCACGGCGGCGAAGAATTCCCCCAGCTGATCGTCGTCCTGCAAGGCTACGGCGCCACCGTCGACCTGGTTGGCTCGACGTTCATCAACAAAGCCGGCGTCACCAGCAGCACCTTCAAGCAAATCCCCGACGTGCCCGTGGGTACGTTCGAACTCACGCTGCCGCAAGGCAAGTACTCGGCGCTCGGCGCCAACAAAAACCTGTGCACGGTCAAGGGCGGACTGAAGATGCCGACCTCGTTCGTCGCCCAGAACGGCGCGGAAATACACACAAGCACCCCGATCGCGGTTACCGGCTGCGCCAAGGCCAAAGCCAAGGCGAAAGCCGGGAAAGCCCGCAAGGGCGCCAAAAAGAAGAAGTAGGGCAGCGCTCGTGTCGTCCGAGAACGGATACGTCGGGACGCACGAGCGGCGTCCGGGCGATCGCTCGGACGCGCGCGAGCATCTGCTGGAGATCCAACGAGGGCGCCTGGTCGCGGCGATGACCGAGGTCGCCGCCGAGCAGGGCGCGAGCAACCTGTCGGTGGCGGCGATCGTCGCCCGCTCGGGCGTCTCGCGGCGCACGTTCTACGAGGTCTTCATGGACGGTCAGGAATGCCTGCTGGCTGCGCTCGAGGAGTCGCTCGAGTGCGCTCGCTCCTACGTGCGCGAGGTCTACGACCCTCAGGACGCATGGCGTGTACGGGTCAGGCTCGCGCTGCACGCCCTGCTCAGCTTCCTCGAGGACGAGCCCGCGCGTGGGCGGCTGCTGGTCGTCGAGGCGCTTGGCGCGGGGCCGGCGGCGCTGGAGCGCCGCGCGCAGGTGTTGGGCGAGCTGATCGAGGCGATCGACGCCGGCAGAGAGGTGGCCGAGCGCGGCTCCGCGGTTACGACGCTCACCGCCGAGGGCCTGGTCGGCTCGGTACTCACGGTCGTCTACGCCCGACTCGTGCGGGGTGGCCGCCCTGCGCTGGTCGAGCTGACCAACCCGCTGATGAGCATGATCGCGCTGCCCTACCTCGGGGCGGCGGCGGCGCGCAAGGAGCTCGAGCGGCCGCTGCCCGAGCGCCGGCGACGAGCGCCGCGGGCCGCCGACGGGGCGAGCCGCCTGAACGGCCTGCCGATGCGCATCACCTATCGCACGATGCGCGTGCTGCGCGTGATGGCGGCCCAGCCGGGCGCATCCAACCGCCAGATCGGCGAGGCCGCGGGGATGAACGACCAAGGCCAGGTATCCAAGCTGCTGCAGCGCCTGGAGCGCCTCGGCCTGGCCGTCAACGCCGAGGCCGGCCAGGAGCGCGGGATGCCGAACGTATGGCAGCTCACGCAGGTGGGAAAGGAGATCGAGCGGGCCACCGGCCAATCGTGGGAGGCGGGTGGCTGAGATGGACGCGCACGCGACCCGTGGCGGGCGTGCGGCGTCCGCACCGCTGTTCGTGCGTGCCGCGGGCAGCTACTGGACGAGCGTCTTCCCGCAGGTAGCGCATGAGCTCGGCCGCTGGCGCGAGCGCGCGAGCGAGATCCCCGATCCGGCCCTGCGCGCGCAGGCGCTGCAGGCGCTGGCCAAGCGCGGCAACATGGAGGGCGCCGCCGCCTTCGCGACATTCGTACCGCGCAAGCATCGCGCGGCCGTCGTGCGCGCCACGGTCGCCTTCCAGACGGCCTACAACCACCTCGACACGCTCTCCGAGCAGTCGGAGGAGATCGGCCCGGCAGAGGCGCGGGTCCAGCACGAAGCGCTCTTGGCCGCACTGGCCCGCGCCAGGCCGGGAGCGTGGACCGCGCGTGGGGCACAAGCGGAGTCGGGACACGACGACGAACGCCAAATCCATCCCCCAAAAAACAACGAAAACGGATACCTGCAGGCGCTGGTCGAGACCTGTCAGGTGGCGTTGTCTGAGCTGCCCTCGTATGCGGTAGTCGCGCCGGCGGCGCGGCGGGCGGCCGAGCGCGTCGTCTCCTTCCAGGCGTTCAACCGGCGCGAGCGCGAGGCGATCGAGCACTGGGGGCACGCACAGACGCCGCCCGGCAGCGACCTGCGCTGGTGGGAGACGGCGGCCTCCGGCGGCTCCTCGCTGGGCGTGCACGTGATGATCGCCGCGGCGGCCGAGCCGGGAATCGACCAGGCGCACGTCGATGCGCTGGAGCGGGCTTACTTCCCCTGGATCGGGGCGTTGCACTCGATGCTCGACCACCTGGTCGACGTCGAGGAGGACGCGCGCACGGGCCAGGACAACCTGATCGAGATGTACGGCTCGCCGCGAGAGGCAGCCGAGCGCATGGCGCTGCTGGCCGAGCGCGCGCTCGACTGTGCGCGGGCCCTGGAGCCGGCGCACCGGCACGAGCTGATCGTGGCGGCGATGGCCAGCTTCTACTTGACCGTCCCGCGGGCGGGTGTCGGTGAGGCGGCCGCCGTCACACAGGCAGTGCTGGACGTGTTCGGCCCGCTCGCGCGGCCGGCGCTGGCGATCTTCAAGGCCCGGCGGGCGGCCGAGCGCGTGTACTACGCTTGCCGGGAGCATGGCTCAAGCGACAGACGCGCACCCAGCCTCACCATCGCCGCGGGCCATCGCTGAGGACGTCCAAGCGCGCCCCCCCTCGATCCCGGTAGCGCTCTCACGCGTGGGGGTCACGGGAGTCGAGAAGGTCATCCGCATCCGCGAGGAGCTGTTCTACGCGCGCCTGGAGTGCTACGTGGACCTGGGTTCGGCCCAGAAGGGCGCACACATGTCGCGCTTCGAGGAGGTCGTCAACGAGGCGATCGGCGAGGTGATTCTGAAAGAGGCGCCGTTTCGCGCGGAGACGTTGGCGCAGCACATCGCCGAGCTGGTGCGCGAGCGTCAGGGCGCGGCACGCGCCGAGGTCACGATCGCGGCGCGCTATCCCGAGCACAAGCCCGCCCCTGTGTCGGGCATCGCCACGCAGGAGATCTACACGCTCTACGGCCGTGCCGTGGCCCTGCCGAGCGGCACGCGCCGGCTGGTGGGCGTAGCGGCCACCGGCATGACCGCGTGCCCGTGCGCACAGGAGCTCGTGGGCGCCCGTGCGCGGGAGCGCTTGCGGGCCGACGACTTCAGCGACGAGCAGATCGACAAGATATTCGAGGACGTCCCCGTCGCCACCCACAACCAGCGCGGGCTCGGCACGCTGCACATCGGCTGTCCGGAGGAGTGCAAGACCGAGATCGAAGCGGCAAGTCTTCTGCAGATCGTCGAGGGCTCGATGTCCTCTGAGATCTACGAGCTGATGAAGCGCTCAGACGAGGTCGAGGTGGTCGAAAAGGCCCACCGCCGCCCGCGCTTCGTCGAGGACTGCGTGCGCGAGATGATCGCCGCCACGGTCGAGCGCTTCCCCGAGTTGCCAGAGGGGGCTTTCGTCTCAGCGCGTCAAGAGAACCTGGAGACGATTCACCAACACAACGTGATCGCCGAGCGCCACGGCCTCATGGCCGAGTTGCGGGAGGAGATTCAGACGCGGGCGCCGTCGGAGTATCAGACGACGCTGGACGAGTGGCTCGGCGGAAGTAGTCGAGGCCCGACAGCACGGTGATCGCGACCATCAGGTAGACCAGCAGCGAGACCCAGAGGGGGGACCCGGGCACGGCGATCACGGCAAGGATCGCCGCGATCTGCACGCAGGTCTTGAGCTTGCCGAACATCGAGGCTTCGATCACGACCCCTGAGGAGGTGGCGTTCATGCGCCACATCGTCACCGCAAGCTCGCGAGCGATGATCACCATCGCGACCCACCCTTCCAGCCGGTCGAGCGATACGAGCGACAGCAGTGCCCCGACGATCAAAAGCTTGTCGGCCAGGGGATCCATCAGCTTGCCGAACGTCGTGATCGAGTCACGCGAGCGGGCCAGGTAGCCGTCGACGAAGTCGGTCAGCGAGGCCAGCGCGAACACAACGGCGGCCAGCACGTCGCCCGAGGGCGTGTTGCCGAGCAAGGCAACGACCAGCACCGGCACGAGCATGATGCGCAGCACCGTAAGCAGATTGGGAAGGTTCAAGGGAAGCATCGACTCAGCCATTATGGCCGTAATCGTGAGCATTGGCGGGGCGGGCGCGTCCGTTCGTTCGCGCTGCTCGCGGCCTCCTCGGTGAACGTGTCCGGATCGGAGCGCCGCGCTCGATAGGGTGTGCCCCATGCCCTTGATCCCAATGGTCATAGAGCGCACCGCCAGAGGCGAGCGCGAGTTCGACATCTTCAGTCGCCTGCTGAACGAGCGCATCATCTTTCTCGGCACGCCGATCGAAGATCAGGTGGCAAACCTGGTCGTGGCCCAGCTCCTGCACCTGGAGTCCCAGGACCCGGACAAGGACATCTCGATCTACATCAACTCCCCGGGCGGCAGCGTCTACTCGGGCCTTGCGATCTACGACACGATGCGCTTCGTCAAGCCCGACATCCACACGATGTGCGTGGGCGTGGCGATGTCGATGGGCTCGCTGCTGTTGGCGGGAGGTACCAAGGGCAAGCGCGCGGCACTGCCCAACTCGCGCATCCTCATCCACCAGCCCTCTGCCGGCTTCGAAGGCCAGTCCACCGACATCGAGATCCACGCGCGCGAGATCCTCAACATCCGCGAGCGCCTCGACGACATCTACGCCGAAAACACGGGCCTCTCAAAGGAGCAGGTGCGCAAAGACATGGAGCGCGACCGCTTCTTCACGGCCGAGCAGGCTTTGGAGTACGGCCTGATCGACCGCGTGCTCGAGCCGCACTGATCGTCGCGCCCCCGCGCTGCGTGCGTGGGAGCGGTTCTGCGTGATAGGCCCTGTTGTGGTTGGCCTCAGGCGATCGAGTGCTCGATCGCGCCGAGCCGCTCGATCTCGATACGCACGACGTCGCCGGCGGCGAGGAAGCGCTGCGGGTCGAGGCCCATGCCGACGCCGCTGGGCGTGCCTGTGAGGATCAGGTCGCCGGGTGAGAGCGTGCAGGTCTCCGAGATGAAGCTAACGAGCTCGGGGATCTTGAAGATCAGGTTCGAGGTCGAGGAGTCCTGGCGCGGCTCGCCGTTGACCCAGGTGCGCAGCCAGAGCTCGTGCGGGTCGGGAACCTCGTCGGCGGTCGTGATCCAGGGCCCGTAGGGGCAGAAGCCGTCAGCCCCCTTGGCGCGCGTCCACTGTGCCTCGCGCCCTTGCAGGTCGCGGGCAGTGAGGTCGTCGGCGACGGCGTAGCCGGCCACCGCCCCGTCCGCGCCCATCACGACGGCAAGCTCGCCCTCGTAGTCCAAGCGTTTGACGACCGCTGGGCAGCGCACGGAGGCGCCAGGCGCCACCACGGAGGCGGGCAGCTTCGCGAACACCAGCGGCGCCTCAGGAGCGGTGCCGCCGGTCTCGACGATGTGGTCGGCGTAGTTGAGCCCGATCCCGAAGATCGCACGCGGCTCGGGGACGGGGGCGAGCAGTGTCACGTCGCTTAGCGCGAAGGACGGCCCGTCCGCCGCGGGCGCGCCGGGGTCGCGCAGGCGATCGAGCACGCTGCAGCGCTCGTCGGCGTAGGCCACGACGTGCTCACCGCGCACCTCTCCGGCACGCGGGTGGGAGCTGCCAGGCGCAAGGAAGCTGGCGAGACGCATCGGCTGGGAAGCCTAGCGGGAGGAGCGCCACTTCATCGAAGTGGGCCTCGGCCTCTGCCCACACTATTGTCGGCGGCGAGATGAGCCGTCTCACTTCTATAGAGCGCGTCGCGCTCTTGACGATCACGATCTTGACGGCGCTCGCGGGCGTGGCCAACTATGGGCAGTGGGACGCCGTGCCGCGCTTCGCTGTAGCGACGCTGGCGCTCGCGGGCCTGGCATGGGTCGTGTCGTTCGCCACAGAGCAGCTGGGAGAGCGCTTCGGGCCGGCGGTCACGGGGATGATGCAGTCCACGCTCGGCAACCTGCCGGAGCTGTTCGTGGTCATCTTCGCCCTACAGAAGGGCGAGCTGGTGGTCGCGCAGACGGCGATCGTCGGCTCGATCTTCGCCAACGCGATGCTCGTGCTGGGCCTGGTGATCGTGGTCGGAGCATTTCGCGCCCCGGACGGGGTGATGCGCTTCCATCATCGCCTGCCGCGCGACACGGCGACACTACTGCTGGTGTGCGTGTTCATCATCGTCTTGCTGGGCCTATCGCTGGCCTCGCACGATCCGGCCAGCCATCACGTGGACGCGATCTCGGCGGTCGGGGCCGTGAGCCTGCTCGTCGTATACCTCGCCTGGGTCGTACCTTACCTGCGCGCCGACGCGCTGCCGGGTACAGAGGATGACGCTTTGGAATCAACGGACGCCCAGGCTACGGTTTCAAGTGCGTCGAGCGAGGACACGGACCGCCCGAGCATCGCATCCACGGAGCGGTCGGGCCCACGCCTCTCGCTGCGCCTGACGCTCGCGCTGCTGCTCACCGCCGGCGTTGCCTCGGCGTTCGTCTCCGACTGGTTCGTAAACGGCCTGGAGCCGGCGATAGTGCAGCTCAAAATCTCTCAGGCGTTCGCGGGCCTGGTGATCGTGGCGATCGCCGGCAACGCGGTAGAGAACACGGCTGGGCTCGTGCTCGCCTGGAAGGGCCGCTCGGACCTGGCGATCTCGGTCGTCAAGAACTCGGTGGCGCAGATAGCAGCGTTCCTGTTCCCGCTGCTGGTGCTGATCTCGTTCCTGCTGGCGACAACGCTGACGTTCGCGCTGGCGCCGGTGTACATCGGCGCGCTGCTGGTGATGGCGCTGGCGATGTGGCAGGTCACCGGGGACGGCGAAGCGGCCGCGTTCGAGGGCTGGGCGCTCGTCGCGCTGTACGTGATCCTGGCGACGCTGACGTTGTACGAGTGAGGCGGCGGCGGGTTGGCACTGCTGACGGCTACGCCGAGGGCACGGGCGCGCTAGACTTTGCTCAACCTCGCGCCTGGGCGGGGTTTTTCTTTCGTCCGGGTGCGCTTGTCGACAACCACCCAGGGATCTTTTTTAGCCATGGCTCGCGGAGACGTTCGAATCGCTATCACCCTCGCCTGCGAGGAGTGCAAGCATCGCAACTATCAAACCAATAAGTCCAAGCGCAACAACCCCGACCGGGTGAGCTTGCGTAAGTACTGTCGCTGGTGCCGCAAGCACACCAGCCATCGGGAGACTCGCTAGCGCGGGAGCGCTGCCGTGGCTCGTGACCGCAAGCGTGCAAGGCAACGTCGCTCCAGGCCCGTCCGCGAGGGCGCGACGACCCCATCCCAGAATCGTCCAGTCCGTGCCGACGTCCCGGCGGCGCTCTCGCACTCCGGTGACGCCGACGAGTTCGACGCGGCGCTCATCGCCGGCGCCGGCGGCGTACCGGCCGAGCAGCCCGCTCCGGTCGAGCGCAATGGCGAGGGCGCTCGTGAGGCGTCCTCAGCTGACCTGGTGCCCGCGGGCGGGGGACGTGGCGGTCGTAATGGCAGAGGTGAGGAGTCGGTCCTCGACGAGCTGCCAGAGCCCGCGCCCCCAGATGGGGCGACTCCGGCTACCAGGCCATCGCAGCCGCTGCCACGTCGCGCAATCGCCTTCCTACGCGCCAGCTGGGCCGAGCTGCAACGGGTCCAGTGGCCCGATCGTCGCCAGGTCACGCAGGCCACCGCTGTCGTGCTGGGCTTCGTCGCCGTCGCCGGCGCCTACTTGGGCGCCGCGGACTGGGTTGCCCAGAAGATCGTCAACTTCATTCTTTAGGCGAGCGCTCATCTCCAAGTAGCGCCCGTCGCGTCCCTCTCGTTTTGCTCTGTCTTATCCACCAATTCAAGCTGTCAGGAAGCTGAATGTTTCGTTGGTATGTCGTCAACACCTACTCCGGTCACGAGAACAAGGTCAAGCACAATCTCGAGCACCGCGTCGTATCGCTGGGCCAGCAGCGTGCCGTGCGCACGGTCGTCGTTCCTACCGAGTCCGTCTCGGAGATGAAGGACAACCAAAAGATCACGGTCGAGAAGCGCACCATGCCGGGCTACGTGCTCGTCAACATGGAGCTCAACGAGGACTCCTGGGGAGTCGTCAAGGGCACCCCGGGCGTGACCGGCTTCGTCGGTTCCTCGCAGGAGCCGGTGCCGCTCACTCAGGTCGAGGTCGATCGCCTGCTGCACAAGGAGGTCGCGACCGCCCCGCGCACACGCGCCCAATTCACGATCGGCGAGACCGTCAAGGTGGTCTCCGGACCGCTTTCAGACTTCTCCGGAGAGATCTCCGAGATCAACGACGACGCCGCCAAGCTCAAGGTCCTGGTATCAATCTTTGGTCGCGAGACACCTGTAGAGGTGGGCTTCGACCAGGTTAAGAAGCTCTAGGCTCGGGAATAGACATGGCTAAGAAGGTATTGACAACAATCAAGCTGCAAGCGCGCGGCGGACAGGCGAGCCCGGCTCCGCCGGTCGGTCCTGCCCTGGGTCAGCACGGCATCAACATCATGGAGTTTTGCAAGGCCTTCAACGCGCAGACGCTCAGCGACACCGGCACGATCATTCCGGTGGTCATCACCGTCTACGAGGACCGCTCGTTCACGTTCGTGACGAAGACGCCGCCGGCGGCCGTGCTGATCCGCCAGGCGCTCAAACTGGAGAAGGGCTCGGGCGAGCCCAACCGCAACAAGGTCGGCAAGATCACCGACGCACAGTTGCGCGAGATCGCCGAGCGCAAGCTCGCCGACCTCAACGCACACGATGTCGACCAAGCCGTCAAGATCATCGCCGGTACCGCCCGTTCGATGGGCGTCGAGGTGGCGTCGTGAGCGCTCATGGCCGTCGCCACACAGAGGGCCTTCAGAAGGTCGATCGCGATCGCGAGCATGCCCCCGCCGAGGCGGTCGCGCTCGTCAAGAGCCTGGCCAGCGCCAAATTCGACGAGTCGGTCGAGATCCATGTGCGCACCGGCCTGAATGTACGCCATGCCGACGAGCAGTTGCGCGGCACGATTGCACTACCTAATGGCCTGGGCAAGAACGTCAAGGTTGCCGTCTTCGCCCAGGGCGAGAAGGCCCGCGAAGCCGAGGCTGCCGGCGCCGACGTCGTCGGCGCCAAGGATCTGGCCAAGCGCATCCAAGAGGACGGCTTCGACGACTTCGACGTCGCGATCGCCACGCCCGACCTGATGTCGGTGGTCGGTCAGCTCGGACGCATCCTCGGCCCATCGGGCAAGATGCCGAACCCGAAGGTCGGCACCGTCACGATGGACGTCGCCAAAGCCGTCGAGGACTCAAAGTCCGGCAAGGTCGAGTACCGCACCGATCGCACCGCGATCGTGCACATGGTGATCGGCAAGGCCTCCTTCGACGAGCGCCAGCTGCTCGAGAACTACGCGGCCGTCGTCGAAGAGCTGATCCGCGCCAAGCCCTCGTCGGCGAAGGGTCGCTATCTGCGCACGATCACGATGACTTCCACCATGGGCCCCGGCGTCAAAGTTGACCCGGCCCGCACCCGCGACATCGTCGAAGAGGCAGCCGCGGCCTGATTTAATCAACGGCTCACCGCCCAAGACCCCCGGCGCGGCCGGCCGATCGGAGATCGGCATCGGCAGAGAAGACCGGGGCAGGTGGAGCGAGCGAAGGCGGTCCACCCCCGCTCTCGACGCCCCGCTGTACTTGGGCGTCTGAGTTCTTCAAAGAGAGCAAGGGATGAGATGAACCGAGAGCAGAAGGCAGCGACGATAGAGGCGCTCGCGACGGAGATAGACGAGTCACAGGCCGTCTTCGCCGTCGACTACCGCGGCATCTCGGTGGCCCAGGCGGCCGAGCTGCGCTCCAAGCTGCGCGAGGCCGACGCCACCTTCACGGTCGTCAAGAACTCGTTGACCGAACGCGCCGCCGACCAGGTCGGCGCCGAGTCGCTCAAGGCGTTGCTCTCGGGTCCAACAGCGCTCACGTTCGTACGCGGCGATGCTGCGCTGGCCGCCAAGGCCGTCGCCGACCAGGCTCGCGCCACACAGCTGCTGCCGTTCAAGGGCGGCTTGATGGACGGTGAGGTGGTCGATGCGGATCAGATCCGCGCCATCTCGCGCCTGCCCTCTCGCGAAGTGCTCTACGGCCAGCTCGTCGGGATCGTCGCCTCGCCCATCACGGGCCTGGTGCGTACGCTCGGCGGCCTCGTCGGAGGCCTTGCGGTGGCGCTCGGCCAGGTGCGCGAGAAGAAGGAGTCGGGCGAGATCCCGGCGGGCGAGGCACCAGCGGCCGAGGCTGCACCTGCCGCTGAGGCACCGACCGTCGAGGACGGCGCTGAGGCTCCTGCCGAGGAGGCGCCTGCCGCCGAGGAGACCGCTACCCACGCCGCCCCGGCTGAGGAGAGCGCCGCGACAGATGGGCAGCCCGAGGCGGAGGCGGCCCCAACCGAGGACGCCTCGACCACAGACCAAGCTGAGCCGGCGACCGAGCCGGCACAAGACGACAACCAGACGGACGCTTCGGGGCAAGAGCCCGAGAGCGCCGAAGCGACCAAGGAGGACTGAACGATGGCAACAAGCACACAAGATTGGATCGAGGAGCTCAAGGGCATCTCGGTGCTGGAGCTCGCCGAGCGCATCAAGGCGCTGGAGGAGGAGTTCGGCGTCTCGGCGGCGGCAGTCGCCGCGCCGGCGGCGGCAGCGGCAGGCGGTGGCGGCGACGCCGCCAGCGAGGACGAGGGTCCGACCACGGTCGACGTGATTCTCACGGCGTCCGGCGACAAGAAGATCCAGGTGATCAAGGTCGTACGCGCCGCCACGGGTCTCGGCCTGAAGGAGGCCAAGGCGCTCGTGGACGAGGCCCCCAAGCCGGTCAAGGAGGGCATCGAGCGCGAGGAGGCCGACAAGCTCAAGGCCGAACTCGAGGAGGCCGGAGGCAGCGTCGAGTTGAAGTAGCTCGGAGTCACGCTCTGGCGTCGAGGTCGCTCGCGTCAGGATCTTTCGCTGCGTTGGGTCCGCGCTCGTTGGCCCGGTGGTTCTCGAAACGGAACGCCCGTATGCGTCACTCCCAGGGTTCAGGGCGGCTTCGTGCTTGGGATGTGATGGTTTTCAAAATGCGATGCCCCCCGCGCGCGCGGGGGGCATCGGCTTTTTCGGAGATCCCCAGCCTCGATCGCCGGTTTTCCCAAAATCGGCAAATCTCCGGTAGAATCCGGCACGCTGGCCGATAGTCGCAGCCACCCGAAGCGACAGACACCGCGCCACATACGCGGTGATCAGGGGTGGGGTCCGTGAGCGCTGGCTGCCCTACTTGAGGGCGCCGATTCTCTGTGCTATCTTTGCTGGTCGCGCGTTTGCGCCCGCTTTTGCCCGTCTCTCGCCCTCTGAAGGAGTCATCCTTGGCTGCTGTTGATGCTCTCCGGACGCGCCGGTCCTTCGCGCGTCTGTCCAAGTCTGTCGACGTACCGAACCTCATCGATATCCAGCGCCGCTCGTTTCTGTGGCTGACCGATCCCCAAAAGGGCGGTCTGCGCGAGACGATCGACGACATCTCCCCAATCGAGGACTACACCGGCAACCTTGCCGTGCAGTTCGGCGAGTTCGTCTTCGACGAGCCCGTCGCCTCGCTGGAGCAGTGCCGCGAGAAGGATCTGACCTACGCCCGTCCGCTCACCGTCACGGTCGCGTTCATCAACCGCGAGACCGGAGAGATCCGCGAGCAGTCCGTCTTCATGGGCGACTTCCCGTGGATGACAGAGCGCGGCACATTCGTCATCAACGGCACCGAGCGTGTGGTCGTCACACAGCTCGTGCGTTCACCTGGCGCCTACTTGATGGAGCCCAAGGACCGCGAGAAGCAGGTCTTCATCGCCAACTTGATGCCCGCACGCGGTTCGTGGCTGGAGCTCGAGATCGACAAGAAGGGCAAGGTCTTCGTCCGCATCGATCGTAAGCGCAAGCTGCCCGTCACCGTGCTCTTGCGCGCGATGGGCTATGCGACCGATGAGGAGATTCTGCGCCTCTTCGAGAACTCGCACTACATCCGCAACACGATCGAAGCCGACACCGAGCAGACACGCACCGAAGAGGGTGCCCTGATCGAGCTGTTCAAGAAGCAGCGTCCGGGCGAGCCGCCGAGCGTCGAGAACGCCAAGGCGCTACTCAACCAGCTGTTCTTCGACCCCAAGCGCTACGACCTCACGCGCGTCGGTCGCTACAAGCTCAACTCGCGTCTCGGTCTCGACATCGACATCGAGACGCGCACGCTCACCCACGACGACATCCTTGCGCTCGTCAAGGAGCTCGTCTCGCTACCTAAGCGACTCGGCATGCCCGAGGAGCCGGAGATCGAGATCAAGGATTACGCGGCCGAGGCGACGAGCATGCCGCGCGAGCCCGTCGAGGAGCATCTCGACGAGTACGAGCACTTCGGCAATCGCCGCCTGCGTACCGTCGGCGAGCTGATCCAGGAGGCCTTCCGCATCGGTCTCTATCGCATGGAGCGCGTCGTGCGCGAGCGCCTCACCACCGAGGACGCCGACACGATCACGCCGCAGACGATCATCAACATTCGGCCGGTCGTGGCCGCGCTGAAGGAGTTCTTCGGCTCCTCCCAGCTGTCGCAGTTCATGGACCAGACGAATTCTCTCTCGGGGCTCACGCACCGTCGGCGTCTGTCCGCGCTCGGCGCCGGTGGTCTCACCCGCGAGCGCGCGCCGATCGAGGTGCGCGACGTGCACCCCACCCACTATGGGCGCATGTGCCCGATCGAGACGCCTGAGGGTCCAAACATCGGCCTGATCGGCTCGCTCTCCTCGTTTGCCGAGGTGTCCGAGTATGGCTTCGTCACCACCCCTTATCGGGTCGTCAAGGATGGCATCGCCACTGAGGAAGTCGTCCGTCTGGACGCCACCCAGGAGGAGGAGCAGCTGATCGCCCAGGCGAACACGCCGATCGACGAGAAGACCGGCAAGCTGCTCGACAAGGAGATCCTCTGCCGCACCCAGGCCGGGCAGTACGTGACCGTCGGGCCAAAGGATGTCGATCTCGTCGACGTCTCGCCTGAACAGATCTGGTCTGTCGCCACGGCGATGATCCCGTTCCTCGAGCACGACGACGCCAACCGCGCGCTGATGGGCTCGAACATGCAGCGCCAGGCCGTGCCGCTGCTGAAGACCGATGCTCCGCTGGTGGGCACGGGTATGGAGCGGCGTGCGGCGCTCGATACGGGCGACGTGCTGCTGGCCCGCAACGCCGGCACGATCGACTTCGTCGACGCAAACCGGATCGTGATCGAGACCTCTGAGGGCAAGGATGAGTACGAGCTGCAGAAGTTCATGCGCTCCAACCAGGGCACGCTCATCCACCACAAGCCGCGTGTCGGCTCGGGCCAGAAGGTCAAGGCGGGCGAGGTGCTCGCCGACGGCTCCTCCACCGACAAGGGCGAAATGGCGCTCGGCAAGAACCTGATGGTGGCGTTCATGTCCTGGGAGGGCTACAACTTCGAGGACGCGATCATCCTCTCCAAGCGCCTCGTGCAGGACGACGAGCTCACCTCGATCCACATTGAGGAGTACGAGATCGACGCGCGCACGACCAAGCTTGGCGACGAGGAGATCACACGCGACATTCCCAACCGCTCGGAGGAGTCGCTGCGCAACCTCGACGACCGCGGCATCGTACGCGTCGGAGCCGAGGTGCAGTCCGGTGACCTGCTCGTCGGCAAGGTCACCCCCAAGGGCGAGACCGAGTTGACGGCGGAGGAGAAGCTGATCCGCGCGATCTTCAAGGAGAAGGCGCGCGAGGTGCGCGACACCTCGTTGAAGGTGCCCCACGGCGAGGGCGGTGTCGTGATCGACGTGATGACCTTCAGCCGTGACGAGGGCGACGACCTGCCGCCCGGGGTCAACGACCTGGTGCGGGTGTTCGTGGCCAAGAAGCGCAAGATCTCCGAGGGCGACAAGCTCGCGGGGCGTCACGGCAACAAGGGCGTCATCTCGAAGATCGTCGATCAGCAGGACATGCCGTTCCTGGAGGACGGCACTCCGGTCGACGTGATCCTCAACCCGTTGGGCGTGCCAAGCCGCATGAACGTCGGACAGATTCTCGAGACCCATCTCGGCTGGGCCGCCGCTCAAGGCTGGTACGACGATGGCACCGAGGCCTACAGGGAAGCCAGTGCCTCCAACGGCGACTCGAACCCGCGCGTGTACGTAGCCACGCCGGTCTTCGACGGTGCGACCGTCGAAGATGTGGACACGGCCCTGGTCAAGTGGCAAGACGAACACAAGGGTCGCATCCGCATGGACGTCGACAAGTCCCGTCGCGTTGGCGAGCAGGCCTCGGGCAAGATGACGCTGTTCAACGGACGCACGGGAGAGCCCTTCGAGGAACAGGTCACCGTCGGTTACATGTACATCCTGAAGCTGTTGCACCTCGTGGACGACAAGATCCACGCTCGCTCGACCGGTCCCTACTCGCTCGTCACCCAGCAGCCGCTGGGAGGCAAGGCGCAGTTCGGCGGTCAGCGCTTCGGCGAGATGGAGGTTTGGGCGCTGGAGGCATTTGGCGCTGCCTACACGCTGCAGGAGATGCTCACGATCAAGTCCGACGACACGGTCGGGCGCGTCAAGGCATACGAGGCGATCGTCAAGGGTGAGAACATCGCCGAGCCGTCGATCCCCGAGTCCTTCAAGGTGCTGCTCAAGGAGATGCAGTCCTTGGCGCTCGACGTGGGCGTCGTCTCCGAGGAAGGCCAGCACACTGAGCTGCGCGACGAAGACGACGACCTGCTGCGCGCCGCGGAGGAGCTCGGTATCGATCTCTCCGGCGTCAGGGCACCCACGGGCGAGGTCACAGAGACCGAGCCCGAGGCGGAGGCCGCGGCCGTCGCCGATGGCGAGGGCAGCGAGGATGGCGAGCCCGAGGCGGCGCTCGACATAGAGGGGCTTATCGAGGACGGCATCGCCCTCGAGGATCTGGACGACACCGGTGCGCCTGTAGGCGAGCCGGCCGAAGGGAGCAATTAGAAATGATTGACATAAATAACTTCGACGCAATCGAGATCTCCCTCGCCTCGTCCAAGCAGATCCGCGGCTGGAGCTCCGGCGAGGTAACCAAGCCCGAGACGATCAACTACCGCACACTCAAGCCGGAGAAGGACGGCCTCTTCTGCGAGCGCATCTTCGGCCCCACCAAGGACTGGGAGTGCTACTGCGGTAAGTACAAGCGCGTGCGTTACAAGGGCATCGTCTGCGAGCGCTGCGGCGTGGAGGTCACACGCTCGAAGGTTCGTCGCGAGCGCATGGGCCACGTTGACCTGGCCGCTCCGGTCAGCCACATCTGGTTCTTCAAGGGCGTGCCGAGTCGCATCGGCTACCTGCTCGACATGGCGCCCAAGGAGCTCGAGAAGGTGCTCTACTTCGCCGCTTCGATCGTCACTTGGGTAGACGACGAGGCTCGCTCCAAGGACCTCGACACCTTGGAGAAGGAGGTCAACAAGGTTCTCGACTCCTATGCCGCCGAGCTACAGGAGCGCGTGCTCGAACTGCGGGAGTCCCTGGCTCGTCGCGAGAAGTACCTCACGACCGGCAAGCAGACTTCCTTCAACGACGAAGATCACCTGTGGGCCGACTCGCTCGACCTCAACCTCTCGAAGATCTCCGACGAGGAGCGCGACAAGCTGGTCAAGGAGCTCAACAAGACCTTCGAGGCCGACATCGCCGACACCGAAGCCTATATCGAGGACGGCGCGGAGCGGATGCGCAACGTTTGGGAGCTGTTCAAGACGATGGAACCCAAGCAGATCGAGCACGACGAGACGACCTTCCGTGAGCTCAAGGAGCGCTTCGGCTCCTCCTACGGCTTCGGCGAATACTTCCGTGGTGGCATGGGCGCTGAGGCGATCCGCGATCTGCTCCAGCAGGTCGATCTGGAGGCCGAACGCACAGAACTCGAGGAGCAGGTCAAGACCGGCAAGGGTCAGAAGCAGGCACGCGCGGTCAAGCGTTTGAAGGTTGTCAGTGCCTTCATCCAGTCCGGCAACAAGCCCGAGATGATGGTGCTCGACGCCGTGCCGGTGATTCCGCCGGAGCTGCGCCCGATGGTGCAGCTCGACGGTGGACGCTTCGCCACGTCCGACCTCAACGACCTCTACCGCCGCGTGATCAACCGCAACAACCGCCTCAAGCGGCTGCTTGATCTTGGCGCACCCGAGATCATCGTCAACAACGAGAAGCGCATGCTGCAAGAGGCGGTCGACGCGCTGTTCGACAACGGCCGTCGTGGCCGTCCGGTCACCGGACCGGGCAACCGTCCGCTGAAGAGCCTGTCGGACATGCTCAAGGGCAAGCAGGGACGCTTCCGTCAGAACCTGCTCGGCAAGCGCGTGGACTACTCGGGACGCTCGGTGATCGTCGCCGGCCCGTACCTGAAATTGCACCAGTGCGGCCTGCCGAAGATCATGGCGCTCGAGCTGTTCAAGCCGTTCATCATGGCGCGCCTGGTTGAGCGCAAGTCCGCGCAGAACATCAAGGCGGCCAAGAAGATGGTCGACTCGATGATCGGGGAGGTCTGGGACGTGCTCGAGGAGGTCATCCACGAGCACCCGGTGCTGCTCAACCGCGCACCGACCCTGCACCGCTTGGGCATCCAGGCATTTGAACCGCTGCTCGTCGAGGGCAAGGCGATCCAGGTTCATCCGCTGGTGTGCCACGCCTTCAACGCTGACTTCGACGGCGATCAGATGGCGGTCCACCTACCGCTGTCGGCCGAGGCCCAGGCGGAGGCGCGCATCCTGATGCTGTCCTCCAACAACATCCTCTCGCCGGCACACGGGGCGCCGCTGGCGACGCCCACCCAGGACATGATCTTGGGCGCTTACTACCTCACCTATGGCCTCGAAGCCGACGAGCTGTCGAAGATCGACAGGGCAACCTATGAGCCTCGTCCGCACGTGTTCCGCACCGCACAGGAGGCCGAGCTCTCATACGAGGCCAGCGTGGTGACGTTGCACGACATCGCCGAGTTCCGTCCGATGGGACGCGAGGGCGGGCACCTGCTCACGACGGTTGGGCGGATCATCTACAACGACCGCATCGAGCGGGCGCTGGCCGAGGCGCTCGGCGATCAGTTCGACGCCTCCAAGTACGTGTACGTCAACCAGTCGATGAAGAAGCGCGACACCACGCGTCTGATCGACGCCTTGGTCCAGACCTACGGCGCGACCACGATCTCGCTGGTCCTGGACGCGTTCAAGGACCTCGGCTTCAAGTACGCCACACAGGCGGGAATCACGATCTCAAAGAACGACGTCGTGATCCCACCCGAGAAGCAGTCGATCCTCGACAAGTACGACAAGCTCGTGGGAGACATCACCGACCAGTACGACATGGGCCTGATCACCCAGGAGGAGCGTCACGAGGCGGTTGTGGAGAAGTGGAACGCGGCGACCGACGAGGTGGCCGAGGCGATGATCCAGAACCTCGACACGCTCAACCCCATCTTCATGATGGCCAACTCCGGCGCCCGCGGCTCCTTCAAGCAGATCCGCCAGCTGGCGGGCATGCGCGGCCTGATGGCCAATCCGAAGGGCGAGATCATCGAGCGACCGATCAAGTCCAACTTCATGGAGGGGCTGTCGGTGCTGGAGTACTTCATCTCCACGCACGGCGCGCGAAAGGGGCTGGCCGACACGGCTCTGCGTACCGCCGACTCGGGCTATTTGACCCGGCGTCTGGTGGATGTCGCCCAGGACGTGATCATTCGCGAGGTCGATTGCGGCACCGACGAATACATCGAGATGACCGTCTGGAACGAGGGTGGAGAGCCCAACGAAAATCTCGTGGGGCGCACCGCCGCGCAGCCGATTACCACCAAGCGCGGGCGCATGCTCGCCGAGGGTGGCGAGGAAATCGGTCGCCAGCAGCTCGCCGACATCGTTGAGGCATTCGCCGAGGACCACGAGAAGGGTGTGGGCGTGACCGTGCCGGTGCGCTCGGTACTCAAGTGCAAGGCCCCCAGTGGCGTGTGCCAGGCCTGTTACGCCCGCGCGATGGCAACCGGACAGACCGCGCAGATCGGCGATGCCGTCGGCATCGTCGCGGCGCAGTCGATCGGCGAGCCCGGTACGCAGCTGACGATGCGCACGTTCCACACCGGCGGCGTCGCCGGCGCGGACATCACGCACGGTCTGCCGCGTGTGGTCGAGCTCTTCGAGGCACGTAAGCCGAAGGGCTTGGCCAAGATCGCCGAGCAGGACGGCGTCGTGTCGATCGAAGAGACCGAGAAGGCGCTCACGGTCGTCATCACCGACGAGGCCGGCGAGGAGCATCGCCACGCCTTCCCCCGGCGCACGCGCCTGTATGTGGCGAGCGGCGAGAAGATCGTGGCCGGCAAGCAGCTCAACGAGGGCTCGCTCTACCCGCACGAGCTCTTGGCGATCCGCGGACGTACCGAGACCGAGCAGTATCTGGTCAAGGAGGTTCAGGAGGTCTACAAGTCCCAGGGCGTCGACATCAACGACAAGCACATCGAGTTGATCGTGCGTCAGATGCTCAAGAAGGTCAGGGTTGACCAGAAGGGCGACACCGACTACCTACCAGGGCAGTTCGTGGACCGCTACGAATTCGCGACCGCCAACGACGCCGTGATCGCCAAGGGTGGCGAGACCGCCCAGTTCGAGGACATCATCCTTGGTATCACCAAGGCCTCGCTGAACACCGACTCGTTCCTCTCGGCGGCCTCCTTCCAGGAGACCACCAAGGTGCTCACCGACGCTTCGCTGGAGGGCAAGATCGACCGCTTGAACGGCCTCAAGGAGAACGTGATCATCGGCAAGCTGATTCCCGCGGCGACGGGACTCAAGCGCTACCGGCGGATCGAGATCGAACCATCCGAGCCGCTGCCGCGCGCGATCGACGACGTCGGTCTGCTCGACCAGGAGGAGATCGCGGCCGAGCTGGGCTTGGCCGACGGCGAGGCGCTCAGCGCGGGCTACGGCAGCGAGTTCGACGCCGATCTGGCGTCGCTCGAGAAGATCGGTGCCGGCAGCTCGGACCCCGGCTTCGTCGAGGGCTTGGGTGAGCTAGAGGTGCCTGAGGAGTCGGTGGAGTAGGGAGCAGGTCTCTCCGGGGGGATCAACTCCGAGGGATCAACTCCTAGTTATTAAGACATCGGCGCATGCGCCGATGTCCCGGGTGGCGCATGCGCCACCCGGCTGGGGCGCACATGTGCGCCCCAGTTCCGTTAAGGGATGATTGGAATTCGCAGTGCTTCGGCCCAGCACACCAGCACCTGTGCCTCGCGCTCAGTGAGCCCACTCGCGGGCTTGGTCTCCACAAGCAAGGTTGGCCCTTCGCGCGCATCGGCCCACTCGTGACAGGCGTCGTTGAAGGCGTCGTCGATCCAAGCCAGGGCCCTCTGCTCACCCGCATAGTTCTCGATCGCGTCGAGCTTCCAGTGCGCGTTCGTACGCCCCACCGAACGCTCGAAGCTGAGATGCGGCAGCTCCGGTAGGCCCAGCAGGTGGGGCAGGTATTCGTTGGCCTTCTCCTCCCAGCCGCTGGCCCAGACGAGCTCGAAGTTGGGGGCCAACGCGAGCAGGTGCTCGGCCGCGCCGGACGAAAGAAAGTGGGGTATGCCGTCGATCGAATGGAACGATCCCTCGGGCCGCGCCCGGTGGTCGAAGGAGAACAACGAGATCACGCCGTCGATGTCCACGAGGAGCAGGGGACGATCCTCCAGGGAACTGTCCTCCAAATCGGGACTCCCCCCGCGCGCGCGGGGGGCATGTGCTTTGTCTTTAGCTTGCACTGAGGTGATCACCGGTAATCTGCCTGAGACGCGGCAGGTCAGTAAAGCATCCGTCGTCCGCTGCCGATGGATCAGTCCGTCGCACCTCTAACCAATGACTCTCGATCTAGGCATACTCCTCTCGCTGGCCTGCGCTTTCGTGGCCAACCTCGGCTTCTTCTACAAGTACCGAGGCGCCAACTCGGTGGCCAGCGTCGATGTGCGCCATCCGCTGCGCTCGATCCGCACGCTCTTCTCCTCCGGTTGGTTCGCGCTCGGCATGATCGTTGCGACGGCTTCCTGGGCTTTGCACGTAGCGGCTTTGGCGTTGGCGCCGATGTCGGTCGTCCAGGTTGCGCTTGCCGCGGGTGTGGTTCTGATAGCCGTGATGGCGGACCGCATGTTCGGCTTCGAGGTTGGCCCGCGTCAGTGGCTGGGCCTGTGGTTGATGGCGGCCGGCCTGGTGATGCTCGGCCTGACCTTCCCCGCGATGCACGGCGCGCACTCGCAGTTCTCCGACCCGGCGATGATCTCCTTCGAGGCGGGCCTGTTCGGCTTGGGAGGCCTGCTGATCATGGGCCCACGCATGGGTGGCCCGGTCGAGCATCACGGCATGATGCTGGGCGCCGCCTCGGGAATCCTGTTCGGCGTCTCCGATACCTCGATCAAGGCGCTGACCGGCATCGTCGGCGCCCACGGTCCACTTGCCGTATTGCTGAGCCCGTGGTTGGCGGTAGCGGTGCTGGCTTCGATCGTTGCGTTCTATGCCTCGGCAAAGGGCCTGCAAGAGGGGGAGGCCGTTCCGGTCATCGCGGTCACCGGCACAGCAGCCAACATCGCCGGCATCGCCGGTGGGATCCTCGTGTTCGGAGATCCCATGCCAGGCAGCCCACTTGGCATCGTCTTGCAATCGCTCGCCTTCATACTCGTACTCGTCGCCGCGGCTTTGATGCCGGCCCCTGTGCGCGCGGCGGGCATCGCGCCCAGTACGTGAGCCGGGTCTCCAGCAACCGTCCTTCCACGAAGGACGGCGCTTTGAGTGAACCTCTCTCGACAGGGGATTGGTCCTCCGATCTGGCTGGTTCGTCCTCACAAAAGCCGTCGCGGCTTCGACGCTGCTAGGATCTCGCTCCGAATGCCTACCACCTCGCAACTAGTGCGCAAGGGACGCGTCGCGCCCAAGAAAAAGCTTGCAACCCCAGGCTTGAAGTCAGGCAAGGGACGCAAGAAGAAGGTCGCCGCTCCGCAGCGGCGTGGGGTGTGTACGCGCGTGTACACGACAACCCCAAAGAAGCCTAACTCCGCTCTGCGCAAGGTCGCCCGCGTACGCATCGCGGGCTCGATCGAGGTCACGGCGTACATCCCGGGCGAGGGCCACAACCTGCAGGAGCACTCCGTTGTGCTCGTGCGAGGCGGCCGCGTCAAGGACTTGCCGGGTGTGCGCTACAAGGTCGTGCGCGGCACGCTCGACGCCGCGGGTGTCAGCGATCGTAAGCAGGGCCGCTCGCAGTACGGCGTGAAGAAGAAGTAGCGGGCCGGCGGGAACTTAATCGATGCCACGTCGCGCAGCCGCCCAGGTGCGTCCGCTTGAAGCGGACTCCATCCATCGCTCAAAGCTTGTTCAGCAGATCATCAACAAGGTGATGCTCGACGGCAAGAAGTCCACCGCCGAGCGGATCGTCTATGACGCGCTTGCCCTAGTGGGTGAGCGCTCAGACAAGGACCCGATCGAGCAGCTGGAGGCGTCCATCAAGGCGCTCACGCCGGCACTCGAGGTCCGCTCGCGCCGCGTCGGTGGCGCCACCTATCAGGTACCTGTGGAGGTCCCAAGCGCCCGTGCCCGTACGCTGGCGGTGCGCTGGCTGGTCGAGTTTGCCCGTGCTCGTCGTGAGAAGACAATGGCCCAGCGCCTGGCCAACGAGCTGCTCGACGCCCAGTCCCAACAGGGCGGCGCCTATAAGCGCAAGGACGACATCTACCGCATGGCACAGGCCAACAAGGCCTTCGCCCACTACCGCTGGTAGACACACTTTCTTGGGGTTTTCGCCTCGTCGGAGGTTGATTTCACGACGAGACGCGGGATACGTAGGCTCGGGCGGCTGGTACGTAGACTCGGGTGGTTAGCTACAGGCGGGTGATGCGGGCCGGCGATGGGCTCGTTGCTTGGTTTTAGGGCCTTGTCGAGATGGCTCGTTGCCCGGTGGTGGCCTGTGGGGGAGTCGCTAAAACCCAGGTCCCCAAAAACTTAAGAAAAAAAGGGTTGAAGGAAGAAGGTTTGGTACCTAAACTTTCGGTACCAAATGTCTTCGCGTCAGACAATCGAGCAGGGCGACCCCTCCGCTTCGACAAAGATCGAGCGCCACGTATGGGTCGTGTGCGGCGTCGTGATCCTCGGCATGATCATGTCGATCCTCGACACGACGATCGTCAACGTCGCGCTGCACACGCTCTCGCACGACCTGCACAGCCCGCTCTCGCAGGTCCAGTGGGTGATAACCGGCTACCTGCTCTCGCTCGCCGCCGTGATCCCAGTCACGGGCTGGGCCGCACGGCGCTTCGGCGCCAAGCAGGTCTACATGACCTCGCTGGTCCTCTTCACCGCCGGCTCCGCGCTGTGTGGCCTTGCCAATTCGACGACTTCCCTGATCGCTTTCCGTGTCCTGCAGGGCGCGGGCGGCGGCATGATCATGCCCGTCGCCATGATGATCATGGCCCAGGTCGCCGGGCCGCAGCGCATGGGCCGCGTCATGGGCTACGTCTCGATGCCGGCGATGATCGCTCCCATTCTGGGACCGGTCGTGGGCGGCTTGATCCTGGAGAACCTGCACTGGTCCTGGATCTTCTTCGTCAACGTCCCAATCGGGCTGATCGCCTTCATCCTAGGTTGGCGGATGCTGCCGCACACCGACTCCGGAGATGCCGGCAATCTCGACATCGTGGGCCTCGCACTCCTCCCAGCGGGCTTCGCCGCCTTCATCTACGGGATCAGCGAGCTCGGCTCGGGTTCGGCCTTGGGCTCGGGCAAAGTCATCGTGCCGTGCGTCATCGGGGCGGTGTTGGTCGTGGCCTTCTGTTTTCACGCCCTGCGCATCGAGCGTCCGCTCTTGGACATTCGCATGTACGCAAACCGCGTCTTCGCGGGTGCCGCATTCACCAACTTCGGCCTTGGCGCCGCGCTGTTCGGAGCGATGATCCTGGTGCCGCTCTACTACCAGGAAGTGCGCGGGCAGAGCGTCATCAACACGGGCCTTCTAACCGGCCCCCAGGGAATCGGTGCGTTGATCGCAATGCCGCTGGCCAGCCGTCTCACCCAGCGCTTTGGCGGTGGGCGCGTGGCGATGTGCGGCGTATCGCTGCTTTGCATCAGCACGGTGCCGTTCACGTTCATTGGCGCCCACACCTCGATCGTGGCCATCTCGCTCGTGCTCGTCGTGCGCGGCCTCAGCATCGGCCTGTGCTTCATGCCGGCGATGAGCGCCGCCTTCTCGGCCATGCGCCCCGATCAGATCTCCGATGCCACCCCGCAGATCAACGCACTGCAGCGCACCGGCGGTGCGATCGGCACGGCGGTGCTTGCCGTCGTCCTGCAGCGTGCGGGTGCGGGCGCGCGCACCCCGACTGAGCTTGCAGGCGCGTTCGACACCGCCTACTGGTGGGCGCTGGGGATCGCGGCCCTGTCGCTGATCCCGTGTCTGATGCTGCTGCGCGCCGAGCGCCCCAAGAGCGAGGCGGAGCCGGTTGTGGACGAAGCCGAGTCGGTTCTCGAGCGTCAACAGGCGCTCGCGGACGCTGTTGGAGTTTGAGCGAGCCAACGTCGAGTCTGAGCGAGCCAACGTCATGTCCCGAACAACTGAGCCCTCCTCCGCCACACAGGTTCCCCCAGCAGGGAGCGCCGACGCCAGCAGGGGGATTACCGAGGCTGACCACGAGGCCGAGCTGGTCGAGCTCGGCAAGGCCTTCCGACATGTCTTTCGGGCACTGCGCCGCCTGCGCGGACGCGACACGCACCTGATCGGCTCAGAGGTCAGTCACGCTCAAATGGAACTGTTGATCGAGCTGAGCGAGCAGGGTCCGCTGAGTGCCGGTGAGCTGGCCACCGCGGCGCAGCTGACGCCCGGCACGGTCACGCAAATGCTCGACCACCTTGCCGAGAGCGGCCACGTGCAGCGCACCCGCGCGGCTGAGGATCGCCGCGTCGTCGTCACATGTCTCACCCCCCAAGGAGAGAGCAAGGTGCAAAGCAAGCGCGCCCTCTGGCAGGAGCGTTGGGAGCAGGCGCTCGCCGGCGTGGACGCCGAGGAACTGCGGGTTGCCACACGGGTCCTGGAACGCTTGGGAACGGTCTTCGAGGACACGCCGGCTGACGGCGGATGTGCGGACTCGCGGTAGTCGCGGCCCAACCGGCCGTCGCTTACTGACGCCCCATTCCCTCTGCTATAGTCGCCGTCTGCGGGCGGACGGATGCTGTTACCTGAGCACCTTCCAGCCACGCGACAAGCAAGCATGGAGACCTTGAACAAATAGCGAAGCGAATCGCCCGACGACCGGCAGCGCGTGGGCCCGAGGGGCCCATTTTTTTGCCCTGAGCCACGGCCGTGGAGCCATCGTGCCAGTTGGTTCAGCCCGCCTAATCGGTATTCGCACGAACTTTTTCTCCCAAAACCAAACCACCGGACACCACAGACAAAATGCCCCGCAAGTTCCCACTGGAGAGAACCCGCAACATCGGGATCATGGCCCACATCGACGCGGGCAAGACGACGACGACTGAGCGCATCCTCTACTACACGGGTCGCACGTACAAGATTGGCGAGGTCCACGAGGGCGCCGCCGTGATGGACTGGATGGAACAGGAGCAGGAGCGCGGTATCACGATCACCTCCGCGGCCACGACGGCCGAGTGGGACGGGCACCGCATCAACATCATCGACACCCCGGGCCACGTCGACTTCACCGTCGAGGTCGAGCGCTCCCTGCGCGTGCTCGACGGCGCGATCGCGCTGTTCGACTCCGTCGCCGGCGTGGAGCCGCAGTCTGAGACGGTCTGGCGCCAGGCCGACAAGTACCACGTGCCCCGCATCGCCTACATCAACAAGATGGACCGCACGGGCGCCGACTTCGACCAGGGCGTGCAGACGATGATCGACCGCCTGGGTGCTCACCCCGTCCCGATCCAGCTGCCGATCGGCGCCGAGGGCGATTTCGCCGGCGTCGTCGACCTCGTCAAAATGAAGGCGATCGTCTACAAAGACGAGCTCGGCACCGAGCAGGAAGAGGTGGAGATCCCCGAGGCGCTACAGGAAGCGGCAGAGTCTGCCCGCGAACACCTGCTGGAGGAGGTCTCCCATTACGACGACGCCTTGCTGGAGTTGCTGCTCGAGGAGGCCGAGGTCCCCGAGGAGGTTCTCAAGCAGGCGATCCGCAAGGCCACGCTCTCGACGAAGCTAACCCCAGTCCTGTGCGGTTCTTCTTTCAAGAACAAGGGCGTGCAGCCGCTGCTGGACGCGGTTGTCGACTATCTGCCTTCGCCGCTCGATGTGCCGGCCGTCGTCGGCCTGGAACCCGTCAAGGGCGACGGCGAGGAGCCGCAGATCGAGCGCCACGCCGATGACTCCGAGCCGTTCACAGCACTTGCGTTCAAGATCATGGCCGACCCATATGTAGGCAAGCTGACGTACTTCCGCGTCTACTCAGGAAAACTAGAGGCAGGCTCGCGAGTACTGAACGTAGGCAGCGGTCGCACCGAGCGCATCGGCCGCATCCTGATGATGCACGCCAACGAGCGCGAGGAGGTCTCCGAGGTCTACGCCGGCGACATCGCTGCGGCGGTAGGCATTAAGCAGGTCATAACTGGCGACACGCTGGCAGCTCCGGATGCCCCGATCAAGCTGGAGAACATCACCTTCCCCGAGCCGGTAATCAAGGTGGCGGTAGAGCCAAAGACGAAGGTCGACCAGGAGAAGATGTCTGTAGCGCTAGGCCGCTTGGCCGAGGAGGACCCAACCTTTCAGGTGCGCACCAACGAAGAAACCGGCCAGACCGAGATCTCGGGCATGGGCGAGTTGCACCTCGAAGTGCTCGTCGACCGCATGAAGCGCGAGTTCGGCGTGGAGGCCAACGTAGGACGCCCACAGGTCTCCTACCGCGAGACGATCCGCGGCACCGTCGAGAAGATCGAAGGCAAGTTCGTGCGCCAAACAGGCGGCTCGGGCCAGTTCGGTGTTGTCTACATCGACATGGAGCCAGCCCCAGGCGAGGGCTTTGACTTCATCAACAAGATCAAGGGCGGGTCGATCCCCTCGGAATACATCCCGGCTGTGGAGAAGGGCGTCGAGGAGGCCTTGGAGAACGGTGTAAAGGCCGGCTACCCGATGGTCGACGTGCGCGTCACCTTGGTGGACGGCAAGTACCACGACGTCGACTCCTCGGAGATCGCCTTCAAGGTCGCCGGCTCGCTCGCCTGCAAGGAGGCCGCCAAGCGCGCCAAGCCAGTGCTACTGGAGCCGGTGTTCGCGGTCGAGGTCGTGACGCCAGAGGACTTCATGGGCGACGTGATGGGAGACCTGTCTCGTCGCCGCGGACATCTACAGGGCTCAGAGCAAAGAGGCAACGCCCTGGCGATTCACGCCAAGGTCCCCTTGAGCGAGATGTTCGGGTATGCGACCGACCTGCGTTCCAACACGCAGGGCAGGGCCAATTACACGATGCAGTTCGAGGGGTACGAGGAGGTACCCCCGAACATCGCGGAGAAGATCATCGAGCAGCGTACGGGTGAGCCAGTTCCGGCGTAGGTGGCCGGTATCGAGCAATCCCGGGCAATCCTCACAGCAGGCAGAAGTCAAGAAAATCCCCGTTTAGATAGATTTCCCAGGTTCGCCCTACTAGCGGCGAACATCCAAGTCGATTTAGGAGCGAACACAAGTGGCGAAGGAGAAGTTCGAGCGCGACAAGCCGCACGTCAACGTCGGGACCATCGGTCACATCGACCATGGCAAGACGACGCTGACCGCTGCCATCACAACGGTGCTGGCGGAGAAGATGGGCGGCGAAGCCCGAAGCTTCGAGGAGATCGACAACGCTCCGGAGGAGAAGGAGCGCGGGATCACCATCGCCACATCGCACGTCGAGTACCAGACCGAGAACCGTCATTACGCACACGTCGACTGCCCCGGGCACGCGGACTACGTGAAGAACATGATCACCGGTGCCGCTCAGATGGATGGGGCGATCCTGGTGGTGTCCGCGGCCGATGGGCCGATGCCCCAGACACGCGAGCACATCCTGCTCGCCCGTCAGGTCGGCGTCCCCTACATCGTCGTGTTCCTCAACAAGGCCGACATGGTCGACGACGAGGAGCTGATGGAACTCGTCGAGGTCGAGGTGCGCGAGCTACTCTCCGAGTACGACTTCCCCGGCGATGACATTCCGTTCATCATCGGCTCGGCCCTCAAGGCGCTCGAAGGCGATGAGGCTTACAAGGACAAGATCGTCGAGCTTGCCGCGGCGCTCGACAGCTACATCCCCCAGCCGGTGCGCGAGCTCGACAAGCCGTTCCTGATGCCCGTCGAGGACGTCTTCACGATCACGGGTCGTGGCACAGTCGCCACCGGCCGCGTGGAGCAGGGCATCGTCAACACCGGCGACACGGTCGAGATCGTGGGCGTCCACGACACCACGACCACGGTCGTCACGGGTGTCGAGATGTTCCGCAAGATTCTCGACCAGGGCCAGGCTGGCGACAACGTCGGTTGTCTGCTGCGTGGTACCAAGCGCGAGGAGATCGAGCGTGGCCAGGTGCTGTGCAAGCCAGGCTCGATTACGCCGCACACCAAGTTCAAAGCTGAGGTCTACATCCTCAAGAAGGAGGAGGGTGGTCGTCACACTCCGTTCTTCACGGGTTACCGGCCGCAGTTCTATTTCCGCACCACCGATGTCACCGGCGTGGCAAAGCTGCCCGAGGGCGTCGAGATGGTCATGCCCGGCGACAACGTCCAGATGGAGATCGAGCTGATTCAGCCGATCGCCATGGATCAGGGCTTGCGCTTCGCCATCCGAGAGGGTGGGCGCACGGTCGGCTCGGGCGTGGTCACCGAGGTCATCGAGTAGTACAGAGGGCGCCTCGCACTCGCGAGGCGCCTTTTCATTGGCAGTCAGATACGACGAATTTGAGCTCCGCTGTAGGGAGCGACGAAGGGCGGATTTCTCCAGTATCGAATCCGTTTCTCTCGCGCTCCAATTGCGGAGGAGTTATTTGGGCGGACGTCGCCCAAATGTAAGAAGCGCAAACAAGCTACGAAAGAACCGCTGAGAATCTAGATGGCAGCCGTAACCCAAAACAAGATCCGCATCCGACTGAAGGCGTATGACACATCCGCCATAGAGTCGGCTGCCAAGGAGATCGTGGAGACCGCCGCACGCACCGGCGCCACGGTGTCCGGCCCCGTACCGCTGCCGACAGAGAAGAACGTCTACTGCGTGATCCGCTCCCCTTTCAAGGACAAGGATTCACGCGAGCACTTCGAGATTCGCACACATAAGCGGCTGATCGACATCCACCAGCCGAGCCCAAAGACGGTCGACTCGCTGCAGCGCCTGGACAACCTTCCAGCGGGCGTTGACATCGAGATTCGTCTCGCTACCTGATCTCGGCATGCCAGCGATTCTCGCCAAGAAGCTGGGGATGACCCAGGTGTTTCAGGACGACGGCAGCGTCGCGCGTGTAACCGTGCTCGAGGCTGGCCCGTGCCCAGTGACCGCGGTGCGCACCACTGAGCGCGACGGCTACGATGCCGTGCAGCTCGCGTTTGGGCAGACCAAGGAGAAGCATCTCTCACGGCCCGAGCTCGGGCATTTGAAGAAGGCCGATGCCGCTCCGATGCGTCATCTCGTCGAGTTCCGCGATGAGGGCGCTGACCTGCAGTTGGGCCAGGCTGTGACCGTCGACTCTTTCGAGGTGGGGGGACGCGTGAAGATCGCTGGCGTCTCCAAGGGCAAGGGCTTTCAGGGCACGATCAAACGACACAACTTCAAAAGTGGCCCCAAATCGCACGGTTCCCACAATGTGCGCGCGCCGGGCTCGATCGGTGCTTCGGCCGATCCGGCACGTGTCCGCAAGGGAATACGTGGACCGGGCCAGATGGGCAACAAGCGCGCCACACAGCCGGGCCTGGAGATCGTGGCGGTCGATCCCCAACAGAATCTGCTGCTCGTACGTGGATCGGTACCGGGACCGCGCGGTGGAGTCGTGGAGGTGCGTGGCGATGCTTGACGCACCTGTGCTCAGCCCCACCGCTACGGCGGGCGCCTCCAAGAAGGTAAAGCTCGAGGAGTCGGCCTTTGGCGCGGGCTTCCACGGTCCGCTGGTGCACCAGAGCGTGCGCGCCGAGCAGGCCGCACGCCGGCGTGGAACCGCGGCCACCAAGACGCGCGCAATGGTTTCTGGCGGTGGCGCCAAGCCGTGGCGCCAGAAGGGGACTGGCCGCGCGCGAGCAGGTTCCAGTCGCTCTCCGCTGTGGACAGGCGGTGGCGTCGTGTTCGGCCCGCAGCCGCGCTCATATACCTTCAAGGTCAATCGCAAGGAGCAGCGGGCAGCTTTGCGCAGTGGCCTCTCGCTGCACGCCGATCGCGGATCGTTGGCGATTCTCGACGCGGCGGCGTTCAAGGCCCCCAAGACCAGCGATGCGTTTGACTTGCTCGAGGACTGGAACCAGTCACAGCCGACTCTGGTGGTGCTGGTCGTAGAGGAGTCGGCAGCTGCGCTGTCATTCCGAAACCTCGCCCGGGTGGCAGTGCTTCAGCCCGAGAGCGTTGGCGTAGCCGATCTGCTCGGCGCGGCCTCGCTGCTCATCTCTGAGGCTGCGCTGCAAGAGATCACCTCACGTGCGGCCGCGCCCAAGACGGAGAAAGTCTGATGGAGCCTTCTCAGGTGATCATCAAGCCGGTGCTCTCCGAGAAGAGCTATGTGCTCTCCGCGGCGGGCAAGTACACCTTCCGGGTGCACCCAGACGCCCACCGCACCCAGATTCGCCAAGCTGTGGAAGCGCTATTCGAGGTCCATGTAGTCGAGGTGCGCACGCTTAGCGTCAAGTCCAAGCCAAAGCGTCGCGGCGTCACAAAGGGTCGCTCGCGCGCTTGGAAGAAGGCAATCGTCGCCGTGCGCTCCGGCGAGAGCATCCCGATCTTCCAGGGCCTAGAGGGAATAAACGAGTAGGAACTGAGCCATGCCGATACGCAAGCCAAAGCCCACCAGCCCAGGACGCCGCTTCGCGTCCTATCCAGATTTTGCTGAGGTCACCAAGACCGAGCCCGAGCGCACGCTCGTCGAAGGCTTGAAGAAGAGCGGTGGCCGTAACACTCACGGGCGCAAGACCTCGCGTCATCGTGGCGGCGGCGCCAAGCGCCTGTACCGGCGCATCGATTTCAAGCGTCGCAAGGACGGGGTCCCAGCGAAGGTAGCGGCAATCGAGTACGACCCCAACCGCTCCTCCTATATCGCACTGCTCCATTACGCAGACGGCGAGAAGCGCTACATCCTCGCTCCGCAACGGCTCACGGTGGGAATGACGGTCGCCTCCGGGGAGGAGGCAGAGATCGCCGTTGGCAACGCGATGGAGCTGGCTCGCATGCCTGTAGGCACCGTCGTCCACAACGTCGAGCTGCAACCAGGTCGCGGCGGTCAGATGGCGCGCTCCGCCGGAGCTTCGATCCAGCTGATGGCCAAGGACGGCGACATGGCCACCCTGCGCCTACCGTCCGGGGAGATGCGCATGGTGCGCGCCGAGTGCCGCGCCACCGTGGGAACGATCGGCAACGCCGAGCACCAGAACGTCAAGGTCGGCAAGGCGGGTCGCAAGCGCCACATGGGTGTGCGCCCGCAGACGCGCGGCGTGGCGATGAACCCTGTAGACCACCCGCACGGCGGTGGCGAGGGTTCGACGACCGCCGGCCGCCATCCGGTCACCCCGTGGGGCGTGCCGACGCTTGGCTATCGCACACGCAAGAAGAACAAGGCTTCGGACAAGTACATCGTGCGCGGCCGTCGCCGCGGGAAGGGCAAGCAACGATGAGCCGCTCCAGTAAGAAGGGCCCGTGGGTCGAAGAGCGCCTGATGGCCCGTATCGAGGCCATGAACGCGGCCAACACGAAGAAGATGCTCAGGACTTGGTCGCGCACTTCGACGATCTTCCCCGAGATGGTGGGTCATACGCTGGCGGTACACGACGGCAAGAAGCACGTGCCGGTGTTCATCAGCGAGTCGATGGTCGGCCACAAGCTAGGAGAGTTCGCCCCTACGCGCATGTTCCGCGGGCACGCTGGTTCCGGGAAGGTGCGATGAGCGCCGAGAAGCCCACGGAGGAGCAGCCCCAGGAGGGCGAGGAGCAGGCAAAGCCGGCGGCTGAGAAGAAGCCGTCCGCCGTCAAGAAGCCCGCCTCGAAGAAGGCGGCTGCCGAGAAGTCGGCCGCTGCGGAGAAGTCGCCGGCCTCCAAGAAGCCCGCCGCCAAGACGGCTGTTGAGGACGAGTCGCAGGACGCTGCCGAGAAGCCCGCGCGCGCCGCTAAGACCACCGCCAAGAAGGCGTCGGTCGAGGCGTCCGAGGGCGAGGAGTCCGCTGCGGCGAAGAAGCCGACCACAAGGAAGCCTGCCGCCAAGGAGGCGGAGAAGCAGCCTGGCGCCGAGGCAGCTGCCGAGAGCAAGCCGTCGGCCGAGAAGGCTGAGAAGAAGCCTGCGGCCGCCAAGGCCGAGGAGTCGGCAGCGGCGAAGACCGAGGAGCTGGCTGCAACAGAGGCACAAAAGCCGACGCGGGCCACGGCCGCTCGTCGCGAGTCCGCGGGCGCTGCTTCGGGATCTACTCGCAAGGTGGTACGCGCGCAGGCTCGCTACGTACGCACTTCGGCGCGCAAGGCGCGCATGGTGTGCGGGCACCTGCGCGGTAAGTCTGTGGATGAGGCACGCGCTATCCTCGCTTTTACCCCTCGTGAGGTGGCCCGCGACTGGAGCAAGCTGCTGGAGTCGGCTGTGGCCAACGCTGAGAACAACCACGAGCTGATCGAGGACGACCTGCTCGTTCGCGAGGCGTATGCCGACGAGGGCCCAACAATCAAGCGCTTCCGGCCGAGAGCTCAGGGACGAGCGACCCCGATTCGCAAGCGCACCAGTCATCTAACGATCACGCTGACACCCAAGCCGTAGGCGCGGAGACAGGACTTCAAAACAGACATGGGTCAAAAGGTTCATCCAGAGGCAATGCGCGTGGGTTACATCCACGACTGGAAGTCCAACTGGTTCAACGAGCGCAACTTCGCTGAGTACCTCGCCGAGGACATCAAGATCCGCGAGCACATCGTGGAGAAGCTCGCGCACGCCGGCTTGTCGGACATCACGATCCGCAAGGACTCAAACGACCTCGAGGTCAACATCCACACGGCCAGACCAGGCATCGTGATTGGCAAGTCAGGCGCCGAAGTGGACGCTCTGCGGCGCGACTTGCACAAGATGACCTCCAAGCAGATCAAGGTCAACATTCTCGAGATCAAGCGTCCCGAGCTCGACGCAAAGCTCGTGGCCCAGTCGATCGCAGAGCAACTGCAAAACCGGGTCGCCTTCCGCCGCGCGATGAAGCGGGCGCTCACGAGCGCGATGCGCTCCGGCGCCAAGGGCGTCAAGGTGCAGGTCTCGGGCCGCCTCGGTGGCGCGGAGATGGCGCGCACCGAGAGCTATTCCGACGGACGCGTGCCGTTGCACACGATGCGTGCCGACATCGACTACGGCTTCTACGAGGCGCGCACGACCTTCGGACGCATCGGTGTGAAGTGCTGGGTGAACAAGGGCGAGATCATGCCCGAGGGCTACACCGGAGCGGACTTGACCGACATGAGCGCACCAGCGCCGCCGAGCGGCGATCGTGACGGCCGCGGTGGTCGCGACGGTCGTGACGGCCGCGGTAGAGGTCGCGGCGGTCAAGGCGGCGGTGGACGCGGTGGCCCGGGCGGCGGTCGTGGTCCCGGTGGTCCGGGCGGCGGTGGCCGTGGAGGTCCAGGTGGCGGTCGTGGCCCTGGAGGTCCGGGCGGCGGTCGTGGTCCCGGTGGTCCGGGCGGCGGTGGCCGTGGCGGCTCCGGTGGTGGTCGTGGTCCTGGGGGCGGCGATCGCGGTGGGGCGCGCTGATGCTTTCCCCCAAGCGTGTAAAGCACCGCAAGCAGCACCGTGGTCGGCGCCGCGGGCTCTCGCGTGGCCAGGTGAAGGTCCAGTTCGGCGAGTACGGCTTGAAGTCACTCGAGCAGGGGTGGCTCACCAACCGCCAAATCGAGGCTGCACGTATCGCGATGACACGCAAGATCAAGCGTGGCGGGAAGGTCTGGATCAACGTCTTCCCCGACAAGCCGGTCACCAAGAAGCCGGCCGAGACGCGCATGGGCTCTGGCAAGGGCAACCCCGAAGGCTGGGTCGCCGTGGTCAAGCCAGGCCGTGTCATGTTCGAGCTTGCCGGAGTGCCGGAGCCGCTGGCCCGCGAAGCGATTCGTTTGGCCGCGCACAAGCTTCCCGTCAAATCCAAGTTCGTGTTGCGAGAGGACTAGAGCGAGCGATGAACGCCAAGGAGATGCGGGACATGCACGACGAAGAACTCGCCGAGCACATAACGACCGTGCGCAAGGACCTGTTCGGTAAGCGCTTTGCCAACGCCACGGGCGAGCTCGAGGACACGGCAAGTGTTCGTCGCGCGCGTCGCGAGCTTGCGCGAGCGCTGACCGTCGTCAGCGAGCGCAACGCTCTCCGAGCGACACAAAACCAACTGACAAGCTGAGCTGGAAGAGACGGAACGGATAGACATGGCTGAGGACACAGAGAACGAGACGCCCGAGAACGCTGAGTCAGAGGCTCAGGCAGGCGAGCAGGCCGAGCCGCGGCAGGCTGCTGCTGAGGCGCCCACCACGCCGGCCGCGACAGCGACAGAGGCGGCGCCGGCCGAGCAGCTCAAGCCCAAGGAGCGTCGTCGTCGCGCCCGCTCGACCCACACGGGCGAGGCTCGTCCGTCGCGTAGTGACGAGGAGCGCCACGCCGAGCGTGTAGCCGAGCGTCGTACAAAGGCCGTCGAGCGTCGCAGGCGCCGCTTGCAGGAACGCGCGAAGGCGAGCGAGCGTCGCGCCGCCAAGTCCGCTGCCGAGCCGCTGTCGCCCGTGCATGCAGCCGTGGAGGGCGCGCGCAAGGTGCGCCAAGGTGTGGTCGTCTCAGACAAGGCCGACAAGACGATCACGGTGCGCATCGACGTCGCCCGTCGTCATCGTCGCTACGAGAAGATCGTGCGCAGCTCGAACACCCTTCACGCCCATGACGAGAACAACGAGGCCCATGAGGGCGATGTCGTGCGCGTCATCGAGAGCCGTCCGCTGTCGCGCTTGAAGCGCTGGAAGCTCGTCGACGTGCTGGAGCGGGCGCGATGATCCAGAACGAGACCAGGTTGCGCGTGGCCGACAACACCGGTGCGCGCGAGATCCTCTGCATTCGCGTCAAGGGCGGCTCGCGCCGGCGTTATGCCTTCGTCGGCGATGTGATCACCGCCACCGTCAAGCAGGCCAACCCGCACGGGGCCGTCAAAAAGGGCGATGTCGTCACCGCTGTCGTGGTGCGCACAAAGAAGCCCTTCGGTCGCGACGACGGTACCTACATCTCCTTTGACGACAACGCCGCCGTGATCATCGACGACCAGAACAACCCGCGCGGAACGCGTGTGTTCGGGCCCGTGGCACGCGAACTTCGCGACCGTAACTTCATGAAGATCGTCTCGCTGGCACCGGAGGTCCTGTAGCGATGGCTCGTACCACCAGATCGGCCAAGCGCCCGGTGCTCAAGGTTCGCTCCGGCGACGAGGTTCAGGTCATGGCGGGCAAGGACCGTGGCAAGAGCGGCCGCATCCTGCGCGTCGAGCTGGCCAACGAACGCGTGTATGTGGAGGGACTGAACATGGTCAAGCGTCACATGCGCCCGCAGCAGGTTGGGGATTCTCGGCAGGCGGTCGGCGGCGTGATCGAGCGCGAGGGCCCGATTCACGTCTCCAACGTGATGCTGCTGGATCCCAAGGACCACAAGCCCACGAGGGTTGGCATCGAGCGTGAGGACGGCAAGCGCTATCGCGTGGCCAAGCGCTCCGGAACAAGGCTCGACTGACGGGATGACGATGAGCACCGCAACAACAGCACGCTTGAAGACCCGCTATCTGGAGGAGATCCGCCCGGCGCTGATCGAGCGCTTCGGCTACTCCTCGGTCATGCAGGCGCCAAAGCTCGTGAAGATCACGCTCAACATGGGCGTGGGTGACGCCAAGCAGGACTCCAAAGTGCTCAAGGCCGCCACTGAGCAGCTGGCGACGATCGCCGGGCAGCACCCCAATGTGCGGCGCGCCCGCAAGTCGATCGCCGCGTTCAAGCTGCGCGAGGGCATGCCGGTCGGTGTTGCCGTGACGCTCAGGGCCGAGCGCGGCTACGAGTTCCTGGATCGCCTCACCTCGATCGCGATCCCGCGCATACGCGACTTCCGTGGCCTGAATCCGCGTTCGTTCGACGGCCACGGCAACTACACGATGGGTGTTCGTGAGCAGATCATCTTCCCCGAGATCGACTACGACTCGATCGACCAGGTGAGGGGCATTGACATCACCATCACGACCACGGCAAAGGGCGATGTCGAAGCGTTTGCTCTGCTTCAGGCACTGGGGCTGCCCTTCGCCCCCCAGGGAAGGCCTGCCGGCTTCGATCAAGATTCAGGCGCCGAGGAGTCAGGCGCCGACAGCTCAGAGAACGGGAGTAACGACTGATGGCAAAGACCTCGCTACGCGTCAAGCAGGCGCGCACGCCGAAGTACAAGACACGTGCATATACTCGCTGCAACCGCTGCGGACGCCCGCACTCGGTGTATCGCAAGTTTGGGATTTGCCGCATTTGCCTGCGCGAGCTCGCCCACAACGGCTTGATACCGGGGATGACGAAGTCCTCCTGGTAGGCAACGGGGTGTATGAACCTTCCTTCGATTCCTTCCGCTTTAGAACTATTTCGCTCCTAACCGACTTCTTTTCTCGAACACTCCAACACAGAGCCCTCTTATGTCCATGACAGATCCCATAGCCGACTTCCTTACGCGTATTCGCAACGCGATTCACGCCGCGCACGAGACAGTCGACATTCCCGCCTCGAAATTGAAGGCGGAGATTGCACGCATCCTTACCGAGCAGGGCTATATCGACTCATGGGCCGTTGTTCCAGCACGCGAGGGCGCCGCCGGCCAGCTGATCGAGATTCGCCTGAAGTACACCGACGACCGTCGCTCGGCGATCTCAGGTCTACGCCGTGTCTCACGTCCCGGTCGACGCACGTACGTCGAGGCCACGGGCATCCCCAAGGTGCTCGGCGGAATGGGAACTTCAATCGTGTCCACCTCGCGCGGCGTGATGACAGGTCACGACGCGCGCGCCGCCGGTGTCGGCGGCGAGGTACTCGCGCAGGTCTGGTAGGCGCGGCTATGTCGAGAATCGGTAGACAGCCAATCACGGTGCCCTCCGGCGTGACCGTCGCGATCGAGCCCGAGTCGGTCAGCGTGAAGGGCCCCAAGGGCGAGCTCTCAGAGCGCGTGCCACGCGACATCGAAGTCGTCCAGGAGGGGGAGCAGCTGCTCGTCTCACGTCCGACCGACCGCGGCGAGCACCGGGCGCTACACGGTCTGACCCGCTCGCTTGTCGCGAACATGGTGCAGGGCGTTACGGCGGGGTATGAGAAGCGTCTCGAGATCCAGGGCGTTGGCTATCGCGCCCAGATGAAGGGTAAGAACCTCGAGCTCGCCGTCGGCTATTCCCATCCCGTTCCGATCGAGGCGCCACAGGGCATCGAATTCGAGGTACCCCAACCCACAAGAGTGGTCGTGAAGGGCATCTCCAAGCAGCAGGTCGGCGAGATCGCCGCGATCATCCGCAAGCAGCGTCCGCCGGAGCCCTACAAGGGCAAGGGCATCCGCTACGAGGGCGAGTATGTCGCCCGTAAGGTCGGGAAGCGCGCATGAGCACCATCACCAAGGAGGCTCGTCGCCTCAAACGTCGTCGCCGTGTGCGCGCCAAGATCTCTGGCACCGCAGTGCGCCCACGCGTCTCGGTGTTCCGCTCCAACCGCGGTCTGTCGGCTCAGCTGATCGACGACCAGGACGCTCGCACGCTGGCTGCTGTGCACTGGTATGAGCCAGAGCTGCGCAAGCTGTCAGGCTCCGATCGCGTCAAGCGTTCGGGTGAGCTGTTGGCCGATCGAGCCAAGGCCGCCGGTGTGTCGGAGGTCGTGTTCGACCGCGGCGGCTACCGCTATCACGGCAATGTTCGCGCCTTCGCCGAGGCGATCCGCGAGGCCGGCATAACCGTCTGACCTCGGCTCCCCGCTACCCTCTCTAACTCTTCTATGAATTCAGATCGATCAGTCAACGCAGGCAGCCTCGACCTCCAAGAGCGTGTCGTGGAGATAAACCGCGTCGCCAAGGTGGTCAAGGGCGGCCGGCGCTTCTCCTTCACGGCGCTCGTCGTCGTCGGCGACGAACGCGAAGTGGTGGGCGTCGGCTATGGCAAGGCCAATGAGGTTCCGCTCGCGATCCAGAAGGGCGTGGAGCGTGCGAAGAAGGATCTCTTCAGGGTTCCCAAGCACGGCAGCACGATTACCCATCAGACGACTGGGGTGTTCGGCGCGGGCCGCGTCTTCTTGAAGCCGGCCGCTCCCGGTACGGGCGTGATCGCCGGTGGTGGCGTGCGCGCGGTGCTCGAGCTCGCCGGCATCCACGACATCCTCTCCAAGAGTCTTGGCACGGAGAACCCGATCAACCTCGTCAAGGCGACCGTCGCCGGCCTACGCGGCCTACGCACCCCAGCCGAGGTGGCCGAGCTTCGCGGCCTGTCGATCGCCAAGGTGCTTGGCCTGACAGAGCAGCCCGCCAATGGCGCGGCCGAGCAGCTCGGGGGCGCGGAGGACACTGGGGCGCAGGAGGGCGCGGACGTCGCCGAGGCTGATGCTCCCGAGGCCGCTGCAGCAAGTGCTCCCGAAGCCGCTGCCACAAGCGACACGGGCGAGGCGCCGGTGGCTAACGCGACTGCCGAGGCTCAGGTCGAGGAGCCCGTTGAGGCGTCGACCGACACGCCCACCGACACGCCAGCGGAGGCGTCGGCCTGATGGCGACTATAAGAGTCACGCAGCGGCGCTCCAGCAGCGGCTCCGACAAGCGTCAGCTGGACACGCTTCGCTCGCTCGGGCTGCGTCGCATCGGTCACACGGTCGAGATCAAGGATTGTGAGCAGGCACGCGGCATGGTTCACGCCGTGCGACATCTCGTCGAGTCAGACCCTGAGGTGCACACGCCGAAGGGTTCGAGCAAGAGCGAGCAAAGCCGATGAGCGCGGCCCCCAAGCGTGCGGTGAACGCCGAGGAGGAGCAGGAGCGCGTAGGCCTGCACTCACTGAAACCGTCCCCCGGCAGCCGTCGTCCGCGCAAGCGCATCGGTCGCGGTGAAGGCTCCGGCACTGGCAAGACCTCCGGCAGGGGCCAGAAGGGCGCGGGCTCGCGCTCGGGCTCCAAGAGCCGGGCTCGCTTCGAGGGTGGACAGATGCCGATCCACATGCGCATGCGCAAGCTGCGCGGGCCGCACATGAAGAAGTCGATGCCCTTTGAGATGTTCCGCACGCATACCCAGCCCGTGAATGTCTCTGACCTGGAGGCTCGTTTCGAGGCCGGCGCCGAGGTCACGATCGAGTCGATGCAGGCCAAGGGTTTGGCCACGCGCAAGGGCGTGCCGGTCAAGGTGCTCGCCAAGGGCGACTTGAGCAAGGCGCTCACGGTCCACGCTAACGGCTTCAGCAAGACCGCACGTGAGCGCATTGAGGGCGCCGGCGGCACTTGCACCGTCATCGAGAGCTAGAATCGCACGACCGGGGTACTTGCGGGCGTATCTCCGCTTGACCGGCTGAACCAATGCTCTCGACGATTCTCAGCGCATTCCAGGTTGCGGACATCCGCAAGAAGCTCCTGTTCACCGCAGGCATGCTTCTCATCTACCGGCTCGGCTCGCATATCCCTGTTCCCGGGGTCAACCTCGCCGCCGTCAACAACCTGCAGAAGCAGTTCGGCGGCTCGAGCATCTTGGGATTCTTGAACCTCTTCTCTGGAGGAAGCCTCTCGCGAATCGCCCTGTTTGCGCTGGGCATCATGCCCTACATCACCTCCTCCATCATCCTGCAGCTGCTGCAGGTCGTAATACCGTCGCTCGAGAAGCTCTCCAAGGAAGGCGAAGTTGGGCAGGCGCGGATCACGCAGTACACGCGCTATCTGACCGTCGGCTTGGCTTTCGCCCAGTCGATCGGCTACGTCTTCCTGTTTCATTCGCTCTCGGCCTCGGCCAACGAAGCGGTCGTATCCAAGTTCGACGCTCCGCACATCTTCCTGATCGTCATCTGCCTGACCGCCGGTTGCGTCTTCTTGATGTGGATCGGAGAGCTCATCACCCAGCGGGGGATCGGTAACGGCATCTCGCTGTTGATCTTCGCCTCGATCGTCTCGCGCATGCCGCAGGGCATCGAAGCGTGGTGGACGACCCAAGATCAGGTGTTCAAGGTGATGATGCCCTTCATGGTGCTGGCGGTCGTCGCCGGAATCGTGTTCGTGCAGGAGGGCCAGCGACGCATCCCGGTTCAGTACGCCAAGCGCGTGATCGGCAGGCGCATGACCGAAGGCGGCCAGACCTATCTGCCGCTGCGCGTGAACATGGCTGGAGTGATCCCGGTTATCTTCGCCGCGAGCATCATGGCCTTCCCGCCCACCGTCGGCCAGCTGATCAAAACACCGTGGGCCAAAGACGTGTCGAACTTCTTCACGCCCAACGGCTGGCACTACGTGGTCGGCGAGTCGATCTTCATCGTGATCTTCGCCTACTTCTACACGGCGGTCACCTTCAACCCGGTCGACCAGGCCGACAACCTGAAGAAGTACGGCGGCTTCATCCCTGGTGTGCGCCCAGGGCGGCCTACCGCTGAATTCCTCGATCGGATCCTCGCGAGGCTGACATTCCCAGGCGCCCTGTTCCTCGCCGCCGTTGCCGCGATACCGGCGATCCTGATCGCCCGCACACACCAGAACTTCTACTTCGGCGGTACCTCGATTCTGATCGTCATCGGAGTCGCGCTGGAAACGATGAAGCAGCTCGAGGCGCAGTTGATGATGCGCAGCTACGAGGGCTTCTTGAAGTAGGGACGCTGGGGTATGCGCTAGCCAGGCGCCTACCCGAAGCAGCGGGTAGGCTCTTTGTCGTGGTTGAGACGAATCTCATCCTGTTGGGACCTCCGGGTGCCGGCAAGGGCACCCAGGCCGAGCGCCTGCAGAGCGACTTCGCCCTGGCGCACATCTCTACGGGCGACATGTTGCGCGCTCAGCTGGCACAGGGCACCGAGCTCGGCCGCGAGGCACAGAAGTACATGAAGGCGGGCGAGCTGGTGCCAGACGAGGTGATACTCGGGATGATCGGCCAGCGCATCGGCGAGCAGGACGCTCGCGAAGGATTCCTGCTCGACGGTTTTCCACGCAATACGGCTCAGGCCGACGCGCTCGGCAAGACGCTCTCCGATTCGGGGCGTCGGCTGACCGCGGTCCTGTTGATCGACGTACCCGACAAGGAGGTCGTGCGCCGGCTCGCCGGTCGGCGCGTGTGCGCTAAGGGTGGACACGTCTATCACGTCGAGTTCGACCCGCCCAAGCGCGAGGGCGTATGCGATCAGGACGGCTCGCGCCTGATCCAGCGCGACGACGACAAGGAGGAGACAATCCGCCGGCGCCTGGAGGTGTACGCACGTCAGACCGCCCCGCTGATCGACTACTACGAGCAAGCGGGCCTGTTGCGCCGCTTCGACGGGCAGCGCGATCCAAACGAGGTGCATGATCACATCAGGGCCACGATCGCGACGCTGCGGCTGGAGGACGAGCTGTAGGCCTGGCCATCGTTCGGCGCGCCGCGCCGCGCCGTATCCGCGCCGCGCCGTGCCGTTTACCCGCGCTGCGCCCGTGCCCGTGCCGTACCCGTGTCGTGCCGTGGTGCCCGCGCCCGTGCCGTACCCCGCGCCGCGCCGCGCCCACGCCCGTGCCGTGCCCATTGCCGAGCCGAGCCGAGCCGTGACGAATGGGACGACCGGGCCGGAAAGATAAGCTCCTAGGGTGATCATCAAGAAGTCGCCTGAGGAGATCGAGAAGATGGCCGCCGCCGGCCTCATCCAGGCGGCGACGCTCGACTTGATCGCCGGCAAGATCCGTCCTGGCGTGAGCACCGAGGAGCTGGATGCGGCCGCCGAGCGCTTCATTCGCTCCCAGGGAGCTACCCCGACGTTCAAGGGCTACCGCGGCTTCCCTGGGTCGATTTGTGCCTCGCCCAACACGATGGTGGTGCACGGCATCCCCGGCCGCTATCGGCTCGAGCGGGGGGACATCCTCTCTGTCGACATCGGCGTGACCTTCGACGGCTGGGTGGCCGACGCCGCGCGCACCTTTGCCGTGGGCGAGATCACGCCACTGGCCGAGAACCTCCTGAGTGCCACCGAGCAGTCCCTATACGCGGGCGTCGAGCAATGCCGGCCGGGGAACCGCATGGGTGACGTGTCGAGCGCGATCCAACGGACCGCTGAGAAGGCGGGCCTATCGGTGGTGCGCTCGCTGGTCGGTCACGGCGTCGGCAAAAACATGCATGAGGATCCCCAGGTGCCAAATTACGGCAAGCCAGGCAAGGGCCCGTTGCTGGAGGAGGGCATGGTATTGGCGATCGAGCCGATGACCACGGCTGGGCGCGCGGCTGTGCGCGTGGCCGGCGATGGCTGGGCGATCTTCTCCCAGGACGACTCGCTCGCGGCGCACTTCGAGTTCACGGTGGCCGTCACCCGCGAGGGCCCGCGCGTTCTAACCCCATGGCATGTCGCGCTAGAGCAGCGCGGTGTGAAGGGCATCGATACCCAGGCGGCCGCCACTGCGGGGTAATCGCTCGCCTGCCGCCTTCGCTGCCTTGCCCCACGGTCGCGCGCAATGCAACGGATGGTTCGCGGAAACCGCGTAATGGTCCCTTGTGCAGGGAGTATCGAGCCGTCGCTCATCCGAGCAGCGGTCTGCGCAAGATAGTTGCTACCATCCGCTGTCCTGCTCGAATGCGCTGAAGCTTGGCGCGTGAGGGCAACACCACGACGCGGTAGCGGCGGCCGTCCCGGCAGCCAGAGCCGGGTCGCAGGGACCAGCCGAAAGGGATCATGAAGGTAAGACCGTCGGTCAAGCCGATGTGCGAGAAGTGCAGGATCATCCGCCGCCACAAAGCGGTTCTCGTCATCTGCCAGAACAAGCGTCACAAGCAGCGGCAGGGCTAAGCGCGGATGGCACGTATCGCTGGGGTCAACCTGCCCTTGAACAAGCGCTCGGAGATCGGGCTCACATACATCTACGGCATCGGCCGCTCGACTTCCAACAAGATTTTGGAGGAGGTCAAGGTCAGCCCCGACACTTACATCCGCGATCTCACCGAGGACGAGGTCTCGCGTCTGCGCGACGCGATCGACCAGTCGCTCACCGTTGAGGGCGATCTGCGCCGCGAGCGCTCGCAGGACATCAAGCGCCTGCAGGAGATCGCCTGCTATCGCGGCCTGCGCCACCGCCGCGGACTACCGGTGCGCGGACAGAAGACGAAGACCAACGCCCGTACGCGCAAGGGTCCCAAGCGCCTGCAGGTAGCCGGCAAGAAGAAGGTCCGCTGATGGCTGCCCCCAAGCGTCCTGCCCGCGGTCGACGCAGGCAGAAGAAGAACGTTCCGGTCGGGCAGGCCCACATCAAGACATCTTTTAACAACACGATCGTCTCGCTCACCGACACTCTGGGCAACGTGCTCGCATGGGAGTCGGCCGGCGGCGCGGGCTTCAAGGGCTCGCGCAAGTCCACTCCATTCGCCGCTCAGGTTACGGCCGACGCGGCGGCTCGCAAGGGTATGGAGCAGGGACTGCAGAAGGTCGAGGTCTACGTCAAGGGCCCAGGCTCGGGACGCGAGACCGCGATCCGCTCACTGCAGGCCGCCGGCCTCGAGGTGACCGGAGTCAATGACGTAACCCCGCAGGCCCACAACGGATGCCGCCCGCGCAAGCGCCGGCGCGTCTAAAACAACTTGATCGCAGAGAGCTAGGTCCATGGCAAGAGACACAGGCCCACAGTGCAAGCAGTGCCGTCGCGAGGGACAGAAGCTGTTCCTCAAGGGCGAGCGCTGCCTGACCGACAAGTGTGGCGTCGAGCGGCGCTCCTACCCGCCCGGAGAGCACGGTCGCGGTCGTCAGAAGCAGAGCGAGTACCGCCTGCAGCTGCGCGAGAAGCAAAAGGCACGTCGCTATTACGGAGTGCTCGAGAAGCAGTTCCACGGCTATTACGAGAAGGCCTCCCGCCAGCCCGGCATTACCGGTGAGAACCTGCTCGCACTGCTCGAGTGCCGCCTTGACAATGTGATGGTGCGCCTCGGATTCGCGGCGTCGCGCAGGCAGGCTCGTCAGCTAATCCGTCACGGTCATTGGACGGTCAACGGTCGCCGTGTGGACATCCCCAGCTATCAGGTGCGTCCAGGCGATGTGATCGCCATCAAAGCGGAGACCCCGGCTATGCAGGTGGTAAGGGACGCCACCGAGCTGACCGGTCAGATCCCCGCGTGGCTCCAGGCCGACCACGAGTCGCTCACGGCCAAGGTGCTGCGCAAGCCGGAGCGCCGAGAGGTGGCCGCGCCGGTGCAGGAGCAGCTCATCGTCGAGCTGTACTCGAAGTAGAGGCTTTCCCCGCGCCGGCGCCTGAAGGCGGCGGCGGCGCGCAAGAGCCGGCGCTGCTCCAGGCGCCGGTTTCACACCAACACGACGTTAGGACCCCGATGCTCGACTTCCAAATCCCCCGGATCACCAGCGAGTCCGTGGAGCAGAACCGTGGCACGTTCACCATTGAGCCGCTCGATCGCGGCTTCGGCTACACGTTCGGCAACTCGCTCAGGCGTGTCTTGCTCTCCTCGCTCGCCGGCGCCGCCGTCACGAGCGTACGCATCGAGGGCGTGGCACACGAGTTCTCGACAGTAGAGGGCGTCAAGGAGGACGTGACCGACATCGTGCTCAACCTCAAGGGCATCGTGTGTCGCATGCACTCCGATGCGAGCGAGGTCGAGGCGCCGCTCGTCGTGACCGGGCCAGGGGAGATCACGGCCAAGGACATCGACCTGCCCGCAGGCGTTGAGATTCTCAATCCGAACGTGCACGTGGCGTCGCTCGAGAAGAAGACCAAGCTAGAGCTCTACATGACGATCGGTCGCGGTCGCGGATACCGTCCCGCCGAGGAGAACAAGTCGGCCGACCAGCCGATCGGCGTGATCCCGATCGATTCGATCTTCTCGCCCGTGCGGCGTGTCGCCTACGCGGTCGAGCAGGCGCGCGTTGGACAGAAGACGGACTTCGACAAGCTGACGCTCGACATCGAGACCGACGGCTCGATCGAGCCGCAGGCCGCCCTGCGCGAGGCGGCTGAGCTGCTGATCTCCCAGCTTGCGATCTTCACCGACGCGGACCGCATCCAGGAGTTGCGCGCCGTGCCGGGTGGCCAGCTCGACGGCCACGGTCTGGCGGTCGGTGGCGGTGGCGCTCCGGCGGCTCTGCAGGGTGAGGAGTGGAGCATCCTGATCGAGGAGCTCGAGCTCGGAGTACGCTCGTACAACTGCCTCAAGCGTGCCGGCATCCAGACCGTCGGTGACCTGGTCAACAAGACCGAGGGTGAACTCAACGCGATTCCGAACTTCGGCAAGAAGTCGATCGATGAGGTCATCGAGACGCTCGAGGCGCGCGGGTTGAACCTGCGCGAGGACTGAGGATCCGGCTGTGCGCCACCAACGCAAGCGAGGCAAGCTCAGCCGCGACTCGGCACACCGCAAGGCGCTGTTCGCCAACCTTTCCAAGGAGGTGATCGAGCA
>DATAXK010000033.1:0-2576 GCA_036266805.1 Solirubrobacteraceae bacterium
GTAAACGCTGCACGGACTCCACGTTGCACGATGATCGATCCCGTGCGTGGACGGGGTGGAAACCTGTCAGCCTGCCAATGGGCGGGCGGTCGCCAGCGGCGTCGGCTCGAGCGGGGGGATCTCGAATGCCGAGAGAGGAGCCGCCAGCTCTTCGGGCCTGAACCGGCCACGCGTCGCTTGCCAATGCTGGGGCGCGAGCTCGAGATATCGGTCTCGCGGCCAGTACGGCAGGACGCGGAGGATCTCTTCCAGGTAGGTGAACGGGTCGAGGCGATGAAGGCGACATGAGGCGATGACGCTGAAGGTGGCTGCGGCGGCCTCAGCATGCGTATCGCTGCCGTAGAACATCCATGCTTTACGGCCGACGACGATCTTTCGTAGCGCGCGTTCGGACCGCGTGTTGTCCAGCGGCAGCTTGAGATCGTCGAGCACGCGCATCAGCTCCGCTTCTTGGTTGATGGCGTACCCCAGCGCCTTGGTCGCGAGGTTGCGGCCTTGCGTACACGCACGCGCGCCGCGCGCCCAGTCGAAGAACCTGCTCGCCAGCGGCCGCACATGCTGGTCACGGAGCGCCCGACGCGCCGGCTCCGGGGCGCGGCTCACCGCTTGATCGGCGGCGTAGATGGCGCGGATCCGCATCAGACCTTGGACGCCCACGGGATAGCGGCAGATCGCTGCTTCGAAGAAGTAGCGTCGCAGATGCGCAAAGCACCCCACCAGCTTTACGCCCTCGTCGGTGTCCTTGGGCCGCCCGCGCGCGAGGACGTCATAGACGTTGCTCGCGTCGGCCTGCAGGTAGCCGCCGAACCCTCCAAACAACTTTTTGACGCTGTCGCTGCTGTGGTGTTCGACGTACGCGAACAGGATTGCGTCGCAGTCGATCACCGCCGTGAAGAAGTGCCCCTTCTTACACGCCTGCGCCCGCCCGTCGGGAGCGGCGCTCGCCGGTTGGATCAGCGCACCCGTGGCATCCGTCGAGATCACGTGCGCGTTCGCGATTGCGTCCGTCCACATCGCCTGCACGATCGTTGCGCCCAGCGTGTTGCCCGCGTGCTCGACGTACCGGCCCATCGTCCCGCGATCCAGCGGCACGCCCTGGTCGGCCAGATCTAGCTCAAGCCGGTAGTGCGGCACGCCGAGACCGAACTTCGACACCATCAGGTGGGCCACTGTCGACGTGTGCAGCAGCGCCCGCGGGAACAGCGTCTCGGGGCTCGGCACCGTGACCACCGTCGGCGCGCCGTCTTCTATCACTTCGTATTTGGCCACCCGCTTGACCAGCACGGAGAAACCGCCGCGCCGGAACATGAGTTGCGCGCTGTCGTCGAAGCCGATACGCCGGTAAAGAGGGTCGGCTTCCAGCTCCTCATCGAGGATCTCCACCGGGTAGCGCGGCAGATTGCTGGCGAAGAGATTGCGCCGCCCCTTCGGCTTCGGTCGCTCGCCCGCTCCCCCGGGCGGCTTCGGCTCGGCTCCCGCATCCTTCTCCGTCTCGGCCACCGCCGCGTCCAGCTCCTTCTGGAGCCGCGCCTCGGCCGCCAGCAGGTCGCCCAGCGCCAGCTGCGCCTCGCTGGTGTAGCTGCGCTCGGTCTTGTTCCCGAGGAGCCGCCGCTTGAGCAGCATGTTCTCCTGCGCCAGGTTCGCGATCGTCTCTTCGAGTGAGGCCACTTGGGCCTTCGTCCCGACGAGCTCGCTCTGAAGCGCCGTGACCAGCCCCGCCGCCTCCTCCGCCGACAACGTCGCTCGGCGCGGATCCGATGGCGTGTTCACGAAGTCACCATTACGCGACCACGATCGTCCTTCGCAAGAATATTGTGCGGCGTGATCAATGAATTCGCCGACGAGGGGCTCGCGGAGTTACCGCGACGCCTTTGTGAATCACTTCGAAGATCGCATCGCTCACCAGGACATGCAGTTCGCCCGGCCCCGTCGCGCGAGGCAGCTCGAACCGACCCGCGTCGAGCTTTTTGTGGATCACGATCGTCCCGGTTCCGTCCCAGGTCAGAACCTTCATGCTGTGGCCTCGCTTCCCGACGAAGGCAAAGAGCGCCCGCGATCGCGGCTCGGCTCGCATCCGTTCTCGCACCACCGCGCCGAGCCGCTCGGCGCCGAGTCGCATATCCACCGGCTCCAGCGCCAGGTAGATCGGCAAGCCCTGTGCGATCACGCCGCGCCTCCCTCCAGCGCCTGCACCACCGCACGCAGGAGATCGGCATCAAAACCCCGCCGAACCTGGACCTCGGCGTTCCCGACCCGGACGGCGATCGGCGCCGCCACATCACCGTCCCGCACCAGCTGGACGAACGTCGGCGGCACGAGCTGTGCCCCACTCCGAGACGGGTCACGTTTCTCGGCGCCCCTTCGCCTTGGCGCCGCGGCGGCCGCTTGCTTCACCCAGAGGTACGCGGTCGATGCCGTCACCCCCAACCGCGCCGCGGCCTCGGATACCGTGGCCCGCCCGTCGGTCACCAGGTCGACCAGTGCTCTTCGTTGCTCACCTGTGTAGCGTTTGCGCATGCGCGCATGGTGCCCGCCTCCCCGGCCCCTTGCTACGTGGGTTCCGTGCAGCGTTTACG
>DATAXK010000031.1:0-44186 GCA_036266805.1 Solirubrobacteraceae bacterium
TCCCGACGGACACCAGTCATGCGGCACCAACCCGCGAATGTCAGTCTGATCCACCGTCGCTGCCCCGGGACGCCCGCCACCCGACGCTCGAACCGCTCAGCACCAACCCGCGCAGGGCCTTGACTTTTTGCTCCATGTCAGCTGGGAGTGGCCAGCGACTGCGACTGAACGTCAACCGCGGTTGCGCGCCGGACCGGGAAGCGCGCCTCGATCGTCGTGCCCTGACCGGGGGAAGAGTCGATTTCGAACGTCCCGTCGAGCAGTTGCACGCGCTCCTGCATCCCCAGCAGGCCGAAGCCGTCAGAGTGCACCGAGGGGTTGAAGCCCTCGCCGTCGTCGCGCACACGCAGGCGAATATCGGTGTCGTCCTCGTGAACCTCGACAATCGCTCGCTTCGCTTTGCCGTGTTTGGCGGCATTGGTAAGCGCCTCCTGCACGATCCTGTACATGGCGGTCTCGACCTCCGGGCTGTGGCGCGTCCTGTCCTCTGAGAGCTCGATGCTCATGTCCACGTCGATGCCGTGGCGCTCGGAGCGTTCGCCAAGCGCTTGGATCGCCGCCGCGGCACCGAGCTCGTCCAGGGAGGCGGGGCGCAGGTCGGTTATCAGGGCACGCAGGTTGGTGATGCCTTCCTCCAGATGGTCGATCGCGCTGGTGACGGCCTGCTCGAGCGTCTCGGGCTTGCCCGAGCGCCGGGCGGTTGAGAGACCCACGCGCAACGCGCTCAAGCTCTGCAGCGTGTCGTCATGCAGCTCGCGCGCCCAGCGTTGACGTTCGGCCTCCGCCGCGGCCAGGCGTTGGCGCCGGCGCTCGGAGGCGACCGACTGGGCGGTGGCCACCGCGGTGGCTGCGCTGGCGGCAAACGCCTCCAGCAGGCGCTCGTCGTCGGTCGTGAACTCGGGGCCGTTGTGCAGGCGATCAACCGCCACGAGGACCCCGTAGGCATGGTTTTGGAAGACAAGTGGCACCAGTAGTCCCCCGTGAGCCTCTACGCCGAGCGTGCCCAGACCGTGCTCGTCGAAACGCGCGCGCGTCAGCGGTTCTTGCAGGCGCTGGGCGTGGCGCGTACGCAGCGCGGCGCTTGCGGCCGAATCGCCAAGCGGCATCTGCTGTCCCAGCAGGCCCTCTGGCAACTCGCCCGCACCGGCGGAAACCAGCAGGCGTCCGCGTTGCACGAGCTCGATCACGAGCAGGCGGGCATCGACGAGCGCGCGCCCGCGCTTGGCGACGAGCTCGAGGATCACCTCGAGATCCGTCTCCGCGCCAACCGCCCGCGCGATTTGAGTCGTGGCGTTGAGCGCGGCCACGGTCCGCTGCAACTCGTCGCGATGCTCCTTGGTGCCGGTGTAGCGGCGCGCATGGTCGATCGCGAATCCGGCGAGCTCGGAGAGCATCGCCACGGCTTCTTCATCGGTCTCGGTGAACTGCTTGCCGTGCGCCTTCTCTGTCAAGTAGAGGTTGCCGAAGGGAGTGCCGTCGATCATGACCGGTACGCCAAGGAAGCTCCTCATCGGTGGATGGCCGTGGGGGAAGCCATAGGAGCGCGGGTGTTCGCTGATGTCTTCGAGCCGCAGCGCCTCGGGACGGGCGATCAGCTCGCCGAGCACGCCGCGTCCACGAGGCAGCGCACCGATGCCCTCGCGTTCTGACTCGTCGATGCCGATCGTCAGAAAGCGCTCCAGTTCGGTGCGCGAGTCCCCGAGCAAGCCCAAGGCGGCGTAGCGAGCCCCCGTCAGCTCGCGAGCGCAGTCGAGCACCCGGTTGAGCACCACCTCGAGGTCGAGCTCGGCCAGCACGCTGCGGGCGATGTCGAGCACTCCTCGGGCGGCGCGATCCATTGTCAGCGAGTCCGATCCAGCGGCGATTCGCGAGTCCGGCCAGTGGCCCGCGGGTACCAATTGACGGTTCGTGGGCATCGGCCGGCGCTTCGCGGGTACCGGCCAACAAGTGAATGGCAAGTCCGATTTACCAGTGGGTATGGTCCAGAGGAACTTCCCACAGGAATGTGTGGCGCGGCCATATACATCGAGCCATCCTCACCAAGTGGCTCGGTGTCATACGACTTGTTCTCAAACGGCCCGACCGACGTTCTGCGCAATGTCCTGCGGCTGGCCACTGCTCACATCCCCATGTATTCCCGCGACGCCTCTATACCTGACTCGAGACCAGTGAGCTTACCGCAGAATAGGTCCTATTTTGCGTAAAACGACTTGTGCGATTCAGACAAGAAGTCCGAACGCTTGACTCCAGAATGGCCTACCTGGAGCCAGAATGGCCACCTGAGAACCAGTGTTTGGGCTATCCCTTGAACGTCGAAGAGCCGTGATCGCCGAACGGCTCGTCACGTTCGCGCACCGCTTCGCGGAAGCCGACCTGCATTGCTTGACGCTGGAACTCGTAGCCCTCGGGCGTGTGGCGAGCGACGCCATCCAGCAGCGTTCCCAGAGCCTGTGTTGTATGCAGGCCTTGGGCGTAAAGCGACTGGTTGACGAGCAGCTTCATGATCCGAAGCTGGTTGATCGGCACACGAGCGATTCGCTCGAGCAGGATCTCGGTGCGTCCGTCGAGTTGCTCGGGCGAAGGCGCCTCGATCGCAAGCCCCCACTCGAGCGCCTCCGCACCAGACAGCGAGTCGCCGGTGAACAGCAGCCGCTTGGCGCGCTGCACTCCGAGCCTGTGCATCCACATCGAGGTTGTAGGCGTTCCCCAAACACGCGCCGGCGGATAGCCGATCTTCGCGTCGCTTGCGATCAAGAGCAGATCCGAGCACAGGGCCATGTCGGTGCCGCCGGCGACACAAAAGCCGTGCACCTTGCACACGACGGGCTTGCCGCAATGGAACAGCGACATGAACGCGCGCACGTTGCGGCTCATCATTGTGTAGTCGACCATGGCATCCCAGGTGCCGGCTGGATTGTGGTTCGCGGCCATCACGGCTGGGTCCAGCGGCGAGCCAGAGGGGGGCGTTTCTGTCGCGCGCGACTGAGTCGGGTTCGGCGTCGAGTCCCACTCGCTGGAGGGATGGCTTGATTCCACCGTGTCGCTCCCGTGACCCTCCGCGCTCTCCACGAGGTCATATCCGCCGCAGAAGCCCTTGCCGTTGCCAGAGAGCAAGATCACGTGCACGGCGGGGTCGAGGTCGGCCTGCTCGACGCATTGCTCCAACTCGCTGACAAGCAGGCGCGTGATGCCGTTGCCGCGCGCTGGGCGGTTGAGCGTGATGCGAGCTATGCGGTCGGATGCCTCGTAGGTAAGAGTCGTCAATGCGGTCATTGGCGAAGTCTCGCATGTATCTTGGTCCTCGCCAGACTCGCGGCGAGTGGCAACTCGCGCCAGTCCAAGCGAAGTCTAGGTTGAGGGTTGGGCGGGAGGGGGTCGGTTAGATACGTGAACTCTGACCGTGCCTGGTGTCGCATCCGAGAACTGCAGGCCCAGCGCTTCGGGGCGTCCGAGCAGTAGTGCCGTCACCTTGGATGCGCTTGATACGACAGCTCTCAAGTCCATCGTCAAGCCTGCAAGCAGTCTTCAATGCTTTACCACGGGCCGCTTGAGGCAACCGTCGAGCCTCATCGAGTCGTAGTCCCTCCACCAATAACGCGACAGATGAGCGCGGGCGGGGCGGGAGGCGTTTCTCTAGTCGCCCTTGGCCATAAGCGAGGCTCGCAACTCGACACGTTCGCGTTGACGCTCTTTCACATCTGTCAGGGCCTGTTTGTGTGCTAGGTCGGCAGCGTGATATGTAGCTTTGTTGGCCGCCGCTCTGAACAGCCAAAAGCCGAGCACGCCGAGGGCCACGACGCCTGCGACGACCGCCCCGGTCGCAATAGAGTGGACGATCAGGCCAATCACGAGCGTTCCGACAAGCCAATACAGGAAGATGCCGAGAAACCAAAAGGGGTCAGGTTCCGAGTCGGACGCCAAATATGGTGGGTTGCCCGGCGACGCGAGTTCCGGAAGGGAATCGTCGACCTTTGCATTCACCGCTCGTTCTCGCACGAGTCGCTTCTCGTCTCGTAGTCGCGCTTGCATCCGCTGCTCTTCCGCGCGTGCTGCCGAGACCCGTTCAAGCTCTGCGGCATGGCGAGGGCAAAGCAGCTTCCCTCCGTAATATGTCAGGTGGTTGCCGCAGAGTGGATCTCCGCAACGTGTGCAGGCTCCGACGGAGTACATCCCGCATGAGCACTGCTCCGTTCCGCGGGGCCCGTTGCCGTCTTGGTGCTTAAATCCACAGACGCGGTATAGAGGAACATCTACCGGGTTCCCTTGCATCCCCATCGGCACGACGTTGTAAAGGACCTCGCCCCGGCATTCAAAATAGCCGGGCGCCAGCACCTTCTGGCTCGTGCTTCCGCATTGGGGGCAAGTCGCCATTTGCGCAGTATCCCTCAGTGACCGTAGGCCCGCAATCCGTGGCAAGCAGCGGGCGAGCAAATCAAGCTCTGGCTCAGCTGCACAGCAACGGCCGGAGACAGCCGCTAGCGATCGAGGCCAAGCACCTAAAGATGGCCCAGGAGCTAGCCGAGGACGCCGCTCCCGTCTACGCCACTGCCGATGAGACCATCAAACACGGCTACAACCAGGAGTTCTTCACGAAGCTCTAGATCATGGCCGAGTACGACGAAGCCACCGGCCAGACCACCGCGCGAATCGTCGGTGCCGAGCTGAGCGCGCCCTAGGCCTTCCTGCTCGCTAACGACATCGTACCCGGCATCCTGGCTGAGGTCGAGGCCATCACGACGGCAGCAGCAGCCCGGCAGAACGCAGAAGGGCTTCAGAGAGCCAGATAGACCCTCTCAAGCCCTTTGCTGCTGGGTGTTCGTACATCGAACAAATGGCGGAAGGGGGGAGATTCGAACTCCCGAGACGGGGGTTGCCCGCCTGCCGGTTTTCAAGACCGGTGCATTCAACCGCTCTGCCACCCTTCCACGACCGCGATGAAGGCTAGTGGATCAGTGTGCCTGCCGCGAAAAGAACTCCATCGCGATCGTGTCGATGAGGCCGGCGACGTTGCTCCACTGCTCTGGGGCGGCCGTGGGCCACTCATCCGAGCGTGGCGGGTGTTGCGCAGCGATCCCCTCTTGGCTCTCGGTCGCTGCGACCGCCTGAGCTAATCCAGGGGAATGAATGATTGAAGTCCTAAGTTCTCTGGGTAGATGGGTCTCTGAGCAATGAGATTTCAACGAGAGGGAGCCGATGGCTACCGATAAGAATGTGGACGAGGGCAAGGGTCGCCTGAAGGAGGCCGCCGGCAGCCTCACCGGGGATGAGGACCTCAAGCGCGAGGGCAAAACCGATCAGGCGAAGGCGTCGGTCAAGGATAAGATCGACAAGGCCGCAGAGAAAGTCAAGGACGTACTTGACGGGGACAGGAAGTAGATCATGGACCTACTTCTACTCCTGATCGTCGTTCTGTTGGTTCTCAGCATCGCGGGTGGGGCGTTTGTGAGCCCTTTCGTGTTGCTGCTTCTGCTCGTCGTGCTGGTTCTGTTCCTCGGCCCCTACCGGGGTCGAAGCCGCCTATAGGAGGCAAGACAATGAACGAGCCACAACAAGAGGCCGAATGGAACGTCGCGGAATGGCACGGAAAGACGCTGGTTGACGTAAACGGTGAGAAGATCGGCAAGCTCGAGGGTGTCTACGTCGACGTCGAGACTGACCTGCCGCGGTTCGCGACCGTCAAGGAAGGTCTGATCGGACGCCATCTGACCTTCGTACCGCTGGGTGGGATCAAAGTCGGTCCCGACGACCTGCAAGTCACGGTCACCAAGGAGCAAGTCCAAGATGCTCCCAACATCGAACAACACGGTGAGGAGCTCTCCCAGGCCGACGAGTCGGCTCTCTATCACCATTACGAGCTCAACTACACCCCACCGAACATCGAGAGTGGACGTCGGCTGGCCCGCCGCTGAGCTGCTGCAGCTCGATACTGCTAGAGGACATTCGACAAACGGTCGATTGTGACGCTTGTCTGTCAAGGACGATTGGTATCTGGCCGACACATGGGGTGTGAGGTTGCTTCGCCAGCTTGCTATTCCCGGCGCCGTGGTGGCGTTGATGTTTACGCTCGCCAGTACTCCGGCGCAGGCCGTGGAAACGGGGGTCGTGATCAATGGCCCGGAAGGCCTTTCGATGCAGGGCGTCCATCAGGCCGCTGGCCTTGGCGTCGGCTGGGTGCGGGTGTTTGCGGCCTGGAACATCTTCGAACCGAATCGCGGCCACCTCAACGAACCGGAGATTGCCACCCTGGAAGATGGAATCGCTGCGCTTCCCAAGGGCACGAAGGTGATCGTCGACGTAGTCAACACGCCGCAATGGGAGACGGGCTCTAGCAATCCTGAGATGCCGCCAAGCAATCCGGCCGACTATGCGCGCTTCGCTGGGGCTCTGGCCAAGCGTTTCGCCGGTCGCGTGGCCGCATGGGAGATCTGGAACGAGGAGGATGCCTCGCTGTGGTGGGCAAGTGGCCCCGACCCGGCGGCCTACACGGCTCTGTTGAAGGCTGCCTACCCTGCAATCAAGTCGGCGGACCCCAACGCGACGGTGGTGCTAGGCGGGCTGACCGGCAACGACTACGAATTCCTCTCCCAGCTCTATGCCGACGGGGCAAAGGGTTTCTTCGACGCGGTGGCGGTGCACACAGACACGATCTGCGATGTCGAGTCTCCCTACGAAATCCTGCGCAACGGCCAGACCGACCCGCGCATCAGTCGCTGGTCGTTCCTGGGCTATCGCACCGTCCACGAAGTGATGCTCGCCCATGGCGACGGGAGCCCGATCTGGATGACAGAGCTCGGCTGGAGCACAGATACCTCGGTGTGCAACTCGGGCGCCTGGGCAGGCCAGAAGCCGGCCGGCGTGAGCCCGCAGCAGCAGGCTACCTTCCTGCTGCAGGCCTACCATTGTCTGGCGCGGGACCCATACGTGCAGGTAGGCATCTGGTTCGGCCTACAGGACACCGAACCGTTTGGCAGTCCGCGCGGCAGCTACGGTCTGCTGGACCCGAGCCTGCAACCCAAGCCGGCCTACGCGGCGCTGGCCGACTACGACCGCTACGGGGATCGTCTCAACGAACAGTGCGGCGGCCAGCAGGGCCCGACGGTCAAGCTGATGAGTCCGAAGACAGGGGTGCGCTACAGCAACACCCTGCCGATCTCGGTGACCGCCAGCGACAGCGCGAAGGTCTACCAAATCTCCCTATATGACGAAGGTCACATCATCCGCAGCTTCTACGTTCACGGTGGCATGGCCACGCTCAGCGGGCACATGGTCTGGTACGGAGCGCGTCTGCTCAAGCCGGGCAAGCACACGCTGACGGCCAAGGCCTTCGACGAGCGCAACAACACGAGCACGACGTCGATCACGATCGTGCGCATCGCCAAGCCCCAAAAGCACAAGCGCCGTAGGCACAAGCACTGAGCGCCCGCCGGTAGGTCGCGAGCTGGAACGCCGTCGAACTGACGCCAGCCCGGGGCGCATGGGAGCGTGGTAGGCCGGCATCGGAGTGGCGAGCGGAGCCGGATCACGGCAGTTGCCGACAGGCTCTAAACTGGGCTCCCGCAGTCCCGGGAGAGGTGGCCGAGTGGCTGAAGGCACTCGCCTGCTAAGCGAGTATGGGGGTTAAACTCCATCGAGGGTTCGAATCCCTCCCTCTCCGTTTCGCCCCTTGTTCCAGCCTGGGCCACTCTTACGCTCGGTATTGTTGGGTTGTGCCCGAGTGGCTTCCCACCCATCGGCCGATGCGCGTGGCCTTGGCGTGAACGGGACGATGTCAGCGATCATTGAACCTGGGAAGTGAGTCCTTGCCAGATCGCCTGTACTTCACCGAGTCCGACGCCGCCAACTCACTGATCGCCTCTGATCCGATGGCCTTGTTGGTGGGGTTCGTCTTGGATCAACAGGTCACGGTGCAACAGGCGTTCCTCGGACCGCTCACGTTGAGGCTGCGTCTCGGCGCGTTCGATGCGGCAACGCTCGCGGAGGCGGACCTGGAGTCGGTGTTTCGCGAGAAGCCGGCGATCCATCGCTACCCAGGATCGATGGCCAAGCGTGTTCACGATCTGGCCGTCCATGTCGAGGACCGCTACGAGGGCGACGCGGCCCGCGTCTGGACCGATGCGGCCGATTCCCGCGAGCTGCGCGCCAACCTGGAAGCGCTTCCCGGCTTCGGGGAGATGAAGGTCAAGTCGATGGGTGCCGTGCTCGCTAAGCGCTATGGCGTCAAGGCGGCCAAGGCACTCGTGCCGCCGCACCCGACACTCGGAGACGTGGACTCTCCGCAGGCGCTAATCGACTACCAAGCCGCCAAGAAGGTACACAAGAAGGAGTGGAGCGGCAAGCGCTGAACGGCCCGGAAGCTTTCCGGCCGGTCCGCGGCAAAGCGGTAATGGATCGTTATACTTGCCAGGTATGACAGGGCGGATTGGTACGAAGGGGCAGATTGTGATTCCCAAGGCTCTGCGTGATCGCGCCCATCTACACCCAGGTGACGAGGTCGACTTCGAGTTGCGCGACGAGGAGATCGTCCTCGTCGCCCGGAGGGTTCCTGCTCGGCTCGGTGGTCGGTTCAGGAACACTGGGATGGCCGCCCGTCTGCTTGAGGATCGGGCGCGCGAGCCTCGGTGAGCTTTTGCCTGGACTCGTGGGCGATTCTAGCCTGGCTTGATGGCGAGGAGCCTGCGCTCTCGCGCGTCGAGGGATTGATCGACACACGGCCCACTGTGAGCTGGGTGAACCTAGTTGAGGTCTATTACCGCGTTGAGCGTGATCATGGACGGATCGCCGCTGACGACACACTCGCGTCGCTGCGGGCCGCCCTCTCGCTCGATCTTCCCGGCACCGCACGGATGATCGAGACCGCACGCCTGAAGGCTCGTGCATCAATCGCGCTCGGGGACTGCTTCGCAGTCACGACTGCCGCTGCTCACGGACTCGTGTTGCTCACCGGCGATCCTGAGATCCTCGAGCTTCCAGACTCGCCCTGCACAAGTGAGGATCTTCGTCCCCGCTGAGAGGGCAACCGAAGAATGTTGGTATACGCTCGCCGGACCGTTCTCCTCGCAAAACCGCCGAGCGAAACCCTGGAGGGCTGCCGACGTCAGTCTCCTAGCCAAGGCATTGGTTTGGGTGCACCAGGTAAAGCATCCGGCATGCAGCTCGCGGATGCGCTCCCAGGCGGGACCATGTTTCGAGAGTCGTCCCGTCAGCCCCGTTTAGCTTCCCTACAGCTGGCAACCAAAGAAGCGACGGGCTCGAAAGACGACAGCGAAGCAATCGCAATCGTCGAGGGCCAAAGGCAGGTCGAGTCCGATCCTGTATCCGAGGTGATGTTTGAGTCCACGTCCAGACCCGATGCACTGATCTTCAGGGCGAGCAGGTGCGCTGGTTGAGCGCGCCGTCCTTCGATCAGCTACTTGTGCGCCTCGTCGAGGCGGACATTAGTTTCGTTGTCATCGGCGGCTTGGCGCTCGGGTCTTGGGCGTGATTGCCGCCCGCTGCCACAATACCCGGCGTGAGTGATCCCGACGCGGCAAGTGGACACACCCGGGCGGCTCAGGTCGCCGCGGCGAAGGAGCTCCCCTTCGAGGACCGCGAGGACTTCGAGGACGCGCGGCGCGGCTTGATCGAGAGCGCCCCAAGCCTTGTGTTGCGTGACGCGCGCGGGCGCACGGTGTGGAATATGGACAGCTACGCGTTTGTGCAGGGCGACGCACCCGACACCGTCCACCCGAGCCTGTGGCGCATGGCACGGCTGAACGGATTGCACGGCCTGTTCGAGGTCGTGCCAGGCATCTACCAGGTGCGCGGCTATGACATCTCGAACATGACGCTGGTCGAGGGGACCAGGGGCGTGATCGTGATCGACCCGCTGGTCTCGACCGAGTGCGCGGCGGCAGCATTGGCCTTATATCGCAAGCATCGCGGCGAGCGCGAGGTCAGCGCGGTCGTCTATACGCACAGCCACGTCGACCACTTCGGCGGCGTCAAGGGTGTTGTCAGCGCCGAGCAGGTGCAGGCGGGCGAGGTGCCGGTGTGGGCGCCGGCGGGCTTTCTAGAACACGCGGTCTCGGAGAACGTGCTGGCCGGAGGGGCGATGGCCAGGCGCGCGAGCTACATGTTCGCGCCAGCTCTGGAGCGGGGCCCGCGGGGCCAGGTGGACGCCGGCATCGGCAAGACGACCTCGACCGGCAGCATCACTTTGATCCCGCCGACCCATGAGGTCAGCCACACCGGTCAAGAGGCCGAGATCGATGGCGTGCCGATCGTCTTCCAACTCGTCCCCGACAGCGAGGCCCCTGCGGAGATGAACTTCTTTTTCAAGGATTTGGGCGTGCTTTGTATTGCCGAGAACGCCGTTCACTGCATGCACAACGTTTTGACCCCGCGGGGCGCGCCGGTGCGCGATTCGCTGGCCTGGTCCAAGTACCTGGGAGAGGCAATCGAGCTGTTCGGCGAGCGAAGCGACGTGATGTTCGCCCAACACCACTGGCCGCGCTGGGGCAAAGCGCGGATCGTCGAGCACCTGGCGCGCCATCGCGACATGTACCGCTACCTGCACGACCAAACGCTGCGCTTGGCCAACAGGGGTCTGACGCCAAGCGAGATCGCGGCCGAGGTGCGCCTGCCGCCGAGCCTGGAGCGCACCTGGTCGTGTCGCGGCAACTACGGCACCGTCAGTCACAACGTGCGCGCCGTCTACCAGCGCTACCTGGGCTTCTTCGACGGCAACCCGGCTCACCTGGACCAGCACCCGCCGGTCGCGGCCGCGCGGCGCTATGTGGAGCTGGCGGGAGGCATCGAGCCGTTGCTTGAAAATGCGCGGGCGGCGTACGACGGGGGCGACTACCGCTGGGTTGCCGAGCTGTGCTCGCACGCGGTCTTCGCCGAGCCGGGGGGGAGCACAGAGGCGCGCGAGCTGCAGGCTCAGGCGCTGGAGCAGCTCGGCTATCAGGCCGAGAGCGCGGTATGGCGCAATCTGTATCTCGTCGGCGCGCACGAGCTGCGCGAGGGCCCGCCGCGGGCGCCGAGGGATAGGCGGGTGGCAAGCGCCGACGTGGCCAAGGCCCTGTCGCTCGAGCAGTTGTGGGACGCGATGGGTGCGCGCTTGGACGGCCCGCGGGCGTGGGACACGACGATCAAGCTCGCGTGGAATTTCACAGACGTGGGCGAGCGCTGGAGCGTCACCGTCGAAAATGGAGCGCTGAGCGCAATCAGGGATCGCCTGGTGGAGGATTGCCACGCAAAGGTGACGCTCACCCGTGCGGCCCTCGACGCGGTCCTGCTGGGTGAGGGTGACGGGGCGCAACTGTTCGCCAGTGGCGCAATCGCCGTGGAGGGCGACGGGGCAAAGCTGGGCGAGTTTCTCGGGCTCCTGGACGAAGGGGATCCGGCCTTCGCGATCGTTACACCCGAGGCGCTCAGACAAGACTGAGCACGACCTTTCATCATCCTGAAACGCCTCAGGAGATGCCAAGCACGACCTTGCCGACGGCGCGGCGCTCGTCGATGATGCGCAGTGCCTCGCTGGCCTGCTCCAGGGGTAGGCATGCTCCGACGATCGGCTTGACGAACCCGTCGTCGATCATCTTGCGCACGGCCTCGCCGGCGGCGCGATTGCGCTCTGGGTTCAGCAAAGCGAAAGCTCCCCAGCCGGCCCCCACAACCGAGACGTTGCGCAGCAGCAGGCGGTTGACCTTGACCTCGGGGATCGAGCCCTCGGTGAAGCCGACGACGACCACGCGCCCCTCCTCTTTGAGCGAGCGCAGCGAGTCGGTGAAGCGCTCGCCGCCGACCGGATCGAGCACGACGTCGACGCCGCCGCCGCTGAGCTCGACGGCCTGCTCGCGCCAGGGCCCGTCCGAACGCACGACGTCATCCGCTCCAGCCTCGCGAGCGATGCGCTCCTTCTCGTCGGTGGAGACGACCGCGATCGTGGATGCGCCGAGTGCCTTGGCGACTTGCAGCGCGGCTGTGCCGACGCCGCCGGCGGCCCCGTGTACGAGCACGCTCTCGCCTGCTTTGAGCTGTCCGCGCAGCTTCAGCGCGAAGTAGGCGGTGTGGTAGTTGAGGATGACCGACGCCCCTTGGGGAAAGTCGAGCGAGTCGGGCAGGGGGAAGGTCATGTAGGCGGGAGCGACGGCTCGCTCGGCCATGCCACCAAGGCCGGTGAAGGCCATCACGCGATCGCCCGCGTTCAGGCCGCTGGAGGCGGGCGCGGAGATGACCGTGCCGCCAACCTCGGCACCGGGGATGAAGGGAAGGTCGGGTTTGAGCTGATAGAGCCCGCGTGTCTGCAGAACCTCCGGGAAGGAGACGCCGGCCGCGGCGACATCGATCAGCACGCCCTCGCCTGGAGTGAGCATGTGGACGGGCTCGGGCTCGGGCGCCTCCACGACGCGCACGCCGTCGGGCCCGCTGAGCTCGCTGATCTGGACGGCGAGCATTGCGAGGACGGCTAACGCTGCCGCGGGCTCTGCAGATGCTGCTGGTTCTGCTGGCGCTCGCCGCGCACCTGGATCGCGATCAGCACGATGACGATGTTGACGAGGATCCCGATCCCGATGAAGGTGACGATCAGGCCGATGTCCTTACTGACGGCTTCGCTTGAGGCGAGAAGAAGCATCTTCGATCTCCGGGTCGTTGGCGAGAGGCGGGGTTTGGGTGTCTTCGTTTTGGCCGATGCCCCGTGCGTGCGCGCGCGGCGTCCTGAGAGAGCCTACCAATGGACAGGGACTGGGTGTCGTGGGCCCGGTGGGGGGCAAGGTACCGTTCTTGGGCGTGTCGAGAACCCCAGGAGTAGCGGCTGAGGTCGAGAGAGTCCTCCAGCTTGCCAGCGGCGAAGCGCGACGTGTCGTAGCCTTTCTGTCGACGCCGCAGACGATGCAGCGATGGAGAGGTGCCAGAGCGGTTGAATGGGCGCGACTGGAAATCGCGTAACGGGGGTTGACCTCGTTCGAGGGTTCGAATCCCTCCCTCTCCGTTTTGACAGGGTTTGTCGCCGTTGCTCGAACCTATCTATGGCAACGATGTGCTTCCTAGCGGAGCGCAGGTCCTTTGGCGGCGCAGGCGAATACCGGGAGCAGACATGCAATAGTGTGCGTCCGTGGTTCAGATCCTCGGATGCATGGCTGGCGGCTTGCGCTAATAATGCCCTCTTCCCTGCGAATTCCGGCGCCCTACCAGCCAGGACTTCAAGCGCTTGCAGACATGGGAGACGAGTCAGCGGCTGGTCTTCTTGAGGCGCTGCGGGACGAGACGCGACTCCTTACAACAGACCGACTAGCTGAGCACCTCGGAGACCAGGTCCCTGAGCTTTCCGGTAGCGCCGACGACATCATCGAAGCATTGCTGTCCCTGATCACGTTGCTGCCCGAGGAGGGCAACGGCGCCGAGCAGTTGGCGACGGATGTCGCCTACTCGCGAGATCTCGAGATCGATGATGCCCCGCGCGCAGAGTTCTCCGCGCGACTCCAGGGAATGCTGGAAATCGAGTCGCTCGCCCTAGCCGCACGAGCATCTGACGTCGTTACGGAGTACGGTCGCGTATTCCACGACGCCAGGATCCTGAACGACCTTCGGCCCGTCTTCGGGTCCGATCCAACGCAAGGACCAAAGGCGGCGACACTCATCGCTACGCTAAAGATCGATTATCACCCGCCCAGCGGTTCGCTCGACTCGGAGTTCTACGCTCTTGAGCATGCGGATCTACTTCGGTTGCGCGATGTTGTCGACCGAGCGATCACGAAGCACGCAAGTTTGAGACAGGTCATGGACAAGATGAGCCTGCCCTACTGGGAGTACCTGGAGGTCCCGAGTGACTTGGACGACTGAAGTAACGCCACGGCATCGAAAGGAGCTTTGGAAACGCAATCAGTGTCTTGTCGAAGTCCGCAAGCCGTCCGAGTGGCGCCACCGTCAGGCAGGCAGACGCGACCAGGCGCACGGAGTGGGTCAACCGTGGGATGAACTCAATCCGGAGTCCTCGTTCTCTAGGCCGCCTTTGGCGATTCATCGTCAGGAACTCGAATTCGAGCAGCTTGCCGATCGGTGGGAAGCCGAGACAGCGCTTGAGTCTGTCGTCACGCGAAAGGCTATGCACGCTGCCTATCAGCGGATTATCGGGATGGGGAATGCCGCCGTGCCGTGGATCCTCGCAAGGCTCCAGCGCGCCCCCGGACAGTGGTTCTGGGCCTTGACTGCCATAACGGGCGAAGATCCCGCGTCCGGTCAGGAGACTGTGCAGGGCGCAAGCGCTGCTTGGATTCAGTGGGGGCGCACACAGGGTCTATTGGGTGACTGACCGCAAGGCGATTGAGGCGCAGCTCCCGAGGCTTGAGGGGAGCGACTACCAGATCACCAGTTGCAAGGACCCAAACTACAACTGCTTTGCTTGGGCGGCGGGTGATCATACGCGTGTCTGGTCGCCCGTAATGCTTGGTAGCGGGGTGTACTGGCCGCCCGGGATCCCAGCTCTCCCAAGCTTGTCGGGTGTCATCCAGGCGTACACGATCACTGGATTCGAGGTCTGTGACTCTCCCGACCTCGAAGGCGGCTACGAGAGGATCGCGATCTTTGCCGATCCGACTGGGGAACCCCGGCACGCAGCTCGGCAACTTCCAGATGGACGCTGGGCAAGCAAGCTCGGCGATCACGTGGACATCGAGCACGTACAACTTGAGGTAGTGGGAGGAGCTTGGTACGGCGAGCCGGTTGCGTACATGAAGCGGGCGACGACGACCACCGACACCTACTAGTCATTGGGACCAAATCGCTCCTCATGGAGCCGCCTTATCAAGGGCCAGGGAGATTTCGAGAGTCGTCCCTCGCTCCCCGTTTGGCCGTCTGCTGATCTGGACTTCAGATGCTCCCGCGGTTTGGTAGGTCTATGCAGCGCGTGAGTGCCCATGAGCACCGGTTGCGGCAAAAGGCTTGTCGACGAGCGCCTCAGCCGTATCCACATAACGAGCCAGCGCATCGAGTTGGGGTTGACGATGGATAGTGCTAGCCAGACCGTCGGCCAGCTCGGAATACTTCAGGTCCCTGAGCTGGCCCGGCAACTCGGCTCTCGACAGCGGGAACTCTCGATTCTCCAGGAGACACCAACGCGCCGTGAGCGTCAGAGCTGTTCGGACCTGCTCTACAGCAGCATCGAGGTCTCCGCTCGCCACCATAGCTCGGGCAATCTTGAGGGACCTGCGAGCTTGATCGCGCTTGAGTTGGGGATCCGGCCACAGTTGCTGCTCAGCGATCAATTGAATGCTCTCTCGGATGATTCCCGTGTCGAAGACAACGCAGGCAAACCGTAGAGACCACTGGGTGAAATCATCGCCGTTGCGCAGACGTATCCTCAGTTGATCCGGCGAAACCACATGCAGATCAAGCTCGTGCGAAAGGTCGTCCTTTGAGATCGGAGGCCCTATGAGATGATAATCCAGGTCGCTGATCGGAGTGCGAGTACCACGGGCTGTTGAGCCCGTCAACATCAGGGCCTCCGCCCCGGAAGCTCGGGCACGAATGGTAAGAAGCTCGTGAAGCGCGTACAGCTCCCGGGGGATGACGTCGCGCATGTGACGCTCGTCTTTTTTGATGCGCATTTCCCAAATCAGATTGGATGCAGCCGCGCTTAGAGTCATGGCATCCCTCGGCTGAGGAGATCTACGACGGATTCAACCTCGGCAGCAATGTCCTCCAGCGACTGACCGTCCAGGTCTGGCTCCTCCCCTTCGTAGATAGCCTCCTTACGCGCATCGTTGAGCGTCCGCAATACGGGAGCGAAGTCGGCGGGCAGGGCTTCCCGTTCGTAGAGCTGTCTGGCTATCTCGGCCTTCTGCCAGTGCTTAGGCTCTATCACCACCCCGTGCTGCTCAGCGATCGCTGCGATTGCAGCCTCAAGTGACGCAAACAGCCACGTAACGGCCTCGGTGTACTGGCCGGCCTCCACCGCTGGCTGTGCCCGCTCCAGATGCTCACGAGCAAGTTGAGCCTTAGTCTTTGGAGACATAGAGAGCATGCTACGCCGTTAGGTCGACATGCCAGATGCGAGGACTTATCGGCAGACTAACGCGGCACTCCGTCGAAGCTCCTTCGCTTCTCTCCTCCTGCGGCACGAGTGCGAGGTCGCGTAACGGCACGAGGTCAACCTCGTCTGCCAAAGCGCTCGGCGTGCAGCTCTGCGATCCGTTGCCACATCGGGTCGTGTTTCGAGAGTCGTCCCGTTAGCCCCGTCCACTCTCTTCGTGAGGCGTTTTGGCTTGCGACGCCAAATTGCTCAGCGCGATTGGACATGGCAGCTTGTGCCTTATGCGAACCCGGCGAGGCTGGGGGTCTGGTCGGCTTGCAGGCATTCATATGCCGCACATGATCGATCGACTGCTGCGATGACAGCACTGACGTCACGTGGCAGGCCATCGCCGACTTTCGCGATCTGGACCCCGAACCCCTCATGGCGCTCGAAATCGCCAGCCTCGGCTCGGTCGTAGGCAATAACGGCCGGGACGTCGGGATTTTCGAGGGTGTATTGCAGGGCAGCAGCGGCCTCCACTCCCTGCATGATCGCCTCGCCGTCGTAGGGAACGACGACCATACCGCAGCTGTCCAACGCGGATAGGAGGCTGGCATGCAGCATGCCATGAAGACGATCGTCGGCCTTCGTCCAGGGAGGAGCCGCAGCGTTGCATCCCGGCTCGTACACATCAAACCCAGCTTCCAACAGCCCTTGTGCGATCCAGGCCGCCATTCCGTTTGTGATGCCCGCGGGCCAGTTGCCTGTTGCCGGCCCGGCCACTACGACCAACCCGCGGCGCACTGCTCGATTTGCATGCTCGAACCACGCGTCGAGCTCTGAGATGGGGAGCGTGAATGCGCCTGCGGCCAGATTTGAAACGACCTCTCTCTCAAATCGCGCGCGGAGTTGCGGTCGCGGCAGGAACCCGAGATAGTCGGCCAGGATGGAGGTTGCGCCCTCCTGCGAACCTGACCCGCCGTAGCCCCACTGTGCTTCCGGCGCGGCCAAGCCAAAGACTGGGATCGGCTGGCGGCCGCTTTTCAGGGCAAGCGCGACTCGCGCCGAGCGATCCGTGCTGACCCCAACATAAGCGCCGTCGGTGGAGCGTCGCCGAGGTGCGAATCGCGCTCGCCACATTCGCGCGCGTCGATTTGGCTCTTCCTCACAACTCGGGTCGAACCCGCAGTATTCCCCGTAGGGGGAAGGTCCGTGGGTAGGGCATGCAAGCCCTGTCTCGATCAGCAGGTCGAGCAGTCGCTTGGCTGGCTGTCCGCTTACAGCTTCTGCCAGCGCCCTCGTGTAGAACCCGTAAGGGAACATGAGAACGGGCCGGCCTGTTAACGCCTCAACCGCCGCGAGATCGACGGGACTGAAGTACGCAAGGGCCACCTTGAGGCTCTCGAACACTTTGGACGAAGGCCGCAGCCTGCATCCATCGAGTTCGAATGTCACCTCGCGGAAACGAGGTTCGCTGCTGAGCGGACTTCTTGGGGTATAGGCGATCATTGTGAACTCCTCTCCCGGAGGGATCACGGTCTCGGCTACCTCGCTGGCGACCGAGGCGGCGCTGGCGATCGGACACAGACCGCCTCTAAGTTGACCCACGACCACAACATGTAGATCATTGTGGACGTAGTGGCGCACGTGGCAAGCGAGGCTATTTGGCAGGTCCGACAGCTCCAAGATGAGGTCGTGGTCGGGTAGGTCCGAGTTGCTCCTGACATATCTGCGCTCCGCGGAGTCCACAGAGATCACCGCGACCTCGAGACGAAAACCAGGCGGTCATGCCAATCTTGCGGGTCAGACCGCGTCTCGAACGTGCCATTCAGCGCGCACACGATTGCGCCAAACTCATGGTGGCGGATGCCCACCACCACCGCGCAGCCGTAGTGAGACTTCCCGGCCTCCAACCACTCGTGACAGATGCGTGGGAAGTCCGCGGCGTCGAATGTCACCATGATGCGCCGTTGAACCTTGGCGAGCTCCATCAGCTCCTCGTCTGGACAGCCGTCAAGGTCGCGCTCCTCGGCAACCGCAAGCACGTCGTGCTCCTGTGCTCTCAGAGCTGCACCGATCCGACGGCCCGACACGTGCGCATCAAGTAGCAGACGCAACTTTATTGCTTAGTCGAACTGGATCGGGATGATGTCAGCGTGCGGGTACTCCGCGCGGAGGTCCGTCAATGACCGCCGGTCCAGTGCGATGAAGTCGTCGATCTCCTGCGGAAAGCGTTTGTAGTAGCTGAGCGCGGTCCGCAGCTCGCGCTTGCTGATGTCGGTCTCCGTGACTACCCGATCGAGACTCTCACTGAAGTCCTTGTACGCCTCAATCACCTGCCACACGTCGAGGCTCGTGCCAATCAACCAGGCGCGGCGATTGTAGTCATCGCCACGAAACGCAATCCCGGGAACCGTCCGAGCCTTCAGTGCCTCCTCTGCCAGCGCCTCCACTACGCTGCCCTTGCTGCGCTTCGTGCGCTTGGCCTCTGCGGTGATGAGACGATCCGTCTCGTCTGAGAGACGCAGGCTGAATGGCGCTGACTTGGCCATGCCTACGATTGTAGTCGATGTATTACGAGGTATCGCGCCCGGCCCGGCGGACCCCTCAACAGCTGAATTTCAGGGTGTTTTGCCACCAAGCACGTCAGTAGTTGAGATCGAGATGCTTGGAGCGGAGACTGATACGCCTGGGACAGAGACTGATACGCCTGGGACGGAGACTGAAACGCTTGGGACGGATGCCGGCGGGAGGTTGGGGACACTAGGCAGTGTCACCGGTGGACCGGTCGGTGGCGTAGGTGGCGGTGGGGTCTCTTCGACAGGAGGCGCAGTCGGAGTCGGGGTCGGAGCAGGTCCGTGTGCCGAGGAACTGCTTGTGGGTGGTGCCACGGGCGTGGCGGTTACCGCCACTGGCTCGCGCGTGCCGGCATCACCACCGCCGGCGGAGGTGTCAGGTGTACTTGACTTCTGGTTCTTGGTTACCGGTGTGCTGAGAGTCGTGGGCGCTGAGATGTGCACGGTCCTGGGGCTTCGACGGTGCTGGAGTTGAGGCGGCTGGAGGTTCGCTGTCTGCCGGGTGTAGCGCTGCGCCGCATCTGTGGCGGCGATCGCCGAAACGGTCGGCTGGTGCAGTGGTGTCGCCGTCAGCCTGCGATACGTGTTCGATTCGATTGCTGTGCCGTCATGCAAACCGGGCGACAGGGTTATCAGACCTGCCGCGCCTAGAGCTGGGAGTATCGAGGTGATCGCTCCCGTGCTTGCACCGAGACCGGACGACGCTGTCTGGAGTGCCGCGAATATGCGCTGGGGAACTACCGTCGCGAGCGCGAACCACGCAATCGAGCGACGCGCGGAGTAGCACCCCAGGAAGGCCGAGACGGCGGCGCCATCCAGCTGGGAGCCGGCTTGCTGAGAGAGGATGTCCAGCGCCTTCTTGTGGGTGGCCGCCGACCGGTAGGCACGGCTGGAGGTGATGGCATCGAAGGTATCCGCCACCGCGATGATTCGAGCTCCGAGCGGAATATCCAAGCCGGCCAGGCCATCGGGGTAGCCATGGCCGTCGATTCGCTCGTGATGATGGCGAACCATGGCTGTGATCTCCAGATCCCCGACCGTTGCCAGCATGTCCGCGCCGTCGCCGGCATGGAGCCTCACGATCGCGTATTCCCGGTCGGTCAGTCGCCCAGGGTTGTTGAGGATCTCTCTCGGGGTGTAGATCTTGCCCACGTCGTGAACCGCGGCGGCCGTACGGATCTTGGCGATCTCGGTCACGGAGAGGCGCATCGCGCGGGCGATGCACTCCGCGTGGCGTGCGACCCGCTGATTGTGTCCGTGGGTATAGACGTCGCGCGCTTGGAGTCGCTTGCTCAGGTCTTCCAGCAACTTGATGCTCACCGCGGGACCGGCCTTCCTCGCGCAGTCGTACAGGGCTCGCGCCCGCGCCAGACGTCGCTCGGTCCAGCACCTGCGCAACCATCCCCACAACATCACGTCGGCGAATACGAGGTCGCGCGATCCCGGCCAACGTGTCCACAGGGCCGCCTCGATGCCCGCGATGGCAACCGAGACGGCCACGGCCAATGCCGCGGAGGCCACCATCAACAGAGAGCTGCCCCGCGGCACAAACGCCGCCACGAGCACCGCCGGTAGGACAACCACCGACGCCGTTGTGAGCAAGGCCAGCGGCAGATATCGCAGCATGCGCGTAGGCGCCGACTCGTCGCTCCCGACGATCACTCGGGCCGGCTCCCTTCGTCGGCTGAGGATGACTCTGCGAGGCGCGGGAAACAGTTCGAAGAGTGAGAACATGCCTCAGTAATGATCGTCCAAGATCGTCATCTCGAGAACGGCGTAGACGAATGTCCTAGTAGGACAACCCAAGCACAGGCATGGACCGTAGTAACTAAAAAATGGAATAGTGTAAAAGTTCTGAACGATAGTCCCAGCCCGACTCGGGGTCTACGCAAAGGATCGGCCTTCCCAACTGGGTCTCGCTGCGCTTGGTACGCCGGTGGCGGTGCCATGTGTCGGCATCTGACGGTCAACACGATCTGGCGAGCGCCGCCCAAAGCTCTGACGCGGTTGCGCACCGATCTAGACGCGATCACCCGCGCATCGGTCGCTCGGCCACTACACTAAGCGGCTCTGCGCCCTTAGCTCAGCTGGATAGAGCGTCGGTCTACGGAACCGAAGGTCGGGAGTTCGAATCTCTCAGGGCGCGCTTTCGGTCGCGCTGGCCTGGATCGGGCGCCACGCTGGCAGCGGGCGAGACGTCGTACGCAAGCAGACCGCGCGGAAATACCAGCGCCTGCTCGCGCTTCGCCTTGTCCTACTTTCCGGCGAGCGTCAGGCTCAGCGACCTCGATCGCCGGTCCCCGCAGGCTTCATCGGGGTGGCTCACCGACCGTCCGGGGCGAAACGGACGGCTCTCAGACCGCTCGATTCGCAATGTCTCGACACCGTTGCGTCTCTGTCTGGAGGCTGCAGCCAACGAGGGGCTCGTGAGCGGAGATCTGACACGAACGCTCGGCGGCCTATAGCTTTACCATGGAACGAGGTAGGTAGAGTCCCGATTATCACAATATGGGCTGCACCCGCCTGTAAGGGGGTATGAGTCCCAACAAGTGGAGGTGGCAGATGGCCGAAGCAGGACCGTCCACACCAACAGAGGGAATTGTGCTGACCCACTTCATCGTCTCGGACGACGTTGAGCGTTCTCGGCGCTTTTACACTGAGGTGCTCGGCGGCACGTTGGAACGCTCCGGAGAACCGACCAACGTCGCGCTCGCCAACAGCTGGATCGTCATCAATCGGGGCGGAGGCCCAACCGACGACAAGCCCGCTGTCACTCTGGAGACGCCACGCGACCTCGACCGGGTCGCCAGTTTCCTCAATATCCGGGTCAAGGACATCGAGGCCGTGTACGCCGAATGGAGCGCCCGTGGTGCTCAGTTCCTGACACCGCCGAAGCAGCACCAGTACGAGATCCGTTGCCACATCCGCGATCCCGACGGTCATCTGATCGAGGTGGGCCAAACCACAGACCCAGACGGGGACTGGACGCCGCCTCAGTGGCAATCGAATACGTCCGCCGAGGAATCATGACGACCGCGGTCATCGGCACTGGGACGCTCGGATCGGTCATCGCACGCCTGCTGGCCTCAAGCGGCGAAACCCTGTGGCTCTCGAGCGCCGACGATGAGTCGGCACGAACGCTGGCTGCAGGGATCGGTCCAGCTGCGGTCGTCGCCCGCGACAACCGCGACGCGCCGCAGGGCGCCGATGCCGTCGTCCTCGCGCTACGGTTTACCGCACTGGAGGGCGTCATAACGAGATCGCCGACCGGCTAACCGACAAGCTCGTGGTCGTTCCGAGCAACCCGCTCGGCATCGATGCACAAGGTAACGTCTTGCGTCTCCTGCCGAAAGAGCAATCCTCTGGCAAGGTTGTAGCCGGGTGGTTGCCGGCGGGCGCGCGTTTGACGATGGCGTTTGGAACCCTTTCGGCGGATCTCCTCGAGTCCTCTAGCAAGCGATCACCGGAGCTGGCGGTCCTCTTCTACGTGACCGACGACGACCGTGCCGGCGAGGAAGTCGAGCGGTTGATCCGAACAGCCGGCTTCGATCCGGTGAAGGCCGGCGGGCTCCAACAGTCAGGTCGACTTGAGGTGGGCGGCGACCTTCACGACCTCGTAGTCGGCCCTACGGAGGCAGGGTCATTGACCGGTGGGGCCTGATCGCTCCGCGGCTCTGGTCGGAGGCACCTCTTCGGTCGTGCCCTTCGTTCGGATGGGCTCCACGACGCTGACCATACGGGCGCAGTCGCAGCGAGCCGTCGGCGTCGCAGCCCAGCATGAGCAACCCCAGTCGGCATCACGCGAGCAGGCTCCAGAAAAGCAAATTTCTCGAGCGCCCATTGGTGATCGCGGGCGCGCGGGTGTAGCGTTTAGCCATGCCCGCTCAATGGCCAGCGCTTCCTTTCCCGGACTGGCGGGACACCTGCGACACGCTGCACGCGCACACACAGGTGCTGGGCAAGCTGGCGGCGACGCTGGCCGCACCCGAGCCGCAGCTGCAGCACGCGGCGTTGAGGTTGAGCGCGCGCGGTTGGGAGACGCTGCCGCTGCCGGCGCCAGACGGGTCGGGAGCGTTCGTGGTGGCACTCGACCTGCACACCCACGAGGCGCTGGCCGAGCACAGCGACGGGCGCGTATCGCGAGTGGCTCTAGGGCCGGATAAGCCGGTTGGCGAGGTCACGCGCGAGCTGCTGGCGGGCATCGGCAGCCTGGTAGGCCGCGTCGAGATCGACCCCACGCCGCAGGAGGTCTCCTGGAGCGTGCCGCTGGACGAGGACGACGAGCACGGAGTCTACGACCCGCAGAAGGTGGAGCGCTATTTCGCCGCGGCGACGCAGGCAGCCCTGGTGCTCGCGGCCTTCCGCGCCCCCTATCGCGCCCGCTCGACGCCGGTCAACGCCTGGTGGGGCTCGTTCGACCTGGCCGTCAACCTCTTCTCGGGTCGCCCGGCAGACCCGCCGTCGGAGGACTTCATCATGCGCAACGCGATGAACGCCCAGGAGGTGGCGGTGGGCTGGTGGCCGGGAGATGCGCGCTATGAGAAACCGGCCTTCTACGCCTATGCCCACCCGGCCCCCGAGGGTTTTGCCGAGGCCGAGCTGTCGCCGCCCGCCGCCCGCTGGGAGGGAGGTCTGGGCGAGTACGTGCTCGACTGGGAGGACGTCCGCGCGGCCGCGGATCCGCGGGCTTTCGCGCTGGAGTTCGCCCGCTCGGCCTTCCGTCACGCCTGCCTGGTCTGCGACTGGGACCCGGAGCTGCTGGCAGGCGCCGAAGGGGACCCGCCGCCGGTGATCTGACGGTTCCGCGGAGGGAAGTGCGTAGGTCGAGTGGAGAGGGGTGGGAATGAAGCAGGCTGTACACACTCGCGCGGGACTCCCGCAGGGGCCTTTCACTCCGCTTCTTCGATCTGCAACCGAAACCACTCCGCGCCCTCGACGCTCGCCCCCTCCGCGTGCACGCGGTCGCCGAGCCAGTGATCCGAGGTTACGACGCGCACCAGCCCGGGCTCCTCCTCCTGCTTCAGCAGTCGCACGATCTCATCGTCGGCGGAGTCGCGCTTCGGGCGAGGAGCGTGCGCGACGACGATCACGGTCGAGCGGATCGGCGGTCGCGGCGGCTGCTCGAAGACGACCGTCACATCCTCGCCCCCGTAGGCGGCCCAGCGCTCCAGCTGATGCACGAGCTTCACCATCGCGGCATGGCGGTCCTCCCACCAGCCATCCGGGCGAGTCCCGATCACATTCATGCCGTCCACCAGCCAGCGCATGACGCCAGCCTATGGATTCGCGCCCGGCAGGGCGACAGATGTCATAGCGTGGAACCGGCGCCGAGCGGGGATTTGCGCTCGCCTTCCAGCCTCAGCGCGCCGACCGAGCAGGCCAAGATGCTGAGCAGGGCAGCCAGCATGATCGCCCCGGCCTGGGAGGCGGTGAGCACGTGCTCTGGCAGTCCCAGCGCCACAATCGCCGAAGGCACGCCGAGCTGTGCACAGGCAACGAGTCCAGCGGCGCGCGGCTGGCGCGCGAGGCGCGCGGCGAGCAGGTGAACGAGCACGTTCAACGCCACCAGTGCCCCCGCAAGCTCGATCAGCGAGGGATCGCTGAACAGCCCACGCAGGTCGAGGCGGGCGCCAAGCACGACAAAGAAGAGTGGTATGAAGAAGCCGCCGGCGATGCCAAGCACCTCGTTGGAGAGCCGTTTCGGCCCGCCGACAGCCGCAACCATCAGCCCGGCGCCAAAGCCGGCGATCAGCAGGCTGGCGCCGCTGCGCTCGGTCAACCAAGCCAACCCGAACAGCAAGATCAAAGCAAGCCGCAGGTCCACTGCCCAGTTGCGCCGCTTGCCGAGTTGGCGGAGCGCCCGCACACGATCTCTTCCGCGCAGCCGGCGGGTGGCGAAGAGCGCCGCGATCACGCAAGCGGCGACGATCGCGCTACCCGCCACGATGTGCCCGGTCTTCCCCGGTGCGAGCACGAGCGGCACGGCGACCGTGGCTCCGATGTCGGCCACGGTCACCTGCGCCATCACGGCAAGCGCCGCTGGCCCAGCCGACCTTCGCTCCTGAAGGATCGGCAGCACGACAGCCGCTGAGCCAGAAGCAATCAGCACCGCGTACACCCCGGCGTGCCCGACCCCGTCGATCCGCCCCACGAGCAGGCCGGCCCCAACCGCGATCACGGCCACGAGCAGGGCGGTGGTGGCCCCTTTGCCGAGCGACGCCCGCATCCCCTTGTCGCGCAGCGGCACGTTCATGCCGACCGCGAACATCAGCATCGCAAAGCCGATTTCGGCCATGAAGGAAAGCGTAGGATTGCCCGGATCTATGGCGTTTATGCCGGTCTTGCCAAGGAAGACGCCGGCCAGTAGCTCGCCGACGACGACCGGCACGGCGCCTTTGCCGGCGGCTCCGAGCAGCGGCCCGGCAAAGCCGCAGATGCCGATCAAAGCAAGCGTCCCGAAGCTCATCGTCTACATTCTCGCGCCCGGTCCAGCGGCACCGATCCGATCCGTCCGCGGGTGGGTTTGTACTGAGACCGCATCGATCCGGGTAGATGAGAGTTGTCTACATAGACACTGCTTGCTACATAGACGCTGGAATGAGTCCGGCATTTAGAGGAGGACGGGATGACGTCGAGGGTTCGGAGCTTGCTTCTTGGGACGGTTGCCTGTGCGTTTACGGTCGCGTACGTGGCGATGGCGCTGGCCGCGCCGGCGGCGCAGGCTGCCTTTGGCGTGGAAAAGTTCGTCGCGGCGAACTGCATCACAGGCCATGAAGCTTGCGGTGAAGAAGAACTCAAATACGGCCCGCTCACATACTCCTACCCGAAGGAACCCAATCTGACCGAAGCCAGGGAAGCCGGCTATACGCAGGCAGCCGGGCACCCGGCCGTTGGGATCACGGCCTTCAAGGTCAACACCGAAGGCGAATTCCCCAATGAAGCGCCGGCAGGCATCGCGCAGGGGAGCGTGGTCACGCACGTGCGCACCGATGTCGCCCCGGGCGTCAGCACGAACCCCGAGGCGGTGGAACAGTGCTCCTTCAAAGACTTTGGCGAAGAAGCGCTCCCGGGTTCGGGTCTCTATCACGCGCCCGCATGTGGGGTCAACAGCGAAATAGGGGTGAACAAGGTTGTCGCCTACATCGGCCCGCAACCCGCGCCGAATCCCAGCGACATACCGCTTGAAGGCAAGGTCTATAACCTCGAACAGCCCGAAGGCCTGGCCTCGGATTTCGGCGTCGCGCTGCCGCTTCCGATTGAACTCACCGAAGCCAAGTTGAAGAAGGCGTTCGCGGAACAAGGACACCCAATAGGAGAACCTGGCGAAAAAATACTTGAGGAAGCTCAGTATTACGCCCACACGTTGATCGAAGGCAACGTCGAATGGGCTGGCGACTACCATGACTACTACGAAATCAATGTCTCCCCGGAACTCCCGCTGATCGCCTCGCGTTTGAGCCTCAAGGGCGATATCGGCACCACTGGTCACGGCGGTTTCATCACGAATCCGAGCAACTGTGCCGGTCCTGGGCCACATACGTCCAATACGGTCACCCTGAAGTCGGCTGTGGGGCAAGAAGGCGCGAGGAATTACACCGCGCCGATCGGTACCGAAGGCTGCAACGGCGTTCCCCCGTTCGCCCTGGTTCCGTTCGCGCCGACGTTCTCGGTGACACCCGAAACCACTCAATCGGACAAGCCAACGGGTGTCAGGGCCGAACTAGCCCTGCCGCATGACCCCAGCCCCACAGGCATCGACTCTTCGCAGTTGAAGAACGCGACCGTCGTGCTGCCCGAAGGTATGACGCTCAACCCCTCAGCCGCAACGGGCCTAAAGTCCTGCACCGCGGCGCAGTTCGGGATTGGAACCAGGAACCCCATCACCTGTCCGCTCGAATCGAGGCTCGGCACGGTCAGTCTGAATGTTCCGGACTTGCCCGAAACTAAAACGGGATTGTTGACGGGCCACATCTACCTTGGTGGAACCGAACCGATCACGGGTGGATCGAACCCAGCACAGCCCGAATACACGATCTACGTTTCCGCGGAAACGAAGCGCTACGGCGTTCTGGTGCGCCTGCAGGGCACCGTCAAGCCCAATCCAACGACGGGCCGGGTGACTACGGAATTCAACAACAACCCTGAACAGCCGTTCAGCGAAATCACACTGAGGTTCAAAGGAGGTGCCCTAGCTCCGATCGCCAACCCGCTCACCTGCGGGACCGCGACGACGAACGCGAGCTTTGTGCCTTACACAGGCAACCCCGCCGCGTACTCGCCGCCGGTTGAATCGTTCAAGGTTGACAGCAACGGCGGCGGAGCCTGCGCCTCGCCGCTCCCCTTCGTGCTCTCCCAGGGCACGGAATCGCTGCCGACCACCGGTGGCGCCCCTACCAGCTTCACGTTCAACCTGGGACGCGCGGATGGTCAGCAGTACCTGTCGCACGTGACCACCGCACTCCCGCTGGGCCTCGTCGGCAAGATCCCGGCGGTGGCGCAGTGCCCAGAACCGCAGGCATCGCAAGGCGCATGCTCGGCTGAAAGCAGGATCGGGACGGCGATGACGACAACCGGCGCGGGCAGCGCCCCGGTGCAGTTCTCGGGCCCTGTATACCTGACAGGCCCGTACTCCGGCGCCCCATACGGGATGGTGACGGTCGTTCCCGCGACCGTCGGTCCGTTCAGCCTCGGCAACGTGATCGTGCGCAGCAAGATCGAAGTCAACCCGCACAACTCTCAGGTCACGGTCTCGAGCGAAGTGCCCACGATCTTCAAGGGCATCCCGCTGCGCATGAAAACGCTGAGCCTGACGATCAACGGCCAGGGCTTCCTGGTCAACCCGACCAACTGCGCCGCCCAGGCGACGGCAACGACGCTGAATTCAAGCGGCGGTGCCAGCCAGTCACTCTCGACGCCCTTCCAGGCGACGAACTGCGGTGCCCTGGCGTTCGCGCCTAAATTCGGGGCGTCCTCGGGCGCGAAAACCTCGCGTGCGAACGGCGCTTCGCTGGTCACGAACGTCAACGTGCCGGCCGGCGGAGCGAACTTCAAGTCGGTGCTCGTCACCGTCCCGAAGCAGCTCCCCTCGCGACTGAGCACATTGAAAAACGCGTGCCTGGAAGCCACGTTCAACTCCAACCCAAGCCTGTGCCCGGCAAACTCGAAGGTAGGCACGGCAAGGATCAAAACACCGGTGCTGCCGGGTCAGTTGAGCGGCCCCGCCTACTTCGTCTCACATGGCGGCGCGGCGTTCCCGGATCTCGACCTCGTCCTCACGGGCGACAACGTGACGGTGATCCTGGTTGGCAACACGAACATCACGAAAGGCGTCACGACGACGAACTTCGCGAGCACACCGGACGTCCCGTTCACGGGCTTTGAATTGAACCTGCCCACCGGTCCCAACTCGGCTGTGGCCGCCAATGGAAACCTATGCAAGCAGTCGCTGGTGATGCCGACGACGATCACGGCCCAGAACGGAAAGGTGTTCAAGCAGAACACGAAAATCACGGTCACGAACTGCCCGGTGACGGTCATCTCGCACGCCGCCAAGAAAGGCAAGGCAGTCGTCGTCGTCAGGGCGCCGGAAGCCGGCCGCGTCAGCGGTGGCGGATCGAAGCTGAAAACGACCTACAAGTACCCGGGCAAACAGAAGAACGTGACGCTAGAAGTGCCGGTGACCAGCTCGCACAGGCCGCTGGCGGTGAAGGTGCGCGTCGGCTTCACGCCAAAGGCCAAAGGCAAGAAAACCTCGACCGCTTACGCGACGGTCCTCCTCAAATAGGTAGACCTTAGGTCGGAGGGCACCAGGCCGGCTCGACAGGCACCGAGCCGGCCTGGGCAGGGGTTTTCCACGGTTAGGGCGCATGGCAGCGGGTAGGTGTCGTGTCGAGGAAGCTCGATCACTGGAGGGGACCCATGAGGCTCACCGCACCTACCTGCGTCATCGCCGCGCTCATATACCTCGCAGCAGGGCTGTCGGCGGCGCCGGCGGCGCAGGCTGGGTTCGGGATCAAAACATTTGAAGCGGGTACCTGCAAGACGGACACCCCCGAATGCACGTACTCCGCCCCGGAATCGCGGTTCTTCACGCAAGCGGCGGGCCACCCCCCGCTCGGGATCACTGGCTTCGAAGTCAACACTGCCCCCTCCGGAGAACCCGAAGGCAGCATCAAGGATGTACGCGTCGACATACCCCCGGGTCTCGCCGTCAACCCCCAAGCGACCGAACAATGCACCAAGGAACAGTTCGAAGCTAGTACATGCCCGGTAGGTTCAGAGGTCGGCAGCGATGAAATAACGGCCGTCGTGGGCGGCATCCTTAAACTCGGCCCAGTTTCCCTGCCGATGTACAACATCGTCCAGCCCCAAGGCGTGCCGGCAGAGTTTGGCTTCGAGCTCAGCGTTCCGCCGTTGCTCGAACTCCACGTCTTGATCGTCGGTGGCATCAGCTGGTATCACGAAGCCGAAACCAGCGAAAACAGCGGTGTGCCGACCGGCGACTACCATGAGTTCTTCACCATCAAAGAAATCCCCACGACTCTCGCGGTTGTGAAGTCTCGACTAAAGTTCGACGGGACCGCCGGGAACGGCACGTTCCTAACGCTGCCCAGCACCTGCGGCACCCAGACATCCTACCTTCACGCCGATTCTTACCAGAATCAGGAACAGTTCCTGGGATATCAGACGGTCTCCGGCAACCCCCCCAAAGCGGTGAGCGTAAGTGGTTGCAAAGAAGTCCCGTTCAAGCCCGAAATAGCCGTCACACCGGCCGCCGGACAATCTCAGTACGATCGCCCAGACGCCGCGACCGTGGAACTCAAGGTGCCCCAGAGCGAAAGCGCGGGCACGCTCAACTCCTCAACCCTCAAGGATGCGCGGATAACGCTGCCTGAAGGCATGACGCTCAACCCCGCTATTGCCGCTAACGGGCTGGAAGCGTGTAGCGACGCGCAGTTCGGCAAGGGCACTGCCAACCCCGTCACATGTCCGTCCGGCTCCAAGATCGGCGAAGTCACAATCGAAACACCTGACCTTCCGGCAAAATCGCTCACAGGCTCGATCTATGTGGGTCAGCCCACCAGCACCGACCCCGAATCCGGCGACGAGTACCGCATCTTCATCGACGCCGAAGCACCCCGCTACGGCGTATCGGTGCGCCTCGAAGGCCACGTCAGCGCCAATGCCACCACCGGTCGACTGACAACCGCTGTGCTCGAAAACCCGCAGGTACCATTCAGTGATTTCATCCTGACACTGAACGGGCCCCACACGCCACTGGCCAACCCGCTCATGTGCGGCTCGGCAACCACCAATTCAAGTTTGACCCCCTACAGCGGCAACTCAGCCGCTGAACCGTTCGCATCGTTCCCGATCGACTTCGACGGCAAAGGCGGCGCCTGTCCCGCGCCGTTGCCGTTCGCGCTCAGCCAAAGCGCCGTCACCAGCCCCACGACGGGCGGTGCTGGCACCAGCTTCAACTTCAGCCTCATCCGCGGCGAAGGCCAGCAGTACGTATCCAAGCTAACCACCGTCCTGCCCCCGGGCCTCCTCGGCAAGATCCCCTCGGTCACCCTCTGCGCTGAACCCCAAGCGCAGCGCGGCGAATGCACGGCCGCGAGTCAGATCGGCACGGTCAGCGTGTCGCTCGGCTCGGGCGCTCCGCTGCTGAGCTTGCCGGGGAGTGCCTACCTGACCGGCCCCTACGGCAACGCCCCCTACGGCCTTTCGGTCGTAGTCCCCGCTGAAAAAGTGGGCCCGTTCGACTACGGCAAGATCGTGACGAGGGCCGCCATCAACGTCGAACCGTTCAGCTCGCGCATCGTCGTCTCCAGTCAGCTGCCCACGATCGTCGGAGGCGTGCCGCTGCGCCTGCGCTCGATCGACGTGAACGTGAATCGCGCGAACTTCGCGATCAACCCCACCAGCTGCGCGGCGTTGAATACCGAAACGGCGCTCACTTCGACTTTCGGCACGAACCAATCCCTCTCCACGCCATTCCAGGCGACGGGATGCAGCGCGCTTGCATTCGCACCCAAGCTGACCGCCTCGACCAACGCGAAAACCTCGCGTGCCAACGGTGCGATCCTGGTTGTGAAAGTGGCCTATCCGGCCGGCCCCCAGGCTAACATCAAGTCGGTGGTCGTGACGCTGCCGAAACAGCTCCCCTCGCGCCTCGCCACGCTCAACAACGCTTGTCCTGAAGCCACGTTCAACGCCAACCCTCTCAGTTGCCCGCCCCTGTCGAAGGTCGGCAGCGCCACCGTCGCCACACCGGTGCTCCCAGGCAAGCTGACCGGCACCGCGATCTTCGTATCGCACGGTGGCGCGTCCTTCCCCGACCTCGACCTCGTCCTACAGGGCGACGGGGTTACCGTGATCCTCGTCGGCAACACCAAGATCTCCAACGGTGTGACGACATCCACCTACGCCTCGATCCCCGACGTGCCCGTGTCGAGCTTTGAAGTGAGACTGCCCACCGGTAAAGACTCGGTCCTCGCGGCGAACGGCAACCTCTGCAAGTCGGCGCTGACCATGCCCACCACCATCACCGCCCAAAACGGCAAGGTGATCAAACAGAACACCAAGATCGCGGTCGGCGACTGCCCGATCACGGTGCTCTCCCACCGCATACGTGGGCGCAAGGCGATCATCAAGGCGAAGGTCTTCTCGGCGGGCCGCGTGACCGCAAGCGGCAAAGATCTGAGCACGCGCTCAAAGCGTCCCGGCAAAGCCAAGGTCGTGACGATCGAAGTGCCGCTGTCAAGCGCCGGCCTGCGCGCGCTTGCGCGCCACCGTCACGGCATCAAGCTGCACGTGCGCCTAGGCTTCGCACCGAAGGCCACGAAAATCCCGAAGTCCTCGGCTTCTGTGACGGTGCTGTTCAAGTAGGTGGAGACGGCGTAAAAATTGTCTTGCTGGGCACAAACCATCGCGTCAGCTCGGTAGATTGGACGTATGGCAACAGCCTCAGTCGACAGCAACGCACAGGAGGGGGAGCTGCCCCCCGTGCTTGCTGGTATGCGTCGCCTCACCGCGTTGGCCGACGTGGCCGAGGACGCAGACGCGGTCTTCACCGGTCTGGCCCGCGAGCTGATCGCGACGTTGGGCGCCGAGGAGATCCACGTCCACCATCTGGGCCCGTCTGGAGACGACGAGCTGGTGGTCGTCTACATGCTCGACGGCGACGCGCAGCTCAGCTATATGCAGCCGCAAGCCGAGCGCCCGCCTGGGGTCAGCTGGGTGGCGACCACAGGACGCAGTTTCCTCGCGGTCGGTCCGCGCGAGCTCACCGCCAGCGTTCCGCGTTTGGCGGTTACCGCGCCCCCAAGCGCCGATGCCGCCGGTTGTGCACTGCTCGCTCCGTTGACGCTTGGCGGCCAGGTCGAGGCGGCCGTCGTGCTCGTCAGGCGCCAAGCTGAGCCTTTCCAAGCGAGCTCGATCGAAGCGGCCACCACGCTTGTCGACCAAGCAGCTACCGTGCTCGCGCTCGTGCGTGCTCGTGCGGAGGCCGGTACCGACTCGGTCGCCGGTTGCCTCAACCACCGCGCAATGCGTCGCCGCCTGCGTGAGGAGATCGGTCGCGTTCAGCGCTCGGGCGGCCGGCTGTCGTGTGTGATCGTCGATCTCGACGACTTCAAGCTCGTCAACGACCGCTACGGCCATCAGGCCGGCGATTCGATCCTGCGCCAGGTTGCCCAGGCACTGACCGGCGAGTTCCGCGCGTTCGATCGCGTCGCGCGCTACGGCGGCGACGAGTTCGTCGTGATCCTGCCCAACGCCGACCTCGACAGCGCCGTGGCCGCCGCCGGGCGTGCCTTGGCGCGCATGCGCAGGGTGCTGTTCCCCGATGGCTCGCGCGGCGTGTCCGCGTCGATGGGCGTGGCCGAATGGCGCGCACCGATGACCGAGGCGGAGCTGCTGGAGGTATGCGACGCGGCGCTCTTGCAGGGCAAGCGCGACGGCAAGGGCAGCGTCACGGGGGCAATCTCCCGTGCGCCCAACGAGTCCCGGCCGGTTGTCAGTTGAGCTCTGCGTCTGACAACAGCTTTGGCGCACGCGCGACGCTCGCCGTCGGAGGGCGCGAGTACGAGATCTATCGCCTCGATGCGCTGCAGCAGCGCTTCGACGTGGCCCGCCTGCCGTTCTCGTTGAAGGTGCTGCTCGAGAACCTGTTGCGTACCGAGGGCAACGGCTCGGTCTCGGCCGCCGACATCGAGGCGCTTGCGAGCTGGGATGCCAAGGCCCAGCCGAGCAACGAGATCGCCTTCACTCCGGCCCGTGTCCTGATGCAGGACTTCACCGGCGTCCCGGCAGTCGTGGATCTCGCCGCGATGCGCGACGCGATGGCCGCGATGGGTGGGGACCCCGCCAAGATCAACCCGCTCGTGCCGGCCGAGCTGGTGATCGATCACTCGGTGCAGGTCGACGCCTTCGGCACGCGCGACGCCTTTCGCTTCAACGCCGAGCGCGAGTTCGAGCGCAACCAGGAGCGCTACTCGTTCCTGCGTTGGGGTCAGGGCGCATTCGACGACTTCGCGGTGGTGCCACCGGACACCGGCATCGTGCACCAGGTCAATCTCGAGTACCTGGCGCGTGTCGTGTTCTCGACAGAGCCGGGCGGAATGCAGGCGGGGGCCGACAATGGCCAAATTCGCGATGCCCCCCGCGCGCGCACGGGGCATGGTGCGATTGGGGATGCCCCGCTGCAGGCCTATCCGGACACACTCGTCGGCACCGACTCGCACACGACGATGGTCAACGGGCTGGGCGTGCTCGGCTGGGGCGTGGGCGGGATCGAGGCCGAGGCCGCGATGCTCGGCCAGCCGATGTCGATGCTGATCCCGCGTGTACTCGGCTTCAAGCTGCACGGCTCGCTACCCGAGGGCGCGACCGCCACCGACCTCGTGCTGACCGTCACCGAGATGCTGCGCGAGCGTGGCGTGGTGGGTATGTTCGTCGAGTTCTACGGCGCCGGCCTGGCGGGTTTGCCGATCGCAGACAGGGCCACGATCGGCAACATGAGCCCCGAGTTCGGCTCGACCTGTGCGATCTTCCCGATCGACACCGAGACGCTGCGTTACCTGGAGCTCTCGGGGCGATCGCGCGAGCGGATCGAGCTGGTCGAGGCCTATGGGCGCGAGCAGGGCATGTGGCACGACGAGCACTCCGAGGAGCCCACCTTCTCGGATCTGATCGAGCTGGATCTGGGTGAAGTGGTGCCGAGCATCGCCGGGCCCAAGCGCCCGCAGGACCGCGTGTCGCTCACAGACGCCAAGCAGGCGTTTGGCGAGTCCTTGAGGGGACTTGTGCCCGACTACGACGACTCCGACGAGGCCTCCGCGGAGAGCTTTCCCTCCAGCGATCCACCGGCGATCAGCGCCCCCGGGCCCGCGCAGGGTGCGCATGCCCCCGCCGCTCACAGCCCCAGCTCACAGGCAAACGGCGGCGAGTGGGCGCCGGGCCTCACCGCCACCGCCTCCCCGACGGCGGTGGACGTGACGCTCGCCGACGGCACCCTCACGCATCTCGACCATGGCCACGTGGTGATCGCCGCGATCACCAGCTGCACCAACACCTCCAACCCGTCGGTGATGGTCGGCGCCGGCATCCTCGCCCGCAACGCGCTTGAACGCGGGCTCTCCAGCAAGCCGTGGGTGAAGACCTCGCTCGCGCCCGGCTCGAAGGTCGTGACCGAATACCTCGACAAGGCCGGTCTCACCGAGTCGCTGGAGCAGCTCGGCTTCGACCTCGTGGGCTACGGTTGCACCACCTGCATCGGCAACTCCGGTCCCTTGCCGGAGGAGGTGTCGAAGGCCGTGGGGGAGGGCGATTTGGCGGTCGTGTCGGTGCTCTCGGGCAACCGCAACTTCGAGGGTCGCATCAACCCCGACGTGAAGATGAACTATCTCGCCTCGCCGCCGCTCGTCGTGGCCTACGCGCTGGCCGGCACGATGGACATCGACATCGTCGGCGAGCCGCTCGGCCAGGACGCGCAGGGACAGGACGTGTATCTGCGCGACATCTGGCCCTCCGAGCACGAGGTGGCACAGACGATCGAGCAGGCGATCCACTCCGACATGTTCCGCTCCAGCTACGGCGAGGTGTTCGCCGGCGACGAGCGCTGGAATACGCTTCAGGTGCCCGAGGGAGACCGCTTCGCGTGGGAGCCTGACTCCACGTATGTGCGCCTGCCGCCCTACTTCGAGGGGATGCCCGCGCAGCCCGAGCCGCTCACAGATATTGAGGGCGCGCGTGTGCTCGCGCTGCTCGGCGACAGCGTCACCACCGATCACATCTCGCCGGCCGGCTCGATCAAGCGCGACGGTCCCGCCGGCGACTACCTGCAACAGCACGGCGTCGTGCCGCGCGACTTCAACTCCTACGGCTCGCGGCGTGGCAATCACGAGGTGATGATGCGCGGCACGTTCGCCAACATCCGCCTACGCAATCAGCTGGCGCCCGGCACCGAGGGAGGCGTCACGCTGCATCTCCCCGACGGCGAGCAGATGTCGATCTATGACGCCGCCATGCGCTACGAGCAGGAAGGCGTACCGCTTGTGGTGCTCGGCGGCAAGGAGTACGGCTCAGGGTCCTCGCGCGACTGGGCCGCGAAGGGCACTAAGCTGCTCGGCGTGCGCGCGGTGATCGCCGAGAGCTTCGAGCGCATCCATCGCTCCAACCTGATCGGCATGGGCGTGCTGCCATTGCAGTTCCCCGAAGGCGAGTCGGCAAAGTCGCTGGGGATCGATGCCCACGAGTCTTTCGGCATCAGTGGGTTTGCCGAGCCGCTGAACGCAGGCGAGCTGCCGAAGACGTGCACGGTGCGCGCAGGCGCACCCTCGAGGGCACAGGCGGTGGAGTTCGAGGCGACGGTGCGCATCGACACCCCCAAGGAGGCCGACTACTTCCGCCACGGAGGCATCCTCCAGTACGTGCTGCGACAGCTGCTCGCCGCGTGAGCGGCGCTGAGGCGACCCGGCGGATAACGGTGTGAGCGGCTTCACGCAAACACTGCGCAACCTACTGGCCGCACGCGGGCCCTCGGGCTATGAGACCGCGCCGGCTGCGGTGTGGAGCGCGGCGGCGCACGCGTTTGGCGCCCAGGTGCAAACCGATGTCGTGGGCACCCCCTCGGCGCGCGTGCCTGCCCGCGGGGATGGCGCCCACGGGAATAACGCCGGCGGGGACGGAGCGGCACGGCGACTGGTCGTGATGGGTCACATCGATGAGATCGGCTTGATCGTGACCCACATCGATGATGAGGGCTACCTGTGGTTTCGCGAGGTCGGCGGCTGGGACGCGCAGATCCTCGTCGGCCAGCGCGTGGTGCTCGCCACGCCCCGAGGGGACAGGCGCGACGGGGAAGTCTCGGGTGTGATCGGCAAGAAGCCGATCCACCTGCTGCGCGACGAGGAGCGCAAGAAGGTGGCCGAGGTGCGCGAGCTGCACATCGACATCGGCGCCAAGGACGGCGCGCAAGCACGCGAGCTGGTGCGCGTCGGCGATGTCGCGGTGATCGACGGCGATCCACTCGAGCTGCCCAACGGGCGCATCGCCTCGCGCGCCCTCGACAACCGGCTCGGCTCGTTCGTGGCACTGGAGGCCGCGCGGCTGGTGGCCGAGGCCGGCGGCGCGAGCGACTGGGAGCTCGTGGCGGTAGCGGCCGCGCAGGAGGAGACGACTTTCGGCGGCTCGCGCACCAGCGCCTTCTCGCTGCAGCCCGACGCCGCGATCGTCGTCGATGTCAGCCACGCCACCGATGCACCGGGGATTGACGTGAAGGAGTCCGGCAAGCATGAGCTCGGCTCAGGCCCTGTCCTGAGCCGAGGCTCGACGCTCAACCCGCGCCTCTCGGAGCTTCTGTATGACACGGCCGAGAAAGAGAAGATCGCCTTCACCGTCGAGGCGATCGGACGCAACACGGGCACCGACGCCGACGCGGTGCACCTCAGCCGCGGCGGCGTGCCCACCGCGCTCGTGTCGATCCCCCTGCGCTACATGCACTCGCCGGTCGAGCTGGTACAGCTGGAGGACGTGCACGCAGCCGCGGCTCTTCTCGCCGCGACTGCGCTCTCACTCGATGCAGAGACGTCGTTTGCGCGCTGAGGGCTCAGCTCTCTCAGTGGCATTCGCCGCGCCACCGGTACCCGCTCCATCGCCATTTCTGCTGGGTTATCGACGATCCAGAGAGTGCGCTAGTTGCTGCCCTCCAAGGTGGAGAGCGGCGGAGGCGTGCTTTCGACGTCGGTCATCGGGTTGATCTCGTAGGCCGAACCTGGAGTAGCGCCGAGCGCGAGCATGCGTATGCCCTCGGGGCCGGCGAACACCTTGCGCTTGGGCTCGGGTCCAACGCGCACGAACACGTCCGGCTGGAGGTCCACTCGCTCGCCGTCGATCTCGATCCATCCGGAGCCCTGCAGTGCGAGGAAGACCTCCTCCTGGCCGCTCTCTGCGTGGTCGTGCAGCGGGTAATCCTTGTAGTCGGCTGGCATCTGGATCACCTGCATGCCAAACGACGTGACGCCAAGCTCAGCACGGGCCTTGACGAAGCCGCCACCGAAGGCGGCCTCCATGTCTTTGATGTTCTTCGCGGTGTAGTCGCTCATCGGTCGCTCCTGTTTTGGGGGTGGTTTTTGGGGATGGGTGGGGCGTGCAAATTGGTGTCAGCTCGCGTCTCGTGTGGTCATGTGAGAGGAACAGCATCCGTTGCTTGGGCGTGCCGTCTACTCGTCGTCGGGCCTTTGCGCGAGTCCCGCCGGCTGCAGGACCGGTTTGTCGGTAGGCATGATGATTCCCAGCTGGCGCGATTGAGCCAAGACAGTGCCATCTGGCGCCCAGATCACACCGTCCTCCTCGAACAGGCCGTCATACAACAGCCGCGTGTCGAAGACGCTCAGGCACAGAGCAGCGGGGTCGCAGTCGCACATCGATATCGACTGGCGAAAGTGGATCGTGAGGTCGATCGTCGGGCTGATGGCCGGGGAGTCGAGCGCGATGAACGACGGCGGAAACCATGCGTCGCAGAACAGCGCTAGCGACAGCGCATCAACAGGGCGCTCCTCTGGCAGTCCGATCCAGCCGCCGATCCGCATCGGTACACCGCTGCCGGCAAACGGGACCGCGCCGACGCGCGGCTGCATCACCAGGTGGCGGGTGAACTCGGGTGCGCCCTTGAACAGCTTCGGAGTGGAGATCCGCTCCGCGTCCGGCGGCGCCAGCTCCGGCATCGGCAGTTCGTTGGCGTTGGGTGCGTGCCACGGCACCGAGAAGGCGGCGAGCGCAAGTGCGGTGACACGCCCCCCTTGTTCCATGCGCGCGGAGAGGGTGCTGAGCGAGCGCCCAGCGCGCTCGACGGTCGTGCGGATCTCGATCGGGCCCGGCTCCGGCGCGCGCGTGTAGTGGATCGTCAGCGAGCGCGGGGTGCGATCGGGGTCATCCACTGCCGCGGTGAGCGCCCGCAGCAACATCGCCGCAAGGTAGCCGCCATGGGGGCCACGGCCAGCGCGCCAGCCCGATGCGATGTCGGCGGCGAACAGCGCCTCGCCCGCGGTCTGCGCGCTGTCGTCGGCGCCACCTTCTACGCGCCTAATGGCAGTGTCGCGGTCAAACACCGTGTCCATGCACGGCGAGCATATAGGTCGCGCACAAAACTGGCTGTGCGGCCAGTCAGTGCGACGAGCTGCGGACTGGACGCGACGAGCTGCGGACTGGACGATGCGCGGTTGGGACGCGGACGGCGATCTGCGGTTTGCTCAGCCGCGCACGAGGCGCTTATAGCTGATCCGGTGCGGGCGGTCGGCCGCGGCGCCGAGGCGCTCGCGGCGGGCTTCCTCGTATGCCTCGAAGTTGCCCTCGAACCACGTCACCTGAGAATCGCCCTCGAAAGCGAGCACGTGCGTGGCGATGCGATCGAGAAACCAGCGATCGTGGGATATGACCACGGCGCAGCCGGGGAAGGCCAGCAGAGCTTCCTCGAGTGCGCGCAGCGTATCCACGTCGAGATCGTTCGTAGGCTCGTCGAGCAGCAGCAGGTTCCCGCCGGAGCGCAGCAGCTTGGCGAGGTGCACGCGGTTGCGCTCGCCGCCTGAGAGCTTGCCGATGCGCGCTTGCTGGTCGGAGCCCTTGAAGTTGAAGCCGGCGGTGTACTGGCGTGAGTTGACGACGCGATCGCCCACCTTCAGGTGGTCGAGCCCATCGGAGATCTCCTCCCACACAGTCTTATTGGGGTCGAGCGAGTCACGCGACTGATCGACGTAGGCGAGCTGCACGGTGTCGCCGAGCTCGAGCTTGCCCGCGTCGGGTGTCTCCTCACCGGTGATCATTCGAAACAGCGTGGTCTTGCCGGCGCCGTTGGGGCCGATAACGCCGACGATCCCCGAGCGCGGCAGGTCGAACGACAAGGACTCGATCAGCAGGCGCTCGCCGAAGCCCTTGCGCAAGTCCTCGGCGACCAGCACCTTCGTGCCCAGACGCGGCCCCGGCGGTATGTGGATCTGCACCTCGTCGAGCTTGACGTTGCGCTCCTCGGCTACCAACTCCTCGTAGCGGGCGAGACGCGCCTTGGACTTCGTGCGCCGCCCCTTGGGATTGGTGCGCACCCACTCGAGCTCCGCGGCAATCGTGCGCTCGCGACCCTTTTCCGAGCGCTCTTCTTGGGCCAGGCGCTTCTGCTTCTGCTCCAGCCAGCTGGAGTAGTTGCCCTCGTAGGGGATGCCCTTGCCGCGGTCGAGCTCGAGGATCCAGCCGGCGACGTTGTCGAGGAAGTAGCGGTCGTGGGTGACGGCGACGATCGCCCCTTTGTACTCGCTGAGGTGGCGCTCCAGCCAGTCCACCGACTCGGCGTCGAGGTGGTTGGTGGGCTCGTCGAGCAACAGCAGGTCCGGGGCGCTGAGCAGCAGCCGACATAGCGCCACTCTGCGGCGCTCGCCACCGGAGAGTGCGCTCACGTCGGCGTCGGGTGGGGGCAGGCGCAGGGCGTCCATCGCGTACTCCAGCCGCGTGTCGAGGTTCCAGGCGTCGGCGGCTTCGATCTTTGCCTGGATCTCGCCGAACTCCTCGGCCGTCTCATCGGAGTAGTTGGCGGCCAGTTCGTTGAAGCGATCGAGCAGCGCCCGCGTGGGAGCAACGGCCTCTTCGACGTTGCCCTTGACGTCCTTGGACTCGTCCAGGTGGGGCTCCTGCTCGAGCATGCCGACGCTCGCGCCGGGAGCGAGCATCGCATCGCCACGGTAATCCTGGTCGACCCCGGCCATGATCCGAAGCAGCGTGGACTTGCCTGCACCGTTGTAGCCGAGCACGCCGATCTTCGCGCCCGGATAGAAGGCGAGCGTGATGTCGTTGAGCACCGTCTTGTCAGGCGGATGCAGCTTCGACAGACGGTGCATCGTGAAGATGTATTGCGAGGACATGCAAGCGCAGGATATGAGGTTGGCGCGCCGGGGACGGCCCGGTAACGTGTTGTGCTCATGCCTGGAGTGATCCTCGACGTCGAGCAGCAGATGCTCTTGCTGGAGATGGAGCCGCCTTTTGACAAGCGCGACGTGCAACTTGCGCGCCGGCGCATGGCCAAGCGCTGGCATCCCGACATCGCCCCGGCGGGCAAGCAGTTCGAGCACGAGCGCCACCTAAAGGCGATCAACGAGGCCGCCGACCACCTGATGCGCTTGGCCGAAACCTCGCGCGGGGGCAAGGTCTCGCGCAGCGCGGTGAAGGTCAGCGCTGCGGCGGCGCGCCAAGCGCGCGAAGAGGCCGGCCGGCGCGCCTATGAAGCCGAGCAGCGCGCGCGCGAGCAGGCGGTCGATCGCGAACGCAACGACCCCTTCGGCAGCAGGGTGCCAGACCACTCGGTGGTGCACCGCTACGCCCGCTGCCAGTCCTACCCGGAGTGGGGGGTGGGGACCGTGGAAGGCATCTACTTCACGGATGCCGTCGAGGACGAGGAGGGCTCGGTCCCGGGCGGAGGAGGTCAGCAATGGGCACGCGTGAAGTTCGCCCACGGCGTCAGGACCGTGCCGGCGGGCAGCATGAAGTTCGTCGACTTCTCAAAGCCAGATCCAGCCGAGGACCGTGTCGAGCGCTTCATGACGGCCGCGCAGCGGGCGATGGCCGAGGGCGAATACGTGCTGGCGGCGCAGCGCCTGGTCTACGCACGCGACGCCGAACCGCGCAACGTGGGCGTATTGCGGCTGATGACTTTGGCCTTCTGGCAGGCCGGCAATCTCGAGGCGGCCGCCCGTTCGGTGCGCGACTGGGCGCGCGTGGACGGCGAGCGCCCGGCGCCGCACCGCTTCGCCGCGCGCATCTACGAGGACATGGGCGCGATCGACCTGGCCGAGGAGGCGGCTGAGCGCGCGGCTGAACGCGGCCCCACCGACGCCGGGGCATGGGAGCGTCTGGGACGCCTGCGCCTGCAGCTCGTCGACCGCGAGGGCTCCGTGCACGCGTTCGAGCGCGCACTGGGTCTCGGGGCCGGCGGGAAGGTACGGGATCTGTTGGTGCAGGCGCTCGCACTGGAGCCGCGCATGCGCCAGCCAGCCTGATCAGGCCACAGCGCGCAGGTGCCGGTAAGGCTCGCCGGCAAGCTCGCGGGCAAGCGCGTCGACGATGCCCTCGTCGTTTTCCTCACGCCCGTCGGTGACCGCGCCGATGATCGCGCGCTTGCGCTCCAAGAGTGTCGCCATCGTTTCGTCGATCGTGCCCGCGGCCAGCAGGTACCAAGCGTTGACGGCGTCCTGCTGGCCGATGCGGTGACAGCGGTCCTCGGCCTGGTCGTGCTTGGCGGGCGTCCAGTCGAGCTCGAGGAAGGCGACGTTCGAAGCCTGCGTCAGCGTCAGCCCCTGGCCGGCCACCTCGATCGAGCAGACGATCAACTGGTTGTCCGAGCTGTTGGCCGCCTGAAAGGCCTCGAGCGAGGCGTCTCGCGCCGTGTGCGTATCTTCGCCGAGGATGTGCAGGGCATGGGGAAAGCGCTCGATCACCGCACGCTGGATCTCGCGATGGCGCGCGAACACCACGAGCCGCTCGCCCGATGAGCAGAAGTCGTGGATCCAGGCCAGCGCGGCGTGCAGCTTGCCGCGTGCCGCGAGCATCTTCAGCGCGTTGAGGCGCACCAGGCGCTCTGCCCGCAGCGCCGCGGCGACCTTGGCATCGAGCTCGCTCAGGTCCAGGGGCCGCGAGCGCAGCCAGGCGATCACGTCTGTCTCGGCGAGCCGGTACTCGCTTTCGTTGTCGAGCTCGACCGGCACCACGGTGCGCGTCTTGGCCGGAAGCTGGGGCAGCACATCGACCTTCAAGCGGCGCACGAAGCAGCGCGAGCGCAGATGCCAGTGCAAGCGCACGTGCGCGTCCACCCCCTTGAAGCGCCGCCCAAACTGTGCCCCTGAGCCGAAGTCTGCGAGGCGTCCGAGGATGCGCAGCTGCGCGATCAGCTCCGGCGGTCGGTTCATCACGGGCGTGCCGGTGAGGGCGAGGACGAGCCCGTCGCTCGGCACGCTGGTAGCAAGGCGCGCCACGGCCTGGGTGCGCTTGGCGGCCGCGTTCTTGCAGTAGTGCGACTCGTCGAGCACCAACGCGCGCGGCGCCATTGCCGCCAGCGTCTGCGCGCGCGCGGCGAGGATGTCGTAGTTGACGACGGTGACGTCGGCATAGGGAACGGGAGTGCCCAAACCGTCGCCCTGCGGTGGGGCTTTCAGGCTGTCTGCGCCAGGGTTGTCTGGATTGTTCGGACGCATGCGCTTGGTGCCCGTACCGGCGAGCGCTTGGGCACTGCGCCCGGGCAGCCAGCGCTCGATCTCGCGCATCCAGTTGAGCTTCAGGCTGGCTGGGCAGACGACGATCGCCGGATAAGCGTCGTCGGCCTCGAGCGTCGCCAGCGCCTCGATCGTCTTGCCAAGCCCCTGCTCGTCGGCCAGGAACGCACGTCGTTGCTCCAGCAGGTAGGCAACGCCGGCGCGCTGAAACGGCTTCAGCTCGCCGCCGAGATTCTCAAGCGCCGCCGACGGTGCCGGCCCGAGCGCGGCATCCGTCGCGGATGAGAGCGCAACGAGCCCGGCGGCGCGCGCTGCCTGCTCGCGGATCTCCTGCAAGACCACGAGCGCCTCAGGCTCGATCCAGATATCGCGCTCGGCCAGGAAGCGGTCGAGCTCCTCGACGCAGAACGGATCGGCGCGGATCGACGGCAGCTGGCCATGGTCGCGCCGGCGCGAGTGCGGCGCGCGCGTGGCGGCGACCGGTCGGTGCGGCGAGGCGCCGCGCAGCAGGCCGAACGCGTCGAGCTGCGAGGAGTCGTGGCCGGGTGCGAGCACGAACGTCGGGTCGTCGTGGACGGAGGACAGCTCCAACACAGCGGGCGGCGCAGGACGTCCTTCCTTGAGGGCGGCAATACAGCGACGAGCAGCGGCGCTCGAGAAGCCGCGCATGTTCTGCTCGATCGCCTGCCAAGACTCGAGCGTCAGCGGAACCGTCACCCCGCCGGGCGCGCTGACGGCACGATCGCGCAGCTCGGCCGGCAGCCCGATGGGATCGCCGAGCAAAAGGAACACGGGCTCATCGGGCTCGCCGGCGACGTCGATCGTTCCACGCCAGGTGGTGGCGCTGGCTAGCCACCCTTGCACGCGGGGATCGATGCCGGCCAGCTCGAGCTGCTCGAGCAGCTCTACGATCAGGTGCGCGTCGCGCTCGACGGCGGCCACGGCGAAAGTCCCCTCGGGCCCCTCGAGCGAGCGTAGGTCGCCGCGAGCGGCAAGAGCACGGGCGAGTGGAGCGTGGTCGGCCGCGATCAACACCCAGTGCTGCTTACGGCGGTCGCGCTTGAGCTCCACGTCGTAGCGCATTGCGCCGGGCCGGGCCGCTGGCCGCTCGGAGACCTCGGTCAGGGCGTGGGCAGCGTCTTCGCTGAGACGCAGGCGGCCGGCCTCGGCTGGCAGCGTGTCCACAAGTCGGGCGGCCTGCTCGTCCAACGGGATCAGCGCGCGTCCGATGCTCGGCAGCTCGTGTGCCTCGTCGTGTGCGAGCAGGGCCTCGACGATCGCGGGCGCGCGGTCGGTGGCGAACGTCAGCCACCAGCTCTCGTTCGGCCGTGCCACGTCGAGCACGCACTCGTCGTGGCCGCGACGCCCACGCTGACGCTCGAGCGCGCGGGCCAGCGACTCGCTGACGAGCGGCGGGCGTGGCAGGCTCTCCAGCAGCAGCGCCACCGCCTGCGCACGCTCAGGATCCAGCGGCACGATCCAAGCGCGCTCGGCCGGGTCCCAGCGGCGCCCGGGGATCGCGCGCAACAGCTTGCGCAATACGTCGTCATAGGGAAAGCGCAACACCGCCTCACCTTGCTCGAGCGTGGCCTGGAGAAAGCTCATGACCTATGGACGATAGGCCGCGAAGGGGATGGCTGTGCGCCGGGAGTGAAGCGTTTCCGCAAGGTGCGCGGCTTTGCCGAGTCGATCGGGTAAGGATGGTCCTCCTACGACTGAGCACCTAGATGAGTAGTGCCACGGTGTCAGGCGGTGTAGCAGGCGAGGGATCGGCTTGGGCGGCCGAGTTGGTGGTTGAGTGCGATCGCGGCGGTGAGTGCTGCGAAGCGTGTGGCGAGGCGGACGCGGAGGTTCTCGAGGGTG
>DATAXK010000003.1:0-172205 GCA_036266805.1 Solirubrobacteraceae bacterium
GATCTCCTGGCTGCACCAACACCGCCGCCTCGAGCGCCGCTACGACAGGCGCGCCGACATCCACGAAGCCTTCCTCACCATCGGTTGCGCACTCATCTGCCACCAACAACTCCAAAACTCATTCTGTTAGGGGCCCTAAGGTGCCCGCGTAGCCTTCTCTTGTGGATCGACGGTAAGGAATTGCGCCGTGGCGGGATCGTAGACTCGCGCCCGTAGATATATGAGTCCTGTGTCACTGCTTGTATTGGCCGTCGTAGCCGAACGGCGTCGTGACCGTGCCGGTGTGTTCTTCGACAGCGCCGTAGGGGGTGTAGGAGTAGGCGGCTTCTGTGGTGCCGGTTTCACCTGCGACGAACTGTGTGGAGCCGGCTTGGTCATGGTGTAGGTACTGTGCTTTTTCTGCGGTGTTGATCTGCTCGATGGGGAGGCCGTTGACTCCGTAGATGTAGCTGTTGGTGCCGTCGCTAAGGATAAGTGGGGTGCTTTCGGCGGTGTCCCATGCGGTGTAGTTGGTCGTGCCTGAGATTGTTTGTGATGTGCGTAGCCCTTCGCCGTTGTAAGCGTAGGTGTCTTTGATTTCGCTGGTTGCGCCTTCTTTGGGTCTTTCGACGGAGGTCAGGTTCCCGGCTTGGTCGTAGCCGTACGTCGTTGTTGGGCCTGTTCCGGGCGTGGTTTTGGTGCGCTCACCCACTTCGTTGTAGGCGTAGGTTGCGCCTGTTCCGCTTTCAAGCTCATCGGCACTGTTGTATTTGTACGTGCTCGTGCCAATCTTGGTCGGATTGTTCGCCGCGTCGTATTCGTACGCAGTCGCACCAGATTTTGTCAGACGACTGTTGGAATCATATGCGGCTTCCCTGACTTCGCTACCCAGCAGCCCCTTGCTGACCGTGTTGTCCACCTGTCCGTTTGAGTCGCGTGCGTAGACGAGCGAGGCAAGCGTTTCTGTGCCCCTCGTCATCTTGATTTCGCTCATCTCGTCGGAGAGGTTGTAGGCGTAGGTGTCTTCCTCTGACGTGCCGGTGGGGTACACCGTCGCCGTCAGATCGGAGTCGGCGTCGTAAGAGAATTTGGTTGTGTGTTCGAGCCAGTCCGTGATCTTTTCCAGGCGTCCGTCTTTGTCGTAGGTAAGCCCCGAGCCGTTTCACCCGGTAATCCGCGGGATGCTCCTGACGGGCGATAAGCCCGTATATCTGACGGCTCGCATCACGGGTGGGCACGGGTTCAGCTCGGAGATCACCGACACGCCGACTTGGGACCCGCCGAGCAAGATCGCCTCGAGGTACCTCGCCCCCTATCTCGATTCGCAGGACCGCGAGGAGGCCCGGATATGACCGCGGCGAACGGGATCGACATGCCACGCCGCGAGCCCAGTGGGCCCTGCCTGATCCTTGGCTATGACCGCTGCGAGAGCGCGCGTCACGCCGTGAACTGGGCTACGAGCGAGCTGAAGAGCGGCGGCAAGCTCGTGATCGTACACGCCTGCCGGCCACTGCACATGCTCCCGGCGCCGCTCAGTACGCCAGACGAACGCCACCAGTTCGAGCGGGCGCTGCTTGACGAGCTGATGCTCGACGGGAATGACGAGTTGCTGGATATCGAGTTCGTAGTGGAGGTCTCAGACGAGGACCCGGTGACAGCGTTGACTGAGGCTGCCCGCCGCCACCACGCGAGCGCGATCGTCGTGGGTTGCGAGCAGCACTCGCGGCTGCAGAAGGCGATCGGAACTGTCACAAGCGAGCTCCTGGCGCGCTCGTCGGTTCCGGTAACCGCGGTGCCCTGCGCGAGAGCGGGTCTTACCGTGGCCGGCGATCGTTCGTGACCGAGGCCAAGAGCGCGGGCCTCCCAAGATATAGGTGAACCTGGCGAAACCAGCAGCAAAGGAGAACATCTATGCTGCCCGGCGGAATTCGCAAGTCCCGGCGGCTTGACCCGATGTCAGAAAGCCGTGGTGGGACCTCGTCGGGGACCGCTCGGCGAGCGGCATGCAGGAGGCGGGTTGTGGAGCGGACCTAGAAGTCGCTTGGGAGAATCAGGTCTGCGTGCAGGGCGCGGATGAAGAGGTCGACGGCCTCGGCCATGTTCTCGTGAGAAAGGCGCTTAAGCGTGCTAAGCAGCACGGCCTCCCCCCGGTCGATCTCATCGGCGAATACGTCGATCATCAGCTGGCTGAAGATACCTTCGTGGATGCTCTCGCAATCGGGGCAGCGCAGCAGCATCCGCCAGCGCGTCGCGTCCTCATCGACCCAATCCAGTGGGTAGACCAGCTCGCCCCGGCAGTTGCTGCAGATGTGCAGAAGCTCCGGCTGGGTCTCGTGCGCCGGGTCTGTATGGGCGGCAGCGGGTGGGTGCTCGTCGGGATACATGCTGCGTTCAACGACATCGGCGCGCACTCAGAGCACCGCGAAAATCTGCGTGTAGGTGTGGTCAACTACGTGGCGGGCGGCGCAGAGGATCACACCCAGCGACACGGATCAGCGTCGATCAACCGGTAGCCAACTCTCCACTCGTTGAATGCGGCGTCGCCACCGAATTTGCGGTCATGGTGATGCTCGATCGGTGTGGCCAGCGACTTGGACAGCCCCCAGCGGCGGAGGAGGAGCACGCCACCGACGAGTGCATGGTCGACGCCGAGTTCGCGCCGCTCTTGGTGGATACGCTCCTCAGGGGTCCTGGCCTGCTGGTGGATCTTGGCGGGATAGCCGGATAGGCTTCATCCCTCTCCCGATCCGTCAAGCTGGCTCCAGGGTTGACGTGGACTCGCTAGATCGTCTATTTTGCGACAAGTACGTGTTGCGCGTACATGGCGGAGAGCGCGTCGTCCACCGTACCTCACCAGTTGGGGCTTCAAGAGGGGTTAGTATGTCGAGTAGAGCCGTCGTCTCACGTCGTTCTGTCTTCGCCGTGCTCGCGTCGCTGTGCGCAGCGCTGGCCGTGTTGGCGCTGGCAAGCGTGAGTGCTTTCGCCTCGCCCCCAAGCCATACGCAGGTGATCGATTCCCCTAACAGCCTGAACGCCGTGTCGTGTGTGCCGCAGACGAGCGAATGCGTGGTTACCGACAGCAAAGGCAACGCGTTCTACGCGACGAATATGAACGCGACCTCGTCGGCCACGTGGACAGCTTGGACCGGACCCGGAACCCCGAGCCAGGCCGTCGCGTGCCCGTCTAATTCGCTGTGCGTGCTCGCCGACGGCGAAGCCCCAGAAGGAGGCGGCGGCAACGTGTACTACGCCACCTCGCTCGACGGCGTCTGGAAAGAAGCGTTCAGCCCGGTCTTCGGCGTGGATTCCGTTTCTTGCGGCTCCACGTCCCTGTGCGTCAGCGGACAGGCGGAAGGCGTGATCCGCTATTCCACCAGCCCGGCCTCGGAAGAATGGTTCGCGCTCGAAATCGGGTCGGGCACGATGAGCGCCGTCGATTGCCTGACTTCGTCGTTCTGTGCGGTCGTCGACAGCACCGGAAACGTTCACGTGGCCGACACCGCTGCAAAAATCAAGGAACTGGCTGGCTGGAAGTCAACGGACGTCGACGGGACGACCCCGCTGCACGGCGTCGCCTGCACGTCTACGACATCTTGCGTCGCCGTCGACGGTGAAGGCAACGCACTTGACCTCACGATCAACGGCAGCGGCCAAGCAACGGTCGCCAAGCACGACATCGACGGCACGAACGACTTGACCGCCATCACCTGCACGGAAGGCTTCATGTGCGCTGCCGTGGACAGCAAAGGCAACGTCTTCGTATCAAGCGACGGCGGCACGACGTGGAGCGACCAGCTCGCACTTGGCAGCGATCTCACCAGCGTCTCGTGCGCGTCAACTTCGCTCTGCGTGACGGACGATACGACGGGCAACGTGACTGCGTTTGCCTCGCCTGTCTTCCCCCTCACCGTCTTCATCACCGGCGAAGGCGAAGTCACCTCGACGCCCGCTGGGATCAAATGCTCGACCGAAGAATGCACACACACCTTCGAAGGCCAAGTGACCTTGACGGAGGCTGAAGCTGGCGCCGGCTACGAATTTGCCGGTTGGATCGGTTGCAAGCGAGTCTCCGCGACGACCTGCACGGTGGACCTGACCGCGGCGAGCGAAGTCACCGCCGTGTTCTTGAAGGCGGGCAAAGAAGGCGCAACGGGTAAAGAAGGTCCAGCTGGCAAAGAAGGAGCCACCGGCAACGAAGGCAAGACCGGCGCTACCGGCCCAGCTGGCGAAAAAGGCGCCACCGGAGTCGCGGGCCCAGAGGGTCCTGCCGGTGCTCAAGGTCCTACAGGCCCCGCCGGCAAGGTCGAGCTCGTGACCTGCAAGAAGGTCGCAAAGAAGCAGAAGTGCACCGCCAAGCTTGTATCCGGTACTGCCAGCTTCACGACTTCGGGTGCAGCAGCCCAGGCGACACTGTCACGTCACGGCGTGGTTTACGCCGCCGGGACGTCCAGCACCGTGAGTGGACGCATGAGCCTGCGACTGCTGCCCGTGCGCCGACTACAACCGGGGAAGTACACGCTCACGCTGATAAGCGGAACCGGGGAGCACAAGCGGATCAGCAGCGAGTCGTTTACGCTCAGCTAGGCTCCCTCTGAGTCGCAACGGTCAACAGCTTGACCCAACGAAAGTCGCGGGCTGGTGATCGGAGCTCAAGCCCGGCCGTCAAACACCGATTGGACCTGGTCGGCCGGGTGCAACAAAGTGTAAACATGCCCCAACCAGGACCAACGGCGAAAATCGCCATCCCGGGCGATCGGGCTGTCGATTTCCGGACTTCCCGTTCGTCTTTGAGCCAGAGGATCCCGAGCAGACCCACGACTTCAGGAGCGACCATGACCGGTTCTTCCACCCAGGGAATCAAGATCGTGCTGCATCCCGTGTCCGACCTGACGGCGGCCAAGGCGGTATACACCGCCCTGCTCGGCATCCCACCGCAGGCCGACTCGGATTACTACGTCGGCTTCGAGGCCGAGGGCCAGCACATCGGGCTGGTGCCCGGCGGTGGGCCGCAGGGCATGACCTCGCCGGTGACCTTCTGGCAAGTGCCGGACATCGAGGCGAAGCTGGCCGAGGTGACCGCCGCGGGCGCCACCGTGAAGGAACCCGCGCATGACGTCGGTGGTGGCCGCCTGGTCGCCACTTTCACTGACCCTGATGGCAATGTTCTCGGGCTGCTCCAGGACCCATGAGTCCAACCCGTTCTCGCGCCAAGCCTCAATCGGCGAGGGCAACCCGCCCAAAAGATGGAGACGCGATGAGTATGGCCAAGAAGACGAATATGCAATCGTCTGCGCCCCGCGCTGCCGACAACCACGAGTCGATCCGCGTGCACGGGGCCCGCGTCAACAACCTCAAGGACATCAGCGTCGAGATCCCCAAGCGTCGGCTCACGGCGTTCACCGGCGTCTCGGGATCGGGCAAGAGCTCGCTGGTGTTCGGCACGATTGCTGCGGAGTCCCAGCGACTGATCAACGAAACCTACAGCGCCTTCGTGCAGGGCTTCATGCCAACGCTGGCGCGTCCCGAGGTCGACGTGCTCGAAGGGCTGACGACCGCGATCATCGTCGACCAGGAGCGGATGGGCGCCGACGCTCGCTCCACGGTCGGCACCGCCACCGACGCGGGCGCGATGCTGCGCATCCTCTTTAGCCGGCTCGGCAAGCCGCACATCGGCTCGCCCCAGGCGTTCTCCTTCAATGTTGCCTCGATCTCGGGCGCTGGGGCGGTCACGTTCGAGCGTGCCGGGCGCACCACCAAAGAGAAGCGAAGCTTCAGCATCCTCGGCGGCATGTGCCCGCGCTGCGAGGGCCGCGGCTCAGTCAACGATATGGACCTCACCCAGCTCTATGACGACAGCAAGTCGCTCAGAGAAGGCGCGCTCACGATTCCCGGCTACAGCATGGACGGCTGGCACGGCCGGATCTTCATGGGCTGCGGTTTCTTCGACCCGAACAAGCCGATCAAGAAGTTCACCAAGAGGGAATTGACTGACCTCCTCTACAAGGAGCCAACGAAGATCAAGGTCGACGGCATCAACCTCACCTACGAGGGCGTGATCCCCAAGATCCAGAAGTCGATGCTCTCCAAGGACCTCGATTCGCTGCAGCCCCATATCCGCGCCTTCGTGGAGCGAGCGGTCACCTTCAGCACCTGCCCCGAGTGCGATGGAACCCGTCTTAGCGCGGAGGCGCGCTCGTCGAAGATCAAGGGGATCAACATCGCCGAGGCCTGTGCCATGCAGATCAGCGACCTGGCCGGGTGGGTGAGCAAGGTCGAGAACAAGTCGGTAGCCCCGCTGCTCGAGGCGCTGGGAGCGACTCTCGACTCGTTCGTGGACATTGGCCTTGGCTACCTCTCACTCGAGCGACCTTCGGGAACGCTCTCGAGCGGAGAGGCACAGCGCGTCAAGATGATCCGCCAGCTCGGCTCCTCGCTCACCGACGTCACCTACGTCTTTGACGAGCCCACGATCGGGCTGCACCCGCACGACATCGAGCGCATGAACGAGCTGCTGCTGCAGCTGCGCGACAAGGGCAACACCGTGCTCGTCGTGGAGCACAAGCCGGAGACGATCGCAATCGCCGACCACGTGATCGACCTCGGTCCGAAGGCTGGCACCGACGGCGGCGAGGTGGTGTTCGAGGGGACCGTCGAGGCGCTGAGGGGAAGCGACACGATCACTGGCCGCCACCTAGACGACCGGGCCACACTCAAGGACGAGGTGCGGACGGCAGACGGCACGCTCGAGGTCCGCGGCGCCAGCACCCACAACCTGCAAGATGTCGACGTCGACATCCCGCTCGGTGTGCTGGTCGTCGTCACAGGCGTTGCGGGCTCGGGCAAGAGTTCGCTGATCGACGGCTCGATATCCAAGCGGGACGGGATCGCCTCGATCGACCAGACGGCGATCAAGGGCTCGCGGCGCAGCAACCCGGCGACCTATACCGGACTGCTCGACCCAATCCGCAAGGCGTTCGCGAAGGAGAACGGCGTCAAGCCGGCGCTGTTCAGCGCCAACTCCGAGGGTGCCTGCCCCAATTGCAACGGGGCCGGCGTGATCTACACCGATCTGGCGATGATGGCCGGCGTCGCCGCCCCGTGTGAGGTGTGCGAGGGCAAGCGCTTCCAAGCAGAGGTACTCGAGTACAAGCTCGCCGGCAAGGACATCAGCGAGGTGCTCGCGATGTCCGTGATCGAGGCCGAGAAGTTCTTCGGCGTCGGCAAGGCGCAGACGCCGGCGGCGCACAAGATCCTCGAGCGCCTCGCCGACGTCGGACTCGGCTACCTCAGCCTCGGCCAGCCTCTCCCCACCCTTTCCGGCGGCGAGCGCCAGCGGCTCAAGCTGGCCACGCGGATGGCCGAGAACGGCGAGGTCTATGTGCTCGACGAGCCGACCACGGGTCTGCACCTAGCCGACGTCAAGCAACTGCTCGGCCTGCTCGACCGGCTCGTGGACTCCGGCAAGTCGGTGATCGTCATCGAGCACCACCAGGCGGTGATGGCACACGCCGACTGGATCGTCGACCTCGGCCCCGGCGCCGGCCACGACGGCGGCCGGGTCGTCTTCGAGGGCCCGCCCGCCGAGCTCGTCGCCGGGCGCTCGACCCTCACCGGCGAGCACCTCGCGGCCTACGTCGGCGCCTGATTAGGCCGCGCATCCTTGGCGTCGCTCGCAAGCTGTGACCGGCGCCGAAGACGCGCCGCGTTCTTCGAGCTGATCCGAGCGCGAAGCTCGGTTGGATCGTCCATGGACCGGATGCTGGTCATCCAAGCCTCATGGGGTGCCGCCCTGTTGCGAAACAGCGCATAGCCATCCGCTCCGATGGGACGCATAGTCTGTTAACCCACGACATGGTCCCTGTACGAACGTCGATCTCCCGCGCCCGCCGTGCCGCGGTGCGTGCCCGGCGACCGGCGTTCCGCTTGACGAGAGTCGTGCCACTTGCCACCGTGGTCCTGGCAAGCACGATCCTTGTGACCTGCACACCGGCCATCGCGAGCGCAGCCAGTGCTGGCGTCTCAGACTCCCCTCCGCGCGCCCGCACAGCTGATGACCCGGCCGCCATCGCCGCCCAGTCCGCGCTGCCGGTGACCGTCGCCTTCAACCCACTCGATCCGGGCCGACCGGTGGCTCAGCGATTCCTCGGGCTCTCCTTCGAGATGGCCGCGCTGAGCCAACTCGTCCAGTACGCCAATCACGGCAACTTCGTCGAGCTGCTGCGCTCGCTTGGGCCTGGGATGCTGCGCTTCGGCGGCATCACCGCCGATGAGAACGTTGCCTGGACCGACTCGCAGACGCCGCGGCCGGCTTGGGCGACCAGCACGATTGGACCGATACAGCTGAACGAGCTCGGGCTGCTTGCTCGGCGTAGCGGCTGGCAGGTGCTGCTCACCGTCGGCATGGCCCACTACGAACCGACCGCCGCCGCACGCGAGGTGGCGGCTGCTCACCGTGCCCTCGGACCGTACCTCGCCGCTGTGGAGATCGGCAATGAGCCGAACTCCTACGGCAGCCACGGTTTCCGCGAACTCCCTTGGATCGCGCAAGGTTACGAGGAAGAGGCGAGCGCCTACCGCGAAGCGATCCAAGCGCTTACGCCGAACGTGCCGATCGCGGGTCCCGACGTGTCCGGCTCGGGTGCGTTCAGCGAATGGGGCGAAGAGGAGGCGCTAGCCCAGAGCCCCGTGTTGTTGACCGGCCATCACTATCCGCTCGGCTGCGCGCAGACGCCGCCACCGTCGATCGAAGCGCTGCTGAGCTCGGCGGGTCGTGGAGCGGCGGCGCTGTCGCTGGCCAGCTACATGGCCGTGTCTGAATTACGCGAAATCCCGCTGCGCATCGACGAGGCCAACACTGTCTCCTGTGGAGGGGTGGCCGGCATCAGCAATACGTTCGCCTCGGCGCTATGGGCGACTGGCTACATCACGCAAGCGATGGCGGTAGGGGCCGCTGGCATCAACCTTCAGGGCAACCCAACAAACTGCCTGGGATACACCCCTTTGTGCGCACCTAATCCGACGGCCCTGGCACAAGGAGAGCTACGCGCGCAGCCGGAGTGGTATGCGCTGCTGCTGACACATACCCTGATCGGCGATCGTCCTTTGCCTACAACCATCTCAGCCGAAGGCTCCCCCAATATCGTCGCGGCGGGATTCTCCGGCCCCGGCCACTCACTGAAGGTCGTGCTCTGCAACAACGAACCCGAAGGCACGAGTCCGCTGTCTGTGCAACTTCAAGTGGGCTCCGGCATGGGAGCCGCACAGATACAGCGTCTTACAGATTCGTCTCCGAGCGCCACAAGCGGTGTATTGCTTGCCGGCCGCCCTGTCGCGACCAACGGCTCCTGGCAGGCTCCTCCGCGAGCGGAAAGCATCGCGAGCACTTCGGGAACGGTGACCGTCGAGCTCGCACCCGGCAGCGCCGCGCTCGTCACCGTAGCTCCCCCAGTGTCCGCCTCGAAATCTCATAGCCAAAACAGGCACAAACGAAAATAGACCGTCATGTCGAAGCGGCAGGTCATACATCGATGTTGTTCCGGTCGGTGCATGCACCGACCGGCCTGGCCGCACATGTGCGGCCAGGGACAGCGCCGCATGCGGCGCTGTCTTCCCGATATTTGTTTGGAATACCGTGAGGACGCCGTTTCGCGGTACTCGTGCCACGGGTAGCGATAGTGGTGTGAGTCAGTCAGGGCCGCGCCCAAACCTCCACCCACCATCGGACTCCGCGCGCGACGAGACCACGCTCGAGCGCTTGGACCGCAACCTGGAGGAGATGACCGGCGAGCTGCGTGTGGTCGTGACCGGTGTCCAGGTCCTGTTCGCGTTCCTCCTGATCGTGCCTTTCGACAGCGGATTCGCACACGTGGGCGCCTTCGAGCGGACCGTCTACTTCATAGCACTGATCTGCGCCGCATTGGCGGCCATCTGCACGATCGCACCCTCGGCGCAGCACCGCTTCCTCTTTCGCCACGACGACAAGGATCACATCGTGCGCGTCTCCAACCGCATCGTGATCGCCGGCCTCGGTTTCCTTGCGCTTGCGATGTGCGGCTGCCTGTTGCTCGTCGCCACCTATCTGTTCGGCGCACCGATCGGCGCGATCACACTCGCTGTGGGTGCGCTCCCATTCCTGGTCATGTGGTTTGCCGTGCCGCTACGACGTAGGGCACAGTTGGAGAAAACTGGCCACTTGCCTCGCTGAGGGACTGCTCGCTAGTCGGTCCACGCGTGCGCCGGTCCGCTGGCCTGAATCCAAACCTCTTGGCCCTGCTGGAGTACGAGCTCGCCCGGCACGCGCGCAAGCACGGTCTCCCGGTCGGGATGCTCCAGAACCACGTGAGCCAGTCCGTCGTGCCCGTGATATCGCAGCTCCAGCACCGTCGCGCGAGCCGCCTCGGCTGTGGCCTGCAGGTGGAGCGTCAGCTGCTCGGGCCGCAGCAGCAGACGGGCGGGCCCGTCAGGTCGACGGTGCCCGTTCGCGCGCAGCGCGATGTCGCCAAGCGCACAACGGGCGCGATCTCCGTGAGTCTCGCCCACGAGGATGTTGGCCTCACCGATCGAGCTGGCCGCGAGCAGGCCGGGCGGATCTCGGTAGAGGGAGCGAGGATCGTCCTTAGCCACAATGCGCCCGGCTTCGAGCACGGCGATCTGGTCGACAAGCGCCAACGCCTCGTTCTGGTCGTGGGTGACGAGCACCGTCGTGGTCGCGGCGGCGTTGAGGATACGAGCGACATCGCGACCGAGCTCTGCTCGCAAGGAAGCGTCGAGCGAGCTGAACGGCTCGTCCAATAGCACCACACTGGGCTCGATCGCGAGCGCACGCGCCAGCGCCACCCGTTGCTGCTGACCGCCGGAGAGCTCGTGCGGATAGCGGCGCTCGAGACCCTCCAGCCCGACAAGCTCCAGCAGCTTGCGCACCGCTCGCTCGCGATCTTGGCGCGCCAGCCCAAACCCAACGTTGCCGAGCACAGTTAGATGTGGGAAAAGGGCGCCGTCCTGCGGCACGTAGCCGACACCTCGTTGTTGGGGGCGCACGCTACGCTGCCCGTCATCGACGATCTGGCCGGCGATCGCGATCGTGCCGCCATCCAATTGCTCAAAGCCGGCGATCAGCCGCAGGATCGTGGTCTTGCCGCTACCAGAGGCCCCAAGCACGGCGGTAATCGACCCGGCTGGCACAAGCAACTCAACGTCGCTGAGCACACGTGTCACACCGAAGCTCTTGCAGACACCGTGCAGTTCGATCGCGCTCATAGCGGCGCCAACTGGGGTTGAAAGCGACCCCGGTCGAACCACAGCGCAAGCACCACCGCCGGTAGCGCGGCAAGCACGATGATCATCAGCGCATAGGGCGCCGCCGCACCATAGGAGACCTCACTTTGGTAAGCCCAGAACTGGGTAGCAAGCGTCTGCACCCCGATCGGGGCGAGCAACAGCGTGGCGGTCAGCTCGGTGACGGCGAATAGGAACACCAGGCAGAAGCCGGCGAGAATGCCGGGTAGCAGCTGCGGCAGCGTAACGCGCATGAAAACGGCGAGCGGCCCGCGCCCCAGCGAAAGGCCGACGTCCGCCAGGCGCGCCGGCGCTTGGGCGACCGACGCCCTGATGCACACCAGCGCCAGGGGAAAGTGCATGATCGCGTAGGCGACGATCAACAGGAAACTTGTTTGGTAGAGACTGTAGGCGTAACGGGTTGCGAAGAAGACAAGGCTGAGCGCAATCACAACACCGGGCAGTGCCAGTGGGATGTAGGTGCTGCTTTGCAACATTCGCCTGGAACGGGTAGAGCGCCGGAAGGTGATCAGCGCCACCGGCAGCGCAAGCACGACCGCCGTGCTTGCCCCGAGGACGCTGTATATGAGCGAGTTCCAGGTGGCCTGCCCGAGCGTGGCGGCGGCCGGCAAGGTCGTGTGCTGGCTTTGCGCCATCCAGTAGACGACGATCCCAATCGGAAAGACGATCGCAAGCGCGACAAGCGCCGCCAGCGCACCAAGCGTCGGCGCCAAGAACCACCGCAGTCGAGCGCGGGCCGCAGCCCTCGAAGGAGCGATCCGGGTCGCCGCCCGACTCGGCACGATCCCGTCCACCGCGAGCACGAGCAACGCAAGGCACACAAGTGGCACAGACAGCGCACTGGCGGCACGACTGTTGAACTGAAACTCTGTGAAGACCTCCGTGGTGAAAGTCTGATAGCGCACGATCTCGAACGTTCCGTACTCGGAGATCGTGGTGAGTGCGACCAGCACGCAGCCACCCATCACGGCCGTGCGAATGAGCGGCAGGGTAACTCGCACGAAGGTGCGCAACCTGCCGGCCCCGAGGCTGTACGCGGTGTCCTGCATCGCGGGATCGGAGCGCCTGAGCGCCGCGGCGACAGGCAGGTAGACAAGCGGATATGTCCCAAGCGCCATCACCACTGTAGCTGCCGCCAGCCCACTCATGCCGGGGAAGGTGGTGTGCCAGGCATAGCCCACCACGTCATCGGGAATAGCGATCGGCAGGACCAGCAGCACTGTCCAGATTCGCCGAGCCGGTAGTCGAGCACGCTCCGTGCAGCAGGCTGTGGCAACGCCGAGCGTGGCCGCAAAAGCCACGACCAACAGTGTCAATACCACCGTGTGGCGCAACAGCAGGTATGAGCGCGCGCGGAACAGCACGTGGTGGATTTCCCCCCATCCGGCACTGTGTGCATCGAGGGCGAGGAGCGCAAGCGGAGACAGCAGCAGCGCCGCGATACAAAGTCCTATTGCCACCCCGGCGCGTCCACGGCCGACGCGACGACGACGCAGCTTTTGGGATGCGGGAGTGGCCAGAATGCTCGGTGTGAGTGCCTCGCTCATCGCTGGCTACGCCCTATATGAGTCCAGCTTCTTCGAGTAGTTCCTTGGCGTCGAGTCCCGTGCCAAGCTCTGCCGGGGTGAACGCCGTAGGTTGCAACTTGCTGAGCGGAGTGAGCTCTGAATTTGCAGCCACACCTGGGCGAATCGGGTACTCGAAGCTGTCGCTTTCGGCAAGCACTTTCTGGCCGGCGGCACTGGTCATGAATTCCACCAGCTTCTCGGCGGCCGCCTTGTGCTTGGAGGACTTCAGGATGCCCACGCCGGAGATGTCCTCCACGTAGCCGGGATCATGCGGGGCAAAATAGGCGATGTTCGCTTTGACCGCGCCCTTGCCGATCTCTGCGACGAGTCGGTAGTAGTAATAGTGGTTGATGAGACCGAGCTGGCTGACTCCCTGGCTGACGTCTCTGGTGATGGTCTCGTTGTCGGGCACGTTGTCGTTGCCGGCGGCGTTGATCTCGAGTTTGATCAGCCAGCCCAGTGTGGCGCGATGTCCCTTGACCCTCTCGATCGAGCTTATAACCGGCCACAGGTCGGTCTCATCCGGAGCGATCTCGATCTTGCCAAGCCACTTGGGGTCGCCCAGTTCCATCACCGACTTCGGCAGTTCCGAGGGCTTTAGCTTGCTCGTGTTGTAGATCAGCACGCTGATACGCGCCGAGACTCCGACCCAATTGCCGTTGGTCGCGCTGTCCTGCTTGGGCACGCTGGCAAGCGTGGAGGGAGCGATTTTGGCGAGCAGTCCTTGGTCGCCCAGTTGTTCGAGCCAGTTGGAGTTCTCCGTATAGAAGACGTCGGCGGGCGAGAGGTCCCCCTCCTGAGTTATCTGGGCCGTGAGCACGTCCTCGTCGTTATTGGCGACGCGCACTTTGATCCCGGTCTTCTTGGTGAACGCGGCGATCATGGCGTCGGTCGTCTGCTCATGTTGTGCGCTGTAGAGGGTGAGCGTCGTGCCCGAGGATCCCGACACCGCGGCAATCCCACAGCCCGCCGCCAAAAGACCGCCCAACACGGTCAGAGACACTCCAAGCAAAACCGCTCGCAAGCGACGCCGGGTGGCGAAGTTAGCGCGCGAAATCATCGCCCAGGCTCTTCTGGGATCTCGACGATATACACCTGTCCTGCACCACCAACCTCCAAAGAGCATGATCGTTCTGGCCCTTCGACGTCCTAACCAGCAAAACGGTAGCAGTGAGCCATCTCTGCCGTGACAGGTTAAGGGGACGGCAGCCCTTAGACCGTGGCAGGCGTATTCGGCGCCGCGGCGCCCCGCTCGGGCGCACGCTCAGGAACTGCATCGGCGCGCCGCGCGGCCTGTTCTCCACGGCGGCGAGGCCCCCACACGCGGACATACTGAGCGGCAACATATGAGCCGATCACCAGCGCAAGCGCGATGAACTGGCCGATGAAGGTCTCCCAGTTGTTGAACAGCGAGAACCACGTTCCCATCCAACCGGGAATCGACAGACCCCGGATTTCGGTGGTCCCGATCCAACCGGCGAGCTGCATCTCGTTGACCTCCTCGCCTACCGACACCAGCAGCACGAACAGCAACAGCACGCCGGTGATGATCAGCAGTCGCCTGTAGGGAAGGCGCTGATGCAACGCGAAAGTCAGCATGCCTGTCGCGGCGGTGAACAGCAGCCCGATCGTGACCCCCTCGAGCACCACGCTCGAGCCATATAGCTCGCGCAGGTTCTGCAAGAAGATGACCACCTCGAAGCCCTCGCGATAAACCGAGGTGAACCCCAGCAGCGCGAATCCAAGCAGCAGTCGTCGCTTGTTCGTCTCCGAATCCGAGGAGAGCAGGCCGCGCCTGCGCTTGTGATGGTTGGAGATCCACCCTGTCCAGTACATCTTGTGGAAGAACCAGTTCATCACGAGCAACAGCACGATGATCGCGGGGATGCCGGTGGCGGCCTGCACGTCGAACTCGCCACCGTGAAATTGGCCGATGAACCAGATCACGACAAACCAGGTGCCAACCGCGGCGAGCAGCGCGGTCGCACCGCCGGCGGCGACCGGGCGGCGATAGATACGATTCGCGCCCAGGAAGCTCGCGGTGACGGCAGCCAGGACGAGGATCGTCTCCAGCCCCTCGCGGAAGACGAGGATCGCGCTGTCGATGACGACAGTCGCCGTGTTCAGCCGGTGGCCGGCCGGCAGCGCCGTGGGATCGGCAGTCCCACCGCGGGCGTGCCAACCGAGGATGACCGCCACAACGGACACGGCCAGCAATACGGCTGTCCACACGTAGAAGCTCACGCGTTCACCCGCGCGCTTTGCGGGACGCGGCTCGCTTTGCGCGATGTCTGTTTGGGTGTTCGCCACCTTCGACTCCCCTAAACCCGACCTCTTGACTAGGCTTTACGCTGGGAACGCTACCACAGCTTAGGGTGCCCTAACACGCCGCACCGATAGCCTCGCGAATCCCATGCGACCAAGCCAAAGACCGACTCGTCGGCAATAAACCTTGCAACCCTTCCCATGTGATGCATCTTGCAAGCCGACCTGATACTTTGACTCCCGTTCGTGCCGAGTCCTTGTCCCCACGGGGGCCAGGAGCGGGGGACCCAGTGCAGTCGAGAGGCTGCGGGGGCGAATCGTCACAGTTTGTGGCGTAGCGTAAGTACGCGAGCCCGACAGCTAACCCCGTAGGCGCCCTGAGATAACGAAAGGACGCTTTTCAGATGCCGGGATTCCCGCGTGATCTCGCCGTTACCGACCCCTGGGAGGACTCGCTTGCACGGTCGCGTGCACGCCGTGAGCGAGCCGAGAAACGTGCCGCTCGCGCCCCCATGCGCCTGGCAAACCTGATGGACGCGCGCAACCGCCTGCCCTCGCCGCGCAACCTTGCCGACAGCGAGCCGTGGGAGCGCTCGACGCTGCGCTCGCGCACCCGCCGGCGCGCCTCAGAGATCCAGTTCGTCCCCACGGCGACGCGCGCACGACGAATCTCGCTGGGCACGCTGATCGCGATCGCCGCCGGCCCGGCCGCCGGCCTTGCCGATGCGAGTGGCACGCCCGCCTCGACACCTGCGCCCACCCCGGAGCCTACGACCACGACCACCCACTACATCACGCTTGAAAACGGCGAGGAAGGTCGCCAGGTTCGCCTGTTGCAGCATGCTCTGGGCATCCGTGAAGACGGTGTGTTCGGCCCGGAAACCGAAGCTGCCGTGCGTGCTTTCCAGGCCAGCCACGGCCTGGAAGTCGACGGCATCGTGGGCCCAAAGACGGGAGCGGCCTTGGCCGACAATGCGAGCCCGATCGCAACAAGCGCGGTACTCGACGAAAACACCCCCGTGCTCGCGACGAGCGCCGACGTCGTAGATACGGAAACGACGACCAAGACACCTGCCACAGACACGACAGCCCCTGAACCGACCAAGACGTCCACACCCGCGGTCAACCCGGTCGTGCGCCTGCAGGAAACGCTCGGCGTCCAGGTCGACGGCACCTTCGGGCCAGAAACCGAGGCGGCGGTCAAGCATTGGCAGGCGCTGCACCACGTCGTTGTCGACGGCGTTGTCGGGCCTGAGACATGGGGTGCGCTGAGGCTGCACGAGCACGGCGAGCTCAAGCAGACGCTCTTCCCCGCGCCACGCCGACCCGCTACCGGGACGACACCGGCCTCTGAGGCGCACCTCGCGGGTAGCGCCACTGGCACAGGCGGCGAGGTAGCCACGAACGTCGCCGACCAGACGGCCGGTGCACCGGCGTCCGCCGCCCCCAGCGGAAATCCGGTCACCCGCCTGCAAGAAGCCCTGCACATCTCAGCCGACGGTCAGTTCGGAGCGCAGACGGAGGCAGCGGTCAAGCGGCTGCAAGCGCATGACGGCCTGGCGGTCGACGGTGTGGTCGGACCGGAGACCTGGCGCGCGCTCGGGCTCGAGGAGCATGCGACCTTGCATCCCTCGCCCAAGTTCCTGCCCTCTTCGACGAGCAGCACCGGCACAACCGGGGGCAACAGCCAGAGCAGCAGCACCGGCGGCGAAGCCTCAGGCGTAATTGCTCGCGTGATCGCCGCCGCCGATGAAATCGCAACGCGGCCCTACGTCTACGGTGGCGGACATGGCTCGTTCGAGTCCGAAGGCTATGACTGCTCGGGCTCGGTGTCCTACGCCCTGCACGGTGGCGGGCTGCTCAGCTCGCCTGAGGACTCCTCGGCACTCGAGTCCTATGGCGAACCCGGACCTGGTCGCTACATCACGATCTATGCAGACGCCGAACATGCCTGGATGACGATCGACGGTCGACGCTATGACACCGTCGCCCTGCAGGAATCGGGTTCGCGCTGGTCCGACTCGATGACCTCCACCGCAGGGTATGTCGTGCGCCATCCGGCAGGACTCTAGCTGCAAGGAGTGGCCTCGAAAGTGCCGATGCCCCCCGCGCGCGCGGGGGGGCATCGGCGTTTTGCGGATGACCGGGCGCACAGACCCACCCGTGCGATAGGACTGCCACCACGCAAAATTGCGCGCATTGGCTGGCTTGATTTGGCCCTGCGCCAAATACCGTCCCAAGCGCGACGTAACTTGGTGTGCCTCGCCTGAAAACCGCGAAGGGAGGCATCGGATGCTCGCTCGGGCGCGCACGTTCACGCTTGAAGGACTCAACGCACGCGCAGTGAGCGTTGAGATCGACATCAGGCCGGGATTGCCGGCGTTTGCGATCGTCGGGCTCGCCGACGCTGCTGTGCGCGAGGCACGCGACCGCGTTCACGCCGCACTGCTGAACTCGGGCTTTGAGTTCCCAGCAAGACGGATCACCGCGAACCTCGCCCCCGCCGACGTGCCGAAGGTCGGACCCGGGTTCGACCTGGCACTGGCATGCGGAATACTCGCGGCAAGTGGGCAGATCCCCAGAGAGCTGCTCGACACACACGCACTCTTTGGAGAGCTCTCGCTGGACGGCGAGGTGCGCGCCTGTCACGGAACGCTTGCCGTCGCGGAGGCGACGAAGAAGGCCGGTTTGGCGATGCTCGTTCTGGGCCCCCAGCGCGCACTCGAGGCAATGCTCGTAGAGGGACTTCGCGTGAGCGTAGTCGAGCACCTCTCGAGCGCTGCTCGCGTACTGAGCGGCGGCGCCTGCGACCGATTGCCCGAGCAGAGCCCTGCACAACCGAGCACACCTCGACACGGGCCCGATCTGAGCGACGTTCGTGGCCAGGACCAGGCAGTTCGGGCACTCCTCGTCGCGGCGGCCGGAGCCCACAACAGCCTTCTCAGCGGCTCTCCCGGGACGGGCAAGACGATGCTCGCCGGGCGCCTTCCCTCGATCTTGCCCCCGCTCGAGCGTTCTGAGGCGATCGAAGTGATGCGCATCCACAGCGCCACCGGAAAGCTCACCGGCGGCGAACTGCTCACCGAAAGGCCTTTTCGCGCGCCCCACCACACGATCACAACCGCGGGCCTGATCGGCGGCTCACGCCGCGGATGGGTCGGAGAGGCTGTGCTCGCCCACAATGGAGTGCTGTTTCTCGATGAGCTCTCGGAGTTCGCGCGTCCGACGCTCGAGGCGCTGCGCCAGCCATTGGAGGATGGTCGCGTGACAATCGTCAGGGCGCGCCACTCGGCTGTATATCCGGCGCGCTTCATGCTGATCGCGGCAACCAATCCCTGTCCATGCGGGTACGCGGGCGAACGAGAGCGCTGTGCCTGTCGCGAAGTAGACCTCGCGCGCCACCGCCGCCGCTTGAGCGGGCCGTTGCTCGACCGCATCGATCTGCTCGTGCACGTGGAGCGCACGACCGCCGACCATCTGGCCGGCAAGCCTTCGCTGAGCTCCGCGAAAGCTCGGGAGCAGGTGATCGAAGCACGCCAGCGTCAAGCCAGGCGGCTGAGAGCAGACGGCGTTCTCGTAAACGCGCAGATGGATGCATCGATGCTGCGCAGACATCTCAAGCTCGACCGCCAGGGCGAGCAGACAATGGCTTGTGCGCGCGAGCGCGGTCTGCTGAGCGCCCGCGGGCAGCACCGCGCTCTGCGCGTCGCACGTACGCTCGCTGACTTGCGGGGTCGCGAGCGCGTCGGCGGCGAGGAGATCACACGAGCGCTCACGCTGCGACCCGAGGTCGGCCTCTCCGGACGTAGAGCAGCATGAACGGCATCTGCCGGGAGTGTGCGCGACGGGCCTGGCTGTTGGCGAAACTTGGCAGTGGGCTGGATCGCGAGAGCGAGCGCCACGATCAATCGAGCTTTTGGAGCGTGCTCGAACTGCCGGATCTGGAGCTGATCGACGCGATCGCCCGACGTCGTCAGGCCGAGATGCACGCCGCCTACGCCGAGTGGCAGCCGGCGACTGGGCGTCGAGACGAGCAGCCGCAGGCACTCTGCCGCCACCACATGGCGTATCCACGACAACTTCGCGAGGACGCGCTCAGCCCACACTCGTTCGAGCTGCGTGGAGGGGTCGAACGCCTACGCAATATGCTCGAGGAGAAAGTCGTGGCTATCGTCGGGACGCGCACAGCCAGCGACTACGGCATGGGGGTCGCGCGTGAGCTCGCTCGGGGACTCGCCGCGTCAGGCATCACCATCGTGAGCGATTTCGCCGAAGGCATCGCAAGTGCCGCCCTCGCCGGAGCACTCGACGCCGACGGCTCGGCGCTGGCCGTGATGAGCGCGAGTGTCGAGCGCTGCACGCCGGCATGGCATGCCCCGCTCTACCGTCGTCTCCTGGAACATGGCTGCTCGATAGCCGAGAGCCATGCAAGCTCGCGGACACGTCGTTGGTGGTCATACGCGAACGCTCGCACACTGGCGCTGTTTGCCCAACTCGTGATCGTCGTCGAGGCAACGGACAAGCCTTGGGACCTTGCTTGCGCAAACGTTGCATTCTCGCGCGCAAGACACGTCGCGGCAGTGCCCGGACGCGTCAACTCCACCGGCTCCAAGGGCGCCAACCTGCTGCTCATGAACGGGGCGCGACTCGTCAGAGGACCCCAGGACGCACTTGACGTGCTCTACGGCGTGGGCATCTACGAGGCCACTGGTCAGTTGCACGCAGCGCTGGATCTGCAACCGCGGCTTGCAAACGTGCTCGAGCTGGTGGGCGGTGGACAAGACACTTTGGCAAAGCTCTCGAGGAATGGCACACCCTCTGAGGAGGTCGCCGTGGCGCTTGCCGAACTGGAGTTGCTCGGGTTGCTCTCGCGAGGTGACGGCGGTCGGTACCTGCCATGCCTGTCGGCTCTCACCGCTTGAGCGATTCGATCGACTTTCGCGAAGCAAGCCGAGTGGATCGGACTATCTGACCGGACCCTTAAGGTGCACTCCATCCCACCGACCGCAAGCCCGTGCTTTGAACCAGGACACCCAATAGCCTCCCCCAACCGCACTCCCGAGAACGTCTCCGATCCAGGCATCGATCGCTTCGAGCTGCTCGCGATCGCCTTCGGCGGCGCTATCGGTGGGCTCATCCGCATCGCCATGGATCAAGCCCTCCCTACAGCAGCTGGGAGCTGGCCGTGGGCGACCTTCTCGGTGAACATGGCCGGAGCCCTGATGCTCGGCTATTTCGTGACGCGCTTGCAGGAGCGCCTGCCCGTCTCCACTCTGCGTCGGCCACTTCTAGGTACGGGCCTGTGCGGCGCACTCACGACATTTTCAACCGTGCAGATCGAGCTGTTGAAAATGGCCGATCAACATCGCTATGGGCTTGCCCTTGGCTACCTGTTTGCGAGCGTCCTAGGAGGATATTTCGCGGTGTTCGGCTCCTCCGCGCTCGTGCGCCGCGTGCGGACGATCTCATGAGCGCACCCACGTGGATCGGCGTGGCAATCCTTGGAAGCTTCGGCTCACTTGCTCGCTTTCTAGTCGACGGAGCGGTCTCCGCACGTAGCCCCTCGAGCTTCCCCTTGGGCACGCTGGCCGTGAACGCGAGCGGCGCCTTCATCCTCGGCCTACTCACCGGACTTGCGCTCTCCGGCGAAGCGTTGACGCTCGCGGGCTCCGCGACGATTGGCTCCTATACGACGTTCTCGACGTGGATGCTCGAGACCCACAGGCTCGGCGAGGACGGACAGATGTTCGCCGGTGCCCTCAATGTACTCATCAGCGTGCTCATAGGGCTTGGGGCAGCTCTGCTCGGCCGCTCGCTTGGGGGCGCGCTGTGAGCGCTCGCTCGAAACTCGACGGCCAAGCTCTCCTCCGGGATGGTGGGGTTTGAGCCAGGAAGGATTGAAGCTCACCACCTACTTCGGCGAGCGAAGCCGGGTGAAAGGCGTGCTGCTTGCGGATGAACTGCTGGACATCCACGCCCGCCACAAGATCCGCAGCAGCATTCTGCTGCGCGGAGTACAGGGGTTCGGAGCCAAGCACCGCCTTCGCAGCGACCGTCTTCTGACCCTCTCCGAAGACCTTCCGCTCGTGTGCCTGGCGGTCGACAAGCGCGAGCAAATTGAGCGGTTGCTCGTGGATGTGGGCTCGATCAGCCACGAAGGCTTGATGACGCTGGAGCGTGCTCGAGTGTACGAGGGCGCCCTCGACAGCGAGCAAGGGACCACCTCCGGCGAGAACGGTCCATTCGTCCTCGCCGGAACCGCTACTGAGCAGGGACACGGTGCCCAAGATCCCGCTCGAGCGGCAAAGCTGACCGTATACCTAGGTCGCTATGACCGGGTGAACGGGTCATCGGCCTTCGCTGCCGTATGCCAAACGCTTCACGACAGCGGCGTGGCCGGCGCAACGGTGTTGTTGGGAGTGGACGGCACTCGACAGGGCGCGCGGGAGCGAGCGCGTTTCTTTGCTCGCAATCAGAACGTGCCGCTGATCGTGGTCAGCGTCGGTGATCGACACAAGATCGGCGCGGCAATCGGCCATCTTGAGCAGATGCTCAACAAACCATTGTTTACGCTCGAGCGCGTGCGTGTATGCAAGCGAGACGGCATGCTGCTCGAACCCCCCCACGAGGAGTCTTCGCCCGGCGAGCACGGCCGGGACATCCGCCAGAAGCTCACAATCGTGATCTCAGAGGCGGCCATACATGAGCGGAGATCGGTGTACCTAGAGCTCGTCAGGCGCCTACGCGCAGCGGACGCGGCGGGCGCCACCTCGATGCGCGGTATATGGGGGTTCCACGGGAACCATGCGCCCCACGGCGACCGGCTGCTCTCGATCCGTCGCCACGTCCCCGTCATGACAGAGACGATCGACACCCCCGAGCGCATCGCCGCCCTGTTTCCCATCGTCGACGAGCTGACCGAAGGGCAAGGACTCGTCACCAGCGAGCTCGTGCCAGCCAGCTCGGCGCTGCACTGCGCGCCTGGTCTATAGTTAGGCGCCGCGCGCGGCTGTAGCTCAGTTGGCTAGAGCGTCTGCTTGCCATGCAGAAGGTCGAGGGTTCGAGTCCCTTCAGCCGCTTCGCGAAAGCCCCGCAAATGTGGGGTTTTTGTTTTGTTGGGCGACTCATCAGAAGGTTTTGTCCCAATATTTTGTCCCAAAACAGGCCCTAAAGTTTCTCTGGCCTTCGACGCAGTCGTCGCTGACCGAGGAGCTACTTCGGGGCGAACTCGCCCGCAAGACTTGCCATCGTCTCGTTGGCTCGGGTGATTTGCTCCCTTACCTGCCGGTAGAGCGTCTGCAATCCCCGGTCTATACCGATGTTCAACCCTATCCCTCCCGCTTCGCCCAGTGGGCTAGACGGAGCCTCGTACTCTTCGATTGTCTTTCCCGCTCCGTCCTGGATAGCGAGCTTCACGGTGAGCCCTTGTCCGAAGAGAGTCGGGGAAGAAACCCCAGTCAGCCTGACCGTTCCGCCTGACCCCCTGGCTATGAATGTGCGCCCCCGTGAGTCTGCCTGCTCCCATGCGACCGTTCCAGCGTCGCTGCCAGCAAGCAGCGCATCAACTAGCTGAGTGAGTGGATCAGCGGACGGACTCATTGTGCATCCAACATCATTACAGTCGCGACGGTGCGATTGTGCCTGCATGTCCCGCTCGCATGACTAAGGATACGTCTGCACGCATCCTCCGGCTCGACTTCCTGGTCGGCTAGCTCCTCTAGTGCCGTATCTACAAGCCCTAGCGAGAGCTTCAAGTGTCTGTCTAGCTCCATGTCATCCACGTTAGCCCGTTCCAAGAAGGCTTGATGTTCGGCGGCAGCACGTCGCCATTCGAGGATGCCCTTCTCCGCAGGGTCTCGTTGAGATTCGTGTGCTGCGGTACGGATTCGGACTTCAACGGCTTCTAGTTCTGGGGTTCGAGAGAGGATCATCGCTCCTGCGATCTGCCGTTGAGCACGCGCAACCGCCCGCTTTGCCTCTCCTGCACGCTTCCCTTGGATGATCGCAACGAAAAGGCTGACTACAGCGACAACCGTGCCCGGGATGCTAATCCAGTCACTGACTGTCAAAGCGACGAGTGCCATCACGACGGACGATTGTCGCATCGTGCAGACCCTCTTGGCTTGCCGCTAGCGCCCCGACTGTTTGTAGAACAACGGACGAGGAACCACTGCGACGTCCCAAGGACCCCACCTTAGAAAGGGAGGTTTTGCGGCACGCAAAACACAGATGCCATATGCCGTAGGCGTAGGGGAGGTGTCAAGTCCGCACCTTTCCCGCAACGGAGCCGAAGGCGGAGGCTGTGGGAAAGGTGGACTTGACACCGGACTGGAGCCGGAGGCACTACGCCACGCAGCTAGGTGCTGATCACGACAGAACGACTACGCGGGTTCTGGTCCGAGGGTGCTTCAGCGTTCTACTAGCCATTCCTCAAGCATCGTCCGGGTGAAACGGATGTGCCTGCCGATTCGAAGGCAAGGCAGCCGTCCGGTGCGTACGGCCTCATAGACCCAGCTTGTCTTGACGGCGAGCAGCTCGGCTGCCTGCTCGGGGCGCAGTAGCGGCCCGTCGAGACGGCGGACAGAGTGCCCTGCGTTTGTGCTCATCGGTGGGCCTCGTTTGGATGGTGGATGTTTGCGAGGACGGGGCGTTGGTCTGCGCCGGGTGTGATTACGACGGCTTGGCCGGTGCCGAGGCGCTTGATGGTCGAGGGATGGAGGTTGTATTCGTGGCCGCGTCTGCGGCTACCGCGCCCGGACGCACCGATCTCATCGGTCTGCTGGGTCGCGATCCACGTCGCTTTGGTGCCAGCGATACCTGCGATCAACTCGGCTGAGTCGGGCACGTTCTGGCGGCCTGCGACGATGCTCTGTACGTTGCCGAGTACCTGGTCTCGTAGCTTGCCCTCCCCCACTGTCTGCATGTCGGCAAGCTCTTGTGTGGCTAGCACGAGGCTGATGCCGGCTGAGCGTGCCCTGCCAAACAGGCGCGCGACGTGCTCGGCTGCGATTGCGCTGAACTCATCGATCAACACGACCGTCGGGACCGGGTCTCTTTGCAGATGGGAGACCAGCGAGACCAGGTCGCTGACGATTGCTGCGGCGAGCATCTGGGCGAGTAGCGGATGGCGGTCTGAGTCCAGGTCGAAATAGACGACGGCTCGGGCTGCCACAGCCTGTCTGATGTCGATGGTGGGCGCTTGGCCTGGCTCTAGCCAGCGGTGGATGTCTGACTCGGCGAGGATCGAGAGGCGGTCGCGGGTACCGGCAAGGTCGCGGCGCTGGCGATCGTTCAACGAGTCGAGATAGGACTGCACTGCGCTTGCCTGTTCGTCTGAGAGCAGGCGCGAGGTGACCTCAAGCGTGGTGGGGTCCAGGTGTGCCATTAGCGACGCGGGTGTTACTTCTATCTGTGCTGTCTGCATGGCGCGTACGGCGTGGCCGAGGTAGCGTTGCGCTAGGCGCAGATAGTGGGGCTCTGTGAAGACCTCGCCGGCAAGGGCCTTGTCTGCGATCTCGCTCGCGCCACCGTCCGCGTATGGGTTGTAAGCGCATGGTCCCTCGGGTGTCCATTCAAGAAACGAGCGGTGTGCTCGCTTCGCGGCGCCCAACAGCTCCGCGCGTAGCATCCGGTCGCCCTTGGGGTCGATCACGATCGCACCGTGGCCGTACTCGATTAGCCGGGAGGCGATCCAGGCCTCGGTGACGGTCTTGCCCGACCCGGTCGCGCCGAGCAACAGCGTGTGTGAGCCCGACCGCTTACCGACCGGGATAGAGACGGGCATTTTGCGGCGGTCGCGGCCGACTATGAGCCATCCCTTGTTGACCCAGCCGCGACGGGCTACGAGTTGTCGGCGGATGAGGCTTATGGTCGCGCCGAGGATGCCGACCCGTTCGCGTGCGCGCTGGGCTACGTCGGCGCCGGCCGCAAGTTGGGCGCGGTGCCATCCGGCGCCGAGGAACGCTGCGACGAGGCTTGCTGCACCGAGACAAGCGCACATAAGCGTCGAGACGCCGTTGGCCATCACCGCCGGCAGCAGGCCGAACAGCGCCCATGTCCAGCGACGCTCGAAACGGTAGAGCGTGTAGGCGAATGCTATGCCTCCGAGTGTGGCGCTCACACCGAAGACGGCGAGTGTTTTCAGTATCTGTTCAAGCGAGAGCATCGACTGCCTCCTCGCGTGCGGACTCGCTGTCTGAGAGCAGCGAATAGTCCTCCAGGTCAAGTACGTTTACGCGCTCGCTGGCGCTCGCCGCTCGCACCGCACGCTTCACGGCCCTGGCGGGCGCTGAGGCGGCCAGGTAGTAGACGCGATCGATGTGCCGGGCGCGTGCCCAGCCGCGAGATATCTCCGCAAGGCGTGAGGCCGACTTGACAGACATCTCCACCTCGACGGCGAGCACGCGAGCGCTCGGTGAGACGAGCACCAGATCGGGGCGGTGAACGCGCGGCTGCCCTGCGTTGCTGCCGACCTGCACGGAGGCGTAAAGCTCGCCACTGTCCGCCTCGATCGCCCGTAGCTCACGCTCGCTCAACAACTGCCAACCAGGCAACCGGACGTATAGCTCAACTGCGGCCTCCGCTACTTGCCAGGCGTGCTCGAAACCGCCAGGGCTCACTTTGTATACGCCGAGCCGGTCGAGGCCCCGCCAACGCAAACCAGCGTTCGTCGCCGAATACATGCCCGGCCTGCCAAACAGCACCGCGCGATGTTCAAGCAGCCTATCTTTCGAGAGCGAATTCAGCCGCTCATAGGCGACGCTCCTACACATGCCGAAGCGATACATGACATGCTCGGCGCTCGCGGCGCCGAGCCCTCCGATCCATCCAACGATCTGTGCATCCCGATCTGTCTGCATAAGCGACCTCCAGTCGCGTATAGAGGCTGTACAGACGCTTAATCCGCCCAGCAGGGCCGAACTGGACACGATGAGGCGTAGCGTGGCTTGCCGTGGACGCTACGCGCGTGAACGATTCGCTAGAAAACCTGTCGTCGGGCGACCTACGCGTATTCACGGGCTGGACACTCTCCCGCGCAGGGGCGTTCCGGTGACGCAAGAGCCTATGGATACTCGCCAACGACAGATGCTGAGATACCAGCCGCCCAATCAGCCGCTGGTGGCAAACCCGCCACTAAAACGGGGAGCAGCGGGCTCCAGTCGCTATCCAAATAGCGGGCGTGCTCCTGCATACGCAGCCATCCATCCCCAAACGGCGTCGTGCGCCCAGGAGCGACCCCGATCAGGCTGCGCTCGGCGCCGCCGCTATAGCAGAGCCACCACGCCCGCGACGACAAAGGATAGGCCAAAAATAACCTCTATCGCACACGTCACGGTGACAAACAATTGCAAGCGTCGATGCTCAGGCTTGTCTCGTTCAGCAAGCTGCTGCTTTGAAAAATAAGGCCGAAGACTGAGCACGGCAAACGGGCGAGCGAAAATCACTAGCGCCGCGCCAAGCACCATAAACATCACTATCACACCGTTCTGCATTGAACCGTCCTCAGCTGCATCCACACGCCGATGATTCCGAGCCGCCATTTTCCGAACCAATCGGGATTGTGAAGGTGTAGGAACCTCCCGCCCCAGCCTCTGCGCCCAGCCCTGCGGCAGTACCCGCTGTCCAGCCTTCGACGCGCCGGCCCCCTGTGCCTTCGTTGAAAGGCCAGTTGGAAAAGCGGTTGTAGTAACCACCCATAAACCCAGCCGCAGCGCTACCGCTAAGCTGACTAAAGGGACCGCCGTATTCGCTCGGACTACAGGCATTGCTTTCGCCCGCCCCAGCGTGAATATTGGCACCAAAGCCCGGCCCAACCGTAACGCTCGGTGTGAGCGTGACTCCTTCGCCATGAGGCGTGTGGACGTAGCACACTTCGCCGCCAAGCGTGACGGCACCGATGCTTACGGTGGCTCCGGCACACGCCTGCCCCGATCCGCCACCCGGGAACAAGATTTTGCCAATCGATCCAAAGATGCTCTCCCCGGTCGGGTCGCTTTCGTTCAGCGGGTTGTCTTCAGCGTAGTCGTAGGGCGCTCTGGTTAGTTTCTCCAGCGGATCAACGCTCAAGAACTGTGCCGTGTTGGGGTCGTAGACCCGAGCACGCAGATAGATCAGCCCTGTGTCGCTACTAGCGTATTGCCCGTCGTATCCGAATGGTGTCGTGGCCGCGCCTGTGTGTTCTTCGACGGTGCCATAGGGGGTGTAGGCGTAGGCGGCTTCAGTTGTGCCCGTTTCGCTAGCGATGAATTGGGTGGAACCGGCTTGGTCGTGGTGTAGGTACTGTGCTTTTTCGGCGCTATTGATTTGCTCAATGGGGATGCCGTCGGCGCCGTAGATATAGCTGTTGGTGCCGTCGCTAAGGATAAGTGGGGTGCTTTCGGTCAGGTCCCATACGAGGTAGCTGGTTGTGCCTGAGATTGTCTGTGATGCGCGTAGCCCTTCGCCGTTGTACGTGTAGGTGTCTTTGATTTCGCTGGTTGCGCCTTCTTTGGGTCTTTCTACAGAGATCAGGTTCCCTGCTTGGTCGTAGCCGTATGTCGTTGCCGGGCCTGTTCCGGGTGTGGTTTTGGTGCGCTCACCCATTTCGTCATACGCATAGGTCGTGCCTGTTCCGTTTTCGAGCTCGTCAGCACTATCGTATTTGTATGTGTGTGCGCCAATCTCAGTAGGATCGTTGGTGGCATCGTATTTGTACGCTGTCGCACCGGATTCCGTTAGACGGTTGTTGGGATCGTATGTGGCTTCCGTGACTTCGCTACCCAGCAGGCCCTTGCTGATGGTGTTGTCTACCTGACCGTCTGCGTTGCGTGCGTACGCAAGTGAGGCGAGGGTTTCCGCGCCCTTTGTCATCTTGGTTTCGCTCATCTGGTCGGAAAGATTGTAGGCGTAGGTGTCTTCCTCTGACGTGCCGGATGGGTATACCGTGGCCGTCAGGTCGGAGTCTGGATCGTAAGAGAATTTGGTTGTGTGTTCAAGCCAGTCCGTGACCTTTTCCAGACGTCCGTCTTTGTCGTAGCCGTCAGTTACGCTCTTCCCGTTGGGGTAAATGATCTTTGTCTTCTCGTTCGCGAGATCGTATTCGTATTTGACGAGTTCTTTGTGGCCGTTTTCGGCTTCTGTCAGATGGTCCAACTGGTCGTAGACGAATTTCGTGGTGCCGGTGCCGTCCGTCATCTTTGTAAGGTTTCCGTCTTTGTCGTATTCATATTTGACGGTAGGCGTTTTGCCGTCAGAGTACGTGACTTCCGTGAGCCTGTTAGCAGGATCGTATTTATACGTGGTCGTGCGTTTAGCCGCGTCTGTTACGCTCGTCAGGTTACCCTCGGCGTCGTATTCCTTGGTCGTCTTACGCGTAAGCGGGTCGATGATTTCCGTGATCTCCTCTAGGGCGTTGCGTACATATTTTGTTGTGTGTTTGCTGCCGTCCGTTTGGCTGGTTATCTTCCCGGCGCTGTCGTATCCGGTTTCTGTGACTGTGCCGTTTGGTTCTTCGACCTTCGTAAGCTCGTTGTCAGCGTCATAACTGTATTTGGTTTTGTTGCCGTTTGGGTCAGTCATCGATTCGAGATTGCCATCGGCGTCGTAAGCGTATTTGGTGATTCTGGCGGTCAGTCCTGTCCAGTTCTCGATCCGCTCGTTGTTGTGGTCGCTGACGTAGAGCGTTTCGCCTGTGGCAGCGACCACGCCGGTAGGCGATTCCATATCACCGTTGCCTTTGCCTTTGGAGCCGAAGCTGCTCAGGAACCGGCCCGATGTCGTGAAGATCTCAACACGGTTGTTTTCACGGTCGGTCACGTACAGCTCGTTGGTCGTTGGACCTGCGGCTATCGCGTAGGGTATCTCGAACTGGCCGTTGCCTGTGCCTTCTGAACCGAACTTTGAGACGTAGACTCCTTCGGTCGAGAACTCCTGTACGCGGTCATTTATTGCTTCGGTGACGTACAGGTTGCCTTTGTCGTAGGCGATCGCAACGGGCTCGGATAGCTGACCGTTGCCTGTGCCTTTGCTCCCATACTCATTGATATATTCGCCGGTTTCGTTGATCTCCTCCAGCCGGTCGTTGACTTCGTCTACGACCCATAGGTTGCCGCTGGAGTCGATCGCGATGCCGTCAGGCTCCCAGAACTCGCTAGCTTTGCTGCCCATGAGCCCTGCACGGCAGCTGCTCGTGCAGACCTCGTATTTTTCGGTGCCGTCGCTCACACCGTAGCCAAACGCACGGATGAACGCGCCGGTAGAGGAGAACTCTTGAATACGATAGTTTTCACGGTCGGCTACGTAGATGTCTCCGGTCGTTTTGTTGATGGCTACCCCGAACGGGAATTTGAACTGACCGTCGCCGGTACCCGACGAACCGAACTGGGTGACATATTCTCCTTTTGTGTTGAACTCCTGCAAACGGTTCAGCGAACTGTCAGCCACCCACAAATCACCAGACGACGTGACCGCGCCCAGCGTCGGGAACTGGAACTGGCCGTTACCTGAACCAGACGAGCCAAACGCAGTATTGTAGACAGGTTCCCGTGGTGGTTCAGTGATCGACGCTGGACGACCTTGCTGATCGCGTTCGGTTGTGGTCGTGAAGACGGCTGGTTCTGCACCCGTTACGTTGCCGCGCGGGCTAACCATCGCGATCTCCTGCGAGTCTTCGTTGTATTCCCAGGTACGCTTATTGCTTTCTGGGTCGATTTCGGCGGTGCGATCGCCATAAGTATCGTATTCGTATTTCCATACGTGGCCGAGCGGATTGGTCATGCTTTCAACTTCACCGTGGGGACCATAAGCGTATTTGGTGCTCTGCGTTTTTTCTCCGGGCGCAGGTCGTTCTACCGTTTCAGCATCACCGTCACTATTGCGTTTGATGGTAGTGGTCTCGCCCTTCGGCGTCGTTATGGATGTGACGTCGTGTGTGGAATCATACGTCCACTTCGTTTCATTGCCGTTCGGGTCCTTTTCGCTCAGGCGATCATCTTTAGCATTATAAGTGTATGTGGTTGTCTGTCTGTTTGGATCGGTTACGCTCGCGAGGTTATCATCACCTTCGTATTCGTATGTAGTCGTGGAGGCTAGCGCTGTCCCGTATGCATGCGTTACACTTATCGGCAAGTGTTCGGGATTGAATTCCTCGCGCGTCACTGCCCCGTTCGGTTCGGTGATTTCGGTGTATGTGCCTTCCGTTATGGTGCCGTATTTCCAGGTACGTTTACGCGACAACGGATCTGTTTGGGAGATCACTTGATGCGACCCGTTGTATTCCGTGGTGGTGGTGTTGCCACGACCATCGGTCATTTCGGTCATTTCGTGTGACGAATTGTATTTGAATTTCCAACGTAGACTTGCTTCGCCCGGTTGGGTTACTCCCACGAGATTTCCTGATTCATACGTATATTTCACGACGTGACTCATTGGGTCAATAGCGCTTTCTATCTCGCCTGAGCCGTTGTAAGCAAAAGTCAGTTTCCGTCCAGCTGGATCTGAGACTGATTCCAGCCGTCCTTCTGAGTTACGATTCATCGTCAACGTATTTCCGTTTCGGTCGGTCTCGCTCGTCAACCGACCGGCACTATTGAACGTCAACTTCAGCTGATTCGGTAGGGTGTAGACATACCCGCTACCTTCGTTTTCGAGGGTAGCTTGCACCAGCGGCGCCGACGACACCCATTTTTCGTTCGCGTATTCAAAGTAGACTGTGCTTCCGTTTTCCTGGTACACCGTCGCGATTTCACAATGCCTACACGGTTTTTCAACAACGATATGCGCGCTGTAGGGACCCGTCCAGCCGTACCCAAAGGGACCTGGTTCGCTCTCGCTCTCCGCTAGCTGAGAATTATACGTGCGTGTCATGCTCAACCCGGGACCCCGACCACCGACAGTGAAATCGGTCTGACTCTCGATCTCATTACCCGTCGCACAGTTGACAGGTTTCCCGTAAAAACATTTCGGTTTGCCCGGCGCCCCTGGATTACCCGGACCATATTCTTCCGAAGAGAGAGAATGATATCGGGCGGTCATAACGATCGCTGCAACAGAGACCGACCCACTCTCAATACTGCGATTAGTTTCGCTTCCGGTCCCTTCCATGCTAAGGCCGACTTTTATTGGATCTTCGCATTTAAGCGAACCGCTCCGTTCACCGTAAAACGGTATGACCGATTCGGGTGGCGGAGAAACGTTGATCTGGCCGCCGGCTCCCCTGTCGCAAGCACCAACCGACCAATAAACTCCATAGCCCATTTCGCCTTTTTCCCTTACCGCACTAGCAGAGAATTTGGTACCATCGAATTCCACCGCAATAAATTCCGGTGAGGACGGAGGCGTATATTCCCATTTTGCAGACGAGTTATTGACGAGTTCACTTTCGTGGAATTCATTTTCGCGACGGACAGGATATCTCGCTTCCGGTGCGGTAACCGTAATCCCTTCGCCCGCCGTACCGGTAAAATTACCCAAGCCGCCAGTTTTGAATGCCCATCCTTCCGGACTACTCGTGACTGTGACAACACTTGGATCGACTATCACCGGGTACGCCACATCGAGTTCGCGATGTTTCACGCTCAATATCAATTCGTCGCCTGCGACATTCATCTGTACCGGCACAGTAACTCCCTGTGCGTCCCGCGCTGTTGGCGCAGGCACCCGAGCCAACGTCACACCAGACTGCGAAACGACCGCACCACCAGCAACCGTACTCAAAACGGCTCCGGCAGGCAAGGTTACCTTATAGCGTAGCTGCTGAGGACTCAAACGCGACCGCAGAACTGCAAAGAACTCCGCGCCATTCAAAGTAGGGGTCACTATAGAGTCGGTGTCCTCGGCGACGCTTGGAAAGAACACGCTTTGATCGTTGACCGTACTACCAGACACATTCGCACCAACCAGTGTAAGAGCGAGGCCTCGCGAGCCGACGGAGACGCCGCCAGTAGTGTCCTCAGCTACCGAGACAGCAGCCAACGGTTTGCGCGGCACAAATCGCCCACCACTGGAGACCAAGCTCAGGTCAACGGGATGATCCCCGCCGTCGCTCGCTACGCGCAACGGGGCAGTCGAAGTCTTCAACTCAAGACCGTCTGCTGTGCTTACCACCGCACTGTAGTTATTCAGATAGCGCAATATCCGGCCAGACCGTGCAACAGATGCCGCCGGATTGGCACTAGCCCCAACCAGCTGCGGACCAAAGTCGTGGACCAGCAGTTGCCGTGCACCAGCCGTATCCAAACCGTGAAAGGACATCTGCGAAGCTACGCGCTGTTCATTAGCCGATGGACCCTTAAGCCAGCGTTGCCGCGCAGCCTCCCGTGCTGTCAACTGCGAAGATTTACCCGACGCCGTACGAGCGCGAGAGAGAGTGGTGAACTTCGATCCGCGCGAGGATCTCGGAGCGCTACGTCGCGCCCCGTCCGAGCCGGCAGCATCTATAACGCCTACGGACAGAGCCACGAGGCACGCCAGCGCCAGGACACGACCCGCCACCAACCACGCCCGCGACCTAACATTATGTACCCCAACCTCGCGCCTTCTCGGCATCACGCCACCCCTCCTACATAGGATCACCCAACGCGGACAATAAGCGGCACCGAGATCCAAGCAAACCTCCCAGCGCAACGCCGGCTACTATATCCCGGTCACCAAGAGGATGTCAATCAACGGGACTTTGATTGACGCAGTTTGCGGTAAATACGCTACCGGGAAGGCTGTTGGTGGCGTTCGCGACCGGGTACCGGCGACGGCTGTGTGGGCCTGGGTGGCGCCCAGGCCCACACAGGGTCTATATGCCGTCGAGTAGTCGTGCCGGCTTGACCTTCAAGGCACGGGCGAGGCGCAGGAGGGTTGAGAGGCGCGGGTCGCGTCGGCCTCGCTCGATCCGCGATATCTCGGTGTGATGGATGCCGGAGCGGTTGGCGACCTGGGACTGGCTGAGTTTCTTCTCGCGGCGTATCCGCGCTACATTTGCGGCGAATACGGCTATGTCGGTCTCGACCATCGCCGTCGGCCTAGTCATCGAGTTTGATCTCGTCGGCATAACGGGTGGGTCGGGTAGGGAAATAGAAACCGCCGAGCCGGTGGATCAGTCCGCAGCCTGTGAGTCGGCCAAGCGCGTCTTCTACGCCGAGCTTGTGGCCGTCGAACTCGCAGACGATCTCCTCGAAGGTCCACGGGGAGGGATCGGTTAGCAGCACGCTTAGGATCGCTTTGTCGCGGTTGGACGGGCTGACTCGATCCTCATGCTCCTCATTTTCAATACGCTGGTCTTGCATGGAAAGGACTCTCTTTCCGTGCCACGGTCCCGGGGCAGTTCACGCTGCCGCCGGGGCCAACTGCGGCACTATCGGGTTTGATTGGGGGTTAGGCGATGTGGCATCCGCGCGTCCTGCGCCGCGCGGGGGTCAAGCGGCATGTGCGGCCGGCGAGCCGGCCGCGCAGACTCGCTGGCCGGCAGTGTCGGTGGGCGTGTTTGGCTGCTTCGCGGTCAAGCTCGGCCATGAGCGCTTCTGTGGGTTGTGCCCTACGCAGGTCGCGCAACGCGTCGTTGAGCGCATATCCAAGCGCGTCATGGAGTGCGGGTGCGTGCTCGATCATGTCGATCACGACCTCCTCGCCCGTTTCGCCGTGCTGCCAGCCGATTACGTCAAGTAGCGCGCAGGCGCGCTTGAAGCGCGGCGAGAGGATGCTGTGCGGTCCTGTCTCGACGGATTGCATGATCGGTGCGAGCAGGACGTCGAACGCGCCGGCTCGCAGCCTGCTCAGCAGCTCCTCAGGGATAGTGACTGCAAAGTGCATTACGGGACTCCTTTCCGTTGATCGGTGGGAGACTCCGAGGGCGGCTCTGCGCGCGCGAACGATCCTGCCGTGAGGCTAGGCTGTCGGGCGCGCCGAGAGTTTCCGCTCTCGGTGCCACGAGGGCCGGGCGTCTGTGCGTCGCGGCCCTCATTTCGTTTTGGTGGTGGCGCGAACTTTAGCAGGTATAGCTTATCTTGTCTAACTTACCTTTTATAAGAGATAGACTGTGGAGTATAAGCCTGGCAAGCTACGGCACTCGATGCCCTCCCCCACTTCAACGGCCGACCCCGCACTCAGCGCCGCCGTGCGCCGCCTACGCACCGAACGCGGCCTGACAATCGAAGCGCTCGCAACCAGCGCTGGTGTCTCGATCAACACGATCAGCCAGCTTGAGCGCGCCAAGGCCGAGCCCGGCTGGATGACCGTCCGCCGCGTAGCCGAAGCGCTCGGGATCAGCCTCGCCGAACTCGGCGAGGCTGTGGAGCGGGAAGGACGAGCGAAGCCGTAGGGCAGTGTCCCCGAGCCCGCGAATAGATCGAGAACGGCTAGCAGGGCGGGCACGGGACGGCTAAATCGATGCGGCCATGCTCGCTCGTGAGAAATCGGGCGCTTTTTAGGAGGAAAACCGATCACGCCTTGGAGGCGAAGGCTGGCACCCACGAGGCTAGGACGCTACGCTTCGCCTTAGAAGTACAGGCGGCCCGGCACAGCGCTCCAATACAAAAGGAGGGCTGCACCGGGCCGTTGCGCGTTCCGTACAGAACAACAGACACCATACGTCTTAGGGGGGATACTTTCCGCACGCGACGCTGGAGGACACTCGCAAAATGCGGCTTTTTCATCCATAAGAACCAAAGAAAGCCCTGCTCAGCTACGGTTTTGGGATCAAACGAACACGTGTTCGTGTCGATTAGAGTCTCGAACGTCGTCTGCCCACAACAGGATCGGGCTTATCACGCGACATCTGCCGACTCGTGATAGCAAGTGAAGCTCGCTGACGGCAGCTCCTTCAGGAGGTGCGGACGGAGGATCTCGCCGTCCCCGAGCAGCCAGTGATAGAGGTTGCCATAGCGCATATCGGGATGGATCTTGAGGCCGTAACCGCCACAGCGTCCCTGTTCTTCTCGGAGGAGAGGCCGCACGCCCTGGCTGAAGACCTCGGGCGAGTACCGATCCTCGCCCGACACGTAGCTGGTCGAGCAAGAGGCCACAACGTCGGCGAGCTGGATGAGACGCGAGAGCGTCGAGTCGGTGGAGAGCGCGAGCGCCAAGCGGTCGAGCGCAGCGTAGCTGGTGCCTAACCTGATCTGCGCCACACAGGTACGCAGGAAATTTGTGTCGCGGCTCTGGCTGCCACCCTGGCGGTCGAAGATCACAAGGGCCTGCTTGTTCTCAGCGAGCTTGCTGTGCGCTCGCTCGAGAAACATCATCGTGACGTCCTCCTCGTGGGAAGACGACTGCTGAGAGGCGAGTTTCTTCTCCGTGTCGGCCATCACGACGATCGCGACGGCGCCAGCCTCGCGGGCAAGCTGAAGCGCCTCAACAAAGAAGTCCGTCCTGGCCTGGTCGGTGAGGCCCTCACGCATCCAGTGAGCCTTCTTCGGTGACCACTTGAACTCCTCGCCGTCGGGAAAGCCGGCCTGAGCGCACATCCCGTCTAGGGCAAGCTCAAGCTCGCGGACCCGCTCACCTGGGACATGGATGCCCCCTACCGCGACGAGCGGCCCCATCCCGTCACGCGACGGCTTGCGTTGCGCTGAGTCGTCTATCGCGAACAGATCCATCTTCTAAGCACCATCGCCAGCCTGCCGCCACCGCTCAAGCCGCGCATCCTATCTCCCGCCTGCCGCCACTCTTGTTCCCGTCCTGCCCAGATCCCGCTTCTGTTGTTGTTTGTTGTTTTTCGTTTTTCTCCCTATCCTCCCCCTTGTACTTGACCCTCTCTTCTTCCTCATTTCTTTATTTCTTCTTTCTGATTCGTCCCCTCCTCCACTCTCTTCCTTCACTCCTTCCTCCATCATTCTCTTTCCTGGTTTGGTTGTTGACCTCGTGACCCTGACGTTGGGGGTGCGAGGTCAACAACCAAACCAGGGTCCCGCCGCAGGCGGGACCGGCCGCGTCAGCGGACGCTGATTCCGGGGCGCTTTCCGAGAACGAATCCACCTAACGGCGCGCTGCGCGAAGGGTCGTCCTGTCCGACTCGTCTCCGATCATCTGAGCATGCCGTTGATGCCAGCCATGTCGCCAAGCGGAATCGGCGAACTGACGGCCTACTCGACGCTAGCCGTCGCGGTCTTTACGCTCCTGCTGGTGGCGGCGGCGACCACCGCCGCTGTCTTTGCGAAGAAGGCCATCGATACCGAGCTAAAAACGTCCTCCGAAGAATTGCAGGCCATACGAGAGGCTGCGCTGCTGGCACAGGCTGCAACTGAGCGACAGCTCGAAGCGTCGCGCCGGCCGCTGTTGATCGATGTGGCTCCCTATGGTCCCGTCTATACCGACATGGGGGCCATCCAGCGACAGCGCAATGACGGCTCTCTTACCTCCCCTGTCGTTCGGATTCGGTTTCCAGCGGCGCCGCAGGCAGACGCCGCCGATCCGCGACGGATCTACGTTCGTCAGACAGACAGCCGACTTTATGTGATGGTGCCATTGCGAAACGCTGGGAATGGGCTGGCGATTCTTGACTCCGACGAAATCCAAGCGGTCGGCGCCGCTATCGGTCAGCCGATGGACTGCGAAATACAGCGAGAGCGAGTGCCCGCAGGTGAGACGACGCGCATCCTCTGTACCCACGAGATAGCGGTAGACGAACAGCGAGCAAACATCGATTTCTACGAACTCGCTGTGCCCTATCGCGACTTCGCCGGAGGACAGCTAACCGTCGCCTTGGTGCGGCTCGAAAGGATGCAGGGCGGCGATTGGCAACTGCGCGATGTCCAGCAAACCAAGCTGGAGAATCTCAGTCTTCCCTCGTCAAACTAGCTTGCCGCAACGTCCGCCACTCCGCTAGGCGCCGCACTCGCGATGCTCAGCGTGCCCGCTAGCAGTTCGGCCTCGTCGGCGCGGGACTTGTGGTGTAGGTAGCGGCTGGTGGTATCGACGTCAGCGTGTCCCATCCAGTTTTGGACTTGCACGATCGAGGCGCGGTTGATTGCTAGGGACCCGAACGTGTGGCGCAGGTCGTGGAAGCGAAGCGGGCGTAGCTCTGCCTCTTTTTGTGCTCGCATGTAGCGTCTGCGTAGGGCTGAGGCGTCCATGTAGCTGCCGGACTCTCCGAGGAATACGAGATCGTCCTCGCTGGTCAATAGCTCGCGCTGGCTGAGCTGGGCGAGGGCGGTGGCGACGTCGGGGACCATTGGCACGACGCGGGCCTTGCCGGACTTGGGCTTGGTGAGGGTGCCCTTGGCGTAGCTTGCCCAGACCTTGATCGCCGAGCCGGCGAAGTCGATGTCGTGCCAGCGTAGCGCTACCAGCTCGCCGCGTCGAAGGCCTGTGAAGGCTGCGGTCAGGTAGATCGCAGCGTCCTGTTGGTCGGCGGCGTGGCGCACGAGCGCGGCGACCTCCTCGGGTGTGTAAAAGTCGAAGCGGGCGGCGTCGTAGCCTTCGCGTAGTTTCTCGACTTCTGATGCGGGGTTGGCGGGTAGTCCGTGTGTCTTGCGGGCTCGCTCGAAGATGCCGTGCATGATCGCTAGCTGCTTGTTGGCGTTGCGCCGCGACATTCCCGAAGCGAGCCATCGCGCCCTGCGATCTTCGATGATTCCGGCTGTCACGTTCTCGATTCGCATCGTCCCGAACGTCGGCAGTAGGTGTGCGCGGAGTGCTGAGCGGTAGTCGATGACGGTCGTCGGCTTTAGGCTGCGCTCGCTTTGGCCGTGGCGTAGCCAATCCTCGGCGGTGTCTGCGAAGGTGACGCCGGTACGCTGTCGGCTTGCTTGTCCGGCTCGCGCCTTGACGAGCAGCTCGTGTAGGGCTTGCTTTGCCTCACGCTCGCGAAAGTATCCCGCTGGCGGCTTGCCCTTTTGGTTCCAGTGGGGTCCTAGCGCCTTGCGGTGCTCGCCGTTGCTGTCGCGCCAACGTACATACCAGGTGGCCTTGAGTCGCCCCTGCCGCAGGTAGACGTTGCCGCCGACGTATCCTTTGCTCGGTGTGCCCATCGCGTAAAGATAGCTGATGGGGCGGACGGATTTTGTCCCAATTTTTGTCCCAGAACGGCCCTAGATAATACGTCCAGGCTGGACTACAGCGGGCAATAATGGCCTTATTTCAGGTGTTTTTACATAGCGGCGTGTGATTGCCATGCAGAAGGTCGAGGGTTCGAGTCCCTTCAGCCGCTTCGCGAAAAGCCCCGCAAGTCGTAGGTTATTTTTGCCCTAATCGTCAGCACGCGACGGATGCCACAATGTTGGCCATGGACCATGCGTTGATCACCGGGGGTTGTCTGTGCGGTGGCGTGCGCTTTGCGCTCGGCGAGCCACCTCACGGCGCCGGCTACTGCCATTGCACTCGCTGTCAGCGCCGAACCGGGACGGCCGCATCGGCACAGGCGCGGATCGACGGCCGCACTCTGCGATTCCTGCAAGGCGAGGACCTGCTGAGGGGCTGGCGACATCCCGACGGCGGCTACGAGAAGCACTTTTGCGGCGTGTGCGGCTCACATTTGTTCAGTCGCAATCCAGAGGACCCTACCCAGATGAGCGTACGTATGGGCGCCTTCGACGAGGACCCAGGAGTACGACCGAGCTGGCGCACCTATGTTGCCTACGCTGCGTCCTGGGAGCAAATTCCCGACGACGGGCTCGCGCGCTTTCCCGAGGCCAAGCCGCAAGCACGATAGCGACAATCTCAAGTATCCCTTAGCGAGTACAGTAGTCGCCAAGCTCGCAAGACTGGGCTGAGTAGCTTCGCAAGCGTTTCCCCAGAGCAAAGCAATCGCTGGCTGGTAGGGCGCATCTCAGAGGTGCGAACGCTATCCTTGGATAGGTACATTGCGACCATTGCGGCCAGAATGACAGAATGGCGCTCACCATTGTTCAATAAGCGTGCCTCAGTCGCCGCACGTTGCATGACCTCACCGATGCGCAAAGCGGCCGCTTCCAACGTTCCGTAACGAGTTATATAGCTGTTCTCTTCATCAAGTCTGTCCTCGACAAGATCACCGTAGCTATCCAGCAGGGTCGCCGTGAGTGAGATCCAAGGAAAGTAAGCTGAATAGACATCCGACGCATAGCTCGCCGGGGGTGCAGGTTCGGCTGCCACGGCCATCAAGGCCAGAACCGTCAACCACGCACTCGCGGCACCAGCCGTCTCATACCAACCGAGCTCATTTCGAGGTTCAGCTTGTCCCGCCGCCCAGACCCGCAGGACCATCTCGCGTAAACGCAAATCCAACTCGTGACTAAGGCCCTGGACCTGGGCAAGAGCGGCAGCGCGCATCAGTAGCGGCCGTACCCCAGCGTAGGACGGGAGCGTCGCGCATCCCCTCCGGCACGCAGCGACAAGTTGGGATAGATAACCGCCATCGTCCTGCCATGGATGGTGACGATAGTAGTCGGAGATCGGACGTTGCACGTCCACGGCATCGACGAGCGCAAGATGAAGCTGCCGCCCGTTTACTATGCCAGCGTCGGCCCCTCGCTCGATGGCGCTGTCAAGAAAGTCCGCCATTATCTCGTAGGCGACAAGAAGACTCAGAAGCCGAGGGCATCTTTGTCTCGGAATTGTCCAGAAGAGCGCGGCCCCCTCGGTATTGGAGCGCTTGTGCTCAAGCGCCGCCAAGGCGTCGTTGCGAATCGTGGCATCGGGAATCTCCGCCGCGCACGCACGCCATCTCTCGACCTCGCGTGAGACGCCCCGCAGCCCCCAAACCGTCTCTCGTACCACAGCGGCTCCCAGGGCCCAAACTTGACCGACGGAGATCGCGGCGGTGTCTGTCGGCCCACATCGCATCGCAGTCGGTTTGGGGAGAGCAGTCGGCCTTGGACTACTCTTGAAGCGCTGGCTTCACCTGTGCCGCTAGGTAGCCTGGGAGCGCAACTACCCCAAGCGCGATCGCGGTCACGACCGCGAGGCTCACAACTGCTACAGACACGGCAATCGAGAAGACGACAGGGAAACCTGTCACACCGACTAGAGCGTGGCTCAGGACGAGTTGACCATACAGGCCAAATATCGCACCGATCGAGCAACCTGTTCCGAGTAGCAATGCGCTCTCCCACAGAAGCGCTCGCCATAGCTCCCACTGGCTGAATCCGTCCACCTTCATCCCAGCTAGCCGCATGCGGCGCTGCCACAGCATCGCTCCCATTGCCGCCGCCATGGCCAATCCAGCGGCCACAAGCACCAAGGCAGCGATCTGCGTGAGGCGTGCGAGTCCTTGTCGCTGTGCGGCAATGTCATTGCTCTCGTGCTCGCTCGCGCTTTGAACGACCAACGCAGAGTTAGTGGGCAAAGCCAGCCGCACAGCGCTTATACCCCTCTTGAGCGAAACCCCGGGGTTAAGGGTAATCTGATAGGCGCTCACGTCGCCGCTGTGCCAGGCACGTGCAAAATCCGTTGCGTTCATAACTATCGCTCCAGGCGACCAGCCAAGATTCGTGGTAATCGCCGCTATACGGAATCTCGTTGGCTCGGGAGCCGCGAGTACAAACGAGCTTCCTACGTGGAGCTTGCGTTCCTCTGCGAGTATGTGAGACATCGTCACCCACCCTCCCTCCCGTAGTCGCGCTCTTGCGAGGGACAGGTTCCCTTCGGTGACTTGTGTGGTGGGAAGGAGACGAGGGCTGGCAGTCGGAGATCCCAAGACGAGTACACGCCGATTGCCAAGATCGAGGAACCCACCGCGATAGCGACTCACGCTTCTGACACTTGGCAACATTGCGAGCCTTTGACCATAAATGTCTGAAAACGGCGTCGTTGCCAGTGTCGTTGCTCCTCCTGATGGCGTTACCCATAGGTCGGTCCCAAGACTCAGGTCGGCTGCCGAGCGATTGAGGCCGGCCTTTAGGTTGCTCTGAGCCCCCTCGATTGCGACGCTTCCGAATACGGCCACTGCTCCCGTTGCCGCAATTGCGAGCGAGCGAGCACGAGTTGCGCTGGACTTGAGCTCCATGAGTGCGATCCGCGGCGACACGCCCATCACCGGCCGTTGCAATCGATCGATCAGGACCATCGTCGCGCCAAATGCAACCGGCAATATCAAGAGCAGCGCCAACATGAGGCTGGCGAAGGCAAGGACCGCCATCCCGACCGTTGTTATTCCCATAAGGAGAATTGCTGTCGTCAGAGCGATGCACGCAACACCACCTGCGGACCAGATAGTCGAACTCAAATGTCTTTGAGTTCTGGTATCTCTAACTCCGGCTCCGGGGTCACGATAGGTGAAGATCTCATGCCGTAGCGGGATGAGCACGCCGACCACCGCCGCTAGCAGACCGCCGAGAGCCGCTATCGCGATGCTCTGCCAGCTGACGATGTGCATCGACCCCACCGGGAAGGCGAGCGACAGGTAGCCAGGTTCAGCTTGTAGGAGGCTGTGCGAGAGCAGATCCCCGATTGCGAGGCCGATGACCACACCAACGACACCCAAGGCGAGGGTGTCGAACAGCATCACCTCGACTATCTCAAGTGGCGTATAACCATCCAGGCGCAGGTCCCTGATCAGGTTGCGGCGCTGGGGGACGGTCAGAAGCATCGCATTGAACGCGAACAGGAATCCCACAAGGGCGCTGATCGCCGAGAACATCTCGGTTGACTGCCCGGTTGGGCCCTCTGCCTGCCTGAACACGGATGCGTCGAAGTTGGCTGGCCGTATGTTCAGCTTGCCGCCGGTCAATGCCCTCAGGTCGGCTAGTACTTCGGCATCGTGACCAGGCTCCGGCTCGACCAGGATGCGCGTCACCCTGCCGGTCATGCCAGCAATATTCTGTGCCTGTGTGAGGGGCAGGATCGCGATCGGACTGTCGATTCCAACTCCGATATCGCCCTTACCGAGCACTAGTCCTACGATTGTGCTGACCGTCTTGGCGCCGACCAGCACACTCACCGGCTGCAGTGCTTTGACACCAATTCGTTGGGCGACCGGCTGAGGCAGTGCGATTCCTTGCTCGCTCGACAACTGTGCGGCACTTAGCCCGGCGAGCAATTGACCTTTGAGCTGTACAAAGCGCAGATTGACACCGATGAGGTCGACCATCTCCGATGACTTGGCACCGCGCACGCTCACAGTACGCTCGAGCACCGGCGCGGCGACTTGCACTCCCGGAAGCTCCTGGACTTTGGCAAGCAATCGTTCGCTAAAGCCATGTGGATCCCTTGCGATGACCTGCAGCCGGGAGTTGCCCACAATCCCGTTGGTGAGATTGGACACCGATCCAGCAAGACTCGTGTTAGCCACTTGCGAGGCAAATAGGAGAGCCACGCCGACGGCGATTCCTGCCATCGCCAGCAACTCCTGCACCATGCGCACGCGCAAGCGCACACGGTATAGGTAGAAGATTGTGCTGGGCTTCATTCTCTGATCAAGGCACACGCGGCGCGGCGGCGGCGCGTGTGCCTCGGCAACCGAGTCGTAGAGCGCAGGGGACCATGGGTCATCGCGAGCCAGACAAGGCGCCGCATCGGTGCTCGATCATTTCGAGTTGAGCGGCTCGTATGCGTCACTGGGCTCATACTCCACAAGCCGCCCGTCACGTAGAGCGTGCACGTGGTCGGCGAATACCGCCGCACGGGGATCGTGGGTGACCAGCAGAACGCCGACGTCGCGCTCGTGGCACACTTCGGCGAGCAGTCCAAGCACTTCTCTTCCGCGATCTGTGTCGAGGCTGCCTGTGGGCTCGTCCGCAAGTACCAACTTAGGTTCGGTGGAGAGAGCGCGCGCAATCATTACCCGCTGACGCTCACCCATCGACAGCTGCTCTGTCCGCTGTTGAGCGCATCGCTCGAGACCGAGTCGCTCTAGCAAAGGAGCCACACGACGCTGAGCATCGCGCCGTCCTGTGCTTGCCAACAACTTCAAGGCGGCATTGTCGTCGGCGCGGACACCCGGAATCAGATCGAGTGACTGGCGGATAAAACCAAGATCAGTACGTCTGTAATGCGCTCGCTCGCGTGCTGAGAGCCTCGAGACGTCTCTACCGTTGACCGTCACGCTGCCGCCGTCTGGAATGAGCAGTCCAGCAATCAACATGAGCAGGGTCGTCTTGCCAGAACCGCTGGGACCGTAGAGAGCGACAAGCTCTCCCTCGGCGACGGACAAGCACACCCCGTCGACGGCGCGCACAATCTCTCCCTCGCCCACCCGGTAGTGCTTTACGAGCTCGTCCAATTGCAACATCAGAACGCCCCGGGCCACCTGTGGATGTCGTGATATCTACAAGAAACCATGCTCAAAAAGAGGATGAAGGCAATGGGCACCTAAATTTCGGTATCGCTCGCGAGAAAGTCGCCTCCGACATCTCTATCGGGGGCTGCCTCACCGAGTCCTCTGCAGATCTCCGCCTCAACTCTACCCCAGCCCTTTCCGGCTGACCGACGGATCCTGTCTGTGGACAATACTCCAGCAGCCGGGCGATCGAACGCGTCCGCTGCCGGCGGCTTGCCCGAACACACCCATCGGCGCCTGTAACCTCACTAAATAACCAGTGGCTTGCTCGCTCTTTGACTTGGGCTACCGCAGAAGTTGTCGATTCGTCCACGTAGAGAAGTCAGAAACATCCGAACAGAGCTTATGCAGGGCCCGGCACCAGAATGGCGCGCGTCCTCAGTACGAACTCGCTTCGGTTCTCCCGGGTGCCATATCAGGCGCAGCGTCAACAGGGCCCTAAGCAGCTCACGATCGACCTCGAGCGAGACTCGGGCCGCCCTCTAAATGTGGTCGTCCCGCGTACCGTTGCCGCCGATCGATCCGTGAGCGTGCACCGCCGTGTAGGCTCTCGCCTCATATGGAGCCGGCCCGATGAGCATCGTCCAACTCGACCACGACGGTCCCCTGGCTATCCTCAATATCGACAGCCCACCCTTGAATCTCTTCGACCAGCAGTTGATGGGCGAGCTCTCCGACACGATCGACCACCTCGCGGCCGCACCCCCACGTGGTCTGCTCGTTAGAGCGCGGGGGCGAGTCGTCAGCGGCGGCGTGGACGTGCACGTCTTCGACGGCCTCAGCCCAGAAGACGCGGCCTCGATGTGGGTGAGCCTGCTCGATCTCGTCCATCGTCTCGAGCGGCTGCCCCTGCCCACGGTCTTCGCCGCGCACTCGCTGTGCCTGACCGCCGCATTCGAGTTTTCGCTTGGCTGCGACATCCTGCTGGCAGCCGAGTCGGCGCGCTTTGGCCTGGTCGAGACGGTCGTGGGTCTGACCCCGGCGATGGGCGGCACTCAGCGGCTCGCCGAGCGTGCCGGACCGGCGCGGGCGCGCGAGCTCGTGATGACCGGCGAGCTGTACGACGCCGCTACGCTCGAGCGCTGGAACGTAGTCAATCGAGTACTCCCAGACGAGGGCTTCGACGAGGCAGCGCATGCGTTTGCGTACAAGCTCGCCAATGGACCAACGCGCGCACACGCCGCGACTAAGGTAATCGTGCGGGCTTGTTTGGACGAAGGTGGCGCGCATGGCGCCGATGATCGCGTGCCCGAGCTCGCGGGCAACCTGTTTGCGACCGAAGACCTCAAGCGCGCGGTCCGCTCGTTCCTGGAGGACGGACCCGGTAGGGCAACCTACGAGGGGCACTAAAAGACTATTTTCCGCTTCTCCGAGTGCTCAGACTGCTACAGGGCGATATTCGCGCGTCATGGGATCCTGCTCGAGCAGCCCTACCGCGCGCAGCGTCTTCACATAGCGATGGGTTGTCGACGGTGACATGTCCAGCTCCTTGGCGATATCGATGATTGCTCGCCAGGGCCGTTCCGGTCCATAGCAGGAAAGGATCGCCAGCCCACGCAACAGCGAGTGCGAGAGCTGTGGATCGCGCAAGGCGCTCGAGAGGGCCAGTTTGGTCTCTTCGTGTAGGGATCGGGCGACATAACGGTCGCCATTCGTCCCAGCATGAGCGTTGTCCAGCGCCGCCACAAGCAGCCGCGAGACTGTGCCGTTGCTGGCCTGGCCCGCAGAGCGGATCACCTGCTCGATCTGCGCGGAGGATAGTACGATCGCAATATCTCGATCTTGTGTCATGACCTGATCATCCCCAATCTCACTCATTGCACGTGGAGCAGCTCCAAGCTGAGTCCTCCGGCACCCCCGATCGGCCTAATTTTAGGTCGTATGAAAATCCGAATGACTAAACTCGAAAATCGCGGCCCCTTTGGATCCACACTTCGATACTACCCAGCGGGTATGTGAAACATTCAGTTCGTAGTAGTCGATTATTTATGGTGCGACGCGAGCGCCTATTTGGATCACTGGTGCTCCAAAATATTGACTTGTATATCTAGGATGATTCTTACTATTCGGCGGGAGCCTCTCCAAGCGCAGACCAAGCGGGCGATCTGAAGTCGTGATATCGGCTATCCCGGGACGCGTGACGTCGATGCCCACACTCCAGTCCACGTCCGCCGACAGCATGGGCTCTGATACACAACTTCTCGATGGGGCCCTTACCAAGAGGACATCGTGGCGCACGACGTGTTGGACTGGCCCTGTCCGCACTCGCGCTCATGGCGTTGCTCCTCTACGCGTTCAGCCGGCTGAATCTACCGCGTGTCGGCCATGCGCTGATCTCCGCAAGCCCGGGCTGGCTCGTTCTGGCGCTTGCGCTGATGATGCTCTCGCTGCTGGCACGCTCAGTCTCCTGGCATGCCATCCTGCGCGCCGCACTGCCCGGCCATCTGCTGCGGTGGGCACCGATAGTGCGCGCCACGATGATCGGTGTGATGGCCTCGGCCGTCTTCCCCGGCCGGGTCGGCGAGCCGACGCGCGTACTCGTCCTCAGCCGTCGTATGCAGGGCCCTACGACGCGTACGATCCCGATCGTCGCCGGCACCGTCTTCTCGCAGACGCTCATCAACCTGGTGGCACTCGGGATCCTGGCCGCCGTGACCTTCTCGAGCGTGCCGCTACTGCGCGGCCACGCCTCCGCACTGGAGGCTGTGGTGGCGGCGCCCGTGTTCGTGGCGCTGTTCGTGCTCGGCGCCCCTCCCCTGCTGCGTCTCGCCCAGCGCTCGCACAGCGAGCGCATCCGCGCCGGGGCGATTGCCTTTGCCGACCTGCTGCGCCTCGGGCGCCAGGGCCTCGTCGCCTTCGCAAAGCCGCGCTATGGAGTTCCCGCGGTGGGCGCGCAGTTGCTCGCCTGGACGCTGCAATGGGGCTCCTGCTACATGGTCATCCTCGCGCTCGGCCTGAACCCGCAGGCGACTCCGGTCACGGCCGCCGCGATCCTGCTGGCCGTCAACGTCAGTGCCGTGCTACCGGCGACCCCGTCGAACGTCGGCGTGTTTCAGGCTGCCTGTTTGGTGGTGCTGGCAGCCTACGGTGTCGGCGCCGGACAGGGCCTGGCATACGGCATCATCCTGCAGGCAATCGAGCTGCTCACCGCACTCGGCCTGGGCGTGCCGGCATTGCTCAGGGAGGGCATGACTTGGCAGGACATCCGCCGCAGCCGAGCAGAGACGGAGGGGCCCGGCATAGACGGCGAGATCAGTTGAGCGGTGTCCCGTGTCCGGGCCCCACAGATGGGATGACCCCAGACGCAGCGCAGACATGCGATCGATCAGAGATCGATCAGCACGTCGAGCGTCGCGGCGGTATATCACGCCGTGGAAAATGTCAAAACCATGGGTAGCTTCTTGATCCGTCCGTCCTGCGAAGACGCCACGCATGGTCAGCTGACCAGGGCGCGAACCGACTGGCGCAGCGAATGGGTTGTCTTCAGCACGGCCGTCGGCTCGTAGCCGCAGTGGGCCATACAGTTCTCACAGCGAGGATCTTTACCGCGACCGTACTTGCTCCAGTCGGTCGTATCGATCAGCTCCTTGTACGTGGCGGCGTACCCGTCCGACATTAGGTAGCAGGGACGCTGCCAGCCAAACAGCGAGTAGCTGGGAATGCCCCAGGCGGTGCAATCGAATTCGGCTTTGCCTTCGAGGAAGTCGAGGAACAGCGGGCTGTGATTCAAACGCCACCTCTTGCGTCTGCCGTCCGCGAAGGCCCGGCTGAACAGCTCGCGCGTTTGGCGCACACCGAGGAAGTGCTCCTGGTCGGGCGCCTTCTCGTAGGCGTAGGCGGGAGAGATCATCATTTCGTCGACTTCGAGGTCGTCGTTGAGGAAGTCGAGCACGTCGCGCACCGTCTTGGGCGAGTCGTGCGTGAAGAAGGTCGTGTTCGTGGTCACGCGAAAGCCGGCGACCTTCGCGGCGCGGATCGCGGCAACCGCCTTCTCGAAGACGCCTTCGCGTTCGACCGAGGCGTCGTGGCGCTCCCGCAAGCCATCCATGTGGATCGCCCAGGCGAAGTAAGGGCTCGGCTTGAAGTCCGCGAGCTTGCGCTCCAAGAGGATCGCGTTGGTGCAAAGGTAAACGAAGCGCTTGCGCTTGATCAGCTCAGAGGCGATCACATGGATCTCGGGATGGATCAACGGCTCCCCACCGGCGATCGAAACCATCGGCGCGCCGCTCTCCCGGATCGCCCCCACCGCCTGCTCGACAGACATGCGCTGGCGCAGCACGTGCTCGGGCTGCTGGATCTTGCCGCAGCCGGCGCAGGCCAGGTTGCACTGGAACAGCGGCTCTAGCTCCACGATCAGCGGAAACTTCTCGCGGCGCGCCAAGCGCTGGCGCGTCAAGTACCAACCCATTCGCGCGCCCTGTCTAATCGGAACCGACATCTATAGACCTCGCTCGTTCACCGCGGGCTCCTCGGAGAGCCCTGAGACTCGATCCGGTACCCCCGAGCACGGTGTGCGCTCCCTGCTCGCGCACCAGCTCTTCGAGCACCGCCGCTACTCGACGCAACGATAGCGCCGCGCGCGCCGCTCCCGCCAATGTCAACAGCGGACGCGTGACCTCACGCGCGGGAGTGTCCGCTACAACGCGGATCACCGCGAACGGCCGTCCCCGCGCTCCGTCGGCAAGCCAGGCCGACTCCATGTCAACGACGACGCCTCCACGTTCGCGCAACTCGACGCGCTTCTCACCGTGGGCGATGTGCGCCACCGACACCACTGCTGCCTCGCGTACGGCGATTCCGCGTCGCCGCAGCGCCTCGGCGAGCGGTCCGGCCGAAGAACAGGCGAGGCGCAGAGGCTGGCCTGTTTGCTCGCCATCGCCGATCTCGCCGGCGCTCGTGGCGGTGTACTCGTCACGCTCGCCGTCGAGCAGTTCGTCGGCGACCACGACGTCGCCCGGCTCACAGCGCTGGTCCAGTCCGCCGCACACGCCCATCACCACCAGCGCAGTGGCCGGATCGCTGCGCAGCCTTGGGACCGCCGCGTGCGAGCGAGCGGGGCCCATGCCGGTCTTTCGCACGCGCAGCTTCCTGGCGCCCGCCTTGATCGCGAGCGCCTCGAGGCGCAACGGAGCAACCACGAGCAAGTCGCTCATGCAAGCGCCTCGCGTTCGGCGGCCCGCCCGCTCTCACCAGTACCGCTCGCACTTACGTCATGCCTGCTCACGTAAGCACCCTTTGTACAACGCGTCCCGTCACGCGAGCGCCTCTCGCGCGGCGGCGTGTCCACTGAGCACGGCTCCCTCGAGCGTCGCGGGCCAGCCTGTGTTCGTCCAGGCCCCGGCCATGACAAGGCCGGCCACACTCGTGCGTGGACCCGGTCGCAAGGATTCCGTGCCAGGACGCGCGGCAAAGGTGGCAGCGTGCTCTCGGCTTACGTGCACGCTGCGCACGACCGCAGCACGTGCACGGGGAAACAGTTCTGCCATTGCGTCGAGATAGCGCTCGCGCAGCTGCTCGGAGGAGAGCTCCATCTCTCCCGCGGCGCCGGACAGCGATATCGCCAGGTATTGACCGTCATCGAGGCCGGCGGCCTTGCCGCGATCGAAAACGTACTGCACCGGCGTCCCAACCCCAGCCGCGAACGGCAGATCGCACACACGCCGGTCGTACACGACGTGCACGTTGATGATCGGCGAGGCACCCAGTCCGCTCCAGCGGCTCGCCTCCTCGCCCAGCAGCGGCTCGAGCAGGGCGCCAGCGCGCTCGTGTGGCAGCGCGCAGACGATCGCGTCGGCCTCCAAATCCTCGCCACCGGCGCGCACGCGCAGACGCTCGACCGCTTCGACCCGCACTCCAAGCCGCACGTCAACTCCGGCCTCTCCCAGCACACGAACCGCCGGCTCGCCCAACGTCTCACTCAGGGGACGCACGTGAAAGCCGATGTCGCCTGCGTCGTTGTGGCGCAGCATCCCCGTCTGCAGCACGAAGGCGCCAAGCGCCAGAGAGCCTTCCGCGGCCGGCAGGTTGAGCGTCGGCAGCGCGATCAGATCCCATAGCGCGGCCACGCTTGCAGCGTCCTGGCCGTGCGCCGCCAGCCACTCGCCCAGCGTGCCGGAGGCGCTACCCACCTCGAGCCGCCCGAGTGCGAGCGCCGCGCGGGCGGCGCTCGCGCGCTGTGCCAATGTCAAATGGGAGTAGCGCAGCAGAGCTCCAGCGAGGTGCAGCGGCGCCGGTAGACCGTTGCGGCGCAACACCACTCCGCGTCGATGTGGACTGAGCACCGGAATCTCCAGGCGCGGCTGCAGTACCACGCGCCGCTCGCTGCCAAGACGCGCAAGCAGGCGACGGTAGGCCGTGCAGCAGCGCAGGAACACGTGTTGGCCGTTGTCGAGCAACAGCCCTTCGCGCTCAAACGAGTAGGCGGCACCGCCGAGGCGTGGGCGCACCTCGAGCAGTGTCGTCTGAGCACCTGCCTCCTCGCAGTCGAGCGCCGCCGTGATCCCAGCTAGGCCACCGCCCAACACGACCACGCGCCGCGCGCTCAAGCGAGCCTCGCGCGAGGATCCAAGCGACAGAGCCCCCAGACGTTCAAGCTGATGCTACCCGACACGCTTGGCGGCTGAACAGCTGCTGACGCAGACACGGACGCTCGTCGACACGGCCAAGGATTGAGCAAAGGCTGATGCGGAGGAGCGCTCAAGGAAGCTGCCAACGCCGATCGCGAACCGGCGGCCGCCCGAGCGTGGCTGTGAGGATGCTGCTGCTTGCCACCCACCCCTTCTCCCAGATCGGCAGCGACACGCGCACCCTCCGCGAGCGCTCGGGATCGTCTTCGATGCGCTCGAGCACACCCCGGTAGATGTTCGCCATTGCAAGCACGCAAGCGCCGCTGCGACGATCCAGCAACGGCACGAGCTCCAGGCCCCGGTCAAACCATTCGCCCGCACGCCGCGCCTGAAAGCGAGTGAGCGCGTCGAGCTGGCCCTCCCCACCATCGAAGCGCCCGTCGTCGCTCACCTGGTAGCGCAGCAGGTCCTCACGCGGAACGTATACGCGCCCGAGCGTTGCGTCCTCGCGCAGATCGCGCAGGATGTTCGTCAGCTGCAGGGCGACGCCGAGATCGTCGGCGAGACGGTGCGCCTGCTCTTGCTCGCGCGCGCCGAAGATCGCCAGACACAGCCTGCCGATCGACCCGGCGACCAGACGGCAGTAGACGAGCAGATCCTCGAAACTCTCATAGCTCGCGCCCTCGACGTCCATGCGCACGCCGGCGATCAGATCCTCGAGCGCCTCGATCGGCAGCGAGAAGCGCTCGTGGGCGTCGGCAAGCGCCACGATCACCGGGTCGATGCTCGACGTCGAAGCTGTTTGCAGCGCACGCTCAGCCACCTCGAGCAGCTCCAGCTTCCGCACACGATCGATCTGACCGTCGCCGATGTCGTCGATCCTTCTCGCAAAGGCGTAGACGGCGCACGTCGCGCGCCGCTTCTCACTTGGTAGCAGCCTGATGCCATAGTAAAAATTGGCGGCCGCCCTGCGCGTCAGCGACTCACAGTGCTCGTAGGCTGCGGTCGGGTTCATCGTGGCGGTGAGCTCGAAGTGCCGTTGTCTGGGGCCGTGCCGCCGCGACCACGCACCAGTACGCTCGCCACGAGTCGCACGCGCCGGCGAGCGGTGGGCCGGGGCACAGCCCCGAGCACATCGAAGTCGGCCCGCTCGATCGCCTCAAGTGCCGCCTCGCCACCGGCAACGAAGCCGGCCAGCCCAAGCTTTGCCCGTCCATGGACGCTTGCGACGAGTGGCGTCCCGGCGGCCAGCAGGGTCCGCGCCCGCGCCAGCTCGAAGGCGATCGCCTTGCGCAGACGATCGGACTGGCCTGGGAAATCCCAACTGGGAGGGGGCGAAACAGCCGGCACGCCCTTCAAATCCAAATCTTCACCACCCTGTGCACACAGCCGCGCGAGCTGCTCGTGCGAGCAATCGAAGCGGGCCAAATCCCGCGCCGGTAGGTAGTAGCGGCCACGAGACACGTCCTCGCGCAGATCCTGGATGTGCTCCACGAGCTGGAGAGCGCTGCAAACGCGATTTGAAAGCTCGATTCGCTCGGGGCTTGCCAACTCGAAGACGCCCAAGACCAGCTCCCCGACCGGGTTCGCGGACAGCGAACAGTAAGCCTGCAGCTGCTCCCAGCTCTCATAGCGCCGGCTGCGCTGGTCCAGCCGGTTGGCATCGATCAAGCGCACGAATGCCTCGCGCGGCAATGCGCATTCGGCCAGCGTCCGCTGTAGAGACACGAGCAGAGGGTGACGAGCGCCGCCTAGGTATGCGCGGTCGAGCTCCCCCTCCAGCCAGTCGAGCGCCGCCAGACGATCTCCGGCGAGCTCATCGCCCAACTCGTCCGCGAGCCGCGCAAAGCCGTAGACGGCGAGCAGCCGGCGCCGGTGCTTGCGTGAAAGCACGCGCATTGCCACTGGGAAGTTCTCGCTGCCCGCCTGTTCCATCACGGTACGCGCACTCAGGGCTTGCGCCGGCGCCAGCTCGAGCGGTGCGGCGTGCATCATCATGCCCCCGCCGACAGACAGCGCCCGAGTGCCATCACAGGGAACACGAGCCGGTAGAGGTGATAGTTGATGTAGTAGTCGCAAGGGAAGCCAGTGCCCGTGTACTGCGGCTCGTTCCAGCCGCCGTCCTCGCGCTGGGTCTCGACGAGCCACTGCACACCCCGAGCAACCGCCGACGAGCGCTCGCCGGCAGCGTGCAGGGCAAGCAGCGCCCAGGCCGTCTGCGAGGCGGTGCTCTCGCCGCGCCCGACCCACTCGGCATGATCGTAGGAGCGCGGGTCCTCACCCCACCCCCCATCGTTGTTCTGGTGGCGCTCGAGCCAAGCCACCGCCCGCCTGACGCATGGCTCGGAGGGCGCCACGCCGGCAGCCACAAGCGCCGGCAGCACCGCGCCGGTGCCATAGAGGTGATTGACCCCCCAGCGGCCAAACCAGGAGCCCCCCGGCTCCTGACAGTCGATCAGCCAGCGCACGGCCATCGTCGTCTCCGGGTCACCGCCACGGCCGAGTGCCGCGAGCATCTCGACCGCGTGCGCGGTCACGTCCGCGCTCGGCTCGTCGATCACCTCGCCGAAGTCCAGGAACGGCAGCTCGCGCACGAGCGAGCGCGTGTTGTCGGCGTCGAAGGCCCCCCACGCGCCTTCGCGGCTCTGCATGCCCTTGGTCCAGTCGACCGCGCGCTCGATCGCCTCGCCCAAGCGCCGATCCCGCTGCCACTCGGGGAGCGGCGCGGGCTCATGCGTCGAGGCTGAGCCGTTGCCGGGCGAGAAAGCCTGCTCGTCGGTGAACGGTTTGGACCGGAGCGTCTCGGCCGAACCGTTGCTTTGCGAAAGCGCATGCCCCCCGTGCGCGCGGGGGGCATCGCCCAAACGCAGCAACGCCAAAACCACCTCAGCCGTGTCGTCCACATCGGGATAGTTGTCGTTGGCAAACTCAAACGCCCACCCTCCAGGGCGCAAGCCGGGCCGGCGCACGCGCCAATCGCCTGGAATCCGCACCTCCTCGCCCAGCAACCATTCGCCGGCCCGTACCAGCGCCGGGTGCTCGCGCGACAGGCCGGCATCGCTGAGCGCGACCACGCTGAGCGCGGTATCCCATACCGGCGACTGGCAAGCTTCCAGGCGACGGCTGCCCGCCGGTGCGATCGACCCGCCAATCGGTAACGGGCCGCCGAACTCGCCATCGTGTCGCGAGTCGCCAGACTCGCCGTCGCGCTGCTCCACCATGAATCGGTCGATGCCTTCGATCCCGCGTCGCATCAGCGGGTGCTCGAGCGCGTAGCCGTTCAAATGCAACGCCATCAGCGAGTACACCCACGGCGGCTGAATGCCTCCCCAAGAGCCATCGGCCTCCTGGCGGCGTACGATCCAGCGCTCCGCACGCGCCATTGCGATCCGGCGCAAAAGCCTTGGCGGGCGACGCTCGTAGACGCGCAGCAGGCGATCCAGGCGCGTCAGCCAACGGCCGCGCACGCTGGTCGGCTCGGCTGCTCGCCACGCCTCGGGGCCGTGCAGCTCCTCGAGCGCGAACGGCAACTCGTGCCGAGGACGGTGGGCCATCACAAGCGACAGCGCCACGATCGTCTGACGTGCCCAGCAGGCGAAGTCGTAGATGTTCAACGGCACCCAGGAGGGCAGCAGCACGATCTCCGGAGGCAGCTCCGGCACCTGATCCCAGGACCAAAGGCCGAACAGCGCGAGCCACACATGCGTGAAGACGCGGGCACACTCGATGCCGCCCCGCGCACGGACGAACTTGGCCGCCGCGCACATGTGCTCGGCCTCTGGCTCGTCCCCGGCCAGGCGCAGCGCCCAGTAGGCCTCGATCGTCGTCGACAGATCGCCCGGTCCACCATGAGAATTTGCCCATGTTCCGTCGGGACGCTGCTGTGAGCGGATCCAGGCCGCCGAGCGCTCTGTCTCCTCGGCCCGGCGAATGCCCAAAAACTCGCGCAGCAGCATGTCCTCCGCGTCCATCGTCACGTTCGTCTGCAGCTCGCCGCGCCACCATCCGGCCTCGTCTTGCAGTGAGAGCAGGCGCTCACGGGCCAGCTCCAATGTCACCTGCGCCTCGCTGACTGTCTGCGCGATCTGCGATGACATGGTGAAGGACGCTAGAGCGTTTTCCCCGACGATGCTGTGGGCACGAGCGCCTCTGGGCGCCCTTCTTCGGCTATCACCGCTCGCAGCAGCGTTCTTTGAGAAATCGTGACAGGCACATTGGATATGAAGCGGTACACGATTAGACCGTTTACGTCACGTCGTTCTGTGAGATGGAATCCGCGCGCCGGCGCTCGTTCGGCGTCAGGGCGCAGCGGAGCGTAGCCGGTCTCGTCTATCTCAGTCACCTTGACACTCTGCCCCGCGCTCAGATTGCTCAAGCGTGGCAGGTAGTACTCGAGCGGCGCCGAGCCCAACTCGACCGTGGTGATCACATGCTTTGGCTGGGCCGGGTGCAGCACGCCCGCGACCCCCGACCAGTCACCGCGCTGCAAGCGTGGGCTGAGATTCACGTCGACGCTCAGCACAAGGAAGGCGAGCGCGAGCAGTCCCGCCAGTGCCATGCCGATGCGGCCTGTTCGCTGCGCCGCGATGACGATCGCAAGCAGCGCGCTCAGCGGCACCATCGCCGCAACAAGGTTGCGTGGCGCCAAATAATCCGCGCCCAACAGCGCCAGCAGGACAGGCGTGAGCACCCCGGCGGCGGTGATCGTCAGCGCGATCAGCGCACCATGCTCCTCGCGACGGGTGAGCGTGCTCCACAGCCCGTACAGGACGCCAGCCAAGATCAGCAGCGCCACCAGCGCCTCGATGCCATGTCCGAGCGAAGAGCCGCTGTAGCCGGTCAGGTAGTACTGCGGGATCGCTTCCAGACGACTGGCAAGTGCCCATTCGCCGATCCACTGCGTGCCATGCCCCCCCTGGGAGAGGATCAGCGGGATCAGAGCCAAGCCGACGATTCCCGGCAGCGCGAGCGCGCAAAGTACGCGCGGGAGGTTTTTTGGATTTGAAGTTCGTTCCCGTGGTGTGAGTTGGGCATCACCACGATCGTCGGATTTGACGACGCCCCCCGCGCGCGCACGGGGCATCGCGCTTTCATCGCTCCACCCACCCACGATCGCAAGCCACAGCGGCCACAGCGCCATTGGAATCAACAGGAACACGGCAAAATAGTGGGTGAGCAGGGCCAGCGAGGCCGCGAGCGCGAACTCCACGAGCCGCCGGGTTGTCGGCTCGCGCAGGGTGCGTAGGAAGCACAACAACGCAAGCGAGGCCGTGAATACGAACAGGCCGTAGGCGCGCGCCTCCTGCGAATACCAGACAAACAGCGGGTTGACCGCGACGAGCGTAGCCGTGACGATCGCGGCGCGACGACCGGCCAGCTCTAAACCGATCGCCCAAGCAACCGCCACCGTGGCGACTCCGGCCAGCGCGGAGAGCAGGCGCAGAGCCACCACACCTGTGCCGAGCACACGCGAGACCCCCCACTCGAGCACGTACCAGAGCGGCGGCGTGTTCTCGGTGTGCACGACGTTGCGCAGGGTGGCATCGAGGCTCGCGCGCAATACGTGCACGGGCGTAAACGCCTCGTCGTACCAGAAGCTCTGCAGGCCGAGCGTGCTCAGGCGCAGCACCGCCGCAAGCAGCAAGATCGCAAGCAGCGGCCACCACGGCGCCAGGGCGGCGATCCGGCGGTAACGCCGAGTGCTGCTCGCCACGAGCTCGCTCCTGCCGCCGAGGGCAACTGGATCGGCAGCGGAGCCGCTCATCGGCGCGCGAGACTGACGGGAGCGACGCTCACGGGCGGCCGAGTGGCAAAGGCGGGGACGGCGGCGCGCCGGCCGGCGGCGAGCTCAGACCGCACAGCTCCGTTTCAGCCGCAAGGCCGAAGCACTTGTAGCGGTTGGCGCGCAGGTCCGCCCTATATGGCGGCAGGTAATAGCCACCGCTGATGCTGCGCACCCCCGAGACGACCGCTCCCGCCAGCATCAGGCACACCTGGGCGCGCTCGCCCGGCGCGCCCGGCGATACGTTTCCGCAAACCGTGTCGCGCGTGCTGTAGGTCTTCACGTCCTGCTCGGTGTCGATGTTCACGTAGTCGTGGCCTGTCGCCGTGCGCCAGGTGAGCAGATCGGCCGTGAGGCGATGGTTGACGTGCGTCTGCTGCACCACGTCGTTGACCGTAGCGACCGCCAGGAAGATGCCGAGCAGGATCAGGATCGTCGTCTCCGCGAGGCGCAGGCTGCCGAGGCCGCGGCGCTCGTGCTCGAGTGGACGAGCCCATTCGGGTAGCCAGCCCCACGCGTCGCGCTTGACTGCTGTCGGGATCTCACTCATACGCTGTTGGGAACTTGCTCATCGCTGCTGGGACTCGCTCATGAGACAGGCGCGAAAAGCGGCGCGGTCTGGTGGACGACGAACAGCGCCTGCACGGCAAGCGTCGCATAGAGCACGCGCCGGTCGCGGCTGACGGCGGCAAGCGGCAGCGACCATAGCGTGTACCAGGCAAGCAGCCATGTACTCGTGACCGCGATCGCAAGCAGCGTCCACGCCGAGGCCGCCACCCAGTCATAGCCGCGCCACGTACGCCACATCAGGTGCAGCACGATCAGCACGAGACCGGCCTTGAGCAGGTCGTGATCTATCGGGAACACCCCAGGCTTGCCGAACAGGTGGGCAATCTCGGTCGGGAAGCTGTCGGTGCCTACGAAAGCCGCGTCGCGATTGAGCGCCGAGATGATGTCCACGCCATGAATGCCGAACACGAGGTAGGCGATCAGCGCGGCTGCTACCGCGGCCACAGCGGCCCCGATCAGTGGCGCGAGCCGGCGGCGACTGAGCAACATGAACGGCAGCAGCACGATGCCGGTGGCCTTGATCAGCGTCGCGCCGACGACCGCGGCACCGGCATAGGTTTCGCGGCGCAACCCCGTTTGGAAGGCGCGCTCTATTTCGCCGCGCAAGCCGCCCAGGGCCGCCTGACCGGAGGCGGCGTGGCCCAAACTCACGTCCTGCGCTGGGCGTCCAACCGCTTCGCCAGAGACTCCGGTCGCCGCCATCTGGCGTTGTTCGCTCGCGAACGTGAGAGCCACAGCGCCCATCAAGAACAGCGTCATGATCAAGTCGTTGTGGGCGCCGCCGAGCCCGTAGATGACCCACAGCGGGTTGACGCCGACCACGATCAACGCGAACTTTGGGTCGAGCCCACGAATGCGCGCACAGCGCCACGTCAACGCAAGCGTGCCGGCGCTCGCCGCCAGCGCCTCGAGCTTCATGCCCCACAGTGCGCCTAGGACCCCCAGGGGTGCCAGTGGATAGGACAGCAACGTGTACAGCGGCCCGTAGGCGGTCGCCACCTTGACCCAGTCCTTGCCCACGTAGCGATAGACCGGATCGGTCGCGATCGAGGTCGGGCCATGCAGATAGGGGTTGATGGCGTGTACGACGCCCATACGCGCGTAGGCGATGTAGCTGAAGACGTCGGTCGAGATCAAGACGGGGCCGACGAACACGATCAGTTGCAACGCAATCGTCAGCGCGATCGCCCAGCGCGAGGAGATGCGCCGTACCAGCAACAGGATGCCGACGAACGCGGCACTGTAGGACAGCAGCGCGATCAAGAAGACGCGATATCCCAGGCGCTCGCCGATGCCGTCGAGCCAGGCGGCGATATTCGGGGACTTGGGGATCAGCGGCGAGTGGCCGACCGCGCCGTCGAGCACGATCTCGAGTGTCGCGGCGAGCAGCACCAGCGTGAACACACCGGCAAGAGCAGTCGCCCATTGACGCGTGTGCTCGCGCGTCCGCTCCTCGCTCACGAGCGCGCTTGGCTCCGCGATCGAGCTCAAAGGACCTTCACGACTCGAAGCGCAGGACGTCGAGCGCGCCGGTGATCTCGAACACACGCTGCACCGGCTCGCTGCCTGCCAGCAGGACGAGCTCATAGCCGTGCTCGCGCGCGCGGGAGTCGGCAAGCAAAAGCATGCGCAAACCGCTGGAGTCGATGAACGCGAGCCCGCCGAGATCGACCACGACGCGCGCTGGCGCCTGCTCGTCGATCGCGATGAAGTGCTCTTCCATTCGCGGCGCGGAGGCCAAATCGAGCTCGCCTCCCAGGGAGACCCTGACGGCGCCGTCCACGAGCGCACTCGATATCTGAAGGCTCCCGGGTCTCAGAGGATGCCCGCTCATCATCCGGACTCTAGTGCACCCAGTTACCGAATAGCGGGCACTACGCGGCATTGACGATGCCGCTCACGGCGCCCTTTGAATCCTTCTCAGACCATGGTCCCCGCGCTGAGGCGGCCTCTCAACCCAGCGAGGTCCAGACCGTCTTGGTCTCCAAATAGGCGTCGAGCCCGTCATGGCCGTGCTCGCGCCCAACGCCCGACGCCTTGAAGCCGCCGAAGGGCGCGCACGCATCCGCACCGCCCCAGTGGTTGATGTACACCGAGCCGGCACGCAACAGCGCGGCCAGCCGATGGGCGCTTGAGACGTCGCGCGTCCACACACCGGCCGCGAGCCCGTAGTCGGTCGCGTTGGCACGCTCGGCCACCTCCTCGATGCTGTCGTATGGAGAGGCCACCAGCACAGGCCCGAAGATCTCCTCTTTGGCAATGCTCAAGTCGTCTGAGCTGGTGGCAAACAGCGTCGGCTCGACGAACCAGCCGCCGCTGTCGGCAAGCGCACGGCCCCCACCGGCAAGCAACTCCGCGCCCTGCTCACGGCCGGCGTCGATGTAGGACATCACACGGTCGCGCTGCTCAGCGGATACGAGCGGGCCGAGCTGGGTCGCGGGGTCGAGGCCGGCGCCCAGACGCGTCGCCTTGGCCTGCTCGGCCAGGGCGCTCACGATCTCGTCGAAGCACTCAGCCGGCGCGTACAGGCGCGAGCCCGCGTTGCATGCCTGGCCGGAATTGAAGTAGATCGCCTGATAGGAGCCCTTTACCGCCGCCTCGATATCGGCATCGGGGAGGATCACATTCGGGCTCTTTCCGCCGAGCTCGAGTGTCATGCGCTTGAGCGCACGCCCCGCCTTTGCCCCGATCTCACGACCTACGGCGGTCGAGCCGGTGAAGGCGATCTTGTCGACGTCGGGATGGTCCACGAGCGCGGCGCCGGTCTCACCGTCGCCGGTGAGCACGTTCAGTACCCCCGGTGGAAAGCCGGCCTCCAGTGCCAGCTCGCCGAGGCGCAGTGCGCTCAGCGGCGTCTGCTCGGCCGGCTTGAGCACGATCGTGCAGCCGGCGGCCAACGCTGGGCCGATCTTCCAGGCCGCCATCAACAAAGGGAAGTTCCATGGCACGATCTGCGCGCATACCCCGACAGCTTCGCGACGCGTGTAGCAGAGCATGTTCGGCGCCGTCACCGGCAGCACGTTGCCCTCGATCTTGGTCGGCCAGCCCGCGTAGTAGCGCAGGTGGGCGATCGTGCCGCGCACGTCCACGTACTGGGCGAGCTTCACCGGCTTGCCGTTGTCGAGCGACTCGATCTGGGCCATTTCCTCTTCGTGCGCTTCGATCGCGTCCGCCAGCGTCATCATCAACGCGCCGCGAGCAGAGGGGGCCATCGACGACCACGGGCCACTTTGGAAAGCCTCGCGCGTGGCAGCGACGGCGCGAGCCGCGTCCTCGGCGCCCGCCTGGGCGACGATGGCGATCTCGCGCCCGTTTGCCGGGTCGAGCGTCGCGAACGTGCGCCCGTCGGCGGCCGGCACGCGCTCCGCGCCGATCAGCAGGCCGTGCTCTTTGGCTATGAAGTCCCGTGCCGCGTCGCTGAGCGTCTCGGGGAGAGTTGGTTGGGCAACGGCGTTCATCGAAGCTCCTTAGGGCTTGAGGACGATCTTCAGCGCCTCACGGCGGTCATATAGAGCGTACGCCTCTGGAGCCTGCTCGAGACTCATGTGGTGAGTGACCAGGGGGCTTGGATCGAGCAAACCGGCGGACATCATTGCCATCACCCGATCGACGTGTCCGATCACATTGGCGTGGCCGGCACACACATGCAGCGACTTGATCCACAAGAGACCCATGTGCACCTCGGCGCGCTCGGCGTAAACGCCGACGGCCTGGACGGTGCCGCACTTGCGCGTCAGCTTCAACGCCAGGTCGAAGGCCTGCGGGTGCCCGACCGCGTCGATGCACACGTCCACGCCACGGCCTTCGCTTGCCTCGCGCGCCGCCGCGCGCGGGTCACCCTCGCTCAGGTGAACCGGCTGGGCGCCGAAGCTCTCGGCCATCGCCAGGCGCTCTGGGACCGTGTCGATCGCGATCACGTGCGCGGCGCCACAGGCGCGGGCGGCCTGGACGGCACACAGTCCCACGGGCCCAAGGCCGAGCACGGCCGCAACGTCGCCTGGGCGCAGGCCGCTGTCGGCTACGGCGTGAAAGCCCGTGCCCATCACGTCCCCTGCGAACAGAGCGATCTCGTCGCTCATGCCCGCCGGAACCTTGCGCAAGACCAGCTCGGCGCTCGGAACCAGAGCGCGCTCGGCCTGGGTGCCCTGCAGCGAGCCGAGTGCCGCGCCATGGCCGAAGGTGCGCGAGGAGTCGCACTTGTGAAACCAGCCACGCCGACAGAAATAGCAGTGCCCGCAGGCGGTTTGAAAGCAGCCGAGCACGCGGTCGCCCACTGCGACGCTGTGCACCTCATCGCCCACGGCGAGCACCGTGCCGACGTACTCGTGCCCGATCGTGAATCCGGGCTCGATCTTCACGCGGCCGTGGTAGATGTGCAGGTCCGAGCCGCAAACGCCTGTGGCCTCGATCTGGACGATCGCGTCGCCGGGATCTGAGAGCTCCGGCTCGGGGACGTCCGTGACTTGGACCTCACCGGGTGCTTGAAAGGTGACTGCACGCATCGCAGAGAGCAGCCTAGAGAACCGAAGTCGATGATGTTGTTCGGAGGGGCGCATGCGCCCCTCCGCGCGGGGCCGCATGCGGCCCCGCGTCCGAGTCGTGCATGCACGACTCGGCGGGACGGCACATGTGCCGTCCCGGACCTTGGCGCATGCGCCAAGGTCTCAAAGTTCCGTATTCTGCAGCGATGGGCGATTCTCCATCCAAGGCGGCACTGATCACCGGATGTTCTTCGGGGATCGGCGAGGCGACCGCGAAGCGGCTTGTGGGCAAAGGTTGGAGCGTGTACGCAAGCGCTCGACGCCCGGAGTCGATCGAGCACCTGGAGGGATTTGGCTGCAAGCTGCTGCGACTGGACGTCTGCGACGAGGACTCGATGCGTGCGGCGGTGCAGACGATCGAGCGCGAGCACGGCGCCGTCGGAGTCCTCGTCAACAACGCCGGCTATTCACAGGGCGGACCGATCGAGCAGGTGCCGCTGGAGGCGGTGCGCCGCCAATTCGAGACGAACGTGTTCGGCCTGATCGCGCTCACCCAACTCGTGCTGCCCGCGATGCGGGGGCAGCAGTGGGGAAAGGTCGTGAACATCGGCTCGATGGGCGGCAAGCTGACGCTGCCCGGCGGCGGGCTCTACCACGCCACGAAGCATTCGCTCGAGGCGATCAGCGACGCGCTGCGCTTCGAGGTGCGGGGTTTTGGTGTGGACGTGGTGCTGGTCGAGCCGGGCTTGATCGTGACCGAGTTCGGTAAGACAGCTGCTGCCACTGTGGGTGAGGCGGGCGCGGGCGCGCAAGCCGAAAACGACGCCGGCGATCCCTACAAAAAGTTCAACACCAAGCTCGCGGCGATGACCAAGGACGTCTACGAGGGCCCGATGCGCCACCTCGGCGGCGGGCCGGACGTCGTGGCCAGGGCGATCGAGAAGGCGATCTCGCGACGTCGCGCGCCATCGCGCATGCTGCTCACGCCATCCGCGCACCTCACGGTGCTGCAGCGCAAACTGCTGCCCGACCGGCTGTGGGATGCGATGTTGCGCACGCAGATGCCAGAGCCGCGCTAGAGCCTCTTCAAAAGCCAGCTGTGCACGAGATGTGCCCTCTCGATACCCCTGCGTGGACCGAACAGATTTGCTCAGGTATCAATCCTCATCTAAGTGCCCGCAAAAAGGGGGTGTTTACGGGATCACCAAAAGGATCTACACGCCCCCTACGATCTCCCTGGGCATCCCGCCGCCAGACCATGACACCCCTAGACCGCGAACGCTTCGAACTGCCCGCACGGACGACCGACCTCGAAGCCCTGCGCGTAATCCACGCCGTACTCGCGCAGTAAACACATCGTCGCCTCGTCGCCGACGTACTCGGCGATCGTCTGCTTGCCCATGCCGCGAGCCACGCCGACGAGCGCCTGCACGACCAGTTGATCCTTGTGCGAAGAAGGCAGCGCGCGGATGAAATCGCCATCGATCTTCAGGTACTTGAACGGTAGTTGCTTGAGATATTGAAAGGAGCCGAAGCCGGCGCCGAAATCATCGAGTGCGACCGAGCTGCCGAGCGTGTGGACGCCTTCGCAGAAGCTCTGGGCACGACGCATGTCGCCAATCGCCGCCGTCTCGGTGACCTCGACAACCAGCCGCCCTGGATCGACGCCGTGGCGGTCGAGCTCACGCTCGATGTGAGCGAGCATGCCGTGGTCCGTGATCGACAAAGCAGACAAGTTGACGGCCACGCGGGCATCGCGCTCGGCCAGCTCGCCCCCCATCAGTGCGATCACCTTGCCGATCACCATGCGGTCGATCTCCTGAATCAAGCCATAGCGCTCGGCGGCCGGCAGGAAGCTGCACGGAGGCGTAAGCGGACCGTCGGGATCATCCGCCAGGCGAATCAACGCCTCGTAGTGGGAGACCGCTCCACCTTGCAGCGAGACGATCGGCTGGTAATGGAGCACAAACAGATCCTCGCGCAGCGCGTGGCGCAGGCGCGCCAACCATGGTCGTGGATGCAGACCGGCCGGTGAGGAGAAGTTGGCTTGACGCGCTGGGTAGCGTCGGCGCCGGTCTATCGAAGTCCCACCCGCCCGCATGTCGCGCGCCTGGATGACAAAGCTGGAGCTGGCGTCTGTCGTGGAAGTTGGCATGGCGGCAATATTCATCGAACGTCACCCGAATACTCACAAATGTGCAGGTATGTGGAGGTTTTCGACCGAAAGCCGCAACGAACCTGCTCAAAAGTGCACAATCGTGCCCAGAAATGGCTCAACGACCTCCAGCACGCATCGCTCGAACGAAACGTCGTGTACGTGTGGGACAGCGCCAGCCCCAATCGAGACGCCTTATGGCCCCTCCTCAGCGCGGGTTACGCACGACCTGATCAGCGCGAGGACGAGTACGGCCTGCGCGCCCGGTCTGAGACCACCAGCAACAGCGCCAACAACACGAAGTTCATGACCACCGAGGAGCCGCCGTAGGCGACGAACGGCAGCGTCACCCCTGTGAGCGGGATCACGCGCGTCACGCCTCCCACGATCACGAACACCTGCATGGCGATGATGAACGACAGCCCGACAGCAAGCAGCTTGGAGAACGAGTCGCGCGCAAGCATCGCCGTCTTCAGCCCCCGTGCTATGAAAAGCAGATAGGTGAGCAGCAAGGCGCCCGCACCGACGAGCCCCAGCTCGTTGACGATGACCGCATAGATCATGTCGCTTTCGGGCACGGGCAAGATCGCTTCGCGCGTGTGCGGGATCACCAGCAGCGACTGGTCGAAGCCGGTGCCGAGTAGGCCGCCGTCGGCCTGCGCGAACAGCGACTGGCCAAGCTGGTAGCTGACGCCGCTGTGGAACAGCTTCGGTTCCAGCGGATCTTCCCAGGCAAGCACGCGCGCGTGGACGTGCCCGACATGGCCGACCACGAACCAGGCGCCCAGGCCAAACAACACGAGCCCGATCAGCGGGAACGAGAAACGGCCGGTCGCGACGTACAGAAGCGCGAGGAAGGCGCCATAGAACATCAACGAGGTTCCCAGCTCGCCGGTGAGCAGCAGCGTGCCCATCGCTGCCCCCCACACGACGAGCATCGGGCCGAACTGCTTCATCGGCGGCACGGTCAGGCCGAGCACGCGCCGTCCCGCCGTCACGAGTATCTGGCGGTTGTCGCGCAGGTAGCTGGCCAGGAAGATCACGATCGCGACCTTCGCCAGCTCGGCCGGCTGGAAGGAGACCGAGCCGAAGTGGATGTCCAGATAGGAGCCGTTGACCTGCTCGCCGATGACCGGGAAGCGCGGCAGGACAGCCATCAGGATCCCGACCGCCGCGATCGTGTAGCGGTAGCGCTCGAGCACGCCGATGCCCGTGCGCCGCAGCCACAGGATCGTGGCGGCAAAGAGGATCAGGCCGAGCACCATCCACTGTGCCTGCTGGCGCGCGAGCGACGGGTTGATGCGGTAGACCATCACGATCCCGACGCTCGCAAGCACGGCTGCCAGCGGGAACAGATACGGATCGGCATAGGGCAGCGCAAAGCGGATAACCAGGTGCGCGGCAAGACAGAGGCCCAGGAACAGCAGCCCGTAGGTGAGCGACAGGCTCGAGACACGATTGAGCGTGACGTTCGTGGAGGCTGTCAGCGAGCTGTTTTCCTGCTGGATGAAGATCGCGGTGAAACCAGCGGTGACGAGCAGCGCCGAAGGGATCAGGCCGAGCAGCTCACGGTTGCGGGGCTTGAGCACGAGCCGAGCGTATCGGGATGCCCGGCGCCCTAGAGACACTCCCTCAGACGGCCGTCAAAGTCTCCCGCATACATAGCGGCTTCCGCGAGAGCGGTGGCACTGCTCTAGGTCGAGGGGCTGTGGCTTCAGATCAAGCGGTGGTGCGTGCGCCATCGAGCGCGGCATTGACAAGCGCGTCCGCATGCGCGTTCTGGGCGCGGGGAACCGAGTGGATCTTCCATGCATCGAACGCGCGCAAGGCGGCCATCGCCTCGTCGTAGAGCGGACGCATGGCGGCGTGCTTGACCTTGTAGAGGCCCTGAACCTGCTTGGCGATCAGCTCAGAGTCGTTGACGACTTCGACCTCCGTTGCTCCAAGCGCGCACGCACGCGCCAAGCCGAGCAGCAAGGCCCGGTACTCGGCCACGTTGTTCGTGACCGTTCCCAGCAGCTCAGATGCCTCGTCCAGAACCTCTCCGGAGGGCGCGGAGACGACGCTTGCCGCCGCCGCGGGACCAGGGTTGCCGCGCGAGCCCCCATCTACATGCACGACTACCTTCATCTGAGGCTAAGAGCCGTCGACGAGCGGCGGCAGATCTCCCGGCACACGAGCACGACGACGATCGCGGATGACGCGACGCTGCAGGTCGGCCTCAGAGGGTCGTGAATCGCGCGCGCGACGATCGGCCTCGCGACGATCGATGATGACCGTCACGTTGTCGTCGCTCTCATAGCGCTTCACGAGCTTCGGATAGAGCTCGTCGGCAAGCGGCTTGGGCACCACGCAGTAGATCATCGTCCTAGATCGTACCGCCCGCGCAAGGCGTCAGCCGAAACGCATCCTCTGCGCGAGCTCTAACCTTCGCAAACGCGCGGCTTACGCTCATTGGCAAGCCTCTCAGGCGATCAACGCAGACAGCTCGCCGCGCTCGTCCGCGGCGGCGTTCGCCAGCCGATCCTCATCGGGCAGCTCCTCGAGCTCCATGCCTTGGGCAATGAGCTGCGAGCCGGCGGCCTCGTCACCGAGATCGACCTCGTAGCGATACCAGCACAGCTCCCATGCGACGACGATCGCAACCGTGCTGCCCGAGTCCTCGAGCGGACGCACGGTCACCGTAGGCGCACCAAGCGAACGTGCAACGCCCGCCACGCGCCTTGGTTGCTCACCGGCGTTGAAGACCTCGAGCGCTCGTGCGACCTTCAGCTGGCCCGCCGTGGAGGCACCGGGTGTGAATCCAGGTTCGGCAGACCGCCCGGTTCGGAGTGGATGAGCTCTCGCGGTCCTGGAATCCTTCGGGTCGGCTCCCTCGAGCGATGGGAAATCGTCGTCGGTACTCCACGCGCCCCCATGCGACTCCGAGGCTCCCACGGAGCCGATGTAGATCTCACGCTCGCGAAGATCTTCGCCATCGACCTTGCTATCGGGGAAGTCGTAGAGATCCTCCTCGGGAAGCTCCACATCCGTGTCGGGTCCATCGAGCCCTGCCGCGGCACGACGTTCGCGACGCAGCGGACCCTGGCCCGGCTCGCGCAGCTGGCGTAGCCGTCCGAGCAGCGAGCCGGCGCGGCGCGTGCGGGTCGAACGGACACTCGAAGCATGATTGTCTGCCTCTCGCAGCCAGCCCTCGGCCGCAGCCCTCGGTATGCACAGCTCACAGACCGTGCGGCGCTGGCCGCCAGCGAGAAACACGTCGGGAGTCTCCCCCCGCAAAAGGCTTCTGCCGCATACGTCGCAAGCGACTATCGGGTGCGAGGTGACGATTGCTCTGGTAGCCATCGGCCCTCCAGAGTAACCGGACGGGCGAAACGGCGCTCCGCGCTCAGCTCGAAGCCTGTCGACCGGCGAACCCAGGAGCGGACTGCGCGCTCAGCAATGAACGCCGGCGTGAGCGAACCGGCGAACCCGGGAAAAGGCTGCGCGCTCAGGAGCGAGCGCCGGCATGAGCGGCAACATGCCCGCTCTCGCGGCGCTCGAACACCCGCTTGGCCAGGTTTCCCGGGACGGGTGCGTAGCGCACCAGCTCGAGCGTGTAGTCGCCCTGGCCCTGGGTTATGGAGCGCAGGTCGGGAGCGTAGTCGAGCATCTCCGCCATCGGCACCTCCGCTCTGATTTCCGTGACGAAACCATTTGGTTCCATACCCTGTGGGCGCCCTCGACGCGCGTTGAGATCGCCCAGCACCTCCCCCACATACTCCTCCGCGACCGACACGCACACGAGCATGATCGGCTCCAACAGCACCGGCTGGGCCTGCTCCAGCGCCTCCTTCATCGCCTGCGCACCGGCGAGCTTGAACGCGAGCTCGGAAGAGTCGACGGCATGGAAAGAGCCGTCGATCAGCGTGACGCGGACGTCCCTGACGGGGTAGCCGGCGACGGGTCCGGCCCGCATCGCTTCGACCACGCCCTTCTCGACTCCGGGGATGAACTGGCTGGGGATCGCCCCGCCTTTGATGCGATTGACGAACTCCAAGTCACTTCCCTGTGGGAGCGGCTCGATCTCGATGTGACAGTCGCCGAACTGACCGCGTCCGCCGCTCTGCTTCTTGTGTCGCCCGTGAGCGGCCGCGTGAGCACGGATCGTCTCGCGATAGGGAACACGCGGAGGCTTGAGCGTCACCTCGACGCCGAAACGCGCGCGCAGACGATCGACGATCACCTCGACGTGCACCTGCGAGAGCCCGGCGACGATCTGCTCGCCGGTCTGAGGGTCGCGATGCAGGTCGATCGTCGGGTCTTCCTCCTGCAGACGCCGCAGCGAAGCAAAGACCTTCTCCTCTTCTCCCCTGCTGCCGGGCTCGACCGCGAACGCCATCACCGCTGCCGGCAGACGCGGACACGGCATCTCGAGCGGCCCGAGCTCCGTCCCGCCGGACCCAGCGATCGGCCAATGGGCAGCCAGCCAATCGCCGGCGTGCGTCTCCTTGAGCTTTGCGACCGCGCCCATATCACCCGGACCGATCTCCTGTACTTGCTCGGTGCTCTTGCCGGTAAAGACGATTGGCTGTCCGATTCGCTCGCGTGCATGGGCGCGCGTGTTCGACACCTGGGTGTCGTGACAGAGCACGCCCTGGTAGACGCGCAACAAGTTGACACGCCCGGCATAGGAGTCTGCGCGGGTCTTGAAGACATAAGCGAATAGCTCATCCTGATCGGAGGCTGTGAGCTCGACCTCACCGACCGCCAACGGGCCATGCTTGATCGGCGATGGGAGGTCCTCGACGATCGCGTCGAGTAGGCGCGAGGTGCCGATGTTGCGTGTCGCCACACCGCAGACAACGGGAAACAGCTCGCCATGGTTGGTGCCCTGCTTGAGCGCCGCCGCGATCTCCCCATGGGAGATCGGCTCACCCTCCAGGTAGCGCTCCATGAGCGCATCGGAGAGCTCGGAGACCTCATCCATGAGGCGCTCTCGATATTCCTCGGCAAGCGGCATCTGCCGTTCCGGAATCGGGCCTTCTCGCAAGACTCCACGCTCAGCCGAGTCCTGCCTGAAGGCACTCATGTCGAGCAGGTCGATCACCCCGTCGATCTCGCTCGCGGATCCGAGCGGGAGCTCGGTGGCGACCGCGTGCGGGCCAAACGCCCGCTTGAGACCCTCCAGCGTCGCAAAGAAGTCGGCGCGCTCGCGGTCGAGCATGTTGACAAACAGGAGCCGCGCGATGTCGAGCTCGGCAGCACGCTCCCACAGACGCACGGTGCTGGCCTGCACACCGTCCACGGCACTCACCACGAACACGGCCGCCTCGCATACGCGCAACGCGGCGAGCGCATCCGCTATGAAACTCGGCTCTCCGGGCGTATCGAGCAGGTTGATCTTGCGCTCGCGCCAGCGCAGGCAACTGAGCGTTGTGGAGATCGACATCTGGCGCGCCTGCTCGTCGGGATCGCCATCTGAAACGGTGCTTCGCTCGGGCACCGAGCCGAGCCTGCTGAGGACACCAGCCTCGAATAGCAGCGCCTCGTGCAGCGAGGTCTTGCCCGAGCCGCGATGGCCGACGAGGGCGACGTTGCGAATCCGATCGGCTGCCGGGCGCATGTCTCTCCTTGCTGGACGCTACCACCACGATATCGCCGACCGCGGCCCATGTATAGAGGCCTACCGCGCAGACATATCACCTGAATGCCGGCTCACCCGGACAAGCCCTTGGCTCGCTCTAAGGACCGGCGCAAGCGCCACCGCGAGTCGCGACCGCTCCCCGACCTCTAATCGAAAGAAGCCTCCTGCATGCGCCCGCGCAGACGCAGCACGGCCTTGGTGTGCAGTTGGGAGATGCGCGACTCGGTGACGCCGAGGACCTCGCCGATCTCGCGGAGAGTCAGGTTCTCGTAGTAGTAGAGGGCTATCACGAGCTTCTCGCGCTCGGGCAGCGAGGCGATCGAGTCGGCGATGCGATCCTTCAGATCGCCGACGTCGAGGGCGCGCGAGGGGTCTGGCGCATTGGGATCCTCGATCGTGTCCATCAGCGAGACCTGGTCTCCGCTGGAATCCGACACGCTCCACAGCTCATCCAAGGCGGCCACAGAGGAGTGAGATATGGCAAGCAGCGACTCATGCAGCTCTGGCACCGTGAGCTCCAACTCGGCGGCCATCTCCTCGTCTGTAGGCGTGCGTTGCAGGCGATGCTCCAGCTTGGTGTTGGCCCGCTCGATCTCACGAGCACGGGCACGCACGCTGCGCGGCACCCAGTCGATCGAGCGCAGCTCGTCGATGATGGCGCCCTTGATCCGCGTGATCGCGTAGGTCTCGAACTTGATTTCGCGCGAGGTGTCGAAGCGCTCGATCGCGGAGATCAGGCCGACGAGGCCATAGGAGACCAGGTCCGCCTCCTCTACGTGCGGCGGCAGCCCAGCGGCGGTGCGTCCGGCTACGTACTTGACCAGCGGGGAATAGGCAACGACCAACCGCTCGCGAGCGCGAGGGTCGTCCTCATTCTTATACCGCCGCCACAGTTCGCGCAGCTCAATCGCTTTGACGTTCGTCTCCAGGGTCTTCTCCCGCCGATCAGGCCCGAGGGTGACTGCGCGCATAGGCGCTTCTAAGTCTGGCGGACTCTACCCGAGTGTAGACCTGAGTGGTCGAGATGCTCGAGTGGCCGAGCAGCTCTTGGATCGTGCGCAGGTCGGCGCCACCGTCGAGCAGGTGGGTCGCGAAGCTGTGGCGCAGGGCATGAGGGGAGATTCCTCCAGGGATACCGGCGCGTGTCGTCCACGCTCGCAACCGGCGACGCACGTCGCTTGTGCCCAGCCGACGACCGGAGCGGCTGAGAAAGAGGGCCTGCTCGTCGGCGGCACCTCGGACCGCGCGCCCGGGCTCTGGGGCTGCCTTCCTCGCCTTCGCCGCACCCCCCGCAGGAGCGCATGCGAGTGCCGGGCGACCGCGCTCCAGGTAGAGGCGCACGGCGCTCAGCGCCAGTTCGCCCACGGGGACGAAGCGCGTCTTGGAACCCTTGCCCTCGACCCGCAGTTGCTCGGCGTCATGGTCGACGTCGGCGATGTCGAGCGTAACGATCTCCTCGGCACGCAAGCCGCACGCGTAGGCCAGCTCGAACAGCGCACGGTCACGCATCTCCAGTGGCCCACTGGCGGGAATGGAGTCGAGCAGGCGTGCAACCTCTGGCTTCTTCAGAACGTGCGGCAAGTGAGAAGCACGACGCGGCGTAGCAAGCAGATCGGCCGGGCTCTGCTCGATGTGACCGTGCTCGAGCTGGCTGCGAAACAGCGCACGGATCGCGGCGAGCTTGCGTGCGGTCGTCGTGGCCGAGAGCTCACGCTCGGTGAGCATCCCCAGATAGCGACGGACGTCACGGGGACCGACGGCCGACGGTGCCATCTCCTGGGCGTCGATCCAGCAGGAAAACTGCAACGTGTCGACGGCGTAGGCGCGTCGGGTGCGTGGGGCGGCGTTCGTACGCCGCAGATCCTCGTCCAGCAGTGCGAGCGCCTGCAACCAAGGTCCGCTGAGACTGGGGGCCATCTCGGTGGGGGCCATCTCGGCCGTCGCGATGCTCATCACCACGCCTAATTCGCCGCGGCTGGCGGGCGCCCTGCCGAGATCTGGTCTAAGAACGTGTCTGGAGGCCTGCGGTGCTTGCGCATGCGTTCATGGACCAAGCTGGTCGTCGCGGGACGTCGCAGCGCGTACTGGTAGTACGTGCAAGACGTTACGTGGCGATCCAGCGCGGTGATTAAGGCCCACCCACCCGCATCTCGCGGTGCCGCAGGTTTCCAGACACGTTCCAAACCGTCGCCGGGAGTCACCCGATGCCTGACCGTCGATCGGTCAGTGGGGACCGACGAGCGCGGACTCGGGCGCAGAGAGCAGCGGCACCAGCAACCGCGCAAGCTCGGACCAATCCTCCGCGCCAAGCACATCCTCGACCTCGCAAAGCTCTGCATTCCACGGGTGCAGGATCGTCGCCGTTGCAATCCCGTGCTCGATCGCAGCGCTGATGTTGAGCGGGCTGTCGTCGATCAAGATGTCTATGTCGAGCTCGACGCAGCGACTGACCTTGTCGTAGGAGCAGCACAGATCGTGGAATGGGAGTCCGAGCTGTTCCAGCCAGCGCGCGGTGGCCGGTGCGCATGCGCTTGCACGATGGCTGGTGATGTGGATGAAATGACCCTGCTGACTCCATTCGCGGATCGTCTCGACGGCCTCTGGATAGGGACGGCCGGCAAGGATCGTCTCGTCACTGTGGCTCTCCTCGATGCACAGCTCCAGTTGGTCTGGGCGCAAACGGGTGATTCCCCAGGTGAACTGCTCCTCGTAGGGCAACTCGATGCCAAAACGACGGCTGGAGATCTCTGAGAGGACATCCCAATAGTGGTGCAGGGTCGAGTCGACGTCGATGGCGATGCGCATGAGCTGTAGATTATTCACAGATGAGCGGCGTAAGCACTCTCAACGGAAGCGAGGAGCGACAGTCTTATGGCCCGGACGGACGCTCGAAGTGGCTGGACGTCGACTGGCGCGAGCATCAGCGCTGGGTGACGGTGGGCGGGAATCAGATCAACACGATCGACATGGGCGAGGGCCCGGCGATCGTGTTCGTGCACGGGCTCTCTGGCTCTTGGCCGAACTGGCTGGAACAATTGCCCGTATTCGCCGCGGACCACCGTGTGATCGCGATGGACCTGCCTGGCTTCGGTCACTCGCCGATGCCGCATGAGCCCATCACGATCTCTGCGTATGCACGCATGCTCGACGGACTGCTGGAGACGCTCGGCGTGAGTGCGGCCACGGTGGTTGGCAACTCGATGGGCGGGTTCGTCTCGACTGAGCTTGCGATTGCCTTCCCGCAGCGCGTAGAGCGCCTCGTGCTCGTGTCCGCGGCGGGGATCAGCACATATCGCCACCGCGACGTCGAACGGGTCGAGCCCTACCTACGCCGGCTGGCACCGATGATCGCCGTGTACACCGGGTGGACGGCGACACGCGCAGACTGGGTGACGCGTCGTCGGGGGCTGCGCAACATGACGTTGGGTTTCGTGACACGCCATCCAGGCCGGCTGCCGGCGGCGCTTGCCGCCGAGCAGTTGCGAGGAGCGGGCAAGCCCGGCTTCATGCAGGCGCTGCGCGCCAACATCGACTATCCGATCTCCGAGCGTCTGCCTGAGATCGCTTGTCCGACGTTGATCGTTTGGGGCGCCGAGGACAAGGTGATACCGGTCACCGACGCAAGCGTGTTCGAGGAGCTGATACCCAATTCTCGCAAGGTGGTCTTCGAGGACACGGGTCACATGGCGATGCTGGAGCGGCCGGCGTCGTTCAACCGGCTGCTGAGCGACTTCATCGCCGAGTAACCGTCACATTGCCGAATAGCGAGCATACACGGAACAGCCACTCGGTATGGCGCGGAGTGGCGGCTCGCCATAGCGCAAAGTAGCCACACGGCATAGCGACATGTTTCAGCTCGTGACGGCGCCCTCGGCGGCCGACCCAACGAGCTTCGCGTACTTGCGAATCGCCACGTCGATGTGCTCGTCGGCGCGCGGCGGCTGAACGTAGGCCGACAGACGCTCGGCAATCTGCTCGTCGGTCAAGGCGACGTCGATGCGACGCGCTTCGACGTCGATCGTTATCTCGTCGCCGTCGGCAAGCGCGCCGATCGGCCCGCCCCGAACAGCCTCAGGAGCGATGTGGGCGGCCATGAAACCGTGCGTGGCACCCGAGAAGCGCCCATCGGTGATCAGCGTGACGCTCTCCCCCAGCCCCTCGCCGACGATCGCGGCGGTGACGGCGAGCATCTCGCGCATACCCGGACCGCCCGCCGGCCCCTCGCCACGAATCACGACCACGTCTCCCTCGGCGATCTCATGCGCGAGCACCGCGGCCATGGCGGCCTCCTCTCCGTCGAACACCCGGGCTCGGCCGGTGTGGTGGCGGCGCTCGTGACCGGCAAGCTTGACGACACAACCGTCGGGGGCCACGTTGCCGCGCAAGATCGCAAAGCCGCCGGTGGGCTTCAACGGATCGTCCAGCGCTCGCACGACCTTTTGGCCGGGCGTTTCGCTGGCGAGCTCGGCGTGCTCGCCGATCGTGCGGCCCGTGACGGTGATCGCGTCTGCACGCAGCACACCGACTTCCTGGAGGCGTCGCATGACAAGCGGCACGCCGCCGGCCTCGTACAGGTCGGTTGCCACATACTGACCGCCGGGCTGCAGGTCGCAGAGGAGCGGCGTCGCCTCAGAAATGGGATCGAACTCCTCGATCGACAGCGGCAAGCCCATTTCGCGGGCTACCGCCAGCAGGTGCAACACGATGTTGGTGGAACCGCCGCTTGTCGCCCCGGCGGCGATCGCGTTCTCGAGCGCCGGCTTGGTGATGACCTGGCTGGGGCGCAGCCCCCTGCGCAAGACGTCCATGACAAGTTCGCCGCAGTCGACGGCGACCTGCAGCTTGCGCCCGTCCTCGGCCGGCACCATCGAGGAGCCCGCGGGCGAGATACCGAGCACCTCGAAGGCCATCGCCATCGTGTTGGCGGTGAATTGGCCGCCGCACGCACCCGCACCGGGGGACGCGGCCTCCTCGAGCTCGTGCAGCTCCTGTTCGGTGATCTTGCCGGATGCAAACGCGCCGACTGCCTCGAAGACCTGCTGGATGGTGACATCCTGGCCCTTGTAGCGACCGGGGCGAATCGAGCCGCCGTAGAGCATCAGGCCAGGTATGTCCAGGCGTGCGAGCGCCATCACCGCCCCCGGGATGGTCTTGTCGCAGCCGGAGATGACGACCAGCGCGTCGAAGGCGTGGGCGGAGGCAACCAGCTCGATCGAGTCGGCTATCAACTCACGAGAGACGAGCGAGGCGCGCATGCCCGAGGTGCCCATCGTGATGCCGTCGGAGATCGCGATCGTGTTGAGCTCCATCGGCGTGCCACCGGCCGCGCGTATGCCCTCCTTGACCTTCGCGGCGAGTACGCGGTTGTTGAAGTTGCACGGCATCGTCTCGATCCAGGAGTGGGCAACACCCACGATTGGCTTCGCCAGGTCCTCGGCTGTGTAGCCGATCCCGTGCAGATAGGCACGCGCGGCGGCGCGCTCGGGGCCCTCGATCAGGGCGCGCGAGCGGTGCTTTACGTCAAAGGTCTCGGATGTGCTCACAGCGCGGGAACACTACTGGCGCGACGTGGTGCTCGCCTGCGTGACTCCGTGCGCTCGCGCTCCCAACACGCGAGGCGAACGAGATCGCGCCTTGCCTTGGCGACGCGGATCTGGCGTCCCGCCAGGTGCATGTTGGCCTGCTCGATCAGGGCGCGCTCGTCGGCCGTGAGCGCCATCCACTTGGCAAGCACGTCGTCTGAGTCAGGCAAGCGGGTACTGCCATATGGGCGCGTGCGATCCGGGAATTCGATGCAGTACTCGCCAAGCATGTGATTGGTGGAGGGAACGTAGGCAAGGATCGGCTTGTGGGGATAGATCAGATAGGCATAAGCCTGAGCCTCCAGCGTGCCCCGGACGCGCAGGAAGCCGAGCTCGCTGTACATGGCCCAGTCTTCCTCGTTGACGCACGAGCGCAGGAGCGCACGTGCGCGCTGCTCGGCACGCAGTTCGCGGCCCGGGTCGTATTCGTCCACGAGCATGAGCCGCTTGTGTCGTGTGCGCTCAACTAGACGTCGATGTGCCAGGTCGAGCGAACGCTTCAGATGCGGCAAGGCCAGCATCGAGAGCAGCATCATCAGCATCAGTGCCGCGGTGCCTAGAGCTAGGACCATCAGCCGCCTCCCGCGGCACGCGGAAAGAAGATCACCCGCTCGGCGTCCGCTGGGACGTCCTCAAAGCTGCGCACCAACTCTGCCTCGCGCCGTCCCGAATGCGTCGAGGTTGGGACCGCGGCCCACATGCCGGCGTCGAGTTCGCGGCTGAATGTCTCGAGCAGCTCGCTGTACTGCTCGGGCACCGCGACGTCGCCCTCGGCCAGTACGACCTCACCATGACCGGGCTTGACGCGTAGCAGCTTCATGCCTTGCGATTATGACAAAGACGAACAGAGCCCATTCGGCGGGGTCTCAGGACGAGCGCATGCGAGCAAGACCGATCACGTCGACCGGACCAGGGCCCTCGCCGATGTCGCGCAAGCCGTTCGCGACGGCCTCTCCGGCCAATGCGCGAGCTATGAATGCGGCCTGCAGCGGTTCACGTCCCAACGCAAGTTGGGCGGCGAGCACGGAGGAGTGAGTACATCCTGAGCCGTGAGCCGCCCCGTCCGGATATCGCTCACCGGGAATCTCGACTGCCTGCTCAGCCTCAGCTCCTCGCCCTAGAAACAGATCGACCGCCTGGGCACGATGACCGCCCGTGAGCACGACGATTTCGGGGCCGAGCGACAAGATCGCCCGGGCAAGGCCGATCGCCTCGCCCTGTTCGCCCTCCAACCCCTCCAACGTGGCCTCAATCTGCTCGTCCGCCGGCCGGTGCGCCGCATGGCCGGCCAGCACGCGTGCCTCCGCGACGTTCGGCGTCACGACGCTGGCGCGCGGCAAGATCTCGCCTACGAGCGCAATCTCGGCGTCATCGTCCAGCAGGCGAGCGCCGGACTCGCTGACCATCACCGGATCGAGCACCACGGGCGTCTCGGCAGGCAACTCGTCCAGCGCGCGGGCTACCGCGTGGACGGTCTCGACGCTGCCGAGCATCCCCACCTTGACGGCGTCCACGCCGATGTCCGCAACCACCGCACGGACCTGGGCTAGGACGAACTCTGGAGGAACGCCGTATACCGCGTCGACGGCGAGCGTGTTCTGCGCGGTGATTGCGGTGATCGCGCTCATACCGTGGACCCCACAGCGCACGAAGGCCTTGAGGTCAGCCTGTATGCCGGCCCCGCCGCCAGAATCCGACCCGGCGATGCTCAGCGCGCGGGGAGTGCGTGCGATCGTCGACATATGCCTTCGCCGCCGCGCATCAGGACACGCGTGGGCGCTTACGAGCTGGAAAGATCGCGTAGCTCCCAATCGCACTGACGAGCAGCCGGCCGTCCTGATGGCGTACCTCGCTGTGCAATACGGCATTCGTGCGGTTGCGCCGATCGAGCTCGGTCTTGCACACTATTTCGCCCTCGGTAGCCGTTTGGATGTAGTTGATCGAGATGTTGAGCGTCGCAATGTGCTCATTCTCGGCTGTGTGCGGCCATAGCGTGGAACCCATGCAGTAATCGACGAGCGCATATGTGACCACGCCCGATAGCAGCCCACCCGCATTGATCAGCTCCGGGCGGATCTCGAGGCGAACCGTGTCGGCACTGTCCCAACGCATGCCCATGAAGCCGCTGACGCCATCGATCCCGAAGCGATCGGCGCTCCGTCGGCTTGCGTCCTCGAGCCCAGCGACTGAATTATCCCGCCCCGAAGCATCGGCCTCGGGCGCGGCGGCCGAATTGCCCCATCCCTCGGTGCCAAGGGCCGAATCGTCTCGCCCCTCGGCGCCAACTCCGGGGGCGGGAAGTGACGGACTCTGGCCACGGCCCTCCGCGTACGCCTCTGGCGCACCGGTTGAGCCGCTGGGATTGTCAGGGGTGCTGTTCATGGGATGCGGGCAAAAGCGAATTCGGGTGGACCCCGGCCAGGATATCCGCCCATCAGGCAGCTCTTGTGAGAACGCGACACGTATTTGACCGTGAGTTGGCGCAAATGTGTGTTTTTCGTCACATTTTTCGCCGTATGGTCGAGGCATGGCACCCGAGAGCTCGTCTCCACCCGGCACGCCCGCGCCCCGTGACCCGCGACGGGCGCTGGGCGCACTAGGCGAAGACTTCGCCGTCGGTCATTTTCGGCGACTGGACTTCGTGATCGTCGAGCGCAATGTGCGGACCCGTCACGGCGAGATTGATCTGATCGCATTCGATGGCCGAACGCTTGTTTTCGCAGAGGTCAAGACGCGCCGGGCCAGCAACCGTCGTCGCGGCCTCTGCCCCGAGGAACAGCCGCTTGCATGGCTGAAGTTCAGCCAGCGCTCGCGCCTGAAGCGACTGGCCTGCGCCTGGCTGTACGAGAACACGGCTGCACGCCCCAGGGCGCACACGATCCGCTTCGACGCAGTCGGTGTGATCGTCGACGGCTCCGACCGACTGCTGCGCCTCGATCACATCGAGGGGGCTTGGTGAGACGACCGAGGCTCGTATGAGCTCAAAGGGCGATTTCAAGAAGATCAGACTGAGAGCCGAAGACCAGGGCTGGCGCGTCGAGAAGCGCAAGGAGTACTGGTTGTTCTTTCCTCCCGGTGAAGATCAACCACCATGCAAGATCGCTGGCACACCCTCGTCTTCGCGATCGCTTGCCAACTTCCTCGCCTGCATGAAGAAAAAGGGGTATAAGAGATGATCGTGGAGTATCGAACCTGGACCTCGGTGGCGAACGTACCGTTTGGCGATGAATCGATTTGGCTGCCGCTGACGAGACACTTGGAGCGCAAGCATTCCGAGATGGGTCCAGTAGCTACCTGGGAAGACGATGCGTCGACGATTGTTCTGGTCCTTGCCGACGACCAGCCCGACAGGGCAGCTGCGGCACAAAGAGCGGCCGACATCATCGGCGAAGCGCTGCGCTCGACCGGCCTAGCCGACCGTTTTCCGTCGGTATTCCAGGTAGAGCCAGCAGGCGATCTGGTCCCAGTCTAGTTGGTACTCACAGCGCCAGCTGCCGGTAGGCAGTCGACTGAAAAGACATGCGGTGTAGCGGCGAGACGCCTTGACGGCCGATCGCCTCGCGATGTACCGGCGTGGAGTAGCCGACGTGCTCGGCAAAACTCCAGCCCGGGTGCAGCTCGTCGGCGCGATGCATGTAGCGGTCGCGCGTGACCTTGGCCACGATCGAGGCGGCCGCGATCGCGGCACTTGTGGCATCACCGCCTACGACCGGACGTTGCGGGCGCTCGAACTCGGGTACGGCAAAGCCGTCGATCAAGCACATCACCTCGCCTGGGAGATCGCGCGTCACACCCCTGATCGCGTCGCGCAAAGCCGCCAGATTCGTCTTGTGCAGGCCACGCGAGTCGATCCCCTGCACACAGCGCGAGACGACGGTGACGCGAGCGGCAGTGCTGAGTACGAGCGGATAGAGCTGCTCGCGAGCCTCCGCCTTGTGCTGCTTGGAGTCGTTCAGCGTCGCCAGAGCACGCAGCTCACGGGTCGTGAGCCGCTCGTAGTCGAACAAGACTGCGGCAGCCACGAGCGGACCGGCCAGACAACCGCGACCCGCCTCATCCGCACCCGCAACCATGCGCACCCCCAGCGCCCGGTCGAAGGCGAATAGACGCTGCCCACTTTTACTCCGCGCGCGACGACGAGCGACACGTCGAGAGTAAGGAGCCCTGGAAGAGCTTGTTCGCTTCGGCGAAGCCTTAGAGGAAGCCAATGCGGTCGGGAGGCCAGTAGGTGGCAAAAGCCCCTCCGATGATCCAGCTTGTGGGGACCGGTCCCCAAAATCTGCTGTCGTCCGACTCGCCACGATTGTCCCCCATCATGAACCAGTGACCGGCGGCTATCTTGATCGGCTTGGGGAAGTCGCACTCGGAGGCACTCCCGCACGGATCGATGTATGAGTCTTTCTCACGGACGAACTGGGTCGTGCCTGCCGCCTTGCGCAAGACGTGGCCTTCCTTGACATAGATTTCGTCTCCTGGCCCCGCGACAACCCGCTTGATGAAGTTGACGCTGGCCTCTTCGGGCTCAGGCGTGGCGCAAGCCGCGCCGCCAGGAGTGACCATATGAGGCTGCGGTCCGCAAACTTGCTGTTCGGCGTCCTTCGGCGGATGAAACACCATGATCTCGCCCACGTGCGGTTCTTTGAAGTGCACGTCGATACGGTTGACGAGCACTCGTTGACCTATTTTCAAGGTCGGTTCCATCGAGCCGCTGGGGATCCGATATGGCTTGACGATGAAAGCCTGTATCGCGAGCGCCAAGCCGATCGCGACCAGCACGATCACGATCAGCTCAACAATCGAATTCGTTCTGGACTTCGGCTCACCCCTGTCCTCAGTCTGCTTCACCGAGGTGGGTCCTTCCTTCACGCCGAGGGCTCGCCGGCTCCAGTGTCGCCGGCGTCGGAGGAGGAGTCGGCTTCGTCCTTGGCCACCGCCTGAGCATCTGCGTCTCCGGCCTCGGCTGCACCCGTCTGGGGAGCCCCCTCATCCGTCTCGGACGCCGGCGTGGCGGTAGCGGACGGCTCGTCCGGAGTCTCCGTCGAAGTCGTTGCCTGCTCGGCCACCTCAGCTCCCGTGGCCGCGATCTGTGTCTCGGTGCCCTCTGCCTCTACGGCTTGCGTCTGGGCTACCTGGCTCTCGGCAACCGTCTCCGCGGCGGTAGCTCCCTCGGCGTCTGTGGCCTCCGTTGGCTCGTGCAGCAGGCCCGGCTGAACGATCTCCTCCGGTCCGGTGTAGCGACGCTCGCGCACGCGGGCGCGCTTGCCGACGCGGTCGCGCAGGTAGTAGAGCTTTGCCCGACGCACATCGCCTCTGGCGGCTACCTCGATGCGCTCGATCTTCGGGGAATGCACGGGGAACATGCGCTCGACCCCGACGCCAAAGGATTGCTTGCGCACGGTGAAGGTCTCGCGAGCTCCATGGCCTTGGCGCTTGATCACGACGCCCTCGAACACCTGGATACGGCGACGCGTACCCTCGATGACCTGGAAGTGAACGCGCACACGGTCGCCCGGCCCGAAGTCGGGGACGCGGCGCAGCTGCTTGCGCTCGATGCTTTCGATAACTGTGCTCATGGCAAAAAGAAGGCGTCGAGTGAGCGGAAGTCGCTGCACTGCCCGACGCGCCCGCGAATGGTAGCGAACCCCGCCCTATGGAGCGCCGTTCGCTCCTGTTCCTCGTGCACGACTCTGCTGTTGACGCCATTCACGGATGCGCTCGTGATGACCGGAAAGCAGGATCTCAGGGACACGCCAGCCGCGATACTCAGCCGGTCGCGTGTAGTGCGGATACTCGGGCTCACCCTCCAACGCCTCGCTGAACGACTCCTCGACGGCAGAGTCGACGTGCCCAAGCGCACCTGGCAACTTACGCAAGATCGCATCGCAAAGGACCATCGCCGCCGGCTCGCCGCCGGAGAGCACGTAGCGTCCGATCGACAGCGTCTCGCTCGCAAGATGCTCCACGATCCGCTCGTCAAAACCCTCGTAGCGCCCACACAGCAAGGTCAGGGTCGGCTCGGCCACCAGTTCCTGTACGTAGCTCTCGTCGAGCAGCCGCCCCGTAGGAGCAAGCGCAATCACCCGCCGGCGCTCGCGCACCTGAGTGGCGTCGATGCCGTAGTGAGCGTGCATAGCCGCGTCCATCACGTCAACACGCAACACCATGCCGGCGCCACCGCCAAAGGGGGTGTCATCGACCTGTCCGCCGCTCAGAGGCGTGTGCTCGCGAAAGTTCACGTAGCTCAAACGCGTCCCCCCGTCGAGCGCGTTGCGCACGTGGCGCTGGGACCCGAACCACTCAAACCACTCGGGGAAGAGCGTGAAGACATCGATCTCCATCAATCCTCTCCCAGGAATGTCATGTTCACGTCGATACGTCGTCGCGCTGGATCGACGTGACGGACGGCGTCACTCACCATCGGCACGAGCAGCTGCCCCTCCGCGGAGCCTGCCGACTTGTGTTCCTCGCCGGCCCCTGAGGCGATAAGCCTCACCTCCAGGACCTCACACGAGGGGAGCTCCATCAGCCCGACGACCGTGCCCACGTGTCGCTCACCGTCGAAGACCTCGCAGCCCTCCAGTTCCTGGGCCCACCACTCCCCCTCCTCCAGTGCCGGCGCCCGCGCAAGCTCGACCGTGATCTCGCGCCCTCGCAGCACCTCGACAGCTTCGCGATCTTCAACCTCCTCCAAGCGCACGATCGGATGCTCGTCAGTGCCCGCTCGCCTGACAACCGTGCAGGCGCGATCGGCAAGCTTCACCGTCGTACCGATTGCAAGCAATCGCGGACGCGCGCCGGTGACGTAGAAGCTGCCGTCGAGGCCGTGAGCACGACCAACGCGACCGGCGGGAACTGCGCTACCGTCTCGCTCGCCGGTCGTCTCGCGGGCGCGTGCCAAGGACGCACCAGGCCCATCGACCGGTATTGCATCTTCGCTGCTCGCCTCGGGGTCGCCCGCGCCGGCGCTCACCTGGCCGCCCTAGTCGACGATGTCAACGAGCACGCGGCGCTTCTCGTTGACCGCGGAGGCCTTCACGACCGTCCTCAGCGCGTGCGCGGTGCGCCCGCCGCGACCGATCACCTGCCCGTAGTCCTCATCCGCCACGCACAGCTCCAACACCACGGTGCCGTCGTCCTCCTCGAACTGCTCCACCGATACCTCTTCGGGACGATCAACCAAGCCTTGAGCCAGGTACTCCAACAGATCTCTCATTACCTCGGAGGACATCCGATCACCCGCGGCGCATACGGCTGCTAGCTGATGCCTTGAATGCGCAGCAGCTTCGCAACCGTGTTAGACGGCTGTGCGCCACGCGCAAGCCAGCTCTTTGCCCGCTCCTCGTCGATCACGATCGTCGAGGGGTCTGTCTGGGCGTTGTAGTGGCCGATCGTCTCGATCACGCGCCCGTCGCGCGGAGAGCGCTGATCGGCGACGACTACTCGCCACACTGGGTTCTTCCTTGCGCCCACACGCGTGAGCCTAAGCCTTACCGACACGGTTTCCTCTCTGAGTGCTTTCCAGTCCAGCTAGAGAGCTTAGACGGTTCGGGTGACCTTAGACGGTTCGGGTGACTGGTGAAAAGATCGTGGAGACGGCCGAGGGCCGGCAGACACCCCACACCGATCACTATCAACGAGCCTGTCTCATCAGCGGGCCGACATCGGGCATCTTGCCGCGGCTCATGCCACGCATCATCTTGCGCATCTGGCCGAACTGCTTGACGAGCTGGTTGACCTGCTGCACATTGGTCCCCGAGCCGCGTGCAATGCGCAGGCGACGCGAGCCCTTGATCAACTCCGGGCGACTGCGCTCCTCGGCGGTCATCGAGAGAATGATGGCCTGAATGCGGTCGAGCTCACGCTCATCGACCTTGAGGTTTTTCAGCTGCGCACCGGCGAAGCCGGGGATCATGCCGAGCAGGTTCGTGAGCGGTCCCATGCGACGGATCGTCTTGAGCTGGTCGAGGAAGTCGTCGAGGCCGAACTCGTTGCGTCGCAGCTTGCGCTCCAGCTCGACCGCCTGCGTCTCGTCGAACTGACGCTCGGCGGTCTCGATCAGGCTCATCACATCGCCCATGCCGAGGATGCGCTGGGCCATGCGATCGGGATGGAAGCGCTCGAACTGGTCGAGCTTCTCGCCCGTGGAGGCGAACATGATCGGCTTGCCCGTGACCGCCTTTACCGACAGCGCCGCACCACCGCGGGCGTCGCCGTCGAGCTTGCTCATGACCACGCCGTCGAACTGAACAGCCGCGGCGAACTGCTCGGCGACGTTGACGGCGTCCTGGCCGGTCATCGCGTCGACGACCAGCAGCACGTTGTGCGGTTTTACGGCATCGCGGATCTTCACGAGCTCGGTCATCAATGCCTCGTCGACGTGCAAGCGCCCGCTCGTGTCGACGATCAGCACGTCCTTGCCCTCTTCGCGCGCACGCTCCAACGCCCATGTGGCGATCTCGACCGGATCGCGGTCGGTCCCCTGCTCGTATACGGCCGCGCCTGCTTGGGCGCCGACCTTCACGAGCTGATCCACCGCCGCGGGACGGTAGACATCGCAGGCCGCCAAAGCCACCGAGGAGGAATGCTCCTCGCGCAAATAGCGCGCCAGCTTGGCGGTTGCGGTCGTCTTGCCCGAGCCCTGGAGGCCGGCCATCAGAATCACCGTGGGCGGTCTTGGCGAGAAGCTCAGGCCGGCGGAAGCTCCGCCCATCAGGCTCGTCAGCTCATCGGCGACGATCTTGACGACCTGCTGTCCCGGATTGAGCTTGCCGACGATGTCAGCCCCGAGGCAGCGCTCCTTCACATCGCTTGTGAAGCCCTTGACCACCTTGAAGTTGACGTCGGCCTCCAGCAGCGCAAGGCGGATCTCACGCATTGCCCCATCGATGTCGGCTTCGGTCAGCGTGCCACGCTGACGCACGTCGCCAAGCGTCGCCTGCAGCTTCTCGGCTAGGGAGTCGAACATCAGACGGTCAATTCTGGCAGCCCAATGCGCAAGCGCGGCAAGTGCTCATTCGCGCGAGCACGCGAGCGAGCCCAGGGGTCGTGCCCAGAGCTCAATCGCGCTCTGGGGTGCCCGCGGACGGCGGCTGCTGTCCAGAACGGCGCGCGATCGCCTCGCCGATGCCACCGAACGCCTCGGCGAACTCCGAGGGGATCACGAACACCTTGTTGGAATCGCCTTCGGCCAGCGAGGGCAGCATCTGCAGATATTCGTAGCTGAGTAGCTCGCGTGATGGTTTGCCGTCGTGGATCGCTTTGAAGACGGTGTCGATCGCCTTCGCTTCGCCCTCGGCGCGCAGCACGGCGGCCTGGCGGTCGCCCTCGGCGCGCAGAACCACCGCCTGCTGCTGACCCTCGGCGGTGAGGATCTGTGCCTGCTTCTCGCCTTCGGCGGTGAGGATCGCCGCGCGACGGTCGCGCTCGGCGCGCATCTGCTTCTCCATCGCCGCCCTGATGTCCTGCGGCGGGTCGACCGACTTGATCTCCACACGGTTGATACGTATGCCCCACTTGCCGGTTGCCTCGTCCAGCACCACCCGTAGCTGTGTGTTGACGCTCTCACGGGCGGTAAGCGTCGCCTCGAGCGACAGCCCACCGATCACGTTGCGCAGTGTGGTGACGGTCAGTTGCTCGATCGCCTGAAGCGGATTGGCGACTTCATAGGTGGCCGAGCGGGGATCGGTGATCGTGAAGTAGAGGACCGTTTCGATCGCAACGACGACATTGTCTTCGGTGATCACCGACTGGGGCGAGAAGTTGACCACCTGCTCGCGCAGATCTACCAGCGGCTTTACTCGATCGACGAACGGTGTGACGAGCGTCAGACCAGGCTCAAGCGTGCGGCTGTAGCGACCGAGTCGCTCCACCACGCCTGCCCGCGCCTGAGGAATGACACGGACTGTGCGCGCGGCCGCGATCAATGCGAACACGACCAAGACGGCTATGACGATGAGAGCGACCATAAGGCTGATTCGTCCTTTCTATTCCGATCTTTCCAAGGTTACCTATGCCAGCTAAGCGTCTGAGGGGTCGATGGTCCAGCAAGGCTAGGACGCAGAGAACGAAATGTGCAAAGCACATGAGTGACCGAGGACGATGCCTCGCGAAGCGCCAGCGGCCCCTCAGTGCATCACAAGCGCAGTCGCTCCGCGTATTTCGACGACTTCGACGCGTTCTCCAGGGTCGAATATCTGATCTTCGTCGAAGCTGCGTGCGGTCCACACCTCGCCGTCGATCTTCACACAACCGACACCCTCGTCATTGGCAATTCTCTCCAAGACGATCGCCCTGCGACCGATCAGCGCCGCCGCGCCAGTACGAATCGATGGCGGCAGCCTGCGGTGGCGCTTGGCCACCGGTCGTAGCGTCGCGAACACGAGTCCCGAGGAAAGCAAGAAGACGATCACCGCGAGCAGAGCCCCCACGCCCAGCAAGCTCACGACGGTCGCAAGGGCGGCTCCGGCGGCGAACGGCGCCAGGTAGAAGCCGCCCTGGTGCATCTCCCCGATGCCGAGGATGCACGCTACAGCCAGCCACAGAATCCAAGCGTCCATGACTTGATTATGCCTCGGCCACCAAAGCGCGGGCAAAATCGTCCGCGTCGAACGGGCGCAGGTCCTCGAGTTGCTCGCCGATCCCGATCAACTTGACCGGTAGCCCGAGCTCCCGCGCGATCGCAAGCGCGATCCCGCCACGGGCGGTTCCGTCGAGCTTGGTCAGCACGACACCGCTTACGTCGGCCGCGGAGGCGAATATCTGCGCTTGGCGCAAGCCGTTCTGACCGGTGGTCGCATCGACGGTCAGCAGCGTCTCGTGGGGCGCGCCCTCGAGCTGCCGTGCGATCACACGCCTGACCTTCGCCAGCTCCTCCATCAGGTCGTCCTGAGTGTGCAGGCGCCCGGCGGTGTCAACGATCACCACATCGATCCCGCGCGCTCGCGCTTGGGCGACCGCCTCGAAGGCGACCGACCCAGGGTCTGAGCCCTCGGGTCCCGTGACGATCTCGCAGTCGGCGCGCCGCGCCCATCCTTCCAGCTGCTCGGTAGCGGCCGCGCGGAACGTGTCCGCGGCACCCAACAGCACGCTCACCCCCAGCTCCTTGCGTAGATGCCAGGCGAGCTTGCCGATTGTCGTGGTCTTGCCCGTGCCGTTGACTCCGACCGCGAGAATCACTGTCGGCCTGGCGCGGATGTCGATCTTGTCGTGTTCGCTGCGTGCGGTGTCCGCCAACAGCTCGATCAGCCGCTCAGACAGCTCCTCGCCGCTGCTCACGCCACCTTCGGTTGCTTCCCGCTCGAGCGTCTCGACGACCGCGGCGGTCGTGCTGGCGCCCACGTCAGCCATGATCAGGGCCTCCTCCAAGCGTTCCCACGTGTGCTCGTCGAGCGTGGCAAAGAGCGTCGCCTGGATCTCCGACCCGAGCGCTTGCCGTGTCTTGGAGAGGTTTTCGCGCAGGCGCTTGAACAGCCCTCGACGGCGTTCGCCGCCCTCCCCTGACTGAGCCTGGGCCGAGGCCTGCGTTGGCCCGTCGGCGATGAACAGCTCAGACCAGTCGCGTGGCATCGCCTATGCGACCGGAGCCACCTGCGGCTGATCTGCCACAGCGGCGACCGGCGGCGCCGGCTCCTCTTTTGGAAGCCGCCGCGAGAGTACCTTCGAGACGCCGTTGTCGGCCATCGAGACGCCATACAGCCAGTCGGCGGCCTCCATCGTGCGCTTCTGGTGGGTGATCACGATGAATTGAGCACGGTCGGCATAACGACGCAACAGCGTCAGGAAGCGGTCGAGATTGAGGTCGTCCAGCGCGGCCTCGACCTCGTCTAGCACATAGAAAGGACACGGTCGCGCCAAGAACACCGAGAACATGAACGCAAGTGCGGTCATCGACTTCTCACCGCCGGAGAGCAGCGACAGCCGCTTGGTCGACTTGCCGGCCGGAGTGATTTCGATCTCGACGCCCATCATCTCCTCGCCGTCCCGCAGCTCCTCTGTGTCGGCCTCGATCTCCGCTGCCGCCTCGGCGTCGGGAGCCTCGCCGTTTTCCGGCGCCGGCTCGCCGCCAAGCACGGCACGCGGGGCCTGCTCGTCCTTGACCAGGCGCAAACGTCCGCTGCCCCCAGGAAACACGTCGCCGACGAGCTCCTCGAAGTTGCGTGCCGCGGCGCTGAACGTCTCGTTGAAGGTTTCGTGAATCTGGCGATCGGTTTCGCGGATCACAGCCCGCAGCTCGCGCAGCGCGGTCTCCAGGTCGGTGCGCCGCTCCTCGAGCTCCTCGACGTGAGCGACCGCCTCGGCGTACTCGTCCTGGGCAAGCGGGTTCACCGGACCGAGCTGCTCACGACGACGCGCCAAGCGCTCCAGGCGTGAGCGCAGCGCCTGTTCCTGCTCCTCGCCGAGGGGCTCGACCGGCTCCGTTTCGCGCTCTTGCAACGCTGACCCTCCCAACGCGGGCCCTCCCTCACTCGCGGGGACCGAAGCGTCTGTGGCGTCCTGTGACTCGTCCGCACGCTCGCCCTCCGACGCGTCGAGATCGCTCCCATCGCCTGGCTGTGCGCTCCCCGAGCCAGGCACAGGAAGCTCCAGACGCCCACAGACCTCGCGCAGCTCCTCCTGGGCCTCGGCCGCCTGATCGCGCAAGCGTTGGGCGGACACCTCGGCCCCGGTCACGGCCTCGCCCTCGACGCGCAACGCAGCCTGGATTTCGGCCTCCTCCTGGGCACACGCACGCAGCTCCGCGGAAACCTGCTCGCCCGCGGCGCGGTCCTCGCTCAGCAGCGCCTCTATCTGCCGCAGGAGACCTGTCATCGCCTCGCCCGTGGCAGCAAGCACCGTGGCGAGACGCTCGGCGCGTGGCGTGAGCTCGAGATCGGCCGCACGCTGGGCCCGCAAACGCTCGACCCGCCGTGCGCGCTCAGCTCGTTCTGCCTGCCTACGCTCGGCCTGCCTGCGCTCGGCTGCCAGCTCGCCTTGCAGCTCGGCGCGACGCACCGCCAGCGGTCCCTGCTCGGGGGCGGCCCTGCGCTGCTCGATCAACCAGAGCGCTTTGCGCTGGGCCTCGGCCGCCTCGCCCAGCAGGCGCTCGCTGTCGCGCAGCGCGCCGTCGGCTTGATCGCGTGCCAGATTGGCCTTGCGTGCCTGCTCGAGTGCCTGCTCGACCGCCGCTCTGGCCGCCTGCTCGCCGACGACGGTCTGCTCGCTCTCGGCGATCAGCCGGTCGCGCTCGTTGCGACGTGCGAGCACGCGCTCGGCTCCGCCCTCGGTCACCTGGCGTAGCTCGCCCCAGCCGGCAAACAGCACTCGCCCTGAGGCAGTGCTCGCGACACCACGGAAACCCTCGGCCACATCCTCCAGACGCTCGACCACCCAAGCATCGGCAAGCAACCTGTGCGCGAGCGCCAGCACCGGACCCGACCCACCCAGCAGATCGGTCAGACGCAGTGCGCCCGCCGCGGGCGGCCTGCCGGCTGGCTCCGTCGAGCGGTCGTCGTCCTCCTGGGCGACAGTCCCGTCCTCACCGTCCCGCCCGGGCAAAGCGTCCTGTCCCGCAGACCCATCGCCCTCGCCCGCCGCGTCTCCCGCGAGCAGAGCCGCACCGCCATCGGGACCGACTCCGTCAAGCAGCGTGCGGGCGCCCTCCATGTCGCGCACCAGCGCTGCATCGAGACGGCCACCAAGCGCCGCGGCAAGCGCCAGCTCGTAGCCCGGCTTGACTTGCAACGCGTCGCTGAGCGCGCGCGGCGCACCGGTCTTTGCGCCGTGAGCGCCGGCATGGCTGCGCAGGAACTGGTTGGCCGCCGCCAGCTCGGCGCCGACCTTTGCCGCCTCGCGCCGTGCCGCCTCGGCGTCGCCTTCGAGCTCGCGCAAGCCGCCGCGCGCAAGCTCCGCCAGCGTATCGGCCTGCTCGCGAGCCTCGCGCGCGCCCAACGCTCGAGCTTCGAGCTCAGTCACCCGCCCGGCCGCCTGCGCGCGTTCGCGCTCCAGACCTTCGATCTCGCGCTCCAGCTCGCACTCGCGTTCGCTGTCGATCTCCACCAACGCCGTCTCCAGCGCGCGCAGGCGGTCGACGCTCGCCTGCTCCCGCGCCAGCTCACCGCGCTCGCCACCTCCCCCGCCAGGCCCCTGCTCGAGCGCGCCGAGCTCAATCTCGATGCGGCTCGCGCGTTGGGCGAGCGTGGCAGCCGTGGCAGCCGCCTGCTCGCCGCGCATTTGCAGGCGCTCACGTGCCGAGCGCGCCTCGTAGACCCGCTTGGAGAGGGCGTCGTGGCGCTCGGTGCGCTCGGCCAGCGCACTCTCCGCGCGTCCGCGTCGCTCGACGACCGCGCGCAAACGCGACTCGATCTGCTCGCGTGCGGCCCTCGCCGCCTGCACGCCTTCCTCGGCTTCGGCGAGTTGTACCCGCCTGGCCCTGACCGCCTCGCGGGCCAACTCGAAGCGAGCCTGCAGCATCTGGTGCTCCAGGCGCTCGTGCAACTCGGCGGCCTCGGCTTGGCGCTTGAGCGGACGCAGGCGCGTGCGCGCCTCACGCTCCACGTCGAGGGCTCTGTCCAAGTTCTCCTGGGTGCGCTCAAGCTTCAGCTGGGCGCGGCGGCGGCGCTTGCGGTGCTTGCCAAGACCCGCCGCCTCCTCGATCAACAGACGCCGATCACGCGGCTTTGAAGTCACGATCGCCTCGACGCGTCCCTGGGAGATGACCGAGTGGGTCTCCTTGCCGAGGCCAGTGTCGGAGAGCACCTCGATAACGTCGACGAGGCGAGCGCGAGCGCCGTTGAGGCGATACTCACCTTCGCCCGAGCGATCCAGGCGCCGCACGATCGATATCTCCGCAAACGGCAGATCCACAGTGCCATCGGAGTTGTCGAGCACGATCTCCACCTCTGCTGCGCTGCGTGCCTGCACGCCACGGCCGCCGCCAAAGATCACATCCTGCATCGACTGACCTCTGACGGCCAGCGGCGACTGCTCGCCCATCGCCCACAACAGCGCGTCGGTGACGTTGGACTTGCCTGAGCCGTTCGGTCCGACCACGACGCTTACGCCCGGGCCGAAGTCCAGTTTGGTGCGATCGGGGAAGGACTTGAAGCCCTTCAAGGTGAGCGATTTCAGATGCATCCGCCTATGCCCTTGCGAGGCTCTCCAGCGCCTTGCCCGCCGCCTGCTGCTCGGCGTGCTTCTTGCTACGCCCCCGGCCCTCGCCGAGGGGCTTGCCTTCGAGTAAGGCGACAACCACGAACGTGCGGTCGTGCGGTGGACCGTGCTCGTCTGTCACCTCGTAGGCGATCGTCTCCCCCCGCCTGGCGAGCGTCTCCTGAAGGGCCGACTTGAAGTCCAGGGGATGCTCCAGCGCGTCCTCCATCTCCGGCACAAACGCCTCCACGACAGCCTCGGCGGTGCGCTCGTAGCCCGTGTGCAAATAGCAGGCACCGATCACGGCCTCGATCACCGACGCGAGCACACGCTCCGTCTCCAGCAGGCCTACCATCCTGCCCTCGCCGTTCTCCGGCGCGGCCGCGCGCAGACGCTCGCCCACCTGCAGGCGTTCGGCCACAGCTCGGCAGGAGCGGCCGGAGACCGCCTGTGCACGAATCTTTGTGAGCCGGCCTGCACCAAAACGCTCGGCTTCCAGACGCGGATACAGGTGCGCCGTCACCGCCAACGCAAGCACGCTGTCGCCGAGGAACGCCAGCCGCGTGTAGGAGTCGCTGCGCCGCTCGGTCCATGAAGCGTGCGTGAACACCTGCCGCGCCAGCTCCTCGGGCAACTCCTCGAGCAGCGAGCGCAACAAGGCCACCCCTTCCTTGCTCTCGACGCTAGCCATCGCTTGAGTGTGCCACGACGAAATCGACCGCCTGACCGACGGTGAGGATGTCAGCGGCCTGCTCGTCCTCGATCTTCACACCGTAGGTGTCCTCGAGCTCCTGCACAAGCGTGTACAGGTCCAGCGAATCGGCCCCAAGATCGTCCTTGAAATTGGTGGTCTCCCCGATTAGTCCAGGCTCGACATCGAGCTCGTCAGCCAGATGGGCCTGTATAAGGACGAACACTTCCTCGCGGGTCATTCGCCTGCCAGGCTAGCCGGATCGCCGGATAGAGGACCCGCCCGCCCCGCGCTCCTCAGCGCGCCAGCCTCATCGAGCACGCTGCGCGTGGTGCCGACCACGTCCTCGCGCACGCCGCGCTCGGCGCGCAGGATCGCCCGCGCGAAGCCGTGCCTGGCGAAGCGCCCGTGCGGGACCACCGCGAGACGACGCAAACCCAAAAGGTAGGCCCCGCCCTCCCCTTCAGGGTCGATTTCATCGCGGAAACCCCGTAGTGAGGGGCGCAACAGCATCCCGCCCAGCTTGCCCTGAAGCGAGGCTGTGGCAACGTCTCTGATAGCTCCGAGCATTGTCTGCGAGACAGCCTCCATCAGCTTCAGAGCGATGTTGCCGGTGAAACCGTCCGTGACGATCACGTCGGCCACGGAGCCGACGATGTCGCCGCCCTCCACGTTGCCTACGAAACGCAGCTGACCGTCGCTGGAGCGTTGCGCGAGCTCCTTGCCCGCCTGCACCACCAGCTCACTGCCGCGCTCTGACTCCTCGCCGTTTGAGAGCAAACCCACACGGGGGTCCTCGACGCCGAGCACGGCACTCGCGAACGCCGCTCCCATGAATGCGAACTGGACCAGGTGCTCGGGGCGCGCCCGTACGCTCGCTCCAACATCGAGCAGCGTCACCGCATGGCCTGGGACGGGTATCGGCAGGGCAAGCGCCGGACGGTGGATGCCGGGCGCGCGCTTGACGTTGAACAAGCCGGCGGCGAGCGCCGCTCCCGTGCCGCCCGCGCACACGAGCGCATCCGCACGACCCTCGCCCACGGCTCTTGCGGCTTGCACGATCGACGCCTCCGGCGTCGATCGCACCGCTCGCACAGGGTCGGGGCTCTTGGCGATCGACACGGGCGCGTCGACCACTTCGACACCCGGCCCGACGTCGCCGAATTCCCCCGCGGGCCCGAACAGCAGCACGTGCGCGCCCTGCTCCGCCGCGAGCCGCGCGCCGGCCGCGACCTCGGAGGGTCCCAGGTCGGCGCCATTTGCATCGACGGCCACGACCGTGTGTACGCGTACGCCGGGGTGCGCCGCGCGGCCGCCTCGACTGGCCGACCCACTCATGTTTGGCGACTACTCGTGATCGTGGTCGTGATCGTGGCCGTGCCCTCCGGGCGCCACGACCTCACGACCTGCATACGTCCCGCACTCGGGGCACACACGGTGTGGCCTGCGCGGGCTGTGACAGCGCGGGCACTCGTTCACGGTGGGCGCCTCGATCTTGTGGTTGGCGCGACGCAGCGCGGTGCGACTGTGCGATTGCTTTTTCTTGGGGACGGCCATCGGCGGGACAGGCTAGCAGCCCTACTCGAGCTTTAGCTCGCTCAACTTCGCCCAACGCGGGTCCGGCGGGCGCTCGTGCGTGTGCTCGGGGCCGGTCTCGTTGAGGTCAGCGGCGCATACTGCGCACAGCCCGGCGCAATCCTCGCGACACACGACCTGCGTCGGCAGGGCCAGGACGAGAGCGTCGCGCGCCCAGCCGGCCAGGTCGAGCGTCTCGTCCTCCAGATAGGGGCTGGAGAGCTCCTCCCCGCCGCCGGGCCGATCGACCTCGCGTGCATCGACGTCGATTTGTGGCGCGGCATCCTTCAGACAGCGCATGCACGGCCCCACCAGTGCCGCGAGGAAGCGCAGCCTCAGCGCGTAGCCGTTGCCGAGCATGCGCGAGATGTCGAGCTTTACCGGCAGTGTCGCCGGCGCCACCTCGTACGGCTCGCCTCCAAGCGTCAACGGCTCGACGTGCACCGCCAGCTCGAAGCTTCTCCCCTCGCCGGCGCTCAGGCGCAATCTACCGAGGTCGAGAATGTCCGTCACAGCAGGCACTCCTCCAGGTTAGTAAGCGGTTCTGCCGAGCGATGGCCCGAGACTGTGCAAACCATTGCCAAAACGACGATGCCCCCCGCGCGCGCGGGGGGCATCGTCCAAACAGAGCACCCACACCGCGGCCTTCACCGCCGCGCACTAGGGCTGGGTCACGGCCCATCGGGCCGGCAGACCGGGGCCGGCGGCCCCGGTCATTTCAGGCGATCTCGTGCAGCTCGCGCTTGAGCACCTTGCCGGTCGCGTTACGCGGCAGCTCATCCACGAACACGACTTCGCGCGGCACCTTGTAGCGCGCCAGGTTGTGCTTGACGTACTCCTTAACGGTCTCCTCCTCCAGGCCTGAGCCCTCGCGCAAAACGACGAACGCCTTGAGGCGTTGGCCAAACTTGGCGTCCTCGACCCCGATCACAGCAGCCTCTTCGATCCCCTCATGGTCGGCGAGCAGGTCCTCCACCTCGCGTGGGAAGACGTTCTCACCGCCGGAGACGATCATCTCGTCGTCGCGGCCGTCCACGAACAGGCGCCCGCCGGCGTCCAGGCGGCCAACGTCGCCGGTGCTCATCAGCCCACCAATTATCTCCTTGCCGCCACCGCCGGTGTAACCCTCGAAGACCATCTCGTTCGCCACGAAGATGCGCCCGTTGGTGCCCCTCGGAACCTCCTTGCCGTCCTCGTCGAGCAGCTTGACCACGGTCCCCATCGGCGGCTTGCCGGCCGTGCCGGGAGCCGCGCGCAGATCGGCGGGCGTGGCGATCGTCGCCCACGCCACCTCGGTGGAGCCGTACAGGTTGTAGAGCACGTCGCCGAATGTGTCCATCGCACGGATCGCAAGCTCCCCCGGCAGCGCCGAGCCGCTGAGGGCGATCACCTTCAGTGCGTGCGTGTCGTACTTGGAGATCGTCTCCGCTCCCAGCTCGAGTATGCGCTGCAGCATGACCGGCACCACCGCCAGGGCCGTGGCGCGATGCTCGGCGACCGCTCGCAGCGTGTCCTCGGGGTCGAAGCGCCTGCGAAGCACGAGCGTGGAGGACAGCGGCAGACCAAGCGTGAAGTGCGCGAAGCCCCACGAGTGGAACATCGGAGCGGCGATCATCGTTGTCTCGCGCGCCTTCAGGGGGATCTTCGAGAACAGGGCCGCGGCCGGCTCAAGCGAATCGGGTTGTTTGCGCGACGCTCCCTTGGGCGTTCCGGTCGTGCCGGAGGTGAGGATCACGACCTTGCCGCTTTCGGTCGGTGGGGTCAAGTCGGCGGTACTGCCTTTGGCGATCAGGTCTTCCAGCAGCGGATCAGTCTGCTCGGCGCCCGGTTCGCTCCACGCGACGAAGCGCTTGCGACCCTCGCCGCCGTCGCCGACAAGGTTGGCGAAATCCGCGTCGTAGATCAGCCCCGCCGGGTTCTCGCGGCGCATCACATCGGTGATCTGCGGACCGGCGAACGCCGTGTTCAAGTACAGCGAGTTGGCGCCCAGCTTCGAGCATGCGATCGTGGCCTCGATGAAGCCACGATGGTTGCGGCACATGATCGCCACCCCATCGCCTTCGGAGATCCCCGCCGCCTGCATTTCGCGGGCAAGCGCATTGGTGCGCAACTGCACCTCTTCGAAGGTGAGCGTGCCGCGCTCGTCAACTATCGCCGCGCGCTGGGGAAAGCGGGCGGCCGAGCCGGTGTAGGCGGCCGCGGGCGTCGCGCCCCAGCGCTTCAGCGCCACCACCGACCTGACGGCACGGTCGGGCCGCACGGGCGTGAGGATGCCGGTGCCGAGGAGCACCTTGGCGACTTCCAGTCGATACTTGAGCGGCGAGCTCACGCGGGCACCCTACCCAAAATGCGGCTCGTCACGCACGCGCACGTCGAAGTGGGAGACACCAAGGTTCGAGTATGAGTCCTCCATGATGCTGTTCAGGTGCATGCATGCACCCACCTCCCGGGACCGCACATGTGTCTTTTTTAACCGAGTGCCACTCGGCGCATGCGCCGAGTGGCCGAGCCGCGCATGCGCGGCTCGGTTCCGGTCGGCACATGTGCCGACCGGTCGGGTCGTGCATGCACGACCCGAGCAGGGCCGCATGCGGCCCTGCTGACCATGCCGCATGCGGCATGGTCCCCTCCAATCAGAACAGAAAAACAAGCCAGACTGCCGGCAACTACGAAACTTCGGCCGGTTCGTCCTTGCCCTGCAGGCGCTCGCGGCCACGCTGCACCGCGGCGATGAACTTCGACAGGTTGACCTCGAGCGTGCCCAGGATCTCATCCGCATAGTCCTCGGCGCCCAGCCTGATCTCGCGCTCGCGCGCCCTGGCATCCTCGACGATGTCCTCGGCGGCGCGCTCGGCCTGCTTGGTGACCTCCTCCTCGCCCACGAGCTTCTCCTGGCGCTCGCGCGCCTCCTTGACGATGCGCTCGGCCTCCTTCTTGGCCTCGGCGAGCATCTCCTGGCGCTCCTTGACGATCCAGCGCGCCTGCTTGATCTCCTCGGGGATCGTCGCGCGCATCTGGTCGAGGATGTCGTAGATCTCCTCCTTGTCGACCCTGACCTGATCGGTCATGGGCACCGACTTGGCGTTGTGCACCAAGTCGTCGAGCTTGTCGATCAGCACCAGCACGTCCATCAGCGATCACCTCCGTGGAGCATCCCATATGGCCCCACGACATAAGAAAAGGATATGAAGGGTCTCACGTCAACCACAGTTCGTCAGCGCGCCAGCTCTTCCTGCAAGCGCACAGCCACCCGTGGCGGCACGAGATCGTCGATTCGCCCGCCGAACGTCGCCAACTCCTTGACGCCGCTCGAGGACAGGAAACTGTACTGCGGTGAGGCCATCAGATACACCGACTCTATCTCGGGATCCTGTCTGCGGTTGAGCTGGTTCATCTCGAACTCGTACTCGAAGTCCGAGATCGCCCGCAGCCCCTTGACGATCGCCTTCGCTCCTACCTTCCTGGCGAAGTCCACGACAAGCGTGTTGAACGGCTGCGCACGCACGCTCGGTAAATCTGCAAGCGCCTCTTCGATGAACGCCATCCGCTCATCGATCGCGAACAGCGTGGCGTCCTTGCGCACCGAACGGTTGACGACCGCCACGACAACCTCGTCATACAGATCCGCCGTGCGGCGGATCACATCAAGGTGGCCGTTGGTGATCGGGTCATAGGAGCCCGGGCAGACGGCTATCGACTTGTCAACGCTCATCCTTGTCCTCTGTGCGGTGGATTGTGATCGTGGTATCGCCATAGCGCTTGCGCTGCGCCACGGCAAGAGGCAACTCGGCCGGCGCCCGTCGATCGCTCTCTACCACCACGCGCGCGCCGGGAGCGAGCACGGTCGGCAACAGGGCCGACAACTCGCGCTCGGAGTCGCGCAGCTGGCCGTATGGAGGATCTACGAACACGAGATCGTACGTTTCGCCGGCTCTGCGTGCGCTGCGCAGTGCCGAGAGCGCCTCGCCAACCCTTACCCGCGCCTGCGGCTCGGCAAGCTCCAGCTGCGCGAGATTGCCCTTGAGCGCCACCACCGCGGCCGCGTCGCGCTCGACGAACAGCGCCGTCGCGGCCCCCCTTGAGAGCGCCTCGATGCCGAGCGCTCCGGTCCCGGCGAACAGGTCGAGCACGCTCGCCGCGTCGATCGAGCCGAGCATCGAGAACAGCGCCTCACGCACACGATCGGAGGTCGGCCGTGTTGTGCGCCCACGCGGCGCGCTCAAACGCCGGCCGCCCAGACGTCCCGCGATCACCCTCATGCCGGGATCGGCGCCAACGCCTCCATGCCGAAAACACGCTCCAGCTCCGCCCCGAGCAGCCCGTGCAGCGGTCCGCTCAAGCCAGGATCCTCCGCCAGGATCGAGCGAGCCCGTGCGCGAGCCCGCTCCAACAGGTCTGTGTCCTCGGGCAGGATCGCGAACTTGAACTGACCGACGCCAGACTGGCGCGTGCCGATCAGCTCTCCCTCCTTGCGCAGCCGCAGGTCGATCTCGGCGAGCCTGAACCCGTCGGAGTGCTCGGCAAGCGCACGCAAACGGGCCGAGCCGGCGGGTCCGACGAGCATGCAGGTAGAGCTGTGCTCGCCGCGCCCCACGCGTCCACGCAGTTGATGCAACTGAGAGATGCCGAAGCGCTCGGCGTTCTCGACCAACATCACGGTCGCGTTGGGCACGTCTACGCCGACCTCGATCACGGTCGTCGCCACCAGCACCTGCGCGCGCCCGGAGGCGAACGCCTCCATCGCCTCCTGCTTCTCGCGTGAGCGCATCTGTCCGTGTAGGAGCGCAAGGCTCCAGCCGGCAAGCTCGCCGGCGCGCAGACGCTCGAACTCGGCCGTCGCCGCCTTGGCCTCGCCCACCTCGCCCACCATCTCGGCCTGTCCACGTGCATTGGTGGACTGGCTTTGGCCGTTGACGGCTGCGCCTCGGTCCGCCGCGGAGAGCTCCTGGGACGCTTGCTCGACTAGCGGGCAAACCACATACGCCTGGCGTCCAGCTTTCAGCTGTTCCTGCAGTACGCGATAGGCCTGCTCGCGCCCAGCTGCACCAGTCACGATGCTCGTGACGATCGGCTTGCGCTCCCGCGGCAACTCGCGCAGCACGCTGCGATCGAGGTCGCCGTAGCGCGCGAGCGCGAGCGTCCTCGGGATCGGCGTAGCGGTCATGTGCAGCACATGTGGGCGCCGGGAACGATCCTCCCGGCCTTCCAGCGCCGCACGCTGGCGCACACCGAAACGGTGCTGCTCGTCGACCACGGCCACCGCCAGCTCGCGAAAGCGCACCGATGGCTCGATCAGCGCGTGCGTGCCCACCACCAGTGAGAGCTCGCCGCTGGAAAGCTTGCCGAGTGTGTCGGCTCGTCGCGCCGCCGCGGTCGAGCCGGTCAGCAGCGCCACGGTCACCGACTCGCCGCCGAGCAGCCGCTGCACGGTGGCGAAGTGCTGCCCGGCGAGCGTCTCGGTCGGCGCCATCAGCGCCGCTTGCGCGCCATGCTCGACAGCCCGCAGCATCGCGTGTAGGGCAACGACGGTCTTGCCGCTACCGACCTCCCCCATCAGCAGGCGCTGCATCGGCTGCCCTCGTTCCAGGTCTTCGGTGATCGTGGCGATCGCCTTGCGCTGATCGCCGGTCGGCTCGAACGGCAGTCCGTGTTGAAGCCAGCGGGAGCTCAAGCTCGCCGGCTCGTTCAACGTCAGGGCCTGTCCTTGTTCCGCCCGCCTACCGCGGCGGATCAGGAAAACCAGCTGGCTGAGCAGCAACTCCTCGAAGGCGAGCCGCTCGCGCGCAAGCTCAGCCTGGGCCCCCGCGCCCTGAAAGTGCATCGCGCCGAGCGCCGTCGCCCGTGTGGGCAGACGCTCGGCAACGCGCACGCCGGCGCTGAGCGGCTCGATCATCTCGCCAAGATGGTGGCGGTGTTCGCGTACAAGCGCCAATATCTGCGTGGAGCTGACGCCCTCCGCCGCCGGGTAATGAGCGACTGAGCCTGTTTCGGCGGTGGCGATCTCCGAGCCGATCGCATGGTGGGAGACGCGAAAGCGCCCGCCACGATCGGCCTTGCCGTGCAGCACCAAGCGTGTGCCCGGCTGGTAGCGACCGGCGAGCCAGGGCTGGTTGAAGAAGGTCGCTCGCATCGAGCCGCTCTCATCGAACACGCTCGCTTCGACGAGCCCACGCATACCGCGCTTTCTCACCGCCCTGCCGGCGATCGAGCGCACCTGCACCGCTACGGTCGCCTGCTCGCCCTCGCGCAGCGTCGCGACCATGCGCGCCTCGCGATGGTCGCGCGGCAGGTGCTCGAGCAGATCGCCGACCGTCTCGATCCCGAGCGCAGCCATCCCGTCCGTCGCCTTGCCGGCTGGGAGATCCAACGGCGCGGCCAACCGTGAGGAACGTGGCCAGCGCACCGGGGCGGCCAGCATCTGCGCGCGTGTCAACGGCAGAACGTCTGCGAAGCCCACCGGGAAGCGCTCGCGCCGCTCACTCGGCGGCGAGCAGCCACCAGTAGGCGGGCTGGCCACCGTGGCGAAGCTCGAGCTCGACATGATCGTCCATGATGCCCTCCAGCTCAGACAACTCCAGAGGCGCACCGTCACCGGCAAGCACGCTGATCAGCTCGGTATCGGCGGCAAGCGCCCGCAACACCGCCAGCAGAGTCTCGCGCGGCTCCCCCCATGCGACCACTTGCTCCTCGACGAAGCCGACCGCATCACCTTGTTGGAAGCGACCCTGGGCGTCCGCGCGCGCCGCGGGAGCAACCGCACCGGTCCGCAGCGCCTCGAGCGCTTCGTGCATCGCCTGTGCGTTCTCCCGCACGCCGCGATCGCTCTGCAGCGCCACCGCTACGGCAAGCCCGGCCTGCTGGCTGGTGGCCGGCACCACGAGCACCTGCTTGTCTGACAGCTCCGCGGCGCGCTCGGCTGCCATCACCACGTTGGCGCTGCCGGGCAGCACGACGACCTCCTCGGCGGGCACCTCGTGGATTCCCGCCAAAAGCTCGTAGGTCGAAGGATTCAGCGTCGGACCACCGTCGATCGTGTGCACCCCCAGCTCGCCGTACATGCGGGCAAGTCCGATCCCGCTGACAACCGCCAAAGCACCGCAGCGCACGCGTGCACGCACACCGGTCCCGTTGGCGGATGTCGTCGGGTCGCCGTTGTCTCGCGCCCCACCCGCGACGGTGCCGTTGGTCGAAAGGCCTCCGGCCAGGCGTTGCTCACGCTCGGTCACCTGTGCGCGCATGTCTGCCACGTCGAGGTGGGATACCTCGCCGACGCCATCGAACAGCGCGGTGGCGCGCTCGGGCTCGTCGGTGTGCAGATGGATCTTCAGCGTGTTGGGATCGCCGACGACAAGCACCGAGTCGCCAAGCTGCTCGAGGGCCGAGGCGAAGCTCGCCGGCACCAGCTCCCGGCCGGTAACGGCGAAGTTGGTGCAATAGCGGTAGGTGCTGGAGCTGTGCTCGGGATGGGTGATCTTGGCCGGCGCGAAGTGCTCGAGCTCCGGTGGCTCCTCGTCGCGCAAAGCCGCCACGACACCGGCAAAGATCACCGTCAGCGCGTGACCACCGGCATCCACGACGCCGGCGTCGCGCAAAGCCGCGAGCATCTCCGGCCCACGCTTGACCGAGTCGGTTCCGGCCTCAACAGCACGTTCGAGTGTCTTTGCGATCGCGAGATCCTGCTCGCGCGGCTCGGTCGTCGGGCCCAATGGCGCCGCGTCCTCGCCGTGGGCGAGGTCGGCCATGATGCCGTGGGCCATCTCGCGCGCGACCGTCAAGATCGTGCCCTCGGCAGGCTCGCGCACAGACGCATAAGCGCGGTCGGCGGCGTTGGCAAGCGCCGCTCCGATCAAGGTCGCGTCGATCAGCTGACCGGGCCGGCTGACGAGCTCCTCGGCGGCCCCTCTGATCAACTGAGAGAGGATCACGCCAGAGTTGCCTCGCGCTCCCAGCAGCGCCGCGCGCGCAACCGACTGGACGATCTCCTCGCGCCCGATCTCATCGATCGTGCGGGCCGCGTTGCCGTCCTGCAGGCGGTCGAGCTCATCGAGCACCGCCCTGAGCGTCAGCACCATGTTGTCACCTGTATCTCCGTCGGCGACCGGGAACACGTTCAGATCGTTGACCTCCTCGCGGCGGGACTCCAGGTGCGCAAGCGCACCGGCCACGGCGGCTCTGAAGCGAATCAGGTTGGTGTCGGTCACCGGCTCTGCTCCATCGAGTGCGCCCCCTCAGACGCTCTTAGGGCATACGACTCGTTCAAGGTCCTGCTCACAGCCCCTGTCATACCACCACAGACGTCGGTCGATCCGCCCGCGAGCGCACGCCAGGCTCATCAGTCCGCGGTGTCAGAGGGCCTTGGTGACCTTGCCAGCCTTCAGACACCGCGTGCAGACGTATACGCGACGTGGTGCCTTGCCTACGAGGATCTTGACCTTCTGCAGGTTGGGATCGAAACGCCGCTTGGTGGCGACCATCGAGTGGCTCCGGCTGTTGCCGAACGCGGGACCCTTCCCGCAGCTGTGACATATCTTGGCCATACGGATGCGCAGTCTAGCCGCTCTGCAGCTCGGAGCGCAATGCGGCCATTCTCAACACGGCTTCGGCCGCGTGCCGACCCTGATCGCGCTTGCCGCCGCCTGTGCGGGCCAGCGCCTGCTCCATGGTCTCGCACGTGAGCACACCGAAAGCACATGGCACGCCCGTGCTGAGTGCGACCTGTTGAATTCCGCGGGCGGTCTCGGCGCATACGTAGTCGTAGTGATCGGTCTCGCCACGAATCACAGCACCAAGGCACGCGACGCCTTTGAAGCCTCCTGCCTTCGCCACATAGCTGGCCGCGAGCGGCAACTCGAAGGCGCCCGGCACGTCGAACACCTTCACATCTGCGTATCCACCCTCGCGAAATGCCTCGAGCGCGCCCTTTTGCAGACGCTCGGCCAGCTCCTCGTAGAAGCGCCCGATGACGATCGCGAAGCTCATTTGCCGCGCTCGCGATCCTGCTCGCGCTCGGAATGCAGGAGCTCCGCGTCGAGATTGAGCCCCTGGTGGTGCAGGATGTGGCCCATGCGCTGGGCCTTGGTGCGCAGATAGGCCTCGTTGTGCTCGTTGGGCGCGTGCTCGATCGGGATTTGCGCGCTGACCGACAGGCCGTAGCCCTCCAGGCCCTTGATCTTCTTGGGGTTGTTGGTGAGGATGCGGATCGAGCTGAGACCGAGATCCACGAGAATCTGCGCCCCGATCCCGTAGTCACGCAGGTCGGCGGGCAGCCCCAGGCGCTCATTGGCTTCGACGGTGTCCAGACCGTCCTCCTGCAGGCGATAGGCGCGCAGCTTGTTGAGCAAGCCGATGCCGCGCCCCTCCTGGGAGAGGTACAGCAGCACCCCCTCGCCCTCGCGCTCGATCATCGAAAGCGCGGAGGTGAGCTGCTCGCCGCAGTCACAGCGCAGCGAGTGAAACACGTCACCGGTCAGGCACTCGGAGTGCACGCGCACGAGTACGTCATCACGACCGGCGACATCGCCCTTGACGAGCGCGACATGGTGCTTGTCATCCACCAGCGAGCGGTAGCCGACCGCCTCGAAGTCGCCGAAGGCTGTCGGCAGACGCGTGGCGACGACGCGTTCCACGAGCTTGTCGTGGCGCCGGCGGTAGGAGATCAAATCCGCGACGGTGATCATCTTCAGCCCGTGACGAGTGCAGTAACCAACCAAATCGGGGACGCGCGCCATCGTGCCGTCGTCATTCATCACCTCGCAGATGACTCCGGCCGGATTGAGACCGGCAAGCCGTGCCAGATCGACGGCCGCCTCAGTCTGCCCCGCCCGCTCGAGCACGCCTCCGGCACGACTCTTGAGCGGGAACAGATGGCCGGGCTGGACGAGATCGCGTGGCGCGCTTGCGGGATCTATCGCGACCTGGATCGTGTGCGCACGATCGTGTGCCGAGATGCCCGTGGTGACGCCTTCACGAGCCTCGATGGAGACCGTGAACGGCGTTTCGAACGACGACTCGTTCTTAGCTGCCATCAAGTCGAGCCCTAGCTCATCACAGCGCTCCGGCGTTAGCGAGAGGCAGATCAGCCCGCGCCCCTCCTTGGCCATGAAGTTGATCGCCTCCGGTGTGGCGAACTGGGCGGCCATCGTGAGATCGCCCTCGTTCTCGCGATCTTCGTCGTCGCAGACGACGACCATCTTGCCCTGTCTAATTTCCTCGATTGCCTGCTCGATGGTCGCGAACGGGATCGTTGTCTTGGACTGGCTCATATGGGGGCCTCCGTCTTCAAAAGTCGCTCGACATGCTTGGCAAGGATGTCCGCCTCTATGTTGACCCGATCCCCGACTTGCGCCTCCCCAAGGTTCGTGCGCAGGAGCGTCTCTGGGATCAGCGACACCGAGACGCCCCCATCGCGAAGCTCGCTCACCGTCAGGCTGACGCCGTCGAGCGCCACCGAGCCCTTCTCCACGAGATAGCGCGCCAACTCGTCATCCACGTCGATTTCCAGAACCCGAGCGAACCCCTCCTCGCGTAGCCCGCCGATCGTCCCGGTCCCGTCGACATGCCCCTGCACGATGTGCCCACCGAGACGCCCATCCGCGCGCAGCGCAAGCTCGAGGTTGACTCGCGATCCAGGCCGCAACTGCCGCAGCGAGGAGCGCCTGAGCGTCTCCTGCATCGCCTGAGCGCGGAAGGCGCCGTCGTCGATGGCGGTGGCTGTCAGGCACACCCCGTTGACCGCGACGGAATCGCCTACGGCTAGCTCGTCCGCAAGCGCCGTAGAGATCTCGAGCGTGGCACCATCGGCGTCGCTCTCGATGCCCTTCACACTTCCCAGGTCGGCGATCAGGCCAGTGAACATTGTCTACGAACTCCTTTCAAGTTTCTAGCCGCTGACAGGCACGTAGGGCAAGCTGGGCAAGGACGCAGCGAGCGCCGCGTGCTTTGCACGCAAGCGAGTGAGGACGCCGCCCAGCGCCACCATACGTGCCTGTCAGTCACCACTCGCGTAGACGGGCCGACACCAAGAGGTCTTCGCCGACACGGTCGCAGTCGAAGCTGAGCGCGCGCAACGCCTCGGAGATGCGCTCGACGCCCTCGCCCTCCAGTGGATCGCGGGCTGTACGGCCTCCGAGCAGTATCGGCGCGAGAAAGAGTCTGATCTCATCGATCTCCCCCGCGTCGAGAAACGCTCCCGCCAGGTGTGGACCGCCCTCCAACAACACCGCGGCAATACCGCTCGTGCCAAGCTGGTCGAGTGCCGAGCGCACGCGTGCGGGCTCGTTCTGACCCGTGGCGACGAGCACCTGAGCCCCGGCGGCCTCCAGCGCATCGGTATCGGCGCGTGCGGCCGCGCGCGACACGCACACAGTCAACGGAACCTGCTCGGCGGCGGCGACGAGCTGCGAGGAAATCGGCAGACGCGCGAGCGAGTCGAATACGACGCGGCGCGGCTGACGGGGAAGCTCGGCTGGAATCCCATCGGGTCGCGCGGTGAGCTGTGGATCGTCGGCGAGCGCGGTACCGATCCCAACCACGACCGCGTCCACCGAAGCCCGCCAAGTGTGAGCCAAGAGCCGGCTTTCCTCGCCGCTGATCCATTGCGAGTCGCCGGCCCTGGTGGCAACCTTGCCATCGAGCGTCATCGCCGACTTGAACAGCACCCATGGGCGCCCCACTCGCGCGTGCTTGCGAAACGCCTGGTTGAGCAGACGCGCACTGGCGGCCAGCTCGCCGTCGGCTACCACCACCTCGACGCCCTCATCGCGGAGAATGCCCAGGCCACGTCCGGAGGCCTTCTCGGTCGGGTCATCGGAAGCCACGACGACGCGTGCGATGCCCGCGCGCATGATCGCGTCGGTGCAGGGCGGCGTGTTGCCCTCGTGACAGCACGGCTCGAGCGACACGTACAGGGTCGTCCCAGTCAGATCCGCCGGCCCGCATGCCTCGATCGCGTTGACCTCGGCGTGCGCTCCGCCATAGCGCTCGTGCCAGCCCTCACCTAGGACTTCGCCATCGCGCGCAACGACCGCCCCAACGAGTGGGTTGGGCTTGACCTGCTCGGCGCCGTTGCGCGCGAGCTCGATCGCTCGCCCCAGCAGCGTGCGGTCGGTATCTGTCGTGATCGCCATGCTTGCCTTCCAGGATAGGGCCTGATGCCTCAGCGACTACGTGCGCAGCGCCCACCACGTAGGCGATACACGGTCATTTCGGGCCCAGGATGCTCATAGGAAAGCGGGTAGTAGTCAAACGACCAGTCGAAGCCGAATCGCGTCGGGCTGCTTCCCGGCGAGTAAGGCGAGACGCGATAGACAACTTCCGCCTTAGTCGCCAGTGCGTGGTAATAGGCGCTTGCAAACGGAGCCGCGCGCGGGTCGGCAAGCGCGCGACCGGACTCGGTGGACCCGACCACCACCCAGCAATAGCCCAGATTCTCATACCAGCCGATCAAAGCTGGGCTAAGCGTCGTCTCATAGTCTTCGAGCGTCACTTCGTGAATCGCTTGCGGAGCGAGGCTCCCGTCCGGGGCGATGACCGATTGCAGCGACTGGTACTTCAGCCAACGGTCCGATCGCGAACCGCCCGCGCCTTCTTCGATCCACGAGTCGAGCACGACCGGCTCGACCACGATCGGGGCGCCACGCGGTATGTGAGCAACCATCCAGGTACGCGTGATGTTGCGCGTGTCCGTGCGCGAGAGCACGAGATCGTTGTGGACGCTGTAGACGGCGCCTTGGGCGAGCAGCACGATCGCGACGAGCGCCCCGATGAGCAGCGTCAGGTGCCTCCGACGAGACGAACTGCGCGATGTTTGGTCTGCGACAGGCACACCGCTTGCCATGGGTCTGTCTGAGGGGACCAACGTCTCGTCCTCGAACTGTGGCGCCTTTGGATCAGCGGCAGCCCGCATGCCCCCCGCGCGCGCGGGGGGCATCGCCTTTTCGACGATGAGGCCCCCGAGCCGTGAGGCGGAGTAAGCGGCGAGCACGCACGCGATCGGGAAGATCGGCAGCAGCCAGCGTCCGAAGTAACGGTCCTGAAGGCCCATGAACGCCAAGAACAGGATCGCCGCGGGCACGAGCAGCCAACCGATGCGCACGTGGCGACGCCAGATCGCGATCGCACCGCCGAGTGCCGCCAGAGCCGGCACCCAGCCGAGGCCCCATGAAAACGACCACAGGTAGTAGAAGATCCCGATCTCCTTGGGCGCACCCAGCTTGCCTTGGGCTTCGTCGGAGAGACTCGACTGGTGTACCAGTTCGGAGTAGAACAATTTGAAATCCAGTAGCGCGTAGGGATTGGCGATCAAGAACGAGAGGAGCGCGCAAGCCCCCGCGAGCGCCATGCCGGTCGCCACCCGACGCCCAGGCTGCCCGGAGGTCGCGTGGCCGCCGGTCTGCTGACCGTTGATCGGGCGGACACGCGTCGCATCGATTGAGTCCAGATAGTGCGCGGCAGCGGCCACGACGAGCGGCACGATCGCGATGCCGGCCGTGTACTTGCTCGCGCACGCCAGCCCAAGTCCGACCCCGGCGAGCGCATAGTCGCGCCTTCGCCCATGTCGCATCACACCGGCGCTGCCGAAGAGAGAGAGCGTCAGCGGCAGCAGCGTGACCGCGTCGTTGAGCGCAAGGTGCCCATAGGAGACCGGCAGGAACGCGACCGCCTCGATCGCGGCCGCGAGCAAGCCGATGCGGCGGTCGAGGAGACGGGCTCCGAGCAGATACAGCATCCACACGGAGGCGGTCCCCAGCAGCGCAACCGTCACCCGCGCTAGGAGGAACACTTCGCCTGGACGGCGCGCATATTCGTCATGCACGCCATGGGCGCCCCCGAACCAAGCGTCAAGCACGAAATGCAGCACGTAGGTGAGCGCCGGGGGATTGACGAAGTAGCGCGGGTTCAGCCCGCTTGAGAACATGGCGACGGCCTTCGGCACGAAATGGCCGGCCTCGTCGATGTTGTAGACGTAGGGCAGCCCCTCCTTGATGCCCCATAGGCGCAGGCCGAGCGCGACGCACAGGATCAGCGCAAGCCCGCACCACGCCCACAGACGTTCGTTGCGACCGGCTACCGGCTTGCCTGGCGGATCGCACAGATCGTGCGGATCGCGTAGGTCGCTCACGGGAGGATTGCGAACGCGCGCCGAGGCCCTGTCGGACTCAGCTGGCGGCATACGCGCTGTGCTCAGCAGTTGGCATACACGGCGTAGTAGCGGCTTGTGTACAAGCGTTTGTAGCCCGCCGGCGGCACCTGGTTGCGGGGGTCGTCGCCGACGTCGACGATCGCATCGACGAACACGGCTTCGCCGAGCGGATAGACAGCCACGCTGCCACGGCGCAGCCTGTCTTCGAGCTGGTAGGAGCCCTTGAGCGCGTCCGCGCTGGCCTCAGAGCGAGCGACGATGTCACGCTGACCTGTGCTGTTCAAGATCCAGCGCGCGTCGGGAATCAGCTTGTTGTTGGGCAGCGACAGCAACGGACAGCGTTTCAGCTCATCCGCCACGGCCGGACTGTGGAGGGCACTGGCAAGTCCCTCGTGGAAGTTCTCGTGGTCGGCAAGCGTGGTGCGCAGACTCGAGAGGCTGAGCGTGTTCGCGGCGGACGCGGCGCCGTAGAGGACGAGCAGTGCCGCCGCCACCATCCACACGCGTCTCAGTGCCGTCCCAGACTCGAGCATCGACCACCCGCCGACGGCGACCGCGCAGAAGACGAGCATCACGACCGAGGAGCCGATCATGTAGCGATCCACGACCGAAGCACCCACCGCGCCCTCGGCGACGAACACGAACAGCAGTGTCCCAAGCACGACCAGTGGCACGAGCACGCGTCGCGGGGTCAGCCAGATCGCGATCAATGCCCCGGCGATGCTGCCGAGCACCACAGGCAGCTTGTCGATCCGCACAGCGTAGTTCCAGGTCGAGGAGAGAACGCTCGAGAAACCCTGCGTACGTTCCAGTTCGGAGGCGAGACCCGAGGTGGAGTGAAGCGAGTAGAGCGGGTCGCCGGTGACCACCGCGTCCACACCGATCCACAGCACCGGCGCAATCGCGGCGAGCGCGAGATAGCGCAGGCGCGTAGGGGTGTCCGCCGGATAGGCACACCACAGCCAGTAGACGCCGCTCAAGAGCCACGCATCGGGGCGCAGCAGACCGGCGGCCGCCAGCAACAGGAAAACGAACGGTCCGCGCCGCGGGCGCTCTATCTCCAGGGCCGTCGCCCATACGACGAGTGCGACATAGCTGATGTCGAGGTAGCCCTGGGCAGCCAGGTTCTCGATGAAGAAGCGGCTGAGCACGAGCAATCCAGCAAAGGCGCCGACGATCGGGCCAAAGCAGAGCCGCCCAAGCCGGTAGAGACCTGCGACCAGTGCCACGAAGGAGACGATCGAGCCGAGCACGACCAGACGTGCACCGCTTTGGCCGACGATCGAACAGAGCGCGCCGAAGGCAATCGCAAGAGGGTGCTCGGTGGGCCCGCGATAGACGCTGAAGTCGGGCATGTGCAGGTGCAGCAGGTCCCGCCCCCACAGCAGCGCGTAGAAGGAGTCGTAAGTGGGATAGGTGGGGAAGGTGAAGTAACCGACGAGCGCGAGTAGGCACATCGCGGCGAAGGCGAGCTTCGCCCACATCGAGGCCGGCACCGCACGCAGCTTTTGCAACGAGCCACTCTCATCGCCCGGTCCGGGCCGTGTCAGCGTCGCGCTTGCCATCCGGCCGTAGAGCCTAGAGGGGATAGGCTTTGGCCGGTGAAGCTCATCATCCAGATCCCCTGTTTCAACGAGGCCGAGCAGCTGCCGGCCACGCTTGCCGACCTGCCGCGCAAGATCGCCGGCTTCGACGTCGTCGAGTGGCTGATCGTCGACGACGGCTCGACCGACGAGACGATCGGCGTAGCTCGCGCGCACGGCGTTGACCACGTGGTGCGACTCACCAACAACAAGGGGCTGGCCGCGGGCTTCCAGGCTGGGTTGGATGCCTGCTTGAAGCTTGGGGCCGATGTCGTTGTGAACACCGACGCCGACAACCAGTACTACGGCGAGGACATCGTCAAGCTGGTCGGGCCGATCCTCGAGGGTCGTGCCGACATGGTCGTGGGCGACCGCGAAGTGAGCAACATCGAGCACTTCTCGGCGTTGAAGAAGGTCTTGCAGCGCCTCGGCTCGTGGGTCGTGCGCCAGGCCTCCTCCACTTCTGTTCCAGACACGACCTCGGGCTTCAGGGCCTACAACCGCGAGGCCGCCATCCAGATGCTGGTCGTCTCGAAATTCACCTACACGCTGGAGACGATCATCCAGGCCGGCAAGCAGCTGGTTGCGATCGACCACGTCCCGATCAGGACCAACCCGAAGACGCGCGAGTCGCGCCTGTTTCCCTCGATGGGCGCCTATGTACGGCGCAACTCGATCTCGATCTTTCGCATATACGCGCAGTACGAGCCCTTGCGCGTGTTCTGGAGCCTGGCAGCGGTGATCGGCGTGGCGGCGCTTGGCGTGTGGATTCGCTTCGTCGTCGCCTATGCCGAAGGCAACGGCAAGGGGCACGTGCAGTCGCTGATTCTGGGCGCCGTGCTGTTCATCGCGGCGGTCGTGCTGTGGGCGCTCGGTGTAATCGGCGACCTACTGGCCGCACAGCGCGTGATGACACAGAAGACCTTTGAACGGGTGCGCAGGATCGAGTTGCAACTCGGCGTGGAGCCCTCCCACTACGAAGCCAATCCGGCGCGGGTGGGCGGCGATGGCGCAGGCTCGCTCGCCGAGGGACGTTCGCAAGACGCGCGCGAATCGGAGAGGACGGTGGAGGTATGAGCAGCGGCGTGACCGTGTCAAAGGATGGCGTCGTCACCGGCAACACCTACGACAAGTACGGCTCGAGCAACCCGCTTGTGCGGCGCATGATGACCGGCTTCGAGCGCACGCTCGACGAACTGTTTGCTGCCGCCAGTCCCACATCGCTGCTGGACGTCGGCTGTGGAGAGGGCGTGCTGGTGCACAAATGGGCGCAGCGACTCCAGGGAAGCCGCGTCGTGGGGATCGACCTCGAGGAGCCCTCGATCCAGGCCGGCTGGGAGCAGCGCCAAGCCCCGAACCTCGAATACAAGGTGATGCGCGCCGAGAATCTGCCCTTCGCCGAGAACGAGTTCGACGTCGCCTGCGCGATCGAGGTACTCGAGCACGTGCCCGACCCCGAGCACACGCTTGCCGAGATGGCGCGCTGTGCCGAGCACCGACTGCTCGTATCGGTACCGCGTGAGCCGCTGTGGCGCATGCTGAATATGGCTCGCGGCGCCTACTGGTCGCAGCTGGGTAACACGCCCGGGCACCTCAACCATTGGTCCAAGCGCTCGTTCGTGAAGTTGCTCTCACGCTACGGGGACGTTGTCGAGGCGCGCTCGCCGTTCCCCTGGACGATGCTGCTTGTCCGCCTCGGGTGAGCGGCCCAAGGCGGCACCCGGGGCTGCCGCGATGACGAGCCGATCCACCACGACAGACGAGCAGAAGCCGACCGAACCAGACGACACACGCCGGAAATCGCCTCGCTCTTATGGCAGCGGGGCGCGCATCCTCTCGATCGGGATCGCCTCGACCGGGGTGCTGACGTTCGCCTACTTCTCGATCGCCAGCCACGTGCTCGGAGAAGTCTCGGCCAAGCGGCTGGACCTGTTGTGGTCGATCATGTTCGTGATCATCTCGGTCATCTACCGGCCGATCGAACAGCTGCTCTCGCGGACGATCGCCGACCGCCGCGCACGCGGGCACGAACAGCATTCGGTGCGCGTGCCGATCGCGATCCAGGCCAGCTTCGCGCTGGTATTCCTGATCCTGGCGCTGGCGTTGCACGAAGTGCTGATCGACGACGTCTTCGACCACTACGCGGCGCTGTACTGGGTCCTGGTGGTCGGCACGCTCGTATATGCCGCCAGCTATTTCGCCCGTGGCTGGCTGGCTGGGCACGAATACTTTGGACTGTTCGGCGGCCTTGTGCTGATCGAATCGCTCTCGCGCCTGTGCTTCGCCCTGGCGGTGGCGATCGGCATCGCCAGTGGCCAGACGGCGGTCGTGTTGGGAATCGCCGCGGCGCCGTTCGTGTCACTGGTCGTCGTGCCAGTGGCGTTCGCACGGCGCTCCAGCGAAGTTCGCGGGACACCGCGGATGGAGGAGCTCGAGGAGCTGGACGCGGCCCTGGCTGGACCCGGGACGGAGGGCGTCGAGGAGGCTGTGGCGGCAGACGAGCTGTCGCTACGGCGCGGGTCGGGCTTCGCGTTTGCCGTCTCGGGGGTGATGCTTTCCGAGCAAACGCTGCTCAACGCCGCGGTATTGACGGTTGACGTCACCTCAACCAATGTGGCGCTCGCCGGGATCGTTTTCAACGTGCTGCTGATCGCGCGTGCGCCGCTGCAACTCTTTCAGGCAATCCAGACCTCGCTGCTGCCACACCTGACAGGGCTGGAGGCAACCGAGGGGCACGATGCCTTTGCCAAGGCAATCCGCGTGACGGTGATGGCGATCGCCGCATTTGCGCTGGCAACTGCACTCGGCTTGCTTGCGATCGGGCCGCCGGTGATGAAAACGCTCTTTGGTCAGAGCTTCGAATACGGCCGCGTCGGCCTCGCACTGATCGGGCTTGGCATGGGCATGCACCTGACCTCCGGAGCGCTCAACCAGGCCGCGCTGGCACGCAATCAAGCGCGTACCGCCGCCACCTGCTGGATCGTGGCGGCTGTGGTGTTCGTCGCCTGGATGCTGGTGCCGCTCGTCTCAGAAGAACTGTTGCGCACCGAGATCGGTTACCTCGGCGCCACCAGTCTGCTTGCCCTGATGCTGAGCTTCGTATACAGACGGGGTGCGCCATCGCGTCAGAGCGTGCCGGCTGCACTGGTGCCGTAGCCCGATCCGCCACAATGCCCTCCTCCCTTATGGGATGGGTCAGAGGACGCCGGCGGCGGCGGCCAGCCGACGATAGGCCACAGCCGGATCTGGCTCGCCAAAGATCGCCGAGCCGGCGACGAACAAGTTTGCGCCCGCTGCTCGACACGGAGCGGCCGTGTCGACGTCGATGCCGCCGTCGACCTCCAGTGCAACGTCGTCGTCGAGGATGTGGCGTAGCCGCTCGATCTTGTCGAGCGAATGCTCGATGAACGCCTGTCCCCCCCAGCCCGGATTGACGGTCATGCACAGCACCAGATCGATCGCATCGGGCAGCTCCGCAACGACGCCGACCGGTGTTGCCGGGTTGATAGCAACGCCGACGCTTGCGCCGCCCTCCCGCACGAGGCTTGCCGTGTAGGCGATATGAGGCGTGGCCTCGGCATGGAAGGTGATCGAATGGGCGCCAGCTTTCAGGAACTCCGGGATCATGCGCTCGGGGCGCTCGACCATCAGGTGCACGTCGAGCATGCCCCCGACCTGCTCGACCTGTTCGCGCAACGCGCCAACCACTATCGGGCCGAGCGTGATCGACGGGACGAAGTGTCCGTCCATGACGTCGACGTGAATGACGCGCGCTCCGGCGGAAAGCACCTCCTCCACCTGCTCGCCCAGCCGCGCGAAATCGGCCGAGAGAATCGACGGCGCCACACGCACCTCGCGCAGGAGATCTCCGCTTGACATGCTCAGATCCTCTCAGCTAACGACGTCAGATTGCCATGAGCATGCTGTCGCCGCAGTTGTTGCACTTGAGGATCGCGGTCGATGACATGCGCACGATCGTCGAGTGCTCACCGCAGTTCGGGCATACCGAAGAGAGCTCGAAACGGTGCAGACAGTAGACACAGCGGTATCTGCCAGGGAGGTTCGTGGGCCGCAGCCACGGCTCGCCACAGTTCGGGCACAGTGGACCAAGATCGACCGGATCTTTCTTCGGTGAGGGCTGTGGGTCATCCATGCCTGTCAGAGCCTACCCGTGGAGGGCTCCCCCACTCGCCGCATCCGCGCGATGAAGAAGCCGGCGGTGTTATCGCGGTGGGGCATCGTCAGCAAGGCCTCGGACATGCTTGGGTGGATATGGGATTGTCCTTCGTGGCTGAGGTCATCGAGCGCGAAGTGCGAGTTTCGTTCGAGGAATCGTTCGATCTGTTGCTCGTTCTCTTGCGGGGAGATCGTGCAAGTGGAATAGACCAGCACGCCGCCCGGACGGAGCGCCTGGGCGCCCGCCGTGAGGATCGCCATCTGGATTCGGGCCAACTTCTCGACGTCCTCGGCAGTGACACGCCAGCGCAGGTCGGGTCGGGCTTGGAGCGTGCCCAGACCGGAGCATGGCGGATCGATGAGTACGCGATCGTAGACTGACCCCTCGGGGCGCGCCGCCGCGGCGTCCGCCAGCTCGACACGAATACTGTGGGCGTGCAGACGTTGTGCCGTAGCGAGGAGCTCGGCGGCCCGCACACGGTTGCGCTCGACCGCCACGACTTCGCCCTCGTCGCCCATCAATGCGGCTATATGCGTGCTCTTGCCACCTGGCGCGGCGCAAAGGTCAAGCACTCGCTCACCGGGTTGAGGGTCGAGCGTACGTGCCACCAGCATCGCCGCCCGCGATTGGGCCAGGACCGTACCTGACTCCCATAGATCGGAGCCGTGCAGGTCGAGCGGACCGTCGAGCACGAGCGCCTCGGGCAGTTCGGAGTCACTATGAGTCGGCACATCGAGCGCGAGCGCCACCTCGGCGGCCTTGGCACACAACGTGTTGACGCGCAACGCCAGCTCGCCCGGCTCGTTGTCGCATGCCATCAGCGCTCGCGCGTCTTTGGGACCGAGCTCTTGCCACCACAGGCGTGCGATCCACTGCGGGTGTGAGTGGGCGACGGCCGCCTGCTCAGGCGTCTCCTCGCGCAGGGTTCCAAGCAGCTTGTCGGCTCCTTCGCGCGCGGCACGACGCAGGACGGCGTTGACCAATCCGTGGCCTGAGCTTCGCTGTGTCTTGGCAAGCTCGACGCAGTCGGCAACGACGGCACGATCGGGCGCGCCGCTCAGGTAGAGCAGCTCGTACATGCCCAGCCGCAACGCTGCCAGCAGGGGCGCGTCGAGCTTGGCGACGGGACGCGAAGCGAGCCGCTCGATCAGCTGGTCGAGCGTGCCGCGGCGCTGGATCGTGCCGTAGGCAAGGCGCATCGCAAGCGCGCGGTCGCGTGCGTCGAGCTCGCGAGCCTCGGCTTGCAGCGCATGGTCGGCGTATGCACCCCGCTCGAAGACGCGGCGAATGACCCCGTAGGCGCAGCGTCTGGCCGGCGCAATCGCGGCGCTCGCGTTTCGCGGCACTGTCTGGCCGTTGCCGGCCCTGCCTCGGCCACCGTCAGCTCGGCGTGTCTGCTCGCCCTTCCCCACTACATGCTTGCCCGAACGCCGAGCCGCATGGTCGCTCACGGCGATTTCAGCCCATGGCCGCGCAGGAAGGCCTCCGCCGGCATCGGCCGCTTACCGGGCGGCTGGACTTCGATCAGCTCGAGCGCTCCCTCTACGCAGTCCAGCAACAGCCGGCCATCCCGAGCGTGGACGCCCTCACCTCCATCTGACGCCGGCGGCGTCCCCAGTGCGGCACGCCGCACGCCGAGCTGCGTCCCGTCCGATAGCGCGACGCGCGTGCCGACGTGCGGGCTCAAGGCACGTACCACACGCTCCAGCTCGACCGCCGGCCGTTTCGGGTCGAGCAAGCGGTCAGCGGCGACGATCTTCTCGGCGTATGTGATCTGACCCTCGTCCTGCTCGGCGAATGCCAGCGGCTCTCCCCGATCCAGCGTCCACAGGGCGCTGAGCAGCAGGTCGCCGCCTACCCGCTCGAGCCGCCCGGCCAGCGAACCGAAGGTGTCATCGGCGTGTATGGGCTCGCTCGCCAACAGACAAACCGGCCCGCTGTCGAGACCGGCTGTGAGGCGCATGATCGAGACGCCGGTGCGCTCGTCGCCGGCCATGATCGCACGCTCGATCGGGGCTGCTCCACGCCAGCGCGGCAGTAGCGAAGGGTGCACGTTGAGCATCTCGTAGTCGGAGAGCAGCGGCTCCTTGACGAGCGCACCGAACGCGCAGACGATCACCGCATCCGGAGCGATGTCGGCTATCAGCTCGCGTACCGCGGGTTCGTTGACGCTCTCGGGCTGGGCCAGCGCCAGGCCGAGCGCTCGCGCCGTCTCGGCGACCGGTGGCGCGCCGAGCTTGCGACCCCGTCCCGCGGGACGGTCGGGGCGCGTCAGCACCAGTGCCGGCGCGTAGCTGTCGGGCTGCCCGCGCTCCCCGACCAAACGTGTCAGCAACGCGGCGGCGAACGCCGATGTGCCCAGGAAAACCGTGCGCATCTAAAGGCGTTGCGCTAGACCGCGCTTGCGGCCGCGACTGCCTCACGCATTTCGCGCATCGTCTGCTTGCGCAGCTCGCGCGGGATCCGGTCGAGAATCAGGATGCCCTCGAGATGGTCGATCTCGTGCTGGATGACGCGCGCCTCCAACCCCTCCGCCTCGACGACCAACTCCTTGCCGGCAATGTCGTGGGCGCGTACACGCACCTGTGCTGGACGTTCGACCTCGACATGCACGCCCGGCAGGCTGAGACAGCCCTCCTCGAGCGTCTCGAGCTCCTCGGAGGCCCACTCGATCACGGGGTTGACGAGCACTGTCAGCGGGTCGTCGCTGTAGGCCCGGTAGACAAGCACGCGGTGGAGCACACCAAGTTGGGTCGCGGCGAGGCCGATGCCGAGCGCATCGTGCATCAGCTCCCCCATGTATTCGACCTCGCTTGCCAGAGACTCGTCAAAGCGATCGACCGGTAGCGCCGTGGCACGCAGCACGGGGTCGCCGAACTTGCGCACACGGCGCAGGGCGGCGTCGCGGCGCGCTCTGGTCTCCGGGTCGAGCTCGGCTACCGTCGAGGCGCCCTCCTCGGGCTCAACCTCTGAGTCCATCACCTCTTCGTCGTTCATCGTCCCAAAGTCTAGGGCGAGCCCGCAAAGGCTGGAGGGCCAGCGCTCACGACGGCTATTGGGGATCTACGTCGACGCTGAAATTGACGCCGCTGTGAGCACGGGAATCAGCCGTTTGCCCGACCACCGCGCCGATCAGAGCGATCGTCTGAGAGCGCTGCTCGGGCGGCACCTTGACGACCAATACCTGGCGCTCTCGTCCGCGTAGACGAAATAGGCCCGCGGGGCCAAGGATGCTTCCGCCACAGTCGGATAGGCGTTCGCGCAGCACCGTAGCCGCGGTAAGAGCGCTGGCCGAGTGCTCGGCAGAGCAAACCACGCGGATCAAGCTCGAAAAGGGCGGATATGACAGTGCGCGACGGCGCTCCAGCTCGCCGGCGAGGAAGCCGTCGCTGTCGTGCGCGGCGGCGTGCACGATCGAGCGAGCTTCGGGGGCGATGCTCTGAACGAGCACGTGACCGTCATTGCCGCGTCCGACACGGCCGGCAAGCTGCGTGACGAGCGCGAAAGTCCGCTCCTCCGCACGAAAGTCGGGAAAGCGCAAGGTTGCGTCGGCGTCCAGCACCACGCCGAGCGTGACGTCAGCGAAGTCATGACCCTTGGCGACCATCTGCGTGCCTATCAACACACCCGCGGGTGCGGCCTCGAAGCGGCTCAGCAGATCGCCCACCCCGCCGCGCTCGAGCACCGCGCCCACTCCATCGGCAGCCACGCCGGCAGCTACGCTCACACCGCCAATCGTGTCCGCGTCCAGGCGGAAGATCGGGAAGTCGCCATCGTCGAGCGTCGCGGTTAGCTCATGCTGTATGCGCTCGGTGCCCGCGCCGTGGCGAGCGACCGACATCGAGCCGCACGTACAGTGCTGTGGGGCCTGCTCTTGATGGCCACAGTGGTGACAGGCAACGATCCCGCTCGCGCGGTGCAGCACGAGCGCGACGTCGCACTCAGGACAGCCCCAGACGCGCCCGCACTCACGACAGCTGAGGAAGTTCGACCAGCCACGACGGTTCAGCAACACGATCGCCTTGCCACGCGCCGAGCGCACCTCCCTCAGCGCCTCAGCCGTGAGGGGGTGCAGGCCGGGTAGCTGGTTACGCATATCGAGCACCGTGACCTGCGGTAGCGGCCGACCGTCGACGCGGCGCGAGAGTCGTATCGCGGCAGTGGTCTGCTGCATGCTCTCCGGACGCGGGGTGGCGCTACCCAGGAGCAGTAGCGCGCCGCAATCACTTACACGTCGCGCGGCGACAGCCCGCGCGTCATAGCGCGGATCGCCCTCATGCTTGTAGGAGGAATCGTGCTCCTCGTCGACCACGATCAGCCCGAGCCGCTCGATCGGCGCGAAGACGGCCGAACGTGGCCCCACGCATACGCGTGCCTCCCCCACGCGCAGGCGCCGCCACTCCTCGCGACGCTGGGCCACCGTCAGGCGGGAGTGCAAAACGGCCACGGTGTCGCCGAAGCGCTCGACGAAGCGCCCGACGATCTGTGTGGTGAGCGCGATCTCGGGGACCAGGACAATCGCACCGCGTCCCTGCTCCAGCGTCTCTGCGCAGGTGCGCAGATATACCTCGGTCTTGCCCGAGCCGGTGATGCCGGCAAGCAGCCGCGTCTGCGAGCGGCCGCTGCGCAGCGCCAGGATGAGATTGCTCAGCGCGGCTGACTGCTCGCCGGTGAGCGTAGGCGGCTCGGCGGTGCGCGCGCCGAGCCGGATGTGCTTGGGCAGCGCGGGTCGAGTGCGACGTTTTCTTCCACTAAGCCGGCGCGTGGCCGCCGGCGGCAACACGAGTGCAAGCGCACGGGCAAGCGTGGAGCAGTACTCCTCGGCCAGCCACTCGGCAAGCGCCACCAGGTCGATAGGAAGGGTGGGTGGGCCGTCATCGACTGCACGCAGAGGTGCCAAGAGCTTCTGCTCGGAGACCTCGCTGTGGTCGGCAAGCGCCGTGACCACACCGAGGATCTCGCGTCGCCCGAAGGGGACCACGAGCATCGAGCCGACGGTAACCGTCTCGCTCAACTCCTCAGAGAGACGATAGTCAAACGGCCCGCGCAACACGCGGGCCGTTGTCATCGGCTCGACTTGGGCTATAGCTAGCGGACGGGCGGGCACCCCAGGAAACTACGGGTGCGACCGGTCAGACAGCGGCGCCCGATGCCTGCAGGCCGGCGGCTGAACGCAGCGCGTCGGCCTTGTCGGTCTTCTCCCAGGTGAAGTCGTGGTCGTCGCGCCCGAAATGGCCGTAGGCCGCGGTCTTCTGGTAGATCGGACGGTGCAGTTTCAGCTCCTCGCGAAACGCCCCTGGACGCAGGTCGAAGTGCTCGTCCACCAGCTTCGCGATCTGTCCGCGACCGATCTTCTCGGTGCCGAACGTCTCGACCATCACCGAAACCGGATGCGCAACGCCGATCGCGTAGGCGACCTGCACCTCGGCGCGGTCGGCAAGGCCGGCAGCAACGATGTTCTTGGCGACCCAGCGCGCAGCATAGGCGGCTGATCGATCCACCTTGGAGGGATCCTTGCCGGAGAAGGCACCGCCGCCGTGGCGTGCCATGCCGCCGTAGGTGTCGACGATGATCTTGCGCCCGGTCAAGCCGCAATCGCCCATCGGGCCGCCGATCACGAAACGACCGGTGGGATTGACGAGGAAGTTCTTGATCAGCTTCTTCTCGTCGTAGAGATCAGCCGGCAGCACAGGACGCAGCACGTGCTCGAGCAGGTCCGGCTTGATCAGCGTCTCGGAGTCGATTCCGTCGGCGTGTTGCGTGGAGATCAGGATCTTTTCGATCTCCACCGGACGCCCATCCTTGTAGCGCACCGTGACCTGCGTCTTTCCATCGGGGCGCAGGTAGGGCAGCACATCGCCCTTGCGCACCTCAGCCAAACGCTTGGAGAGCTTGTGCGCGAGGGAGATCGGCAGTGGCATCAGCTCCTCGGTCTCGTTCGAGGCGTAGCCGAACATCATTCCCTGGTCGCCCGCTCCGGCGATGTCGAGCTCGTCCTCGTCGGCGGGGTCGTGGCGCGTCTCATAGGCCGCGTCGACGCCTTGGGCGATGTCTGGAGACTGCTTGTCGATCGCGTTTATGACTGCGCAGGTGTCGCAGTCGAAGCCATAGGCGGCGTTGTCGTAGCCGATCTTGCGCACCGTCTCACGCGCAATTTCCTGAATGTCCACGTAGGTGTCGGTGGAGATCTCACCGGAGACGACGATCAGGCCGGTGTTGACGAGCGTCTCGCAGGCGACACGGCCGTAGGGGTCGTCGGTGAGCACGGCGTCGAGCACGCCGTCTGAGATCTGGTCGGCGATCTTGTCGGGGTGTCCCTCCGTGACCGACTCGGAGGTGAACAGGAACTCTTTATCGGAATGTTGGCTCATGGTTTGGGGGTCGGCTCCATGCGTCGCTTGCGAAGTGGACAGCAGTCTATGCAGCCTGCACGCGTGTGCGGGTGCCACGCTCGACGAAGTCGATGATCAGCGGCACTCCGTCCATCCCATAGCGGGCGCGTAGACGGTTCTCGATGAAGTAGGCGTAGTCGCGCGTTACGCGCGCACGCGAGTTGACCTGGATAGCGAAACGAGGCGGAGCCTCCTCGATCTGGGTCATGTAGATCAGCTTCAACCGATGCTGAGAAGAGCCTCTGCGCGTACCGACAGGCGGCTGGCGCGCCTGCACGGCCTCGGCCAGGAAACGGTTGAGCTCAGGCGTGGGGATACGCCCGCGGCGGCGGTCCCCAAGCGCAAGCGTCTCGGCGATCAGGCGCGAGACGTTGCGGCCTGTCTTGGCGCTGGCGGTGAGCACGCGCGGACGCAGGCGCAGCTTCGCGGCGACGACAGCCCGTTCGTGGTCGAGATCCTGCTCACTTCCTTCGTTTAGATCCCACTTGTTGAGCACGATCGCGGTGGCGCAACCTGCCTTCATAGCCAGCTCGGCGACGCGCAGGTCCTGCGCGGTGACGCCGTCGGTTGCGTCGCATACGACGAGCGCGACGTCGGCGCGCTCCGCCGCCCGCTGGGAGCGGAGCGTGGTGTAGTACTCGACAGAGTCGGCCACCTTGGACTGGCGGCGCATGCCGGCAGTGTCGATCAGCACGAGCCTGCGACCATCGACCGTCAGCGGCGTGTCGATCGCATCGCGCGTGGTGCCGGCCACTTCCGAGACGATCACGCGCTCTTCGCCTAGGAAACGGTTCACGAGCGAGGACTTGCCCACGTTCGGACGACCGATCAAGGCGAGGCGGATTTCCTCCTCGTGGGCATCGTCCTCCTCTGCGGGCGGAAGTAGCTCCACGATCCTGTCAAGCAGATCTCCGGTACCGAGTCCCTGAGCGGCGGAAACCGCGAGCGGCTCGCCGAGCCCGAGGCGGTGGAAGTCGGCGGCCAAGGGCAAATCCGATACCCCGTCGCACTTGTTGGCGGCTACCACGCTCGGTAGCGGAGAGCGGCGCAATAGCTCAGCCATCTCCTCATCCCCGGGCCGGGCGCCGGCCTTGGCGTCCACCACGAGCACGGCGACCTGCGCGTCGGCGATGCCTGCACGTGCCTGCTCGCGGATCGAGCCCGACAGGGGATCCTCGTCCTGGAAGTCAACGCCGCCGGTGTCGATCAGCGTGAATGTGCGCCCACTCCACTCGCACTCGATCTCGTTGCGATCGCGCGTGATCCCGGCCCGCTCGTGCACGACGGCCTCGCGCGAGCCCGCCAAGCGGTTGACAAGCGAGGACTTGCCCACATTCGGATAGCCGACTATCGCCACCTTCTGCATCAGCTGAGTATGACCGGCCTGAGCGCCGGTGCCGGCTAAGGGCTCTCAGGCCGAGCAGCGGCCACTCGGGCATTGAGCGTGGCCTCATGACTCATCCCGACGAGAGCACCGCGTTGGCAAGCCCTGCGATGTGCTCGACCACCTGCTCGGAGCTCATGCCGGTCGTGTCGAGCACCACGGCGTCGTGCGCCGCTTCCAGCGGACTATGAGCACGACTGGTATCGCGTGCGTCGCGCAGCGTCTGCTCGACCATTACGGTCGCCTGATCGCCACCCAGCTCGGCGGCTCTACGGCGAGCGCGCTCTGCCGGATCTGCCGTTAGATAGACCTTCAGCTCTGCCTCGGGTGCCACGACTGTGCCTATATCGCGGCCCTCGGCAACCCAGTCGCCACTTGCGATCAGCGCACGCTGCTTGGCCACGAGCGCTTCGCGCACGCCCGGGTCAGCAGCTACGCGCGAGGCTGCCTCTGAGACCTCGAGCGTGCGGATCGTGTCGCTGACGTCACGCCCATCGAGCAGTACTTTCCCGGTCGCCGAGCCCTGGACGGGGCTCGAACCCGCAACGAGCTCGATATGGGCCAAGCGAGCAAGCGACGCCGGTTCCCGGTCCCGAGAGTCGAGCGAGAGCAGTCCGACACAGCGATACATGGCGCCACTGTCGAGATAGGTGAAGCCGAGTCGGCGCGCGAGCGCACGGGCCACGGTCGACTTGCCCGCGCCGGCGGGGCCATCGATCGCGATCAGCATGACTCGTCTATGAGCGAACTGCGTGGCGCTCGTACGCGGATGCTTCCGTGCGCAAACGTCGCACGTGCTTGGCGGGTCCACGAGGCTTTCACGACGCGAGCGCCTTGATGTCCTTCACGAAACCCGGATAAGACACGTCAGCCGCCTCCATGCCGCGCACCGTGACCCCCTCGCGTGAGGCAAGGCCGGCGACCGCGCCCATCATCGCCAGACGATGATCGCCGGCGGCGTCGATCGTTCCGCCGCGCAGACCGCCCGCCCGCGCCCCTCGGGGTGTGCCAGTTACGGCAAAACCATCCTCAAGCGCGTCGATGTCGGCGCCAAGCCCGCGCAGGCCCTCGACCACGGTGGCGATGCGATCGGACTCCTTCACCCGCAGCTCCTGAGCGCCGCGCACGACCGTTTCCCCTTCGGCAAAGCAGCCCAGCAACGCGACCAGCGGCAGCTCGTCTATTGCCAGTGGAACCTCGTCCGGTTCGACGAACGTGCCCTCGAGCGCTCCGTGGGCGACGTCGAGGTCGCAGATCGGCTCATCGGCGATCAGCTCGCCGCTTTCGTCCTCGAGGTCGCCGAGCACGATCCCGCGCATGCGCTGCACGATGCGCAGGAACCCGGTACGCGTCCAGTTGGCGCCAACGCCGCGTACGAGCAGGCGCGAGCCCGGAACCAGCACACCGGCGGCAATCGCAAACGCGGCCGAGCTCGGGTCGCTTGGCACGATCACACGGTCGAGCACCAGCTCGTCGGCGTTGACGACCGTCACGTGCCTGCCGTTGCGGTGAATGTTGACACCGGCGCGTAGCAGCATGCGCTCGGTGTGATCGCGGCTGCGTGCGGGCTCTCCCACGGTCGTGGCACCGTCGGCTGCCAGCGCCGCCAGGAGCACACACGACTTGACCTGAGCTGAGGCGACCGGCAACTCATAGGCGATCGAGCGCAGGCGCGCGCCGTGAACCGTGAGCGGCGCGAAACGTCCCGCGCGCGCGTCGATCGAGGCACCCATGAAGCGCAGTGGCTCGGCCACTCGATCGATCGGGCGACGGCGGATCGACTCGTCGCCGTCGAGCGTGAAAGAGCGCCCCTCCTGGGCCGCCAACCAGCCAGGCAGCAGACGCAGCAGCGTGCCGGCGTTGCCGACGTCGATCGGCTCCGCGGGTATGCGCGCCTCGCGCATACCCGTGCCGCGGACGGTGATCACACCGTCGCGCTCCTCCACCAGGGCACCGAGCGCTTGCACCGCCGCAAGCGTGGAATCGGTATCGGCGGCGTGCAGGTAGTTCTCGATCCGCGTCGGCTCGGAGGCCATCGCGCCCAGCAGGGCGGCGCGATGAGAGATCGACTTGTCGGCCGGAGCGGTCAGCTCCCCGTGCAACCCGCTAGAGGGCTCAAAGCGTACGTCCATCGCGATCTAGCCTACGAGCCTGAGACGAGCCCTGCTCGCCGCAGCAGTGCCCGCTCGGCACGCGCTCGCTCGTTCCACGTGGCAAGTGTCTTCGCATCGCCGGCTTGCAGCGCCTCCCGAACCGCTCCCAGCTCTTCGATCGTCCCATCGAGCGCCTCGGCGAGCAGGTCGCGGTTGGAGAGGTAGATGTCGGTCCAGATCGTCGTGTTCGCGCCCGCCACACGCGTTGCGTCGCGAAAGCTCGGACCAGAGCCAAGAGGAACGTCGGGATCGAGCGTTCTCCCCCGCGACTCGATGGCCCGCACAGCCTGTGCGACAAGCACATTGGCAAGCACGTGTGGCAGGTGCGAGACGCTGGCCATGAGACGGTCGTGGGCATCGGGCTCGATCGCCGCCGGTCGCCCGCCGATGCGCTCGATGACTCCGCGCAGGCGCTCAACCGCCCACGGGGCGGCATCGACGGGAGCCGTCGCCCTGACATCGGAGGACCCACCAACCTCCCCCGACTCCTCGACCCCTCCCCGCGAGCCAGCGCCGGCGGCCGACCATGACGCCCCGGCGGCAGGCGTGAGATACCAGGTAGCGCCCTGGAACAAGTCTTCACGTGCGCCGGCCACTCCGGCTGTCTCCGCTCCGGCCAACGGGTGCCCTCCGACGAAACGTCGGTCGGAGATCGCACTGACGATCGCGCGCTTGGTCGAGCCGACGTCGCTGAGCGCGCATTCGGGGCCGGCCGCCTCCAGTGCGAGCAGTGCGGTGTCTGTCGCCGCGCCAACCGGTGTGGCAATAAACACCACGTCGGCCTCGCGTACCGCATCTGAGATCGTAAACGCCGGCTCGTCGATCGCGCCAAGCTCGACGGCGCTCGACAGCGCACTCGCCTCGCGGTCATAGCCGACGACGTACGCACCGGTGCGACGGCGCGCGGCCAGGCCGATGGAGCCCCCGATCAGCCCGACCCCGAGCACCGCTAGCCTCACGCCGTGGTGAAGACCTTCCCCGCGAGCGCCGCAATGCGCTCCACCGTGTCCACATACTCGGCGAAATCGTCCGCCAGCAGCGCCTGTGGACCGTCGCAGAGAGCCTCGTCTGGATTGGGATGCACCTCGACGATGATCCCATCCGCCCCGGCGGCTGCTGCTGCGAACGACATTGGAGCAACGAGCGAGCGCCGGCCCGCCGCGTGACTCGGATCGACCACCACCGGCAGGTGCGAGAGCTCTTTGAGGACCGGAACCGCCTGCAGGTCGAGTGTGACTCGGTAGGAGTTCTCGAACGTGCGAATGCCCCGCTCACACAGCATCACGTTCGGGTTGCCTTCCTTTAGCACGTACTCGGCCGCCATCAGCAGCTCATCGAGCGTCGCCGAAAGACCTCGCTTGAGCAGTACCGGACGTCCGGAGCGTCCAATCTCGGCAAGCAACGGGAAGTTCTGCATGTTGCGCGCCCCCACCTGAATCACGTCCGCCACCTCGAGCACCGGCTCCAGGTCGCGCGCGTCCATCAGCTCGGTGACGATCGGCAGGCCCGTGCGCTCCTTCGCCTCCGCTAGTAGGCGCAATCCCTCTTGGCCGAGACCCTGGAAGGCATAGGGAGAAGTGCGCGGCTTGTACGCCCCGCCGCGCAGCATCGCCACACCCGCGTCCTTGACCACATCCGCCGTCTCGAGCAGCTGCTCGCGCGATTCCACCGTGCATGGTCCGGCGATCAGGGCGAAGTGCTCGCCGCCGATCTTGCGCCCCTCGATGTCGAGCACGGTGCGCTCGCCGTGGCGTATCTGCGAGGAGGCCATCTTGTAGGGCTTGAGGATCGGCACCACACGATCCACGCCGGGTTGGCCCTCCAGGCCAAGACTCTCGACGCTCGCGTCCTGCTCCACATCGCCGATCGCGCCAATGATGGTCACGCGCGCGCCCTGGCTGCGATGGGCGAGCGCGCCTGCTCGCTCGATCTTCTCAACGACCAGGCCGATCTCGTCCTCGGTGGCCGACTCCTTCATGACGATCATCATTCGCTCATCCTTTCAAGTACGGGTTGGTTTTGGCTGCTCGTGCTTCTCCGCGAGCGTCGCGACGCCGTTGGCGAGTCGCGATAGGCGTGAGTGTCCACTCAAACGGCGCTCGGTCCCGTTCGGGACCCGGTGCGGCCTGTCGACCTCCGCTCACGGAGGAGGCACGGCCGAAGCGCCTAGCTAAATCGCCAGGCGCAGCGAAACGACCAATACGACATGCGAACGCTGGCGGACGCCGGCGCGGAGGCGGATGTCGAGGAGGTCGTCTGCATGATCGTCTACAAGCTTTGTAGCAGAGAAATGGTGAGCCGTCGAGGACTGAGCGTCGATCGTCTCCGACTTTTCACAACGCTTCGCCCAGCGCGTCCAGGAAGATCGCGTTCTCCTCGGGCGTGCCATAGGTCACGCGCAAGGCCCCAGGCTTGCCAAGCGCTCCTCCGCCACGCACGAGCACTCCGCGCTCGGCGAGGCCTTGCATGACCAGTTGCTCGCGCGCCGTCGCCTGTTCGAGATCGTCCTCGCCCAGACCGAACCAGCAGAAGTTCGCCTGCGACTGTGCCGGCTCGATCCCCAGCGCCCGCAGCCGCTCATCCACCGAGATGCGCTCGGCGATCGTGCGCGTCACACGATCCGTTACCGCGTCCTGGTGGGCGAGCGCCTCCACAGCCGCGGTCTGGGCGACCGCATTGCAGAAGAAGGGCTGGCGAACCTGGTCGACCGCGCGCGGCAGATCCTCGGAGCCACATAGAGCAAAGCCGACGCGCAGGCCACACAGTCCATATACCTTGGAGAAGGTGCGCAACAGGACGAGATTTGGATGCTGGGAGAGCAGCTCAATCGACGCGTCCGGGTCCTCCAGCAGGTTGAACTCGCAGTAGGCCTCGTCCACGATCACGCATACGTGGCGCGGTACCTCCGCGACGAACTCCGCAATCTCCGCCAGTGGCAATGCGGTACTCGTGGGGTTGTTCGGGTTGCACACGATCACGAGTCGAGTCGCGACTGTGATCTCGCGCAGCATCGCCCCCAGGTCATGGCGGTCCTGTGCGTCGAGCGGGACCGTCACGGCCCGCGCGCCGGAGGCGGCGCTCAGGTGCGGATAGACCGAGAACGACGGCCACGCGTGCACCAGCTCGGCGCCGGGCTCGAGCAAAGCCTCACCGGCGGCGAGCAGGATGTCGCACGAGCCGTTGCCGACCGCGATGCGCGATGCGGGCACCCCGTAGCGCTCCGACAGGCGCTCGCGCAATAGCGAGTTGGTCGGATCGGGGTAGCGGTTGAGCGTTGGCAGTGCCCCCTGAATCGCCTCGATCACCGCCGGCAGCGGCGGCCAGGGCGACTCGTTGGAGGCGAGGCGCACTCGTGGCGCGCGCTCGGCATAGCCGCCCGCGGCTGGGTAGGAGGGGATACGCGCGATGCGCTCTGAGAACTCAATCGCCATGAAGTGCCATCGCGAGAGAGCGAACGCCCCACAATGCTGCATTTTGGAGGACCGGATGCACCACAGTGGCGCATTTTGACAGACGGGAGAAGCTCCGCGATCTGCTACTGAGCCGCCATCAGGTCGGTCCGCAACGTGGCCGCCTCGCGCAGATACACGTGCTTCGGCTCGTGCCCCTCATCCGCGTAATAGTGGATTAGAACGCGGATCACGTGGGGTAAGGAGCCGGGTACCGGGATCTCACGCGCGCACAGCAGCGGCACACGCTCGAAGCCAAGCGCGCGCGCCGCCACCGCCGGGAACTCGGCGGTGAGGTCGTCGGTGAGCGTGAAGATGCAACTCACGACGCGATCGGGGACGAGCGCGTTGCGCTCCATGATCTCCCGCATCAGCTCGGTCGTCGCGCTGAGGATCTCCCGCGCGTCGTCTTTGGATACCGAGATCGCGCCGCGCAGGGCGTAGAGGCGTTGCGCCATCGCGGGCAATTCTGTCAGAGCCATCCCCTGGACCCGCCGCTCACGGCTTGCGCCCGGGCCAACGCCGCTTTGCCGGACCAGCGACGGGCCGCACGGATTGCTTGCGATCCTCTGGGCCACCGCGCAGGCGCGCGAGCTCGACACCGCCGAGCTGTCGAGACGCGCCCGGCGCAAGCTCGCCGAGCTTCAGCCGCCCGAACGCAATGCGCTCGAGCGCGAGAACGGGATGGCCCACCGCCTCGCACATGCGCCGCACCTGACGGTTGCGCCCCTCGTGGATCGTCAACTCCAGCACATCGCGCTCGATCCGCCGCACCTGCGCGGGCGCGGTGACCCCGTCCTCCAGGCGCAACCCCTCGCGCAGCTTGGTGAGCGCGCTCTCGCCAACCGGCCCTCCCCCCAGGCGCACGCGGTAGGTCTTGGGCACTTCGAAGCTCGGGTGCGTCAAGCGTTGCGCGAGCGCGCCATCGTTGGTGAGCAGGATCAGTCCGCTCGAGTCGACGTCGAGTCTCCCGACGGGATAGAGCCGCCGCGACTCATCGGCTACGAGCGAGACCACCGTTGGGCGCTCGTGCGTGTCTTGCGCGGTGCTCACCACCCCGAGCGGCTTGTTGACGAGGTAGACGACTGGCTGCTCAGGCCCTGAGACCGGCCGCCCGTCAACCGTGAGAGAGCACTGCTCATCGACGTCACGCGCGGGATCGAGCACGATCTCCCCGGCGACGGTCACGCGCCCTTCGCCGATCATCGTCTCCGCCGCCCGACGCGAAGCGACGCCCGCGTGCGCTAGATACTTGGCGAGGCGCATCTGCTGGCCTGGGTACACATTTCCCACAACCATAAGATGAAAGCAAGCCAGGTGTGGTGCGCAACGCGCGTCTCACCGAGAGAACGCCGCTCCCCTCCCATCCAAAACTCCTCCCATGGACCTTCAGCTCCTCGATCAAACGCTCGCCGCCGCGGATCAGCCCGCGTTCCGCGCCCGCCAGGTGTGGGAGTGGGCCGCGCGCGGCGCCACCGACTACGAGCAGATGACCAACCTGCCCGCGCCGCTGCGCGAGTGGCTGAGCGAGAACGTGCCGTTCTCCAGTCTCGAGTTGCGCGAGGAGCGCCGCGCGAGCGACGGCACGGTCAAGGCGCTCTTTGCGACGGTGGATGGACGGCCACTCGAGGCCGTGCTGATGCGCTATCGAAGCCCTCCGGGAGGTGGCGATGGCCGCAACTCGATCTGCGTCTCCTCGCAATCGGGCTGTCCCTTGACGTGCACGTTCTGTGCGACCGGCCAGATGAAATTTGCCCGCAATCTGACGGCGTCTGAGATCGTCGAGCAGGCGCTTCACTTCCGCCGCTCGACCGCGATCGACCATTGCGTGTTCATGGGTATGGGCGAGCCGATGCTCAACCTCGACAACGTGCTCGCCGCGTGCGAGCGGCTGCCTGACGTCGGTATCACCCATCGCCGCACCGCGATCTCAACCGTCGGCTGGATTCCCGGTATCGAAGCGCTCACCGCACAGGACATGCCACTGCGCCTCGCGCTCTCGCTGCACGCGGCCGACGAAGCTCTGCGCAGCGAGCTGATGCCGGTCAACGAGCGCTATCCGCTATCCGATGTCATCGATGCGTGCCGAGCCTTCTACGAGCGCAAGCGCCGGCGCGTGTTCGTCGAGTACGTGATGCTCGCGGGAGTCAACGACCGCTATGAGCAGGCGCTCGCGCTGGCGCGCCTGCTCGAGCCTCGTCGTACAAGCGAGCATCCGCACATGTTCAAGGTGAACCTGATCCCGTACAACCCGACCGACTCGATCTACGACGGCTCTAGTCGCGAGTCGATCGCCGCTTTCAAGGGGGCACTCGAGTCCAGAGGCGTCCCCGCCACCGTGCGGCTCACGCGCGGGCGCGACATCGACGCCGCCTGTGGGCAGCTCGCCGCACGGGCCTGAGCGCCGCTGAAAGGTCGGAACTTAACGCTCGACTGCGAGCCCCTACGGGCACCTTGCCGGCTGCGAGCCTGACAGACGCGTCGTTACCGAAGCTCTTGCTGAGAGCCACCGCCGGCACGCGCCTCACCGGCACGCAACAGGCGATCGCGCAGCTCGGCCTCCTCCTCGGGACTCGGGTCCCACTGCCCCACGTCAGGCAGCTCATCGAGCGTGCGCAACCCGAACAACTTGAGAAACTGCGTGGTCGTGCGGTACATGACCGCGCCGAACTGGGAGCGTCCCGACTCCTCCACCAATCCGCGCTCCAGCAGCGTAGCCGCGGCCGAGTCGGCGCTCACGCCACGAATGCGAGTTATCTCAGGGCGCGAGATCGGCTGCAGGTAGGCGACGATCGCAAGCGTCTCGGCCTGCGCTGGCGTCAGCACGGCGGCTCGCGGGCGGCTGAACAGGCGTCTGGCCGCGTCCTCGGTCTCGGGGCCGCTGGCGAACGTGAAGCCACCGCCCAGCTCGCGCAGGTGGATGCCGCTGTGGCCGGGCGCGTAGCGTTCGGCGAGCTCCGCAAGCGCGGCGATCACGCCAAGCTCCTCGGTCGCGGCCGCGTCCGCCAGCTCTTGGGGGCTGAGCGGATCGGGCGCGAGGAACAACAGCGCCTCGATCGTGCGTACCAACTGTGGCTCGGGCTCGGGTAGATTCTCGATATCGAGCGCACTGGCGAGGGGATCGGCTGCGCCAGCCGCATCCTCTTCGCGCGCCCGATCTTCAGGCTCGACTTCGTGCTCGAGCTCGCCACCCTCGAACTCCTCGCGGGTGGGGTCCTCTACCTGCTCTGACTCGACATCTGTCACAGACACAGGGTCTTGATCGGCAGATGGCTGCTGATCCTCAAGTGCCGGCTGCTCCTGCCCCGGCTCGCCGGCACTCCGGGGGCCGTCGTTCAACCCGCGAGCCCTCCGGCGTGCGCCTGTCGCGGTGCGCTGCCCGCAGCATGCACGGCGATCTCGCCGAAGCTTTCACCCTGCTCCCACCACGCCTCACCGCGCTTGTAGAGCTCGAGCAAGGCGAACACGGTGACCGCCACGGTCATGCGATCCTCGCCGCGCACGGCCTCCTCGAAGGAGAAGTCGCCGCGTCTGAGCAGGTCGCGCAAACGCTCCAGGCGCTCGGCCACGGTGACACGCGGGATCGAGAGATGGCGCAGGTTGATAGTGGGCGGCATTTGCAGCAGTCGTCCGATCGCCTTTCCGAGCACCGCCGCATCCTGGGAGCCATCGCCTGGCGGGGCAAGCGACTTGCGTAGGTGCATCGGCAACGGCGCACTGCGAAAGTGCACCCCTTCCTCGCGCTTGAACAGCTCCAGCAAGTGGGTGGAGGCTGAGCGATAGCGGCGTGCCTGGAGCATCCGCTCAAGCAGCTCCTCGGCCGCCTCGCCGGGCTCGATGTCGAGCAACTCCTCGCTGTCCTCGGCAAGCATCAGGCGCGACTTCAGTTCGAGCAGCGCCGCGATCAGCACGATGAACTCGGTGGCGGTCTCCAAGTCCAGCTCGCCGCGTCCCTCAAGATGGTCGAGATAGGCGAGCACGACGTCGGCCAGCTCCAAGTCGAGCAGGTCTACCTCCTCGCGCAGGATCAGGGCGAGCAGCAGGTCGAACGGTCCACTGAAGATCTCCAGGTCGAGGTCGAGCGCGGGAAGCGTCACCGGGCTACCGTAGCGATCGACCCCGACGTCACGCGCTATCGGGCTTGCCGAGACGATCGCGACGGGGGAACAGATGCCGTGTCACGACGGTGACGACGCCTATGACCTCGACGACGGCTGCCGCGAGCCAGATCTGAATCACCCCGTCTGACAGGTGCCAGTGATCGCCCGTTTCCGCGAAGACCCAGAACACGACATCCGCGGCAACGATCTGCAGGGCGAGAATGAGTAGTAGAGCCACCGCATAATTGCGCCGAAGCTCGATTTCCTGTTTGGCGTACTCGCGCTTGAGTTCGATTTCCTGGAGTTTCAGTTGCTCATCGAGGTGCTGGTACTCGATTGGCAGCTCCACCGCCTCATGAGCTTCACCCTCGCTGAGGATGCGCTGAAGCATCTCCACGGCTGTCAGAGCATCGCCTCCCGGCTGCGCCTGCTCGGCCATCTAGGAGTTCGCTAGGCCAAGGTTCTCGAGTCGATGCTGCATCGCCCCGCGCGAGACCCTGAAGCGGATCGCCATTTCGAGGTCGCTCAAGCCGGTCTCACGGTATGTCTTGATGCTGTCAGCCGGCATCAACAGGCAGGCGGCAAACTCATTTGCGTAGATCTCCTCAGGATCGCTGCCCGCGGCGGACAAGCCGCTGCGCAGATCCACCGTCGCGTACTCCTCGGCTTCCTCCGCGCGACGCACGAAATGACCCAGCTCGTGAGCGCACGTGAACCGCCTGCGATTCTCGCCATCGCCCTGATTGATCATGATCGTCGGGTCCTGATGCGGCTGCTTCATCAGTGCGCCCATCGTGTCCTCATCCATCGGGGCATCAACGACTCGAAGCCCCACTCTCCGAGCGATCGAGACAGGATCGACAGGAACCCCAAGCGGCCAAGTAGCCGCAAGCAGACCCGCCGCATCTCGGGCGGCTTCAGCCTTGATCTCAGTCGTCATAGCGCGACTTACGGTACACAGGCGGTAGGACGGCTCAGCGACCAAATCGCCACGTGAGACTTCTGGCTGGACGAACGGCGCGAAAGTGTGCCGCCGGCTAGTTTGCGGCGCCCACTCCCATGCATCGGCGCACGTCGAGGAGCGTCTCTGAGGCGATCGCACGAGCGCGCTCTGCTCCGCCCGCGAGCGTCTTCTCGAGGCCCGGCTCGTCGGCGCGCAGCTCCGTGTAGCGCTCGCGCACGGGTGCGAGCATCTCGATGACAGCCTCCGCGACGGCCACCTTCAGATCGCCATAGCCGCGCGCGTCTGCCATGTCGGCTTCGACTTGCTCGGGTGTCGTCTCGCGTGCCACGGCGAGGATTTCGATCAGATTGGAGACGCCGGGCTTCTCCGGCGAGCGCTCGATCTCGCGGCCCGAATCGGTGACCGCGCTCTTGAACTTCTTGAGGGTCGCCGCGGGCTCGTCGAGCACATACACGGTGCCCTGCTCGGAGCCACTTGTGGTTGACATCTTGCGCGTCGGGTCCTGCAGGTCCATGATCCGCGCGCCCACCTCGGGGATGCGGTGCTCGGGTACGACCAACACCTCTTTACCCTCGCCGAAGCGCACATTGAAACGGCGTGCGACGTCGCGCATCAGCTCGAGGTGCTCGCGCTGGTCCTCGCCCACGGGCACCTCGTGTGCGCGGTAGGCCAGCACGTCGGCGGCTTGCAACACGGGGTAGAGCAGCAGACCCGCCGAGACCAACTCGCGCTGGGCCACGGACTTGTCGCGGAACTGGTGCATGCGCTGCAGGCGACCGAGCTCGGTCACTCCAGAGAGCAGCCAGCACAGCTCGGTGTGCTCGTGCACATCTCCCTGGCGGAAGAGAATGCAGCGCGAGGGGTCGAGGCCCGCGGCGAGCAGCAAGGCGGTGAGGTCATACGTGCTGCGACGCAGCACGGTCGGGTCGTAGGCGACGGTGATCGCGTGCAGGTCGACGATGCAATAGAGCCCTTCCCCTCGCTCCTGCCCCAAGACGTACTGGCGGATCGCGCCGATGTAATTGCCCAGGTGCTTGGTGCCCGTCGGCTGGATCCCGGAGAAGATGCGCACGGCGAGCCAGGCTACAGGGAAGCTGGCCCAGCCGGCAGGGGCACGGGCGCGAGCGTCACAGCGACTCGCGGATGACTGGATTCTTGGCCGCGCCGACCTCGTCCAGCCTGCGCACAGGCGTTGTATAAGGCGCGTGCAGCGCGATCTCGGGGTCCTCAGCTGCCTCGGCCAACAGCTCGGCCAGCGCCTCGGCAAAGCCATCGAGCGTCTCCTTGGTCTCGGTCTCGGTCGGCTCCACCATCAAGGCCTCCTCGACCAGCAGCGGGAAGTAGACCGTCGGTGGGTGATAGCCGTAATCGAGCAGACGCTTGGCGAAATCGAGCGTCTTGATCTTCAGGTTGCGCTTCATCGGGCCGCCGGAGAGGACGAACTCGTGTAGGCACAATCCCCCCGCACCGCCACCATCCTGCTCATCATCATCGGATGGGGACGGGGCATTTGCCGAGGAGAAGGCCAGTGGCAGATGCTCGCTCACTCCGAGCTCGCGTAGGCGTGCAAGCAGGTAGTTGGCGTTGAGCACGGCTGTCTCGGAGGCGTCCTTCAGGCCGGGGGCACCAAGCGAGCGGATATAGGCGTAGGAGCGCACGAAGCAGCCGTAGTTGCCTTGAAAGCCACGTAGGCGGCCGATAGATTTGGCCCCGGGCCAGTCCTCGACCAGATCGAACCGCGGACCGTCGCCGTTGGAGCCATCGCCGCGCACGATTCGCGGTACCGGCAAAAACGGCTCGATGCGGTCCGACACAGCGATCGGCCCGGAGCCCGGCCCCCCGCCCCCGTGGGGCTGGGTGAAGGACTTGTGCAGGTTGAAGTGCACGATGTCAAAGCCCATGTCCCCGGGGCGCGAGAGACCCATGACCGCGTTGAGATTGGCGCCGTCGTAGTAGAGCGTGGCGCCCACCTCGTGCACGATGCGCGCGATCTCCTGGATGTTCACGTCGAACAGCCCGAGCGTGTTGGGGTTGGTGAGCATCAGGCAGGCGACGTCTGTGTCGGCCTTTGCGCGCAGGTCGTCGAGGTCCACACCGCCATCGGGGTTGGTGGCGATCTTCACCACCTCGAAACCCGCCATCGTGACGGTCGCGGGGTTGGTGCCGTGGGCGGTGTCGGGGGTGAGCACCTTGTGACGCGTCTCACCGCGTGCCTCGTGATAGGCACGCGTGAGCAGCACTCCCGCGAGCTCGCCGTGAGAGCCGGCGGAGGGCTGCAGGCACACGTGCGGCAGACCGGATATCTCGCTGAGTGCCCGCTCGAGGTTCCACATCAGCTCGAGCGCACCCTGCGCGCGCTCGGGGTCCTGCAGCGGGTGCAGGCGTGCGTGGCCCGGTAGTGCCGCGACACGCTCGTGCAAACGGGGGTTGTGCTTCATCGTGCACGAACCGAGCGGGTAGAAGCCGGAGTCCAGATCGAAATTACGCTTGGAGAGGCGCACGTAGTGGCGCACGATCTCGGGCTCGGAGACCTCGGGCAGGCGTGGCGGCTCTGTCCGGCGCAAGCGAGCAGGCAAAAGCTCGTCCAGCGACACGTCGGGAACATCGACGTCAGGGCATTGAAAAGCGCGCCGTCCCGGGGCGCCGCGCTCGAAGATCGTCACCGCCTGCTCACGTTGTAGCGCCGTGTCGGTGCTCTGTGTGGGCGGCCTGCCCCCGCGCGCGCGGGGGGCATCGAGGTTTTCGCTCATGCCCACACGCTCCTTTCCGCGCTCATGCACACGCTCGTTTTCGACCGGCGCTCATGCGAACACATGGGCAAGTCACATTCGCTCATACAGCGACACCCGCCTCGACCTTGCCCCCGGCGTCGCCGTTTGCCTGCTTACCCGCCTCCCCGCTATCGGGGATGCCCTCCGGGGTGCGCTCTTCAGGGTGCGCCCCATCATGCGGCGTCCCCCGCTCGGCCAGGACGGCCTCACCCAGAACCTCCACCAAACGATCGATGTCGGCACGCGAGCGCCGCTCCGTGATCGCCACCAATAGCCCACCGCGATCCTGCTCGCGGCCGGTGAGCGCATACAGGTCGGCGCCTGGATTGACGCCCAGCTCGGCGCACCGACGGCGCACGGCCGCCACATCCGCGTCGACGCGCACCGCGAACTCGCGCACAACAGGCTGTGAATGAAGCTCAGCTACGCCATCCAGCGCGCACAGCGCCTCGCGCGCGTAGTGGGTGCGCCGCAGCAACAGCTCCCCCAGCTCGACGAACCCCTGCCGTCCGAGCCATGACAGGTACACGACTCCCGCCAAGGCGTTGAGCGCCTGGGAGGTGCAGATGTTGGAGGTGGCCTTCTCGCGGCGGATGTGCTGCTCGCGAGTTTGCAGGGTGAGCACGAAGCCACGACGACCGTCCACGTCGGTGGTCTCCCCCGCGATGCGCCCGGGCATCCGGCGAAGGTAGGACTCGCGTGCGGCGAAGAAGCCGAACGAGGGGCCGCCGAAGTCCAGGCGATTGCCGAGTGACTGGCCCTCCCCCACGGCCACGTCCACGCCGCACTCTCCGGGCGCGGCGAGCACCCCAAGCGCGATCGGGTCCACCTGGGCGATCGTGACGAGCTGCTCGCCGCCCGCGGCCTTCGCGGCGGCGGACAAGGCGGCGGCGTCCTCGACGGCGCCGTAGAAGTTGGGCTGGGCGAAGATCGCGGCGCTGGTGTCATCATCGATCGCTTCAGCCCACACTTCGGGGTCGGTGACACCCTCTGAGAGGGGAACCTCGACCACCTCGATCCCGTATCCGTGCGCGTAGGTGCGCAGCGTGGCAAGTGTGTGGGGGTGCAATCCGGCGGAGACGACGAAGCGCGAGCGATTGTTGTGGAGCTTTGCCAGGTAGCCCGCGGAGGCAACCGCGCTTGGGCCCTCGTACACCGACGCGTTTGAGACAGGCAGTCCCGTCAGCTCGCAGATCGCCGTCTGATACTCGAACATCACCTGCAGACCACCCTGGGAGATCTCCGGCTGGTAGGGCGTATAAGGGGTGAGGAACTCCGAGCGCTCCATCAACATGTCCACAATCGCCGGTACGTAGTGGTCGTACATCCCGGCGCCGAGGAAGCACAGCTCGTCCTCGGCGCTGGTGTTGCGGGCGGCGAGCGCGCGCAGGTGCTCGTAGACGTCCTGCTCGCCCTGGCCGTCGGGCAGGGCGAGCGGACGGTCGAGACGCACCTCCTGTGGGATCTGGCGGTCGAAGATCTCCTGCACGGAGGAGACCCCGATCGCCGCGAGCATCGCCGCGAGGTCGCTGTCGGTGACTGACGTGTACTGAGTCAAGTAAGGATGAGCCTAGCCGCTGGGCGCGACGGCTCCGTCAGGCGCCCAGCGTCGCGCTGTAGGCGTCGGCATCGAGCAGCGCTTCGCGCTCGGTCGGATCGGACATGCGCACCTTCACCAGCCAGCCCTCGCCGTATGGGTCATCGTTGATCGCGTTGGGAGTGTCGGCGAGCTTCTCGTTGACCTCGACAATCTCTCCTGACAGCGGCGCGACGACGTCCGAGACCGCCTTGACGGACTCGACCTCGGCGTAGGGCTCGTCCTTGTGGACGATCGTGCCGGGCGACGGGGGGTCGAAGAACACGACCTCGCCGAGCGCGTCCTGGGCGAACCACGTGATGCCGAGCATCGCGACTTCAGGATCCTCGCCGTCGATGCGCGCCCAATCGTGTTCGGGGTGATAGAGCAGGTCGTCTGGATAGCTCGACATTTCAACTGGCCTTTCGATAGAGCGGCTTCTGCTTGACGATCGCCGGGCGAATCTTGCCACGGACGTCGATCTGAAGCACGGTGCCGACGGGCGCCTGCGCCGCGGGAACGTAGGCCATGCCGATGCCGACGCCCAGGCTGGGCGAGAGCGTGCCGCTGGTGACCACGCCGCCGCCCTCTATGGGGTTGCCTTGGCGGGCGATTCCGGGACCGTCGATCTCGAACGCGACGAGCCTCTCCGGCAGCGTCCCGGCGGGGCTGAGCGCCAGCTCCGTCGTCGGCGAGGCCTCAGAGGAGGAAAGAGCCGCACGAGCGGCGCGGATCGCTTTCGAGCCGATGAAGCTCGTGTCCTCGCGGCAGCACCAGCCGAGACCCCCTTCGATCGGGTTGCGCTCGAGACTCAGGTCGTTGCCGTACAGGTGAAAACAGGCCTCCAGGCGCAGCGTGTCGCGCGCGGCCAGGCCCGCGGGCGCCGCGCCGCGGCGGCACAGCTCGTCCCATAGCGCCGGTGCCTCGGCGGGGGCGAGCAACAGCTCGACGCCGTCCTCGCCGGTATAGCCGGTGCCGCAGACGAGCACTTCGGCGCCCGCAAGACGCCGTATGGCAGTGGTCATGCGCGCCGGCAAAGGTGCATCTGAGACAGCCTGCACGGTCTCGCGCGCCCGCGGGCCTTGGACGGCGAGCATCGCGTAATCGTCAATGCGGTCGTGCAGCTCGACGTCGAAGTCATCGGCGTGCGAGCGAAACCAGGCAAGGTCGCGCTCGTGGTTGGAGGCGTTGGTGATGGTCAAGTAGCGCTCGGGCTCCAGGCGATAGGTGAACAGGTCGTCCAGCACACCGCCTTTCTCGTCGCACAGCACGCTGTACTGCGCCCCGCCGACAGCGATCTTCGAAACGTCGTTTGAGAGCAGCCGCTGCAACAGCGCCTCAGCGCCCGGACCGACGGTTTCGATCTCGCCCATGTGCGAGACGTCGAAGATGCCGCAACGCTCGCGTACTGCCATGTGCTCGGCGCGCACGCCATCGGGGTATTGGACGGGCATCTCCCAGCCGGCGAAGTCGACGAGCTTCGCGCCGGCCGCCAGGTGGCGGTCGTAGAGGGCGGTGCGGAGAGGGGGCGACACCGCGCGCAGGTTAATCGAGTGAGGTCTTTGTCGCTGTTCCAGCGGCGCATGCGCCGCTGGACGGGACGCACATGTGCGTCCCGCGAGGAGCCGCATGCGGCTCCTCGTCCGAGGGCGCATGCGCCCTCGGCACCCCCGCACATGTGCGGGGGTGAACTACATGGAGATCCTCTCCACCACCTCCAGGCCACCCTGGCCTGGATACTCGAGTTAGCGCAAGAACGGCGGGACGTCGATGTCGTCGTCGGAGATCTCGAGCGCCGAGCGCTGGCGATCGTCGATGCGCGGACCGCGATCCGGACGCCCCTCGTCGCGGCGCTTGCGGTCGCCGCGCACGGCGCGACCGGGACGGTGGTCGAAGCCGGTGCCGATCACGGTGACGCGCACGTCGTCGCCCAGCGCCTCGTCGATCACGGCGCCGAAGATGATGTTCGCGTTGGGGTCGGCGGCGTTCTGGATGATCTCGGCCGCGTCGTTGACCTCGAACAGGCCGAGGTCCTTGCCACCGGTGATGTTCAGGAGGATGCCGGTGGCGCCGTCCACGGACTCTTCCAAGAGCGGCGAGGAGATCGCGGCACGAGCCGCGTCGGCGCTACGCGCCTCGCCGCTGCCGCTGCCGATCCCCATCAGCGCCGAGCCGGCGTCGTGCATGATCGTGCGCACGTCGGCGAAGTCTAGGTTGATGAGACCCGGGATCGTGATTAGGTCGGTGATGCCCTGCACGCCCTGGCGCAGCACGTTGTCGGCCTCGCGGAACGCGTCGAGCATCGAGGTGCGCCGCTCCACCACGGCGAGCAGCTTCTCGTTGGGGATCACGATCAGCGTGTCGACGACCTCGCGCAGACGCTCGATCCCCTCGATCGCCTGGCGTCCACGCTGGGAGCCCTCGAAGTCGAACGGGCGTGTGACCACGCCCACGGTGAGCGCACCGATCTCGTTCTTGGCGATCTCGGCGATCACCGGTGCAGCACCGGTGCCGGTGCCGCCACCCTCGCCCGCGGTCACGAACACCATGTCGGCGCCCTTCAACGCCTCCTTGATGTCATCGCGCGACTCGGCTGCCGCGGCGGAGCCCACGTCGGGGTTGGCGCCCGCGCCGAGTCCCTTGGTGGACTCGTGGCCGATGTTGAGCTTGATGTCGGCGTCGCACATCGCGAGCGCCTGGGCATCGGTGTTGGCGGCGATGAACTCCACGCCACGTAGCCCCGCGTCGACCATGCGGGAGACCGCGTTGGTCCCGCCTCCGCCGACTCCCACGACCTTTATGACCGCCAGGTAACTGCCGCCGCTCTCCATGATGTCCGAAGCCTTCAGTAGGTGTTTAAGGTTTGCCCCGCGTGGCGGAGCCAGCCTTCAGAATACGCAAGTTATGCAGGGAACTTCGCCCTGTCAACGGCAACCCTCACTCTCGCAACATTCGTTGCATAACCGCCAACCCTCGACCACCACTTGAGAATTGGCCTTCCATCGTAGTAACCCTCGAGTCGAGGTTTATGCTGCGCTAGCCGCTTCCGCCGGAGCCGGCGGACGCTTCCGTGCTTGCCGACGTCGAGGCTTCACTCGAGCCGGAAGCCGAGCTCGACGGGGCTCCGGCGACAGACGATGAGTCGGCTTCGTCGCCCTGCGTCGAGGATTCGGCAGCGGTCGAAGAGCTTTCGCTTTCTTTCGTGGCACTTTCGCTTTCGGAGGTGCTCGCCCCGGACGAAGGGGTACCACCGCCGACTGCACTGGCGAGACTTGCCGCAAGGGCGGCCGCGGTAGGTTCGGATGCGCACCCCGAAGGGCACGAGCCGGTCTGCGAAGAGGCGGCGCTCGTAGACGACGAACTCGAGCTTGTCGAGAACCCGGCAGCCGGGCGTTCGGGCAGACGCACGTCGACGTACAGCGCACCGGCCGAGCTGGGCGAAACGAGCACGCGCGCGAGCGACAGCCACTTGGCGTGGGGGCGCGTGTCGTTGCCGAAGTAGACAAGCAACCCGCTGCGCATCGCCGCCGTGAGACCTTCGGGACCCTCATATACGCGCGCCACGTTTCGAGCCAGCGGCGCCGGCGCCACACCGAGTACGGTCACCGCCGCCAGCGCCGCGGATTCGCCGAGACGATGTCCTGGCGCGGGCTCGACAGAGCCACTCACGCTCGGCAGCGAACCGGAGGAGAGGTCCGGCCCGAGCACGGTCCCATCGGCCGCCACGGCAGTGCGCTGCCCCGCCGAGACGAGCACCGCAACCGGCGGGCGCTCGCTCACCGAGATGCTGACGGTGTGCGGAAAGCTCGTCTTCACCCGCACCTCGGCGACGATCGCGTAGGAGGCGACCGCGGAGCGAAGCGCCGCGGCGCTGAAGTCCATCGTGGTCATGCGCTTGGCCGAGTCCTCGAGCGCCGCCCTGATCTCGATCGCGTCCGGGCCGTGCACGCCGGATATGTGCACGTGCTCGACCGCGACCAGCGAGGAGCCACGCAACCACAGCCAGCCACCGCCAAACAGCGGCAAGGCCAGCAGCAGCACGACCGTTGCACGCAAAGCGAGCCGGTTGCCCGACAGCCGCCTCAGGGCCTGTCGGGCGTATGCCGTCGAGCCGCCACCGCGCCGCGCTTTGCCTGCCGCGCCACGGCGAGCCCCATGACTGGGTAGGCGGCGCGGAAAGGGAAGCGACAGCTCCATCCAGGATTCGTTCGACCCCGAGCCGCCAACCCCTCCTCAGCACAGCCTCTAGTAGGCGGCAACTAGAACCGGCGGCATGCGAGATCCGCCAAGCGCTGCCCGTACACACCTGTGGACAGTCCTGAGGAGTCTCGCTTTCGACACCGAATACCAGTCCAAGCTCGACGCTCGATTCAAAGCACACCCAGGTGTTGCCGATTCCAAGATACGGGGCAAGTTCGGTAGCCGTGCCCGATCTTTTGAACTGTCCGGAGAGAGGTACAATGGCGCCAGTCCACTGCTTCAGCTTGACCGACGAGGATGAGAGATGAGCGCGATCAGACTTGTTGAGCGCCTGAGCTTGGTCATAGTGCTCGCGATCGCGCTGTTGGGCGTCGGCATTGGGTTCGGCGTGGGCGGGCTGGAATCGCGTTTCTCCAGCGCCTCGGATCAACGCGGCCAGCTGCCCTCGACGCGTCTCACGGCTCTCCCCCACCGATCGATCGTCGATGGCACGCTGCCGCTGCGCGTGAGACTCTCGGCACCACCGGCCTCGTTTTCGCCGCGACCGACATTGAGCCCCGCTGTCGCCGGAACTTGGACTACGCACGGGGACTCGGAGATCTTCACCCCCGCCACGACACTCGACCCCTGCGCCAGCTACACACTCACGATCCCGGCGGCCAGCACCGCCGTCGCACACTCACCGCTGGCCAAGCAACGAACGATTGCGCTGTCCGTGCAGTGCCCCTCGACGAGGGGTCTGCAACAGACGCTGGCACGGCTCGGCTATCTCCCCTACGGCGAGCACTCCTCCACCCGCGCGCGAGCATTCGAGGCCGAAGTGGCTCAGGCTCGAGACGTCGGCGCCACGACAGACGCAACCGGACAGACGACCAGCGGGGCCTCGGATACCGCGACCGCGGCATCCCCCATAACGGAGGACAAGCAGGCGAGTGCCTCCAGCTATTCCTCGGCCCAGGTTGCCAGGCGCGTGACGGCAATCGACGCCTTCGACCCCTCGCCCGAGGCACCTGACGTGCGTGTGAGCGACGCTCCCCCGCTCGAATACGGCCAGCTCGACGAGACGACCAAGGGCGCACTGATGGTGTTCCAGTCCGAACACGAAATCGAACCCAGCGGCAACCCAGAAGCGGCAACGTGGAAGGCGCTGCTGCGGGCCGCCGAGAAGCACGAACGCGACCCCTCCCCGTATACGTTCGTGACAGTCGCCGAGTCGCTGCCCGAGACGCTGGAGGTCCACCGCGGTAACCATGTGGCGTTCTCCACGCCGGCCAACACCGGCGTGCCGGGCGCCGAAACCGCCCAGGGGATATTTCCGATCTACTCCCGCTTCGTCTCCACCACCATGACCGGCACGGATGTCGACGGCACCAAATACACGGTGCCCGACGTCCCCTGGGTCAACTACTTCAACGGCGGCGACGCCGTGCACGGATACCCGCGCGCCTCCTATGGCTTCCCTCAATCAAACGGCTGCGTCGAGCTTCCGATCGAAGCGGCGGCGCAGGTCTACCCGATGCTCGAGATCGGGGATATCGTCGAGGTCAGCTGAGAGCCTCGCACCGAAGCCGTTCAACGCATCGAGCCGCGCAACGTTCGGTGTTCAAAGATCTCCCTCGAACAGCGGCATCCGCGCGTGCACCGGGTCCTCCATCTCAGCTACCAGTAGAGCGACGCCGATCTCACCCTTGTAGAGGCTGTCACGACGCGACGCGGCCACCCTGATACCGGTGGCGGCACGCTCGGCACACTCGCGCGCACGGACCAGCCAAGCGCCTTCGCCGCCATGGCGATAGAGGTTCAGCAACGCGTAGGCTCGTCCGGCCAGGCCACAACAGAGATCAGACACCTCGGAGCGATCTTCATATGTGCTCCAAGCCGCGCCCTGCGCAAGACGCGCGTAGGCGTCCTCGCCGATCAGTCTGTGCGCCAGCGTCCAGAGCGCGACGAAGCCGGCCGCACCGTTGCACCAGCTCGCCGGGACCGGGTTCGCGTATGGAGCCTGCCCCACGCTGTGCGCCCAATGCATGCCGCGGCCGCCGGGCTGAGCCAATGCGGCGAGCTGGGCCAGGCGCTCACTCATGGAGGCCTCCGGCTTGACGGCGCTCGCCTCACACCAGCGCAGCAGCGAAAACAGCACGCCGGCCCAACCATGGGCGGCTCCGAGTGAGCGCATCTCTTGGCACGCGGCGATCTCCGGCTGAGCAGCGATGTCAGCGGCGAGGCTGTCGCTCAACCTGCTGCCCAAAGCCCGCAGTGGCTCGCATTCGATCTCCGCCGGCAGCCTTTCGAGCAGCAGCGCGCATCCGACCAGCACGCCCGCGCGGCCAAATCCGACATCGAAGTGCTCGTCGGGCCCCTCCGCCTGCTCGATGAACGCCTCCAGCGCCAGACGCTGCGCGTGCTCATCGCCGAGCGCACCTGCCACGAGCGACGCGACCGCGTGAACGCCTACAAGTGAGTGGTAGAAGGAGCGCTCGCCACAGATCTCGGGCACTATCCCAGCCTGCTCGTCGCAAAACGCGTTCTTCTCGAAGGACGCATGCAACGTACGTGCCGACCAGAGATCCGCCTGGCCGAGCAGCGTCTCGTCTTCGCGGATCGAGGCGATCCGAAGTAGCGTATAGGCAAGGCCGCCGCCACCGTTTTGCAGCGACGCCGTTGGGGCCGAGAGCCCGCTGGCGAACAGCTCGCCGCCGGGCGCCGCGAGGCGCGCGAGCGCATCATTGAGCAGCAGCGCTCCCACGCCCGAGCCGCCGTGTGCGCAGATCGCTTGCGATGCTCTCTTCAGGTCCATCGCGACGGCTTCTCCGAGCGCCTCGTGCATGAACGCAACCGAGGCATAGCGTTGCTCTGGCTGCTTGGCGAGCGCACGCATCACGACACGCTCCACCGTAGGCAAATCGTCAACTCCATGGCTTGCGAAGGGCGGCGGCGGGACCTGTGCGAGCTCGCGCCACATCGCCTCTGACTCCAACGCGAAACGATGCGTATGGGTGCCGGTTAGAAGCAGGTAGAGCAGCGCGGCAAGTGAATACTGCTCACCTGCCGCGGACACCGCGGCAGGTTGCGTGCCCGCAAGGTGGCTGCGCGCCAACTCCGGCTCCATGAAGAGATCTATCCCACCGCGTCCGACTCTGCTCGCTCCACCTGTGCGAGTCGCGATGCCAAAGTCGATGATGCTCACCTCACCCTCGCCGCTGAGCAGCACGTTGCGGGGATGCACGTCGCCGTGAAGAACCTCCTGAGCGTGCAGGTGCGCGTAGGCGCCGATCACACCTTCGGCTAGCGCGAGCAGCACGACACGACCCTCTCGGCCACCCAGCCGTCGCGCCTCGGATGCCGCCTCATGCACGTCGACGCCGGCGCACCATGAGATCGCCAGGAACGGCCGCCCCTCGATGTCGCCCTCGCTCAGCAGTCGAGGTGTCACGCTGCCGTCGAGGCTCGCGAGGATCATCGCCTCGTGCGCGAACGCAGCGCGCATGCGCTCCTCCGATCCCTCGCGCGCGAGCTTCAATGCGACCGCCTCACCGCTGGCGGAGCGGGCAAGGTGAACCTCGGTGTCGAGGATCACCTGAGCCGGCGCGATGATCTCAAAGCCGGCTGCCTGCTCTCCGGGCGCCAGCAGGGTCTCGATCGGACGCGCGAGCTCGGAGTCGGGCGCCACCAGCAGACCTTCGTTCATGAAGCCGCCGAGCACGGCGAAGGCCTCCTCGAGCGTGGCCCTGGGATCGACGCCCTCCGCCGTGCTGTATGCGATCACCGCATCGACGATCGTCGCGGGCGTGCGAAACCGCTCCAGCAGCGCAGCCGTCCTTGCATCGATGATGCTCGAGGTGGTTCGCGTGCGCGGACGGGTTATCGAGTAGGCGCCATCGGTGTCGCCGATCTGCTCGCGCAGGTCGTGCGGTAGCTCCTCGATGGGCGCGATCAGCACGTCGGCGGGAAGGATCAAGGGCTCTAGGACGGTCATGGCCCACTACGCGCTCGCAAGCGCCTGCTCCCACATCCCGTTCGTTGCAACCCAGCCGTCAGGGTCGATGCCGGCCAGGCGCAGGCGCCGCAGCGCGAACTGCCATGGTTCGATCTCCGAGCCGCAGGCTGCCTCGAGGTACTCCGCAAGCCGTTCCGTCACCCACTGGCGCCAGCTCGCTCGTTCACCGTCGAACAGTGGCGGATCGGCACCCCACGAAAGCAGGCCGTCGCCTGTTATAGCCGCCGTGAAAGGGACGCCGTGCGCCGGTGCCCCCGCGAGCTCCTCACCCAACCTGGAGGCTCCCGCCTGCAGATCCTCGAGACGATCGAAGTAGACCACCAGCTTGTCTGGCCGGCAGAGACCATCCAGGCGCTCGGCGACCTTGAACGCGCGTACACCGTGGGCACCGACCAGCGATCCCGCTACCGACGCAAGAGCATCGCCAAGGGCATGCAGGCTGGGACTCACATAGAGCTTGTATCCGCCATCCCAACGTCCATCCCCACCCGGCGCCCAGCGAGCGTGCCATGTACGCCAGTATCTCTGCGTCGCGCCAGGCTCCGGCGCCACCTCTATCCAGTCGGCGTCGAGCAGCGCGCGCGAGTCGCCCTGTGCATCGATCCCGAGATGCTCCTCGATTGCCGCAAGGGAGGGCAAGCGCTCTCGGAGCGCCGCGGTGATCGGGCGCCGACCGTACCCATACAGTCGCGAGGCGAGCGGCATCTGTACCACGCCGAGCGCCGCAAGCTCCTGCCCGTAGCGCAGCGCTGCCAGCGAGAGCTCCCCGATCCGTCCCTGGCCGGCGCTCGAGCTATCCGCGAGCAGGGCCTCACTGGCCTGCACACCGCTGAGCAGCTCGCCGTTGTGCTCGATCTCGAGCACGCCGTCCAGCACCAGCCGTGCGATCGCCTGCTCCGTGCTCGCCCCCAGGCGCGTGCGGACATAGCTTGGAAGCCTCGCCGCCCGTATGAGCGTGAGGAACAACAAAGCCGTATCCGCGGAAGCCGTACGCGGCTGGAGATCCGTGCCAGGGCGCGGACGCAGAACGCCGTAGAGTTCGCGCTCGCCCTCGAGCGCGCCGCGGTCCGCCTCGGAGAGCCGGTCGAGCAGGACAAGCTCATAGCCCGGATTGGCCCGCAGGATGGCGTCGGCCATCCCGCTCACCGCTAGGCCTCGGCCTCACGCTCCGCAACGGCTGCCTCCGCCGCCTCAACCTCTCTCAGCTGTCCCTCGAGCTCTTTCAGTTGCAGCTCGAGCTGAGCGCGGATCACGGGCAACTGATCCGCCCCGATAATCAGCGTGTCCTCGGACTCGCGGTCGTAGTCCAGCGAGCCGATTGCGCCGCACAGGGTGCCGGTGACGGTGTGAGTGCACCAGTAGCAAGCGATCGATCCCCCTGGGCCACAGGTAGGATAAAAAATTGAGCCAACAACAGTACAGGTGGGATGAAAGACACCACCGACACCGGGCACCTTGCGGCGACCCTCATGCTCATGGACGGTCGTGTCCCCGCATGGAAGCTGCACACGCAGACGTTTGGATTCAAAAGTCATATCGATAAACCTTTCCTTGCCGAGACCTCAGTGGGCATCGCAGTATCGTGAGCGAGACGACCATATCGCGACCAAAGAGTTCCTGCAAGCCGAATAGTCCTGGCTTACAGAAATCAAGATGGCGATCAATGAGGACCGCTTGGCTCCCCGGCATGGCGCTTGGTCTTGCGCGCCGCCGAGCGCTCGGCGTTCTTCTCACGCGCTTCGCTGTAGGACTGGGCGACAAGCGTCTTACCGTCGGACCAGCCGAAAGCACGAACGAGCAGCACGATCGCAAAGAGAATGCCCCATGCCGTCGTCAGCAATTGCTGAGCCACTGAGTAGGCGGTCGCGTTGGAGGTGCTAGTGATGCCCTTCAGCGAGAGCACGTTGAAGCCCTGCACTACCCCGGCCCCTCCTGGGGTCACCGAGCTGACATTCGCTATCGAGTTGCCGGCAACCACCCGCATCAGTATGTGAAAGCTGACAGGGATGTCGTAGGCAGAAAGGAACACGGCGATCGTCCCTAGCATCGCCATCCAGCTGATCGCCTCGGGGAGCACGACGCGGCCGAGGAATGCGCCGGCATGGACGAGTATCTGCGCGCCCACCTTCGCCTGCTCCCACCATCGCTTGACGCGCCGGTGAAGCACTCGCCCCACTAGGAACAACAGCATCGCGATGCCCACGAGCAAAATCGCGGTGGCCCAGGGATGTTCGCCTACGAACCCGAGCTGCAGTGAGAACGATCCATCGACTGCCAAGAACAGGTACAGGTAGCAAAATGCGCCGATCAAGGTGAAGAAGATCTTCTGTACCGCCATCCCTGCCAGCACGCCGGCGAACGTGGCGGCGGCGATGATCGTGGTGTACATCAGCAGCATCGCCAGTGTGCCGATGTTTGCCGGCAAGACGGAATTGAGCGCAACCGCGGCCGCGTAGCAAGCCAGTACCTGTATCCAGCGCACTTCGGAGTCGGGATATCCGTAGCGCAGGATCGAATACCAGGCATAGGCGGTGGCAGTCGTCTGCAGGCTGATCAGCACGATCGCCGCGACCACGTCGCCAAGCGGGATCTTGGTGAGCGTGTCCCAGACGTGTTTGAACCAGCTCGTCATGTCCCAGCCCGCGAGCGTCGCGGCGGCGCCGATCACGACGATGACCAGAGCGCCGATCAGGATCCGCCTCGGGTGCAACCGCTCCTGCCAGGAGGCCGGCTCCGGCTCAGTCGACATGCGCGTGATCTTACGGGTCGCTCGGCGGTGCGAGATGCAAGAGGGGCGCGAGATGGGGCTACTCGCGAAGGTTGAGCAACGCGCCCGGGTGGAGCGAAGCACGAAATGGAGCGAAAGCACAAGACAGAGCGCCTGCCGGGCAGCGCCGCTGCCGCACGAAGAAGCTACGCAGCGCTTATGCTGGGCGCAGGCGATTCGCCACCGACGCGCGACTCCGAGGAGGAGGATGACTGTGCCGTCCAACGAGAAGACAGGCCACCGCCAGATCGAGGCAACGCCACCCGACCTGGAGGGCCGACGTATTCAGAAGCTGGAGAGCGAGTACGGCAACCGCTACCGACTCGAGCCGGCTCCCGACAACAAGCTGCCGAAGAGCGGCATGCCTGCCGAGGACGCACTCGGGTTGGTCGGCGAAGAGGTCCTGCTCGACGGCATCCCGATGCGCAACCTGGCGACCTTCGTCACGACCTGGATGGAGCCCGAGGCCGAGCGCCTGATCGCCGGATCGCTGCACACCAATTTCATCGACCACGCCGAGTACCCGCAGACCGCCGAGATCGAGCAGCGCTGCATCCGCATGCTCGCCGACCTCTTCAACGCCCCGGGCGAGACGACCGGCGCGCGCACACAGGGCTCCTCCGAGGCGATCATGCTTGGCGCCCTGTCACTGAAGTGGAAGTGGCGCGATCGCCGCCAGGCCGAAGGCAAGGCAGTCGACCGTCCCAACCTCGTCTTCGGCGGCGACGTGCACGTCGTGTGGGAGAAGTTCTGTCGTTACTTCGACGTCGAGCCGCGCATCGTGCCGCTCGCGCGCGACAAGTACACGATCGGGCCCGAGGACATCGAGCCACATGTCGATGAGAACACAATCGGCGTCGCGGCGGTGCTCGGGACCACGTTCACCGGGCACTCCGACGACATAACCGGGATCAACGACTACCTGGTCAAACTCAAGAACGAGAAGGGGCTGGACGTGCCGCTGCACGTCGATGCCGCCAGTGGCGGCTTTGTCTGGCCGTTTCTCTATCCACACACCGAGTGGGACTTCCGCCTGGAGCAGGTTCGCTCGATCAATGTGTCCGGCCACAAGTTCGGCCTCGTATACCCCGGCATCGGCTGGCTCGTGTTCCGCGAAAAGAGCGACCTCCCCGATGACCTCGTCTTCTACGAGAACTACCTCGGCAAGCGCGACGCGACTTTCACGCTCAACTTCTCCACCGGCTCGGCGATGGTGCTCGCGCAGTACTACAACTTCGTGCGCTACGGCCACGACGGCTACCGCTACATCATGGAGACGATGCAGTACAACGCGCGCCTGCTCGCCAAGGAGATAGTGGATTGCGGCGAGTTCGCCCTGATCGGATCAGAGCAGGACGAGCAGCTCCCGCTCGTCGCCTTCCAGCTTGAAGGCGAGCATTCCTACGACGAGTTCGACGTCGCCTCCCAGCTGGCGGCAGAGCGAGGTTGGATGGTGCCCGCCTACACGCTGCCACCCAACGCCGAGCACGTGAAGATCATGCGCGCGCTCGTCAAGCAGACGCTCGGGCACTCGCTCGTGGCGACGCTCGGAGCCGACATCCTCGAAGCGTGTGCAACGCTCGAGAAGAAGGGCCGCCTACACGAGTCAGACCGTAAGCGGGTCAAGACGAATCCGGGTTATTAGCGGACACGCCCCGCGGCGCCGGCGGGAGCGCCTTTCGAGGCACAGGATTCCAGCCATCTGCATAGAATCTCGTAACAGGTGTCACAAGACACCGTTACGGAAGGAGTGCATATGCGAGGGGTAGGCAGTGCGTTGTTCGCCGGCATCCTGTTGCTGGTTGCCGGAACCATCAACATCATCTATGGCATCGCCGCCATAGGAAATGCGAGTTTCTTCGTCAACGACAACAGGTACGTGTTCGCAAGTCTGCACACATGGGGCTGGATCACGATCATCCTCGGTGTCATCCAGTTGACCGCCGCGCTTTCGCTATTCGGTGGCGGCGCCTACGGGCGCGTCGTCGGGATCATCGCCGCCACTATCGGAGCGGTCGGTGCGTTGCTGTCGATCGGCGGGGCCTACCCGTTCTGGTCGCTTGGGATTTTCGCGATCTGCCTGATCGTGATCCACGGACTGGCCGTTCTCGGCGAGCCCAAGACGGCCTGAGCGGAGCCACCCAGTCTCACACGAGCCGGCGCGCACGCACGCGTGTCGGCTCGTGGTCTTTCAGCCCAGGATCTTTGCCTTCGCGTCCGCGAACTCCTGATCGGTCAGCACACCCGACTCGTGCAGCTGCCCGAGCTCCTTCAAGCGCTCGATCGGGTCGGCTTCCTGAGCCGGTGGTGGCGGTGGAGCCGCATATGCTTGCTGCGGTGGCGCGGTAGGCGTCTGCTGCTGTTCTTGAGCGGCCCAGCGTCCCTCCTGGCGGCGACTGACACGATTGGAGACGGTGGTAGCCGTGCCGGCAACGACAGCGGTGCGGGCCATGGCGCGAAGTAGTGGCATGAATACGGCCTTTCAGTTCAGGATGCGCTGTCGAGCGCATCGAGTGTGTCCAGGACGTCCTGCGCGGCGACCCGCTCGAACGCAAGCACTCGTCCACCGTTGCGGCGCACGGCGGTCGCGAACGGCGCGGCCCAAGCGTTCTCGAAGCAGATCATCAGCGCCGCTTCGCCGGGCTGGAGCGCCTTGCCGGCGGTGCTCGCGTCCTCCTCGCCGAGCATGCCCGTGCGGGCCCCGGTGAAGACCAACAGGTCGTCCACCCCATCGCCGTCGAGATCGGCGATCTCCAGACCGGAAACGTTTCCCTCACCGTCCTTTTGGACCATCAGCACGTCAAGCACTCTGATGATTCCACGGTCCACTAGATCCACGAACAGCGGGATCGCCTCGCCGCTACGCGGAGCATCCGGCGGATAACCGATTACCACGACATCGACGGGACCGAGCTCCAACTCCTCGTTGCTCATTGCCACTCCTCTTGTCGACCTGCGCTCTCCGACCCAACGCGATCTGATCGGCGCACCGAAAGCAGGCCCCGGTTGGGAGTAGGCCGAGTGTAACGCCGCCCCCTGCCCGGCCTGTCCGTATTTAAGTGCAGTTGAGAGGGGCGAGTGCCTTTTCGTAGCTGGAGGCGAGCTGCGTCAGCGACGATTTGAGCTGTGTTTCGAGTTTGCTGAGCGAAGGTTTGGAGGTCAGTTCCGAGAGAATCGCATTGATCTGGCCTTCGAAGGTGCGCGTCGCCGCCTGAACCTGTTCCCTGCGCACCGGTTCGAGGTCTGGTTGAGCGTCCTTGATCGTGTTCAGATCTTTGCCGATCGCTTCCACACCACTCTTGGCTTCGGCGAGGATGCTCGTAGAGAGCGTCAGTTCACTGAGCTTCTTGACTTCCTTGGAGATGTCAGAGCGCGCCTGGCACACCTGGGCCTTCGCCTTTTCCTGGGAGGATTCGCCACAGGACGCGAGCGCGAACAGACTGAGCAGCGAAGCGACCACGACGAACGACTGGCTGCGAACTCTGTGCACCACGGACATCTCCAAGAGATGGGTTGCCCTCACAACGGAACGGAACTGTCAGCAGTCTACAGCTGTGGACTCCCCCGGTGTCAAAATTCGCACATCGACGCTGGGTGACAAACGCCCGACGTGCTCGGCGAACAAACGCGGAGGGTCTCCGAGGCGCGCGCGGTAGTTGCGGGCAAGCCCGATCGGCAACAGGGTACCCCAATGTATGGGTATGGCCAGGCGCGGCTCGAGCAACTCGACGGCTTGGGCCGCCTGGAGTGGATCCATGTGGCCTGGACCCAACTTCGGGCCCCACCCAGCGACCGGTAGCAATGCGACATCTGGCCTCGGCGCGAAGCTGCCCATGCCCGCGAACATCTCGGTGTCTCCAGCGAAGTAGACCACGTGCCCGCCCGCGACGATATAGCCGAGCGCCTTGGCCCGCGGACCACCCAGACGCCCCCCGTTGTGGTGGGCAACGACCGCCGTGATCTCGAGCTCGGCCAGCTTCATGGCGTCGCCGACGTCCATCTCCGACACATTGGCGAACCCCTTGCTCGCCAGCCACACGCCGGCTCCGCTGGGCACGATCAGATGCGTGTCGCGACCAAGACGGCGCAATGAGGCCAGATCAAGATGATCGTGGTGCAGATGTGAGATCAGCACCGCATCGGGGCCGGCGAACACGCTTTCGTCAACCGGCGGGACCTGGCGGCGCAGGTGCAGGACACGGCCGCGCAGCAACGGGTCGAAGAGCAGCCGCACACCTTCCAGTTCGATCAAGACAGTGGCATGGCCCAGGAAGACGATACGGTCTGCCCCTGTGCCTGTGCGACGGGCAACTACCGCGTCATCGACCATGGACGAGAAGGTAGCAACGCGATGCATACAGCCATCGATGAGCGCAAGACCCAACGACGCTTGGGTAGCTTGCGAGCGCTAGTGGGATTTGGCGCACGAACGCTGGCGATGCTGGCAGTTCAGGCTTTGACCTTGCTGGTCATGACCGCGTTGCTCTCGGGTCGCGACACGCTGTCTCTCGACGCCGCGATACTCGTTGCCCTCGTAATGGCGATCATCAACGCGGTTCTGTGGCCGCTGCTGATACGCGTTGCGTTGCCGCTCACGATCATCACGTTCGGACTCGGCTCGCTCGCCCTCAGCGCCGGCATGGTCGCACTTGCCTTCTACGCGGTGGATGGCAAAACACCGTCGTTCTGGACCGACGTGGCAATCGCCTTTGGGCTTGCTCTGGTCTCGATGCTCGTGGCGCCCCTGCTGGACGTGGATGGCGATGCCCGCCATCTGCGTGTGGTTCGCAGACGGGTCAGACGCACGCGAAAGGACAATCGCACGGAGATTCCCGGAGTGATCCTGTTCGAGATCGACGGACTCGGAGAGAAAGTCCTGCGCGAGGCGATCCGCGACGGACACGCCCCCACGATCGCTCGCTGGCTCGACGACGGCACCCACCGAATGCTCGGCTGGGAGTGCGATCTCTCCTCACAGACAGGAGCAAGTCAGGCCGGCCTGCTGCTCGGAAGCAACTGGGACATGCCTGCCTTCCGCTGGTATGAGAAGGAGTCCGGGCGCACGATCGTCTCAAACCATCCCGCCGACGCTGCCGAGATAGAGCGTCGGCGCTCGACCGGCGCCGGTCTGCTCACCGCGGGCACGAGCCGAGGGAACATGTTCTCCGGCGATGCCCCCCGCTGCACGGCGACGATGAGCGTGATCCGCGACCGCTCTCGCTCGAAGGCCGCAGACCTGTTTGCCTACTTCTCCGACCCCTATGGGTTCATGCGGACGATCGTTCTGTCGCTCGCGGACATCGGCTACGAGCGCCGGGCGGCCCTCCGCCAACGGCGCTCCGGCGCCGCCCATGTCGACCGAAACGGCCTGTATCCGTTGATCCGAGCCGCGATCGCAGTGGTCATGCGCGACCTCGTGACAGCACTCCTGATGGCGGACATCGTCGAGGGTGTGCCGATCTCCTATGCGACCTTCGTTGGCTACGACGAGGTTGCCCATCATTCGGGGATCCGCGAGCCAGATGCCCTCGCGGTGCTCAAGCGACACGATCGACAACTGGCTCGGCTGGAGCGTGCCGTCGCACAGTCGCCTCGCCCCTACCACCTGGTCGTGCTCTCCGACCATGGGCAGACACAAGGCGCTCCGTTTCGCCAGCGCTACGGCGAGACGCTGGAGGACGTCGTACGTGGAGCGCTGTCCCAAGGGGAGGTATTCGCACCGGCGGCGGTTGACGAGGCTTGGGGTGACGTCGGCGCCGTATTGGCGGACGCACGCCAGGAGCCAAGTGTCGGTGGGCGCATGCTGGCGCGAGCCACGCGCAGCCGCTCGGTCGACGGCACGGTTGCCTTGGGGCCGAACCGGGAGGCCCTTGCCGAGCGCAACGCGACCGGTCCCGCGGGCTGGCAACAATCGGACGGCCAACCCGCGGAGATAGGCGGCGCGGACGCGAATGGGACCGGCACCAAGGAGGCGATCGTGATGGCCTCCGGCGGCCTTGGCCTCATCTATCTGCCCTCCAGTCCAGAGCGACTCACCTTCGAGCAGATCGGCGAAGCACACCCACGTCTGCTGGACGCCTTGGCGGCGCACCCCGGGATCGGATACGTGATGGTGCGCTCACAGGAGCACGGCGCGCTCGTGATTGGCGCTGCGGGGCGACGGCGCCTGAGCGACGACACAGTCGAGGGCAGCGACCCACTGGCCGCCTTCGACGCCACGGCGGCGGACCACCTGCGCCGCCATGACAGCTTTGCCCACTGTCCCGACATCCTCGTCAACTGCATGTATGACCCGCGCACCGAAGAGGTGGCCCCGTTCGAGGAGTTCATGGGCTCACACGGTGGACTGGGCGGCCCGCAGACTAAGCCGTTCGCGGTGGTGCCGGCGGAGTGGAGCGAACCGCGAGCTGCGATCGTCGGCGTGGAGGCGATGCACGAGGCGCTGCGGAGATGGGTCGCGCAATCGCAGTTAGCCGCAGAGGAGCCGGCTGTGCCAGCCTAAGCGCCTATTCGAGTACCGCCAACACGGGTGGGCACTCGACGAACGAGAAGGAGATCCGCATCCGAATTGCCGCGCTCACGCTCAAGCTCTAAAGCGTCCTCTCCCGCGCGGCCGGCTCGGTCGAGTCGATGAACTGGACGAGCACGTCGAGGAAGCGCTCGGGCTCGTCGAGCTGGGGGAAGTGGCCTGAGCGCGGGAACACCTCCAGACGGCTGTTGGGCATCCGTTCGTGGGCCGCGTGTCCGTGGGAGACGGGGATGATCGAGTCGCGCTCGCCCCAGATCAGCAGGAATGGGAGATGTTCGGCCAAATAGAGCCGGTTTGAGGCGTCGACCCGCTGGCCGCCGGGCTCGACGACCGAGCGGAGCGTGTGGACGAAGGCGGCACGAGTGGCGCTGTCGGACAGCGTCGAGTGCCCGCGCGCGATCTCCTCGAGATCCGTCCCGAGGCCTAGACCCAGCCGGTTGAGCAAGCCGCCGGCGCGCGCGCCCGCGTCGAGCAGGCGGGTTGCCGCGAGAAAGGGGAGAACGAGCTCGGAGCCGGGCAGCGTTGCGGCGCGAAGCAGCCAGCTAACGTCGCGGCCAAGGCCGCCACTGTCAACCAGGACGAGTCGCTCGCAGCGCTCGGGGAACTGGTAGGAGAACTGTATCGCGATCCCTCCGCCGAGTGAGTGCCCCACAAAGGTTGCCCGCTCGTGTCCGAGGGCGAGCAGTAGATCGCGCAGGCTGCTCGCGTGGGCGCCGAGTGAGTAATCGCCTCTGGGCTTGGCCGACTCGCCGTGACCCGCCAGGTCCGGAGCTATCACGGTAAAGCGGTCGGCAAGGTAGGGCATCACCCGCTTCCAGGTCGCCGAGCTGGACGTGATCCCGTGGACCAGTACCACGACAGGGCCGCTGCCCGCTTGACGGTAAGCCACGTCGTGACCGTGCAAAATCGTGTGCCTGACGTCTTCGCTGCTGCGCTTTGTTCGAGGCGGCATCCGAAGCTCCAGTTCTCTCGCCGCTTGCGGTGCGGCTGGGCGGCACGGCTCGCATGGGAGAGTATCGCTGTCGATGCCGTCGGTTGGATGGACCGCCTGTCCAGGACGCAAAGCGCTGATTTGGGACCGCGGGCCGATGCGCTCCCGGCCCGTGCGGGCGAAGATTGATTCGCGATGAGTCAACAGCCAGCCAGCACAATTGTGTTTTTTCGGTTGCCAGGGTTTATCTCGCGGTCTGTGCTGGGTATACCGAGCGGATATCCAGACGCTGACTTTGACGGCATGCCCGCGAACTGCGTAGAGGAGTTGACGCGACGGCGACACACGGTGCGCAGCAAAGCCTGACCGACGTGAGCGCGACTCGTGACAGCGTCCTTCCCGCCGACGCAGTAAGCGATATCTCGATGTCCGACGGGGTGCTGCTGACGGGCGCGACTGGGTTCGTCGGCATGGAGGTGCTGGCCCGTTATCTGGAGCGCACCGACCGTCGCGTATATGCGCTGGTGCGGGGTGCGAACGAGCACGAGGTCACAGCTCGGGTGGAGCACACGCTGCTCTGCCTGTTCGGCGCCGATCATCCTTACTCGCGGCGTGTCATGGCCGTGCGTGGCGACATCACGCGTCCCGGCCTCGGCCTTGGTTCCAGGCGCGATCAGCTTGCCGAGCGGGTGAGCCAGGTAGTGCACGGGTCCGCGTCTGTGTCCTTCCAGCTCGGGCTGGGGGACCTGCGCCAGGTCAACGTGGAGGGCGCTGGGCGGGTGCTCGAGTTTGCCGAGCACGCTGATGGCGGCGGAGCCCACGTTTGCCCGGGGCCCACGGACCCCACAGGCCCGACGCGCCCCTGGCCCTAGACAAGCAAAAGACCAATAACTACAGGCTTTTCGGGAAAGTACACCCATCGGGATATAAGCCGAACCAATGCGTGACTATCGATACCGGGCCGATTTCGCTTGGCGAGCGCTTGTGTTGAACGGATACCATTGCGATGTACGCACGCTGGGAGTACAATCTGGGCATGAAGACTGTAGAGAGCAAGACTCAACGCTGGAACATGCGCGTAGCCGAGGATGTCGACGCGATCGTGCGCTTGGCGGCCGAGCAGACCGATCAGCCCTTGACCGACTTCGTCGTCCAGGCAGCCCGCGTGGTCGCCGAGGACACGCTCGCCGATCGTCGCGTGTTCCGCCTCGACGAGACCGCCTGGGAGGAGTTCGTCGAGATCCTGGATCGGCCCGCCCGACCAGTTCCCGAGCTCGCACGCCTGCTGTCCTCTGACAGCGTGTTCGACGACTAGCCCGTGAGCTTCCACAAGCCCGTCGCCCTGGAGGCGTGGCACCACGTCGAGAACTTCCAGTGCGGAGTCCTGTCGCTCGATGAGTGGCTACGCAAGCATGCGCTGCAGAACCATCGCAGCGGCGGCTCGCGAGTATTCGTCACGACCGAGACCGAGCCTGAGATCGTCGGCTACTATGCGCTCGCGGCCGGTGCGGTCATGCCTCGCGATGCAACGGCGCGGCTGGCACGCGGCATGGCGGCCAACCTGCCCGTACCAGTCGTCCTGCTGGGTCGGTTGGCCGTCGACGCTCGCCACCAGGGCCGCCACCTCGGACGCTCACTGCTAAAGGACGCCATGATGCGCGTCCTGCAGGCCGGCGAGCTGATCGGAATCCGCGCCCTACTCGTTCACGCCATCGACGAGCACGCTCGGGATTGGTACACGCAGTTCGGCTTTGAACGGTCCCCGACCCATCCGCTACACCTGATCCTCCTGATCAAGGACCTACGTGCCAGCGTCGAGCAGCTCGGACAGTGAAGGAACGCAACCCCACAGTCATCATGGTTGACTCATACGCACTTCATACCGCCAACGGGATTCGAACCCGTGTTACCGCCGTGAGAGGGCGGCGTCCTAGTCCCCTAGACGATGGCGGCATGTCTAGTCGCCGTCGAGGCTAGCAAAGCAGAGCACGGAACAGAGGCGCAGCACCGACCGAAGCCAACCATGGGCGAGAAGAACGGGCCAAAGTGGGAGCGCTCCCGCTCCAGCCTCGGTGCGATATCGTCGCCTGCCCCGACACGCGGATGTGGCGGAATTGGTAGACGCGCGGCGTTCAGGTCGCCGTGCCCGTAAGGGCGTGGAGGTTCGAGTCCTCTCATCCGCATCGTTGCGTCGAGGTCGGAGCCTTCGGCATGGGTCCGACGTTGTTCGCGGCTCCGTACTTTTGCGCCGAAGTCGGACCGACAAAGCGGTTTCGACTTTGTCCCCCGCCCCGTATCGACTGGCCCGCCCTCTCGGTTGGTTCCTCTCGGTATATGCTGGCACCCAACCAGCCATGCCCGATAGATGGAAGTGAGCCAATGATCAGGCAAGTAGTCGACCGGGACGAAGTGCGCCGATACGTCGAGGCGCTACGCGATCAGCTCGGCGCGCCGCAACTCGAGGACAAGGCCGCACGGGCCGCCGACACACTCGAAGGTACGGGCGATCCCGTCGAGAAGCTGCGCGAAGCCCTGCCCCCCGTGACCGAGAAGCTCGCCTCCTCCGGGGCCGACGCCGCCGACGTCGCTCCCTTCATCTCGCGCGATCCGATCCAGAGTCTTTTGCAGAGCACGCTCGAGGACAAGCTGCGTGAACGCGGTGTGCCCGGCGAGGCGCCCAAGCGTCGTGGCTTTCTGGCCTGGCTGGTCCATCTGATCGAGTCGATCCTGCATCCTGTGCGCTTCGGGCCCGACGATCCCAACTGGGTGATCGACGTTGCCGGGGCCGTGCTCGAACGTATGGCCAGGGGCAACCATCCGTTCAATCCTTTACCAGCCGAGTACGAGATTGCGGACAATGCCCGCGTTGTGATCGTCGGCGACTGGGGTACGGGCCTGCCGCGCGCGCAGGAGGTGGCCAAGTTCATGGCGCAAGAGGTCTCCGAAGCGATGGCGGAAGGTCGTGAGGCCCACGTCATCCACCTCGGCGACATCTACTACTCGGGCTTGAAGGGAGAGGTACGCCGTCACGTTCTGGCGCCTGGGATGTGGCCGGTGAGTAATGCACAGGCGAGCGCCGGCGTCACCTCGTGGTCGCTCAACGGCAACCACGACATGTACAGCGGCGGCTTCGGCTACTTCGAGACGCTACTTGGAGACGAGCGCTTCTCCAGGCAGCGCTCGCCCGACGGCAAGGCCACGAGCTTCTTCAGGCTGCGCTCCCCCTCCTGGGATTTCGTCGCGCTCGACACCTCCTGGGATACCGACATGCTCTCGAGCGGCTTCGTCGGCGTGCTGCAGGACCCTCAGGCCGAGTTCGCGCAGCGCGTGGCCGGTGAATCGGCCCGCAAGCTGATGCTGCTCAGCCACCACCAGCTGCTGTCCGTCTATGACAAGGAGGACCTCGGCCCCACGCTGGAAAAAAAGCTCGCCCCGGTGCTCGACGGCGGCCGCGTAACCGCATGGCTATGGGGCCATGAGCATCGCTGCATGGGCTTCGAGGAAGCCAAGAAGGTGAAGATCTCGCGCTGCCTCGGTCACGGCGGCGTGCCGGTGCTGATGGAGCACAAGCCGGGCGACCTAATCCCCTCCCCCGGGGAATGGGAGGAACGCGACTTCTCCGAATACCGTGGCGAACATTGGGGAAGGATGGGATTCGCGGTCCTCGACCTGGCCGGTCCACAGATCAAGATGCGCTACCGCAACGAACTTGGTTTAACCTCGCGCGAAGAGGTGATCGAATGACACGTCCACGTCACGGTTCAGCCATCTGAGCCTCCGGCTCCGGCTCCGGCTCCCGCGGCCGCGCGCTTTACGGCTTGGCCACTTGCGCGCCCGGCTCATCAAGCGCCGGATCCTGTGGCGGCTCGAGCCACTCTTGGCTTTGACCGAGCCCGGCGACGCTCTCCAGCCCTTCCGGGACGACGCTCGGCGGCGCCTTGAAGGACAGGAACCACGAGTCGATGTGGTCGTCGAGGATGCCTTCGGTGGAGGGGAAGTAGCCGCTGAGGAGCGGACGCGAGGAGATTCCCAGCCGCTTGAGCGCCTGAACGCGCGGGTGTCCGCCGATCTGCAGTCGCGCCGAGCGCGTCAAGGGCAGGTTGAAGCCAGCACGCCCGCGAAAGGAGATGTTCGACTTCATCAGCATGCCGCGAAAGGCACAGTAGTTGGATGTGGCAAGCGACAGCGGCAGGGCCTCGAAGCGGGGACGGTCGACCTCGATGCGCACGCACATCTGGCCGTCGAGGTCGTATTGACTGGAAACCTTGCGCGGAGCGATCACGAAATCGAGGTTGGCCTGATGCTTTGGCATCCCCCAGATGCCCTTGCCGCCCTTGACCGAGACTTCGCTGGAGACGGGCAGGTCGATCACGTACTGGCCGGTGCCGTAGAGCCGCTGGGCAAGCGGCAGCGCCGGCATCAAGGCCGGTGCGGCGCGCGGGCCGTGGGTACATGCGATCGCGACCGAGAACTCGATGTAGCGGCCGATGTTGGTGGAGGTGTAGTCGACCACCGAGACCAGCAGCAGCGCGCGCTCGCCCCATAGGCGCAGCGGATGCACCTCATCGCCCGGCAACAGCTCCGCCGCCGCGCTTGCGTCGATCGAGAAAGCCGCCATCAGAGCCGGGCTTTCGTGCGAGGCAACCGGCAGCGTGAAGGGGATCGCGTCCACGAGCGCGTGGCGACCGGCCTCCCGGCGCAGGCGGCCGGCGGATTCCCCCCGCAGGCAGTCCACGATACTCACGCGCTCCCCTCCAGCTCAGCGAGGATCGTCGGAAAGACCTCGTGTGCGGCTCTGTCGCCCATGAACATGTCGAGGTGGCCGTAGCCGTCGAATATGTGCAGCGCGGTGCGCGCCGGCGCGTGGTTTGAATACCAGGCGTGCGAGAGGCGCTGGCTCTCGGCTGTGAAGCAGCGGTTGACGGCGCCGGCAATGAATACGACGCGAGCGTCGGTCTGCGGCGCCTGGGCGGCGAAGTCGTGCGGCAGCTCCGGGTGGTCTTCGACGGCGAGCAGACGACGGGCCCGCACGCAACGGAGGATCTGGGAGAAGAAGGTCAGCGGCACCGCCGCGAACTCGCCCTTGAGCCACTCGTGCGTGGGTTCGTTGAGGTTCTCGTGGCGCCACAGCGTGGGCTTGCTGGCGCCGTAGGTGTAGCTCGACCACTTGCACACGCTGTTGTCGCACTCGTGATGGTCGAGCTTGATCCAGGCGTCGACGAGCTTGGGCACGATCCACGGCGCGCCGACTCTCCCCCACTGTGGGTCGAGGTATCCGAGCACCCTTGCCGTCGCCGGGATCAGGCTGCGTAGCTTCAGGCTCGCAAGCGGCGGCACTACCGGGTGGATCGAGACCGCGTTGGAAACGATCATGCTCACTTGCGGCACGAGCCCCGCCAGCGCGCTCATCATGAAGCTGGTGGAGCCCTGGCAGTGAATCACCGCCTTGATCTCCTCAGCGCCGGTTTGGGCGCATACGGTCTGTACAGCGTGGGGGTGGTCATAGACGGCTGCCTGGTCGAGCGTCCAGTGATTGTGGGGGATTTCGATCGAGGCGCGCCAGTTCTCGAGCCACACGTCCCAACCCTCGTCGACGAGCAGATCGACAAGGTTGCGCCCGCTCGGGGCGCGGAAGATGTTGGCGCGCACGCCGGCGCCATGCACGAGCAGTACCGGGCCCTTTGCCGGCGCGTGCTCGCCGCGCACGTTGATCACGTTGCACCTCAGACCGTCGCCGGCGGTGAACTCGACCACGCGCTCGGTCTGCTCAGTCATCGAACAGGCTCGACCGTGTCTCGCGCACCGCGAGAGATGCCGCTCATGATTTACCCACCGGCCCGTACACGCTCCACAGCTCGCCGGCGAACAGCTCGCCGAAGCGCGCGATCGCGTCCACGCGGTGCGCCGGATCGGTGCGGAACGTCGTCAGCTGGCGCGCGAAGTCGAGCGGATGGATGTGCAGGATGCCGCTTGCCACCAGCTGCGCGCCGGCGTCCTGCTCGGGCGCCACATGGCCCTCGAGCACGCGTGTGAACAGCGTCGTGGTCTCCGACCACACGTCCAGGCCGTGGTCGTGGCGGACTTCCTTGAAGCCGGTCATCGTCAGCGGGTGCTGCTCGCCGTCGGCGAACTGCAGGCGGTAGAGCATGCGCTTGTAACCGGGGCTCTCCTCGACGAACAGGTTGAAGACGCCATCGCCGACGGGCAGCTTGCCACCGAAGGCGTCGGAGTCGATCCAACCCTCGGCCTTTGCGGTGTGGCGCGGGTCGGCGATGAAACGGTCGATGTCCTCAGTTTCAATCGTGAGGTGAAACATGAACGCCATGCCCGAATCCTTGCCGGCGCGATAGCCACGATCGAAGTCGGACTCGCCGAAGCTCACGTAGCCCTTCATCTCCTCTGTGAAGGCGAGCGAGGTCATCTCAGCTGGGCTCCTTTCCTTCTTCCAGGATCGCATCGGCAAAGCGATCGGCGAGCGCCGCGATCGTCAGCGACGGGTTGGCGCCGACCGGCCCGGGCATGACCGAGCCGTCGGCGATGTGCAAGCCGGGGTGCCCGAAGACACGACCGAACGAGTCGACAACGCCCTCACGCGCGGAGCGGCCCATGCGACAGCCGCCCAGCGAATGGACAGTGATCACGCGGTTCACATGCCAGATCGGATTGTCGAGGAAATCTGCCCCGAGCTCATCCGCGACTTCGCGAGAGACCTTGCGGACGTGATCGAAGTAAGGGGCCGAGCGCCCGTCCTTGGACCAGTCGAGCTCGAGGCGCTCCTCCTGCAGCGACATTTTCCCGCCAGGGATGTCGCGGCCCATACCGAGCAGCGGCAGCAGGCCGGAGGATAGGTCGCAGTTTCCCAGCAGCGCCGAGGCCAAGTCGCCGACCTCGCTATGGCGCTCGCCGTGGATCAACGACCACACGTAGTGCGCGATCTTCGGCAGCGCTTTGCCGATCGCCTCCGGCTCCTCGAGCATCTCGAGCATCCAGCCGCCGAACTGCGGGAAGCCGGCGTCCTCCAGGTAGAAGCCGCGCCCTTGGCCGCCTTCAATTTCGTCAGGCACACGAATCGCGCTCGTGATCACCGGGCCGATACCGGGTTCGATCTCACGCGCTACGCGCTCTCCCTGCGCGTTCTCACATGTGGCGCGCACGGCGAAGGTGAGCAGGTCGCCGTTGCCCGAGAAGCCGAGGCCCAGCTGGTCGGAGAGCCCGGGCAGGGCGGCGCGGTTGCGCAGCATCAGCCAGTTGGTGCCAAGCGTGCCGGCCGAGACGATCAGGTGCTTGCAGGTGAGCGTATGAAGCTCGAGCGCCGCGGTGTCGGTGGCTTTGCCTTCGGAGGAGAGGTCATGGTAGACGTAGTGAACGGCGTAGCCGCCCCCCTCGACGGGCTCAAACGAGCGCACCTCACAAAGCGTGCGCAACTCGGCTTCGGCTTTCTTCGCGGCTGTTAGGTAGTTGTAGTCGAGCGTGTTCTTGGAGCCGTAGTTGCAGCCGATGTCGCACTCGCCGCACATCTGGCAGGTGGTGCGCGTGCGTCCATGTAGGTTGGGCTCGGACTCATGGATCGGTTCGCCGGGCACCGCCGGCGAACCGTCGTTTGCGAACGTCACGGCAAGCGGGGCCAGTAACCAGTCGAGCCCCATCCGCTCCGCCGCTTCACGGTAGGCAACCACCTTGGGTGTCCGGTCGTAGGGCGACTGGTCGAGCGGAAAGCGCTGCACCCCGACGCGCCGTTCGACCTCGTCGTAGTGAGGATCGAGATCGGCGCGGGTCACCGGCCAGTCTTCATAGCCGCCGTGGGCGAGGTCTTCTTTGACGAACCAGCGCTCGTCCTTGCGCAGGAACACGTTGGCGTAGATCAGCGAGCCGCCGCCGAGCCCGCTGGCGCAGAGCGCGTCGATGCCGCTGAAGGACCAGAAGTCGAACATGCCGTGCAGGCCTTCGCTCGGATCCCAGAAGTTGCGCTTCATCGCGAGCGGGCTGCGCGGGAAGCTCGTCGGCGGATAGGCCTTGCCGCGCTCGAGCACGCACACGCTCCAACCCGCCTCGGCCAGGCGTGCGGCCGTGACCGAGCCACCGAATCCAGAGCCGACGACGACCGCGTCGAAATGCTCCGAAGCATCACCCACCGATGGGACCATGTCGGAATAGTACGTGTTAATGGATTCCTACCGATCCCCCTCGCCGGCCCTCCGCGGAACGGGCTACTCTTCATCCCGTGACTAAGACAATGTTCATCACGCTGGCCTGCGCACTGGTGACGCTGGCGGGCGCATGCGGCGCGCAGACCAGCATCGCGGCCACAGTCTCAGGCACCGCCGCGCAGACGACGCCGTCCGGGCCGACGACGGCCACCCCCGGTCAGAGCACGCCGGACACGACCACCGGCACAACCACTGCACCCGCCAGCACACCCCCGGCTACGACTCCATCCAAACCGGCCCCGCGTACGCGCCTGACCGGCCTACCCGCAGGGGCAATCGTGGACGGGACCGCACAACTTGTGGTGCGCCTGTCGGCAGCCCCGGCACCGAACTCGCCCGCGCCACTGCTCAGTCCCAGCGTCGCCGGCACATGGAAGTCGGTGGGCGACTCCGAGACCTTCACGCCGAAGTCGACGCTCGAGCCTTGCGCTAGCTACACACTGACTGTCTGGGCCGGCACCGACGCGCTCGGACATCCTCCACTCGGCACAGCCCACAGGCAGACGCTGCATATCGCGTGTCCATCGCTGCGTGGGCTCCAGCAGGCGCTTGCTCGCTTGCGCTACCTGCCCTACACGATCGACGCCACCCACGGCCGCAACAGCGGCGCACGGGCCGAGAGCCGGGGTAGCGCCGCACACTATGCCTTCGACCCGCCCGCGGCGAGGCTCGTCTCAAACGAGTCCGGCGCACCCGGGCTTGCCTACGGCTCGCTCGATACGACGACGCGCGGTGCGCTGACGGTCTATCAGTCAGATCACGGACTGCCAGTCACCGGCACGCCCGACGGCTCTACCTGGGCTTCGCTGCTGGCGGCCGAGACCCTCGGCCATCTCGACCCGACGCCGTATACGTTCGTGACCGTCAGCGAGTCCAGTCCCGAGACGCTCGAGGTCCATCGCGGCGGACGCGTGGTGATCTCCACGCCCGCGAACACCGGTGTGGCAGGGGCAGAAACCGAACGCGGCACCTTCCCGATCTATGCCCGTTACGTGTCCACGACGATGACCGGCACTAACCCCGACGGCTCGCACTACAGCGATCCGGGGGTACCCTGGGTCAACTACTTCAACGGGGGCGACGCTGTCCACGGCTTTCCGCGCGCTTCATACGGCTTCCCGCAGTCAAACGGCTGCGTCGAGCTGCCGATCGGAACAGCGGGCCAGGTCTACCCGCTGCTGGCGATCGGCGATCTCGTAGTCGTCAGTTAGTGTCGCGGCGGCGCTGGGTAAGCAGGATCGAAGCGCCTATCGCCACCAGCAGCACGCCGCCGATCACGATCCAGGTCAGGTTGAGACCGGTGAAGGGCAGCGTTTTGGCCGCGGTGGTCGCGGTCGGTTCGGTGCTCGATTTGGCCGGTTCTGATGTTTTAGTCGGTTCCACGCCAGATTTCGCGGGGGTTTCTTTGGGAGTGCTCGACGTTTTCGTCGGCGCCGTTTCCTGTTTGGGGGTCGGCGCGGTCGTCGTTGTCGGCGCGGGCGTCGTCTGGCTATAGCCGGATGTCGGTTCGGCTGCCAGCGCCGTACCGGGCGCAATCAGCATCAGGGCGAGCGGAAGGGCCAGCAATCCGCGCATCGTGCGGCGCCCGTGCGAGCGCACGCGGCCAATCGACGTCGCATTTGCCTGCTGTGGCCCTTCGCAAGCCATCAAGTCGTTTCGCATGTTGCTATCTCCCGCGTCCGGTGGTTCGCTTGGGCCGCTCTGAGAGCAGGCCCCTCATTTCCTTTGAGAGCTTTGCCAATCGCTTGGCGATGCTGCGAGCGCATCAGTCTATCCGAGACCCTTTTGGCTCGGGCGTTCATTCTCCTGCATCTTTGCCCGTAAAGCGGACGGCTCATGCGCCCGGCAAGCGAGCCACCCGTCAGGCACGCATCTCGAGCCCGGCGACCCTGACGAGGCCCTCAAGCCCCGGCAAGCCCCTTATGCGTCGAGCTTGACGCGTCCTTCAAGCGTTCCGTCCTGTAGATGCGCGCGCAGCACCTTCTTGTCGAACTTGCCGACGCTCGTCTTTGGTACCTCGGCGATGAAGGCGAACTCATCCGGCAGCCACCACTTCGCGACGCGGCCGCTCAAGTGCGCCAGTAGGTCCTCGGCGCTCACGTCGGCGTCCTCGCGCACGACCACGCAACACAATGGGCGCTCGGCCCACTTCTCGTCCGGCTTGGCGATCACGGCCGCCTCGATCACACCGGGGTGGGCCATCACCTCGTTCTCGAGCTCGACCGAGGAGATCCACTCTCCTCCCGACTTGATCACGTCCTTGGAGCGATCGGTGATCTGAATGAAGGCGTGAGAGTCGATCGAGGCGATGTCCCCAGTACGCAGCCAGCCGTCATGAAAGCGCTGCTCGCCGGAGTCGTCATTGAAGTAGCGCGCGGCGATCCATGGCCCACGAACCTCCAGCTCACCGGTGGACTCGCCGTCCCAGGGGACCTCCGTGCCGTCGTCGTCGACGAGCCGTGCTTGCACCCACGGCAGCGGCTTGCCCTGCTTGGCGCGCATGTCCCAATAGGCGTCGTCGTGGCCGGTCCCCTCATCCGGACGTGAATAGGAAGCGACAGGGCTTGTCTCGGTCATGCCCCATGCCTGGAAGACGCCCACGTCGTGGCGCTCCTCGTAATCCTTCATCAGCTGCCGCGGTACCGCGGAGCCACCGCAGGCGGCATTCTTCAGGGAGGAGAGATCCACGTCGTTGGTATCGGCGTAGCGAAGCATGTCGGCGAAGATCGTGGGCACGCAACCCATGATCGTGGGCCGCTCGGTCTCGATCAATCGGGCCAGCGGCTCCGCTTGAAGGAAGCGGTCGGGCATGATCAGGTCCGCGCCTGCGAGCGCGGCGGCGTGCGGGATGCCCCAGGCGTTGGCATGGAACATCGGCACCACCACGAGCGCGCGATCGCGCGTTGAGAGGCCGAGCGCATCGGTCATCAGCGAGGCCGAGGAGTGCAACGAGATCGAGCGGTGCGAGTAGAGCACGCCCTTGGGGTTGCCGGTCGTGCCGCTCGTGTAACAGAGCGCGGCGGCCTGGCGCTCGTCCATCTCGGGATACTCATACGGTCCCGGCTCGGCTTGCTCCAGCAGCTCCTCGTAGCGCAGAACGTCAGGCAGCGAACCGCAATCGCCATCCCCCATGACGACGTAGTTGCGCACGGCCTCGAATGTGGGTGCCAACTCCTGCAGGATCGGCACGACCGAGTCGTCGACGAAGATGACGCCGTCCTCGGCGTGGTTGACGATGTAGGTGAGCTGCTCGGCGAACAGGCGGATGTTGAGCGTATGCAGGACGGCCCCCACGCAAGGCACAGCCATGTAGAGCTCGAGGTGGCGCTGGTTGTTCCAGGCGAACGTGCCGACCCGATCGCCCTGTTTGACGCCAAGCCGATCGAGCACGCGGGCGAGGCGATCGACGCGCTCTGCCACTTCCCCGTAGGTGGCCCGCACGGTGCCGTTGTCGGTGAGCGTGACCACCTCCGCCGCGGGATGGACCGAGCGCATGCGATGCAGCGGGTGGTGCAATGTCAGCTGGAAGTCGTCCTGCATCAACCCTTCGAGCATCTCCCCTACTCCCTCTTGGTGGCTTCTCTGCGCGGTAGGACATCACTGTAGATCGCGCGCGTACGCTGCGCGACGTCGATCCAGTCGAAGCTGAGCACGTGCTCTGTGGCCTCGGTGACCAGGCGATCGCGCAGCTCGAGGTCGACGAGCAGGCGCTCGATCATCACGCCCAGGTGCTCCGGATCGCCCCCGTTGAAGCGCAGGCCGACGCGCTCGCCGGCAGGGACGACCTCGCGCAGGCCCCCGGTGTCGGCCACGATGCATGGGCAGCCGGAGGCCATCGCCTCGAGCGCCACGAGCCCGAACGGCTCATACAGCGAGGGCACCACGCACAGGTCGGCGATGCGGTAGAGCGAGTGCAGGGCGTCGTCGCCGATCCAGCCGAGGAACACGCCGTGCTCTGAGAGGCCCAAACGCTCGGCCTGCGCCTTGAGCTCGCCCTCGTGGGTGCCACTGCCGGCCACCAGGAAACGCACGCCCGCGACTTTCTCGATCACGCCCGGGAGCGCGTCGAGCGCCAGCTGGAAGCCCTTCTCATAGACCAGACGTCCGACGAGCAGCACCAGCTTCTGCTTGGGCTGGGCGAATTGCAGGCGCAGCGCGTTCAAGTCGTCGACGGGACGCAGATCGCGCGGATCGATGCCATTGGGGATCACGGTTATGCGACGCTCGTCGATGTCGTAGATGTCGGCGACATGGCCGCGCATGTAGTGCGAACAGGTGATCACAGAGTCGGCGCGATGGGCCATCCAGCGCTCGATCGCATGGATGTCCGATTGCGGCGATTTGTCGACCCAGCCCTGGTGGCGGCCGTGCTCGGTGGCATGGATCGTCGTCACGTAGGGAATGTCAAGACGCTCGGACAGCGCCACGGAGGCATGCGCGACAAGCCAGTCGTGGCCATGCACGAGGTCGTAGGCATGCTCCTCGGCCAACGCGTTGCCGGCGGCGAGCATGTCGTCGTTCATCCGCGCCACCCACCCGAGGAAGCGGTCGAGGTCGAGTGGGAAGCGCGGCTCGCTCACGCGGTGGACGGTTACTCCATGCTGCTGTTCGCAAGCCGGGGACTCGTCGCGCCCGCGCGTGAGCACGTCGACGGCGACTCCCTGGCAGACGAGCTCCTCGGCTAGCTTGCGCACATGACGGGCGAGGCCGCCCTCGATCACCGGGGGGTACTCCCAGGAAAGGATCAGGACGCGCTCGGCCACCGCCTAGACCCTATCTCGCCCGGCGTTCGCGGACCGTCGCGGCGTTCCTCTCTCGCAAGGCTCCCTCGCGCCACCGCGGAGTGCCGCTCAATTCGCGATCGCGACCTTGGAGCCACCCAGCCGCGCGCGCATCACCTCGACTGCATCCGGATTGGAGTCGATCAGCACAAAGCGGCGACCCAGCCGCGCCGCCACCGAGCCCAGCGTGCCGGAGCCGGCGAAGAAGTCAAGGCAGCGATCGCCGGGACGACTGGAGGCGAGGACCATGCGCCGCACGATGCCTTCGGGCTTCTGCGTCGGATAGCCCGTCTTCTCGGCGCCGTTTGTGGGGACGATCGTGTGCCACCAGACGTCGGTTGGCAACTTGCCGCGCGCGGCCTTCTCGGGCGTGACCAGGCCGGGCGCCATGTATGGCTCGCGGTCGACCTCCTCCGCGTCGAAGTAGTAGGCGGCCGGGTCGCGCACGTAGACGAGGATCGTGTCGTGCTTGGACGGCCAGCGCCGACGCGAGCGCGCGCCGTAGTCGTAGGCCCAGATCAGCTCGTTGAGAAAGCACTCCCTGCCGAAGATCTCGTCGAGCAACAGCTTGCAGTAGTGAGCCTCGCGACAGTCGATGTGAAAATAGAGGGTGCCCTCGCGCGCAAGCAGACGGTGTGCCTGTTCCAGACGCGGAGCCAGGAACGCCAGGTAGTCCTCGAAACTGTCGCGATAGGAGCTTTCGGCTAGCAGTCGCGTGGCAAAGCGACGTCCCTCGAAGCCGACTCGATCGCCGTCCTCGTCGGAAACTGTCTGCAGCGTCTTGCGTGTCTGCTCGCGACCGGTGTTGAACGGTGGGTCGATGTAGATCAGCTGGAACGAGCCATCGGCAAAGCGCGGCAAAAGCTCCAGACAATCGCCGAGCAGGATCTGATTCTCCGAGGTCGGCTTCGGCAAGTCGCTCACGTGGTGCCGCCCGGGACAAAGACGATCGCCGCGAGCGTCGCGGCGCCACCGTCGCCGGGCGCAAGATCTGCGCCAGGACGAGAGATCGTCAACGTGTGGCGTCCCGCGCCCAGGCGTGTACGGAGTGGAGTGAGGACGTTGACCACGAGCGAATTACCATCGAGCTGCCCGCCGAGCGTACCGAGCTCGAGGCCATCGATGCGAACGGTCAACGCACGCATGACATCGCCCTTCAACCACAGTTCCCACACGCCGCCATGGGGAAGGATGAACCGGGCACTCAGCGTTCCCGCGCCGTTCATGACGATGCCCTTGCGCGAGAGCCTCCAGCCAGGCGGGCGAAACGTACGCGCAAGAGGCACCTTTACGAGCCGAGCAAGACGCGCTGCCCCAGACAGCCCTCGGCGCGAGGCACTCGGAACGCGACCCCACACCTGGTAATAGACGCCCTGCCACAGCAGCTGGTATACGGACGGAGGGCGAGGAGCCGTTGGGTCGCGGCGAGTGACGATCAGCGGATACGACAGCAGTGCGGCCGGAGCAACCTTGTCGAGATCGACCGGGTCCCCGTAGCCGCCGGCGGCCGCGGCGAGCGTGGGCGGCGGATAGACGAAGTCGGGTCCGCCGATATCCATGTCGCGCAACTCGTACAGGGAGTATTCGTCGAAATCGGTGAAAAGCGTCGGCCCGCGTCCGGCGAAGCGCTTGTTCACGGACGCAAGCTCTTCATAGCGCGCGGTGGGCGCGAGGTTCGAGCTGTGGTAGAGCAACATGTCGGAGCCGAATACTCCGCCCACGAGCAAGAAGGCAGCGAGCGCCGCGGCGTTGCCGATACGCGAGTCGCGCAATGCCGCAACCCCAGCCCAGGCCATCAGCATCACCGCCGGCGAGGTCAGCATCAGCGTCTTCGCGTTTGCCCAGGTGCTGGCAAGGCCCACGAGCGCAAGCCACACGATCACCATCCCAGCGAACCAACCGGCCAGCGCATACCGACGGGAACGAACAAGATCCCCCACCCCCACCACCACAAGGACGAGTACGAGCGCGATCAACACGATCGTAAGCGTGAGCGCCCCGCCGGTTGGCAACAGCTTGTAGCTACCGCCGAGCCACACACCGAAGAGTTGCGACGGACGCAAGGGCGAGTGCAAGTTGCCGGAGTTGGAGGTCGAGGCGATCGCCTGCGCCACTTTCAGCGAGCCGGAGAGCTGGGCCCACGTCGGCCAGGCCGCAACGAGCAGCATCAGCAGGCCGACCGCGAACAGAACGAGCAAGCCACCCGCGTCCGCCTTAGCCGAGACATCGCTGACGCTCGGCTCCGGGGGGCTACGCTCGTCCAGGCGGGGCACTCGACCACCACGCAACTGGACGAGAGCCGCACCAGCGAGTACCAGCGACGCGGCAAGCGCCCATACACCGAACGCGACGCCCAGCGCCGCCACCCCGGCGGCGACCAACAGCGCGAACGGGATCGCCGCGCGCCCTCCATTCCACAGCCAGCGCCGGTGATCCACGACCAGTACGCCCATGCACAAGATCAATGCAAGCGCCGCGATCTCCTTGACCGAGCCGATCAGCTCATATGCGTATACGAGCGCCGGCAGCGTGACCGTCAGCGTCGCGAGCGCCGCCCAGCCGCCGTGCAAGCCCACACGCCGAACCAGCACCCAAGCCGGGCCCGCGGCAGTCGCGAGCATGAACGCGACAAACGGCTGAAACGTCCAGATCAGCGGCAGCCCGAGCAGGAACGAGCTGCCGCCAAAAAACGTATCGGCGCCCGAGGGATAGCTCGACCCGTAATAGTTGTGAACGAACAGCCCGTAGGAGTTGCGCAGGTCCATGTGCGAGTAGTCCTGACCGTGGCGAATCAGATAATCCGCGCCGAGCATGTGCACGGCGGAGTCGGCGAGCGCCATGTAGGAGGAGAAGGTCGGCCGTCCCGCCAGCAGCACCGGCGCGAGCGCAAGGACGTAGGCCAGCGGGCATACGAGGAGCTGCCAAATGGAGCTGCGCCATCCACGCACGAGTGTGCAGAGCCGCTGTCTGCCAAGCAGCAGCCCCGTGAGTGCGAGCGCCACGAGCAGCCAAGGAGTCGCAGATGCGAGTGCCACCACGTACGTGCTCAGCCGCGAGAGCACAATCAGCGCGGCGGCACCCACCGCTGGGAAGAGCATCGCCGGCAGTACACCCCCACTGGCCCGGTCGACCAAGAGCGCTCCGCCGAGGCACAGCAGCGCAAGCACAACCGGGTAGACCAGCGTCGTGAGCACGAACATCGGCGGCGGTCGATGCTACAGACGGCACCTACCGCGTGCCGAGGGTGCATCGACGGCGACGGTGTGGAGGACCTGACCGAAGACACCCGCGGCAACCGAGTTCCGCTGGCTGATGGGGCCTCAACAATGCGCGGACGATGCGCGGAGACGTAGTGCAACTCGACACGTGGATGCAAGTAAAACGCAACAATGCAGCCCACGTGGGCTGCATGCTAGGTGCTTGCAAGAGCCATAGCCGCGTCTCCTAGGCGATCGTCCCCCCAGAAGATCTCCTCACCAACGGCAACCGTCGGCACCCCGAAGACACCGCGCGCGTGAGCCACTTCGGTTGCAACGCGCAGTGCCAGCTTGATCTCCGGGTCACGCGTCGCTTTGTCGACCGCATCGCGGTCCAAGCCTGCGCGCTTGGCCGCCTGCAGAACGTTCTCCTCGAGCGCGAGATCTTGGCCGCGGGCGAAAGCATGGCGAAACGCCTCGATCGTGAGCTCGCGACCACGGCCGACCTGGAAGGCATAGGTGGCCACGCGCATCGCGTACAGGTAATTGGTTGGCCATGGCTCTGGCCAGCACACGGCCTGCAGTTGGTAGTCGCGAGCACGTCGCTCGACCTCCGCGATCCCACTTTGGCGGCTGTCATCACCGCCAAGCGCCCATGAGGAGCGTCCGTTGGCCTTGAACAGGCCGCCGAGTGAGATGGGCTGCCAGATTGGGGGTTCGGATAGCACGTCGTCAATGCGCTCGGCAGTCAGGTAGGCATATGGCGATCCGAGGTCGAAGTAAAAGGTGGCTTCGGGCATGGCGATCCTCTTTCATCGTGCTCGGGGGCGCGCTCGGCGGGCACATGAGCTCACGCGAGCGGTCGAGCGACTTGCTCTGAGACCAGCCGAGACTCTACGATCTCCCGAATGAGCACGGCAAGCTACGCGGCAGGCCTGACTCCGGCACGAACCCAGACGCTGTTTGGCAGGGTGATGGCGCTCGTGGCGCTAACCACCGGTTTCGCGACACTGGGCGTGTACGTCGCCCGCGAAATGGGCGGTGCCGGCTGGTTCATCGCATGGCTGGTGGCATTTGGTTGTCTGTTTGGCCTCAACGCCGCAAACGCGCGCGGCAATCACCGCCTCGCGCTGGTGCTGCTGTTCGCCTTCGGCCTGTTGCTCGGCGTGGGAGTGTCGAGCACCGTCAACTACTACTCAGCCACCGATCCAACCGCCGTCCGTCAGGCACTTGGCGCCACCGCGCTGTTCGTCGGCGGCCTCGGCGCGGGTGGCTACGCGATCCGGCGCGATCTCTCGTTCCTATACCGCACCCTCTTCTGGCTGCTACTTGGATTGATCCTCGCCGGCATCGTGCTGATCTTCATTCGCATACCGGCGCTCTATACGGTCTACGCGTTGCTTGGGCTCGTTATCTTCGGCCTGTACACGGTGGTCGACTTCAACCGCCTGCGCCGCGCCGGAACAGACGAAGCGATCCCACTGGCCGCCGGGATCTTTCTGGACGTCTTGAACATCTTCCTTTTGTTCTTGCGGCTGTTCGCCAGGTCGTCTTAAACCTCAAGAAGAAGCGACAACTCGACTGCGCGGCAGCAGTGAGCGCCCCCGGCAGGATTCGAACCTGCGACCCCCGGATTAGAAGTAGCCATTTGCAGGGGTTTTTGCTTAGATCGGTGGGGTTCAGTCGGGCTGGGTGGGGGTTGCGGGGATCATATTTGCCGAGTCGGGGACGAGCTTGGGACAGATTGCCCGGAATACGAAGGTTTCAGCAGCTTGATCCGATGAGGACGAAACCCACGTGGCGGCTTCAATTCAACGCGCTCGAAGAAAGACACGGCGTACCCGTAGGACTACGGCTCGCACGATTATGAGCCCCCGCTGTTCAGAACATTCAGAACGTCTATGGCAACGCGAGAAGAAGCTGTTCCGAGACGCCGACGGTTGACACGCACGTACATCGGAACTACGATCATTCATGCATGTTGAGGGGAACAAGGTCAGCAAGCGATTCGCTGCCGCCTGGGCCACGCTTGCCGCGAGCGGTGCAGATGGGTCTCTTTAATTGGCGCTTCGCCGAGTTCACCGAACGCGCGCACGCGCGTTTCGGAGACACGTTCACATGCCGCGTCGGCGGCTTGCCCGAGAGTGTGCTCACGAAGGACCGTGACGCAATTCGGCGCCTGCTGACTGGCGACCCGCTGCTCAAGCGCAGCGCCAACGATCAGATACGCCCGATCGTCGGCGAGCATTCGATGTTGGTGATCGAGCCGCAAGAGCACCTGGCACGACGCAAGCTGCTGCTGTCACCGTTTCACGGTGACCATGTCCGCTCCCATGCGCGGCTGATAGAGCGGCTCGTCTCCGTCGAACTGGATCGCATCCAAGCGGGGGAAGTCGTGAGGATGCAGTCGGTCGCTCAGGCGCTGACGCTCGAAGTGATCCTGCAGGCCGTGCTTGGTCTCTCCGACGCACGCACACGCGCACGGTTGCATGAGATCTTCGACGCGATGAACACCCCGCTGGGTAGTCTTGTGCTCTTCATGCCACAGCTGGTGCGCCGGTCGCGCTGGAACCTGCCGGCTGCCCCCTTCTGGCGCCTACAGGACGAGTTCGACGCGCTGCTTGCCGACCACATCGCGGCGACCCGTGCCGACCCGCGGCTGGCTGAGCGCGAGGACATCCTCGCAATGATGGTGCTTGCGCGCGACGAGGACGGCGTCGGGCTCGACGACGGGCAGCTTCGCGACGAAATGGTCACTCTGATCGGCGCGGGGCACGACACGACCGCAACCTCGATCGCATGGGGTGTGGAGCTGCTAGCGCACAACCCGGCTGTTGCGGAAAAGGCACGCGAGGCTGAGGATGCTTACATGGAAGCGCTCGTCAAGGAGGTCCTCCGGATCCGCACGCTCCTACCGATCGCCAGCGCACGCCAGGTGCTCGAACCTTTCCCGATCGGTAGATGGACGATCCCGCCTGGGGTCACGATCTGGACAAATGGCCACGCGGTGCACAACGACCCCGCTATCTATCCGCAACCGCACGTGTTCCGCCCCGAGCGCTTCCTCGAGGACCCACCCGACGGCTACGCGTTCATGCCGTTCGGCGGCGGCGCCCATCGCTGTCTTGGTTCTGCGCTAGCGCTACTCGAGATGAAGGTCGTGCTGAGAGCGATCCTGAGGCGACTCGAGTTCGGACCGACTTCCGACCGGATAGCCCGACCGGTCCGTCGCCATGTAACCCTCGCTCCCAAGGGAGGCGCACGCGTGCAAATCCTCGCCAAACACGCCGCCAGCGGCGCAAGCGGAGAACCGGTCCCGGCCCTCCCTGTGTGAAGAGGCACGGGCCCTAGATGAGTAGTGCCACGGTGTCAGGCGGTGTAGCAGGCGAGGGATCGGCTTGGGCGGCCGAGTTGGTGGTTGAGTGCGATCGCGGCGGTGAGTGCTGCGAAGCGTGTGGCGAGGCGGACGCGGAGGTTCTCGAGGGTG
>DATAXK010000005.1:0-42031 GCA_036266805.1 Solirubrobacteraceae bacterium
CCCCCCAACGACCCCCAACCCATCCACATCCGCAACAGCCATAGCCGCCATGATCCCTCCCCGTGCCGATGACCAAACACGAAAAAGGTTCGCCACCCCACCCCCGAAACCTACAACACACCTAACAAAGCACTATTAGAACCTCACCGCGGTAGCGGCCGAACGGCGATCGTTATGCGCGTGACCGCGCACGTGCGGCCCTCGTCGTCGCTGAAGGCGACGTCCCACAACCAGGTTGTGCGCCCGCGATGGATACGCGTGGCGAGTGCGTGCACAGTGCCCGCCGTCACCGGGCGCAGGAAGCTCGTGTTGTTGGACATGCCCATCGCCATGCAGCTTTCCTCGAGCACGGTCATGCCGGTCGCGATCGAGGCTATGGCCTCGGCGATGGAGGCGTACACGCCGCCGTGGACGAGTCCCGCCGGCTGCTTGTGATCGTCGCGAACGACCACCTGAGCGCGCATCTCCGTCTCCGAGCACTCCAGCAGCTCGAGCCCGTACAGACGGTCGAACCCGAGCAGGTGCTCGTTGATCTGGGCGGCTGGTGGGATGGCCATCGGGCGGCCACGATAGCCTACGGGCGAGGCTTGGTGTCCGACACTCAGACCGGACCGCTTCTTCACGAATGACAGAGCTCGACCGACTGCCACCCGACCAACGTGCCGTGCTCTCGCTCGTGCTCGACCGCGGCAAGAGCTATGCCGAGGTGGCCGAGCTGCTCGGCATACCCGAGAACACGGTGCGCGACCGGGCACACACGGCGCTCGACGCGCTCGCGGAGGGCATCGACACCCCACGCGGCTCGCGCGTGCCGCGCGCACCTGGCGCCGGGGCGAGCACGACGAGCCAAAGCATCGCCTCGCGATTCGACGAGGCGGGAGTCGGCCCCCGTTCGAGCGCTCCGAGGAGACCCCCGGACGCCTCCGGGACGAAACCCGCGCACACCTCCGGGGCATCGCCGGCGCACCCACGCGAGCCGCGCCGGTCACCCACGTCGACCGGCTCGCGCAGGGCCGGCGCGCTGTTGCTCGGCGCGATCGTCGTGGTGGTCGTGGTCGTGGTCGTGGTCGTCTCAGGCGGCGGCGGAAAAGGCTCGACTCCCACGACCGCAGCCGTCAGTACGACCACGTCCACGACCGGGACATCTTCCACGTCAACGTCGACGTCCAGCAGCACCGCCAAACCAAAGCTCGACAGCACGATTCAGCTCAGCTCGACCGAACCGTCGATCAACGCCACCGGCGTCGCTTACGTGCTATCTGCCGGCAGCAGACGTGCCTTCTACCTGACCGCACAGGGCTTGCCCCCGTCCTCGGGCTTCTTCTATGCCGTGTGGCTGTACAACTCGCCGTCGAACGCCGAGCCGCTCGGCCGGGCTCCCAACGTGAGCTCGAGCGGTCGCATGGCGGGTGGCAACCCGCTGCCGAGCAACGCCGGCGACTACGCCAAGTTCATCGTCACACGCGAGACGAGCACGCACCCGAAGGAACCCGGGCCGGCCGTACTAAGCGGCGCCTTCACCCTGCACTGAGAAATGGACTGCACATCTAACGCCCCCTTGCCTGGACTAACGAGGTTTATCTAGGTACCTAACCTTTACCTGGACACCCAAACAAGGGGGTGTTGAGAAGACCTTTTCAAAATGAGCTGAACGACCCTGCGGTCACGGTCCACGAACATCAGGACAACAGCTTGCCCGGGTTCATGATGCCGGCCGGGTCGAGCTCGGCCTTCAGCGCACGCAGCACGCTCACGCCCGCGCTCCCGATCTCTTGCTCCATCCACGGGGCGTGATCGCGTCCGACGGCGTGATGGTGGGTGATCGTCCCGCCTCCGTCCACGATTGCCGCGCTCGCCGCGGCCTTGGCCGCCTGCCATTGCTCGATCTCCTCGCCCTTGCGTTGGGCGGCGATGAAGGTGAAGTACAGCGACGCTCCCGTCTCGTACAGATGCGAGACATGACACATGACCAGCGAGGGCGCGCCGAGCGCACCCTCGATCGCCTCGGCCACGCGCCGATGCAGCTGCCGCACGTTCGACCAGCGCGTCGCCGTCTCGAGCGTCTCGACCAGCACGCCTTGGGTGAGCAGCTCGTCGCGCAAGTAGGGCGCCGAGAAGCGCGAGTCGAGCCACGCCCTGCCGGGCGAGCGCCCCACACGCAACCCGCCCGCCGCCCGCACGATCTCGATCGCGCCGGCACGACGTACGCCGAGCTCCGCGGGATCGCCCTCGAAGCCGAGGATCGCAAGACAGCCACCGCCGTAGCCACGCACGTCCAGATAGGCACGCCCGAGCCTGCCCTTCGCGCCGCCCGAGCCGGCCAGCGCGAGCGACATGCGCGTCTCCCGCTCGTCCGACAAGCGCGCCACCTCGGGCGTGCAGCGATTTTGGGCGAGCTCGCGAAATGCGTGTATGCCCGCCGCGAAGCTCTCGAAGAACACACCTTCGTAGATGCGCGCCGCGGGCGCGCGACGCACGCGCAGCGTCAGCTCGTCGATCACCCCCAGGGTGCCCTCCGAGCCGACGGCCAGTTCGCGCACACCCGGACCGGCCGCGCTTGCCGGAAAAGCGCCCAGGTCCATGTCGCCGGCCGGGGCAACCATGTGCAGCCCTTGCACCATGCGCTCGAAGCGTCCGTAGCCGCTCGAAGCCTGTCCGGCGGAGCGGGTCGCCGCACAACCACCTAGCGAGACATACTCGAAGGACTGCGGGAAGTGGCCGAGCGTCAGGCCCCGCGCGCTCAACCAATCCTCCAGCTCGCGGGCCCTGGCGCCCGCCTGGACGGTGACCATCCGCGAGCCCTCGTCGAGTCCCAGAACGCTTGTCAGACGGCCCGTGTCAAGCGCCACCACCGCCCGATGGGTGCCCCGCAGCGGCTCCACCCCACCGACGACGCTTGTACCGCCGCCAAACGGGACGACCGCCAGCGACTCGCGTGCACACAGGTTCAACAGCGCACGCAGCTGCTCGCGCGTAGAGGGATAGAGCACCGCGTCGGGAGCGCCCGATGGACGCCCGGCGCGCAGACGCACGAGGTCGGGATAGCTCTTGCCGGCGGCGTGCAGGACGCGATCGCCGTGGTCTTGGCGCACGTGCTCCTCGCCGAGAATCTCCCGTAGGCCGGCGAGCATGTTCGGGGAAATGGACGAAGGCGCGAGCTTGACGTGTTCGAGTGCCACGGGCGGACGGGGCCGGGCGGCTATGCCAACCGTTTCCCTCAAGAAGCGCAGGGCGTGCGGTGGCAGGCCCTGCGGATGCAGTGCAGCACCCCACCCCCACCAGCGCATCCGCTCAGTGGCCAACGATCCGCTCCAAGCCGTCCAGCGCCTCGCCGATCGTGGAGTGTGCCGCGCGCCTAACCAACGGGCTGCCAAAACGAGAGAGGCCCGCGATCCACGATCCGCCGGTCGGTCTGTGCGAGAAGCCCTGTAGCTCCTGGCGCAGCTCGATCGTCACCTCGGTGGCGCGACGATCCCCACCGTGTCCCTCGACGATGGCGATCTCCGTCTCCGCGCTGCGCAATACACGCGCAAACGGCGTGTTCTCGACCTGCTGGGACCAGACGATTCGCTGCCGATCGACCTGCTCGAGCAGCTTGAAGTCGGCCCGCACGATTTTCCCACTTGGTCCCGTCAACACCTCGGTGAAAGCGTCCAAGTCGCCTGTACCCGTAAGGGTGACGGCCTCCACTCGGCTCACGCGCGGCCACCAGCGTGGCAGGTGGTGGGGGTCGCCGAGAACCTCCCAGAGCTCCTCGGGCGAAGCGTCGATCGTGCGGGTGCGCCTGACTGTGGGCATGTCCTAGGCCTCGTAGGAGAGCAGCGCATGGGTCTGATGTGGGGAGAGTCGTTCGCGCCCTCCCAGATTCGTCAGCTCGATCAGGAACCCACAGCCGACGACAACCCCGCCCAGGCGTTCGACCAGGTCACACAGCGCTCGTGCCGTGCCCCCGGTGGCCAACAGATCGTCGTGGACCAACACGCGAGCGCCGGGGTGGATCGCGTCGCTGTGCAGCTCGAGCCGATCCAGGCCGTACTCCAGCCGATACTCGGCGCTGACCGTCTCATAGGGCAGCTTGCCGGGCTTGCGCGCCAGTACGAAGCCGGCGCCGAGCGCAAGCGCCAGGGCCGGCCCCAACAGGAACCCGCGCGCCTCCGCCGCAAGCACGTATTCGACGTCAAGGGGACGCGCATATTCCGCCAGCCCTTGCACAGCCTGAGCAAGCGCTCCGGAATCGGCCATCAGCGGAGTGATGTCCTTGAACAGAACCCCCGGCTTGGGAAAGTCGGGAATGTCCCGGATCAGTGCTCGCGGATCGTTGGTCAAAGATATGACGTGGTCGAGTCCGTGGATGGGACGCGGTGCACGCGGGCCGAGCCGCAGCGGTTGCATTTCGGATGTCGCACGTCAGCTAGGGCGCGACGCCGCGTGACCCGCGGCCCGAGACAAACGGCCCACCGCCCACGATTCAGCACGCCGCGGAGGAGCCACCTCACCTGACGATCTTGCGCAAGTCGCGCACCAGCAGCAAGTGCTTGAGATGCGTGGTGACCGCCGCCAGGTTCTCGAGCGCGTCAACCGCGTCCTTGCGGCGCTCTGGGTTGCGCGAGCGCAGCGCCGGCGCGAGGATCTGCTGCAACAGGCTCGCCTCACGGTCGGCCGAGGAGCGGAACACACGCAGGTTGCGCCCGCCCACGCCGTAGCGCGCGAGCTCTGAGACGGCACCGACGATCTCGCGCTCGGTCTCGTCGAAGTAGCGCACCCCGCCACGTATCTCGCCCTTGACCACCCCGTACTCTTCAAGCTCGCGCACCAGCTTCGCGTCGGCGCCGGTCTCCTCCAGCACGTCTTCAAGCGAGTAGAGCGCACCCTCCTGCTCGCGCACGCTCATGCTCGTGTGCCAAGCACGCTTGCCGCTTTCGCGCCCGGCGGGACGCGGAACCTGCATGTCGCCCGCGCGCCCAGCGGCCAGCTCCTGGCGGATCACCCGCAACGGCAGAAACTCGTCGCGCTGCATCCTCAGGATCGTGCGCAAGCGCGCGACGTCGCTCTGCGTGTACAACCGGTAGCCGCCCGGCGTGCGGCGTGGCGTCAACAGCTTCTGATCCTCCAGATAACGGATCTTTGAGATCGAGATGTCGGGGAACTCCTGCACGAGGGCCTTGCATACGGCACCAATCGTGAGCGCCTTCTGGCGGCCGCCCTCGCCGGCACTGTCGCCGTGTCCGTTGCTGTCAGCCGCGGCCTGTGCCTCCGCGGCGTCGGCCTCGCGCCGCCCTGTCTGTGGAAGGGTCGCCATCAGCGTGCCATCCCATTCGACGCGAGCTTGCCGACGAAGTGAACGTGATCGGAGGCGTAGCCGTCCGCGCGCCTCCTAGATCGACGCGAACTTGCCGGCCAAATGAATGTGGTTGAAAGCGATGCCATCAGCGTGCGTGATAGGTCAGCTTGTACTTGCCGATCTGCAACTCGTCGCCCTCCTCCAGGCGATGCGAGTCGATCCGCGAACGGTTCACGTACGTGCCGTTCAGCGAGCCGCAGTCGTCGAGATACCAGACGTCGCCGCGATTGACCAGCAGGGCGTGATCGCGCGAGACGGTCACGTCATCCAGGAACACGTCGCAGTCCGGGCGTCTGCCGATGCTCATCCGCTCGCGGTCCACGGGAAAGCTCTCGCCCGCGCGTCCGCCGCCGGCACGAATCACGAGCGCCGGCCCGTGCGCGGTCACCTCGCCGATCTCGACCGGCACCAGCTCGCCGGCGTCGTCGATCCGGTAGGTGGCCGTCACCGGCTCGCCCGCGGGTCCCTCGCCGCGCGGCAGCAGCGCACCGCAGCGCGGGCAGTAGTTGGCGCCCTCGTCGCCGAGAAAGCCGCACTCGGTGCAATGCAAGGCCACGAGCTAGCTCACCCTTCGAACAAACCAGCTCGGCCCGTGAGCGCACGCGCAGAAACGCGGTTCTCCAGACGCGTTGACAGCCGTGCCGGACACGGCTAGGACTCGTCGGTCGATACTCCGCCCGCGCGGTTGGCGAGGATGTCCGACAGACGCTTGACGTCGTCGCCGGTTATCGCCACGTCGCCGTCCTTGTGCTGCTCGCGCAGACGGCTCACCAGCTCAGCCCGAAGAATGTCGATCTTGCCGTGCAGAATGCGTCGTTTGTAGGAGATCTCCATCTCCTCATCGGTGAGCTGCCGGATCACATCCTTGAGCTCACTGTCACTCATCGAGCCGAGATCGGGGAACGTATCCATCGCGAGCCATCTCCTCTTGCGCAAGGATGCAGGTCTGAGCTGCCGGTCATGCTGCCATGCTGCTCACCCAGTATAGACCAAAAGGTAAAGTTGAGCTTGAGAGTATTCGGACAAAAATCGGCTGGCTCCGTCGCAAGCGCCACAACGCCTTCGGCGGCATCCGCTCCCCCTCCCGCAAGCGGTGTCCAGGGTGGCGTCCAGCCGAGGCAAAGATTGCTGAGACGCCCACGGTGGACGCGCTCGGAGGCAATAGCGGCAGGGCTGATCGTCATGATCGTCATCGCCGGCGGCGTCGCGCGCAACACGGCGATTGGCACCAACACGCACCTCTCGGCCGACGAGAACGGCTACGTCGGCAACGCCAATCGGATCTTGGCCGACGAACGCTACGCCACGTTCAAGTGGCCCCCGGGGACCTCGATCGCGTTTGCGATCGCGACACGCCTGTCCGGTCACCACTCGCTGAAGCTGGCCACGCACGCCTCCGGCCCGGCGCAATACACGCAGCTGGTGGCGGGCGTGCTCACGCTCGTGCTGGTGGCGATGCTCACCTGGGTCTTCGCGGGCCCGTGGGCGGCGGTGATCGCCACCGCGCTGGTGGCAAGCTACGAGCCGCTGATCGAGGCCACGCGCACGTTCCTCTCGGAGCCGAGCGGCGCGTTCGTGCTGCTCGCCTCGGTAGCCGCCGCGATGCTTGCCCGCTCGCGTTACGGCACGCGCAACGAGCTGCTGTGGCTGTTCGGGGCGGGCGTCATGGGCGGGATCGCGTGCCTCACGCGCAGCGACATGGCGGTCGGCATGGGCGTGATCGCGCTCGCGCTCGCATTCAGCGGGCGGCCAGGCTGGCGTACGGCCCTGTTGCGCGGCGGCGTGTATCTCGTGGCCCTGATGCTCGTGCTCTCCCCGTGGTTGCTCTACGCATCCAGCAAGGAGGGACGCTTCGTGCCGATCACGAACGCCGGCCCCGACGCGTTCTTCATCGGCAGCTACCTGCCGGGCAAGGGCGAGCTGGTGCCAACCGAGGAGAAGCTAGCGCCCGAAGTCTGCCGCCACTTCCCCCAGGATTGCGGCCGCTACTGGCAGCAGAGCTCCGCCCCAGTCTTCCGTCTGATCGAAGCGCGTCATCCCGGCATGTCCGAGAACGCCGCCGTCAACGAAGAAAACCTCAACAACGTCCGCAAATACGCGCTCGGCAAACCGGCGGCGTTCGCGTCGATGCTGTGGTCGAAGTTCTGGAAGATGTGGACGGTGGCGTGGACCGGCGGCAACGGCACATACCACCCAGACACGAGCCCGGCCCAGCACAAGATCTATCTGATCTTCGCTGTGATCGGCTTGTTGGCCGGTATCGCCCTGACCCGCCGCCTGGTGCTCACGATGAGCGCGGCCGTGCTGCTGGCGGTCGCGGCCTTTGCGACGCCGTTCAACGACCAGCCACGCTACAACGTCAGCCTGATGGCGCTGCTGCTGTGCACCGGCACGATCGGGGCGTGGCTTGCGGGCGAGAGGCTGCTCGAGATGTGGCGCAAGCGCCGAGCCGAGCGCGCTCCAGGCGCGGCCGCGCCCGCGCATTAAGCCACCGTCGAAGAGCCGAAGCTAGTGCTCGCCGCCGGCTCGCGCGCGCAGCTGCTCGCGCCCCGAGCGCACGTACAGCGCACTGGCGATGAGCGCGAGCACAAGGCCGATGTAGAGCAGCACTTCGGCGAACGTGCCAAGACCGCACATAGCGAAGAACAAAGCACCCATCAAAGGCGCCACACCGACGCGCCCGGGCCAGTTGATGCGCAGCTCCACACCGTGCTTGAGCCCATAGCGCCCGAGCGCCACCATCGACAGCTCGCGCGCCACGAGCACCGCAAGCGCCCAGCGCGGGAGCAGGTCGAAGCGCCAACAAACGACCACGCCGCTGACGACCAGCAGGCGATCTGTCACGGGGTCCATCAGCGCGCCGAGGCGGCTGTACTGGCGGGTCACGCGAGCGGCGATCCCGTCGGCGTAGTCGCCCCAGCCGATCACCGCGAACAGGACGGCGTTGAGTGCATCCACGCCGTCGCTGCTCGACAGCGCCACCACCAGGAACACAGGAATCAGCGCCAGCCGCATGAAGCCGATCGCGTTGGGGATCGTCCAGGGCCGCAGGGGCTGGCCGGTAAGCGTTTGCGGTGGCGGTGGACCCGAGCGGTCCAGGCCGACCAGGCGGCGGAGGGTTAGACGTTCGCGCGAAGGCTGGTCCTCGTGCGCGTGCCGGCTAGTGCCCTTCAGGGTGTTCTCCTCTGGGGATCCTTGCGGGGGGCGGGAGTGGGGCTCCGGCCTGGAGACGTCTCCGCCAGGCTCTAGGGGGTGCTCTGGCACAGCTCGTCCAGCGCCCGCAATAGCTCTGCCGGCTGACCACCGAGCGGCAAGGGCGGCCCGGCCTCGCGTCCGCGCCGCAGCTGCACCTCGATCTCCCCGGACTCCAGGCTGCGCCGCCCTACGGTCAAGCGCACGGGACAGCCGAGCAGCTCGGCATCGGCGAACTTCTCCCCCGGCCCAGCTTCGCGATCGTCGTAGAGAACGTCGACGCCGCCGGCGAGCAACGTCTCATACAGCGCGTCGGCCGCGTCGCGCTCGGGCGTCCCGGGGCGGCCCACGGCAACAAGGTGCACGGCAAAGGGAGCAAGCGCTTTGGGCCAGGAGATGCCGTGCTCGTCGGCGAACTGCTCGACGGCAGCCGCCACGACTCGCGCGGGCCCGATCCCGTAGGACCCCATCCAGATCGGCAGCTCCGCCCCGTGCTCGTCCAGGTACGTAGCGCCCAGCGGCTCGGAGTAGCGCGTGCCCAACTTGAAGATGTTCCCGATCTCGATCGCCGGCTCGACCATCAGCTGCTTCTCGCCAAGCATGTGCGTGTCCCCATCCTTGCGGTAATCGGGACTCTGCTTGACCACCTCCATGTTGGCGGCATACCCGTCGCCGAGCGCGACCTCGTCCTCACCTGCCGGGCAGGGCGCCATGTACTCGTGCGCGCCAAGCCCGCCCATCACCCCGACGTCCGACTCGACGCGATAGAAGCGCAGCCCGGTGCGCTGCATGATCTCGTCGTAAGCGCCGACGTGCAACGCATAGTTCTCCTCCAGCCCGGCCTGGTCGCGGTCGAAGCTGTAGGAGTCCTTCATCACGAACTCGCGCGTGCGAAGCACCCCGGCGCGCGGCCGCGCCTCGTCGCGCTCCTTGACCTGGAAGTGATACAGGATCAAGGGAAGGTCGCGATAGGAGTTGATCGTCTGGGCGACGTGGAAGGTCACCGCCTCCTCGTGGGTCAACGCCAGCACGAGCTCTGAGCCCTTGCGATCCTGCAGCTTGAACAGCTCCTCGATCCCAAGCCTGCCGGTCTTGCGCCAAAGCTCGGCGGGTTGCAGCACCGGCATCAGCATCTCGCGTCCACCGATCGCGTCGATCTCCTCGCGCACGATCGCCACAACGCGCTGATGGACCTTCCAGCCGGCCGGCAGCCATGTCCATATGCCGGTCCCCATCTGCCTGACCAGCCCAGCGCGCACCATCAGCTTGTGCGAGATCGCCTCGGCGTCGCTGGGCGCCTGCTTCTCAGTCGGCAGTAGATACTCGGTCAGCCTGGTCATAGCTTGGGACGGCATCCTACGCGTCCTTCAGCTCCTACGGGTGTTGCGCGAGGCAAAGCGGGGTAGCCCAAAAAATCGAAGTCGTGCGCGCACCCCAATCGGTCACGCCTCGGGCGTGCTCGCACGCTATGAATTACAGGGCACGACCTGTCCCCAACCGAAGGAGCACCGATGGCCTACTCCGTACCGCCGCTTCCCTACGCATACGACGCGCTGGAGCCGCACATCGACAAGCTGACGATGGAAATCCATCACGACAAGCACCATCAGGCCTATGTGGACAAGGTCAACGCGGCCCTGGAGGGCACGCCGCTGGCCGACGCCCCGATCGAGGACGTGCTCAAGGATCTCGACAAAGTGCCTGAGGCCAAGCGCACGGCCGTGCGCAACAACGGCGGCGGCCACTACAACCACTCTCTGTTCTGGGAGTCGATGTCCGCGGACGGCGGCGGCGAGCCCGACGGCGCCTTGGCCGAGGCGATCGCCTCGACGTTCGGCTCGTTCTCGGATTTCCAGGCAAAGCTCAAGGAAACCGGCATCAACCAGTTCGGCTCCGGCTGGTCGTGGCTGGTGCACGACGGCTCGGGCTTGGCTGTTGTGGGCACGCCGAATCAGGACAACCCGATCTCTACAGGCAGCACCCCGCTTCTGGGTGTGGACGTGTGGGAGCACGCGTACTACCTGAAGTACCAGAACAAGCGCCCCGACTACCTGGATGCTTGGTGGAACACAGTCGATTGGGCGAAGGTCGCGGAGCGCTTCAGCGCGGTTGGCTGAGCCTTCCTTGCCGCGCGTGGATCGCCCCTACGCGGTCCACGCGCGCTCAGTACAAGTGACCACTGTCGAGGGCGGCCTTCAACGTCAAGAAGTCACGTACAGGTAGTGGTGGCTCGCCGATGAAGGAGGCCAAGACCTCCTCGTCGGTCACGATCAGGCCTTCCACGCGCCAGCGATGCGCACGTGCGTCTTTGTAGCCCACATCATCGAGCACCTCCGATACGTGAGCGGCAATCCAGGCTACTCGGCGTTGGTGCTTCTCCGCATGTGAGCGATGCGAGCCACCGACGGAGAACGTCGCTCGCAACTCGTTGGCAAGCTGGTGGGGAGCGAGCGCGCCGGCAAGATCCTTGACCTCGATACAGAGGATCGTTCGGCGCTGGGCATCGACGACCAGGACGTCGATGTCACCCAGGTCATTCCCCTGCTCGTCAAGCATCTTGCGAGGGCCGAACCGATCGACCCGCGCGCGCACCGAGAAGTCGTGCTCGTCATACATCATGGCCACCGCATCGTTGAAAGCTCGGGCTTCCGCCTGTTGGACCTTGGACATGTAGTCCTTGATCGGCCCGGAGGAGACCTTCAATCGCCCGGTGTGAACAAGGCGGCTGATGTAATCGACGCTGAGAAAGAGCTGCCGTGCACCGAAGACGAGATCCTCACCGCTCGCGGAGGGGCGCGCCAGCAAGGGTCTTCGTAGATAGGAGAGCCGGCGATTGAAGCGCCACGGCCACAGGTCGTTGCGCTGAAAACCAGCTGGTGGGTCGAGGAAATCCGAACGAGGGCGGAGCACAAAGAGCTCGATCAGATCTCTGGCCTTCGAGGGCTCGAATCCCATCGTGTGCGCAAGCAGCCTCACCACCTCCTCATACGCCCTTGCCTGGCCTCCTTTCACCGGTGAAGATTCGAGTCCACTGATCGTCGCGAGAGCGCCCACGCACTCCGAGAATGTGTGCCCGGTCTCCGTGAGCCAGGCCGGATCGAGCTCACCGAACACATCGAAATCCGCGCTCTCCCGCTCTGCAAACACATGGTCGCCGTCGCGCGCCTCCAACCATTGGACAGCCCGTACCGGTTCCGCCCGCGCCAGGACCTCCACGTACTCGCGGGCATCTGAATCAAAGCTGTCTCGCAGATTGAGGAAGTGTCCGGATGGCGAGATGGCGATGGCAATGTCGGCAAGCCCCTCGCGAAGCAAATCCGCTGACATGCCCCAGTCGACGATCAGCGCGGCCATCGCCATCAGCTGGTCATAGACCTCATAGCTAACAGGCCTCAGCCCGGCCGGCGGCTGCGCGGTCACATACTCGATCAAGAAGCGACTGGCAATCGAGGCACGGTTGGCGGCGGCGATCTCGTCGGCACCGCGGCGCGTAACGGCGCTCGCAGGCCCCCACAGGGAGAGTGCAAGCCCACGCTCAACATGGTCGACGACATGTCGATGAATCAATGCCTCGTTGAAGGAGACAAGCAACTCCAGAAGACCATCGGGCTCGAGAGTGCCAACAAGAGATTGCAATGCCCCATAGGTCTCAGCAACAGCATCCTTGAGCAGTGTGAGGGCGACATCGGCCTCACCCGTTCCGGGCTCGAGCCCGTGTAATTTGACAATTACACGACCAACGCTGCGACGCTGCGCCATCGCGTCGGCATCCGATACGCCTCGGTAGGGCACAGCAAGCGGCTCGAACGCCGGGTCCTCATCGGAGATGCACAGCAGCTTGCGCCGCTCCGGCGGGCTCATGTGGCGGACAATTGCCATCTCGAGCTCGGCGTCGCCGAGAACCTCGCTGCCCCTTGCGCCTCCGGCACAGCTGCGCACCGCTTCGAGCACCTCCTTCATCAGCTCTCGTTCGACGGTGTTGTCTGTCCCGCTGAGCAGCTGCGTAGCCTTTTTGCCGAAACTCACCTCAATACGTCCGGCTGCCGTGGCGTCAACCGTCCAACCATCCTTCGCCGAGCCGATCGCTATCGCAAGAGTGAAAGTCTCGGTAAGCCGACTGAGCGCTTGCCACAGCGACAAAGTCGAGGGCGCGAGCTGCCAAATCCAGTAGGCGAACAACTCGGCGTAGCGTCGATACTCGACGACCCCATCGAGACTCCCGGGCTTCTCTCGCGGCACAACCCATAGAGGCAAGGCGAGGCCCTCGACAGCAAGGATCACAGGAAGCCCACCCAGTCGATCCCCCACAACTATTGGCGCGTCGGTATCGGGCCACAGTCGCTTCACGGCAACGAAACGCCCTCCAGACGCAAGCAGTCCGTGTGGATCGTCGCGGGCCGCGAGATCCCCGCGTAGTTTCATCGCGTGACCCGCGATCCCGGCAAACTCGGGCGGGGATTCATCGTCCCCTTGGAGCGCTCCACCTTCGAGCAGCCCGAACGAACGGCTGTTCTCACGCCAGTAGCCCCACTCCTCCAGCTGGCTGATCGGCGCCAACGGCAATTCTTGGCGCAGTCGCTGGGCAGCCGTCGCGAACTTCCACGGAAGCGCGATGTCCGGCTCCTCCAAGCGCGCAACTATCTCCAGCTCCGGCGCTGAGAAAACGATCCTCGGAGCAAAGCCGGAAGGTCCCGAAGTGTCGACAACCAACTGATAGGGTCGCCCCAAGCTCTGCACTACTACGCAGTGCATTATCTCGTTAGGAGCATCCTCGGCGGTGTACAACAGCTCGGTCACATCGCGAAAACGCTGCTCCAGCTGCGCGCGCGTGGGTCCGCTGGTCCACACGCCGTGAGGTCGTTGGAGGTCGTAGTCCGCCAGGTCGTCCCACACCACCATCAGGTGACAGAGCTTGTCCCTGTCGCAAGGCAAAACCATCTCTGCGCGGTCGAAGACCGGTTGCTCCTCGGCTGGAGCCGGCATGTCAGCGAGCATTCCCATCTGAGCAAGGGCACAACGCGCGCTGTCAACCACACCGAGGCCGAAAGTCTCGGCGAGTTGCTCTTGACAGCCATAGAGAAACGCAAGCCCGATGACCCTGTGTCGAGCCGCCAGCAAGAGCGTATCCGGCAGCGCAACGATCACACCGAGCTCGTCGCAACGCACGAGTGGACGGCACCAAAGCTCTGAGTCCGCTTGGCTGTCGGCAAGCTCGATATCCCCGACCTTGACCGTGAGCTCGGTCAAATGGCGCAACTGGTTCGGTGACAACATAGAGGCGAGCTCTCGGTCAGAGAACACAACTGAAGCGGCAAGCCGGTCCAAAGTTGCGCCTGTGGGTACCACCAGATCCTTCGACGAGAACTCGGTTTGAGTGTTACGTTCCACGTCGGCCCGTTTAGCGATCTCCTCCGATATGTGAAGCACGGACAACAGGCAATCGCGTGCATGCACCCTGAACTCCTGTGGCAGGAGATCGTCGCCCAAGACCAAGTCGAGCAGCACTTTTGCAACCCATTGCTCGTCCTCGAAGATACCTGGAAAGATGCGGAAGCCCCCCTCAGAGACCACCAGCTCCTCGCAGTGCAAGCCCGGCGGTATATAGAGGTGGCCCAGCTCCGAGTGGTTCCTAAGCCAACGACTCAGCGCTTGAGAGGTGGGCCTGTTCGTGAGGTCATCCCTCGGCTGACCGGCGAGCACTTCGATGGCATCACGCAGCACAAGCTGATGGGGTGCATTGGCTGCACACAGAGTCAGACCTGCGCAACTGCTCAATGTGCGAGCGCGAGCCCCCGGGATCGAGCTTGCCAGTGCCTCGTAATTGGCGCGACGAACGGACTGCTCGACTTCCACTACCCACTCCCCTAACGCAGATGCGCCTATCCGGTTCTCTCTAAGCGTCAGCCACGTCTGAAACGACGGCCCGCTACGGGCGATACCAGCTCGTCCACAACCGTGCCCACATTATCGCCGCCGGAGCCGGCGGGTGTGAGCATCGACTCGAGCACGGCGTCCGCCTCGGTTTCCTGCTCGGCCGCCGCCGCCTCCAGCGCCGCAAGTTTCTCCGGAGTCATCGCGGTGGCGTCCTCGTTTGCGGCGAGCCACTCGCGCGCCTCAGCCGCTTCGCGCTCGTCGCGCTGCACGGTCTTACCAGCTGCGTAGTAACGGTCGATCTCCTTGAACAGCTCGTCCACGAGCTGCTCTGTGGGCACCTTCTTCAGGGGCTCGCCCTTGGAATAGATCATCCCCATGTCCTTCGCGCCGGTGATGCCAAAATCGGCGTGCCTCGCCTCCCCGATGCCGTTGACCGCGCAGCCGAGCACCGACACCTCGATCGGATCCTCATAGGCTTCGAGGCGGCGCTCCACTTCCACGACAACGGTGTCCATGTCGAATTGCAACCGCCCGCAGGTAGGACAGGCGATCAGCACGGGCCCCTTCTCGCGCAACTTCAGCGCCTTGAGGATCTCCCAGGCGACCTTGACCTCCTCCTCGGCGTGGAAGGTTGACAGCGAGATCCTGATCGTGTCGCCGATGCCGTCGGCAAGCAGCGTGCCAAGGCCGACGGCCGACTTCAGCGAGCCCGACCACTTGGTGCCGGCCTCCGTCACGCCCAGATGCAGCGGATAGGGAATGCGCTCAGCGAGCATGCGGTTGGAGGCGATCGTGTTCGGCACCGATGTCGACTTCATCGACACCTTGAAGTTGTCGAAGTCAAGCCGCTCCATCAGCTCGACCGTCTCGACAGCAGCCGTCACCAACGCCTCGACCGGATTCTCGTACTCGAGCTCGCGCAGATGCTTGGGCAGCGACCCGCTGTTGACACCGACGCGCAGTGGAGTCCCGGTTTGCTTAGCGAGGGCGATCACCTCGGCCACCTTCTCGGGCCCACCGATGTTGCCGGGATTCAGACGCACACAATGCGCCCCGGCTTCGATCGCCTTGAGTGCAAGCGTGTGGTTGAAGTGGATGTCGGCGATCACGGGAATCGGCGAGTCGAGCACGATCTGCTTCAGAGCTTCCGCGTCCTGCTCGCGCGGCACCGCGACGCGCACGATGTCGGCCCCGGCGTCGGCCACTTTGCGAATCTGCTCCATCGTCGCCGCAAGATTCGCGGTCTCTGTCTTGGTCATCGTCTGCACGGCCACGGGTGCCCCGCCGCCGATGGGTACGGGCCCAACATGGATCTGGCGCTTGGAAGCCATGCCCATATTGTAGGTGCGCGGACGTCGGCGATCTGTGAAGCTCGCGTTTAGCGGCTGCGCACATGCGTAAGCTGCGAGCCGATGACAGCCGGCAAGCACCCTTCACACGATGTCTACGGGACCGCCCGCGGCCCGCTGGCAAAGCTAGCCTCCCCCCTGGCCGCGGGCGCGCGGCGTCGCCGGCACCAGCGCTTTTTCGCGATGTGCGAGCTCGCCGAGGGTGCGCGTGTGCTCGATGTCGGCTGCGGAGCACTCGGCCTGCGCGGCCTCGAGCCCGGGCTGGACATCACCGGCGTAGACCTGGCCGCACGCCCTGATTATCCAGGCCCGTTCGTACAGGCCGACGCAGCGGCGGCCCTGCCCTTCGCCGACGACGAGTTCGACCTCGTATACAGCTCCAGCGTGATCGAGCACGTCCCGCCGGCACGCCGCGAGGCGTTCGCAAGCGAGCTACGCCGCGTGGGCCGCGGCTGGTTCGTGCAGACACCGGCCTTCTCCTTCCCGATCGAGCCACACTCGCTGCTGCCCTTCGCCCACTGGCTGCCGCCAACGTTGCGTCGCCCCTACTGGCGAATGGGCGCCGCCGGCGACTGGGAGGACATCTCGCTGCTCTCGCGCCGGGAGATGGAGGTGCTGTTCGGTCCGGCCATACCTGAGCGTCTTGGCCCGCTGGTCAAGAGCTGGGTGTGCGTGCGGGCACCGAGCGAGCAGTCCGACACGTAAAGAGACACTGTGTAAGAGGCACACCCTCCTCCCATGCAAGGCGCGCCTGCCAGGTCAGGTCCCCGACAGAGGACGAGTCTCAACCACCCAGATGGACGATGTCGTTGCTGAAGCCGTTCACGACCAGGAACAGCAGCAACACGATCCCCACGGAGCTGAAGCGCCACATCGCGGTCAGCGATACACGCCGTCCGCGCAGCTTCTCCGCCACCGCCCAGAGTACGTGCCCGCCGTCCAGCGGTAGGAACGGGAACAAGTTGATGACAGCCAGCGCCAGCGAGACGAAGCCAAGGAACACGAGCGCATAGCCAGGCCCCGCGACGACGGCTTCCTGAGCGATCACCGTGATCCCGACGATGCTGTGGAATTCTTTGCGCACCTTCGAACTGGTGAACGCCTTGCCGATGTTCGTGATCATCGTCGTGGTCGTCCCCCACATCTCCGACAGCGCCGCGCCGGCCGCGGAGAAGACGCCGAACGACTTGGCGGTGTAGCCGAAGTCGAAGCCGACGAGCATGCGCCCCACAGACTTGCTGTAGCGCGGATAGGTCGACACCGTCAGTACCTGTCCAGCCCGACGAATCGTGATCTTCACCGGCGTCTGGGCGCGACAACCGTTGGTAGGGGTCCCAGCACAGCGGTGGGCGGCAATCGCCTTCGTGGCCGCGAGCACCGTCACCGGATGGCCGTCCACGGCAAGGATCTTGTCGCCAGGCTTGAGCACTCCGTAGGCGGGCTCACCCTTCTCGATCGCCTGCACCGAGGTGGTCGGCACAACCGTTTCCGTCTTCGGGTTCAGATTCGACAGGGTAACCGCACCGCTGAGGCTGCCGCTGACCAGGACCGCCCAAAACAGCAGAAACGCGATCAGCAGGTTCACACCGGGCCCGGCGAGGATCACCACGATCCGCTTCCAAGGCGGCTGGTTGTAGTAGGCGCGAGCGGCGACCTCCGGCGGCAACGTCTTGATCTCATCGGGGTTCATCCCGGTGATCTTCACGTAGCCGCCAGCGGGAATCGCGCCGATCATATATTCGGTCTCACCGCGCTTGATCCCCGCGATCTTTGGCGGGAAGAACAGCGAGAAGCGCTCTACGCGCATCCCGACGGCCTTGGCCACGACGAAGTGACCAAGCTCATGCAGCACGATCAGGGCCATGATCCCGAGGATTGTCCACACCCAGCTCATGCCATCAGTTTGGCAGGCGCCTCAGCATCTCTCGCCGCAATGCCGGCGCGGAACTCAGATGGCGTGCAGCTCGATGCTTGCGTCGAGGCGGCGCAGATCGTCCGGATCGGCGGTTACCACAGGCTGATCGTAGCGACGGGCACACATGACGACGCTCGCGTCAATCACGTCATTTGCGCCTCGCAGCCCAAGGAGAATGCCCACCGCTCGCGCCGTGTCCTCGTCGAGAGCCACCACGCGCGCCTGTGTCTCCTTCAGCAATCTGACCAACCGCACCTGCTTGGAGCCGTCCCGAAATGCCTGCGCAACGACACCCGCGGGAATGTGAATCATCGCCTCTGGATGAGCGAGGACTCGCGCAAGCAGAGCTTTCATTCGCTCGTCTTTGCGCTCCAAAGCAATCAAAGCGCCCGTATCGAGTGTGAAACCGAGCACTTCAGTCGGCAATCTCGGTCAAGCCGAGAACCCTGTCGGCCCACTCATACGCCTCCGCGCTGGGCGCCCCATCCTCGGCGAGCATGTCCGCTACGAGATTCGCAAGGGTGTCGTCGTCCCCGTCGGACGGCGCAGCCATCACGGCCGCCAGCGCGGCCGAGATGTAGCCCGAAACGCTCGCGGCATCGCCACGTGCGACGGCTTCGCGCACTTGCTCCGCCTGCTCCCTGGGCAGGGAAATCGTCATCTTCGAGACTTTGGTCATACCGTGATCATACCGAGCCTTTCGGCGGAAGGATCGCGGCGCGATCTCCATGAGGGGAGTACGGGCAGCCGGTTGAGACAGCGGTCGCATACATCCTTATCCGACAAACCAACCCGGACGGGACACCGGCATGGTCTGGGAGCGTCAAAAACCTGCATCCCCCCGCGCGCGCGGGGGGCATCGCCCTTTTTGAGAGCATCACACGGCCGACACGGCCCCTACCCACAGCCCAGCCGACGCAGCCCTTCACACAGCCGACACGGCCCCTACCCACAGCCCAGCCGACGCAGCCCTTCACACAGCCGGCACGGCCCCTTCGGCGACGCGCCTAGCCTCACGATCCGCCTCGTACAGCGACTCGAAGGCCCTGATTGGTGCTCCCGGCAGCACATCGAGTGTGCGTTCGATCACCTCGGCGATGCCGAGGAACGACAGCCGCCCGGCGAGAAAGGCATGCACTGCGATCTCGTTGGCCGCGTTGAGCACACAGGGCGCGGTACCACCAACCTGAGCGGCTTCCCTGGCAAGGCGCAGGCACGGGAACGCCTCCAGATCCACCGGCTCGAACGTGAGCGCGCCGACCTGTACGAGGTCGAGCGCGGCGATCGGCAGCTCGATGCTAGTCGCGCCGTGCAGGGCATAGGAGATCGCGATGCGCATGTCCTTCGGCCCGATATGGGCAAGCATCGCCCCGTCCGCAAGCTGAACGAGACCGTGAATCAGCGATTGAGGATGCACGACGACGTCGATGCGCTCGTAGGGGGTGCCGAACAGGTGATGTGCCTCCATCAGCTCCAGACCCTTGTTCATCAGCGTGGCCGAGTCGATCGTGATCTTGCCCCCCATCGCCCAGGTGGGATGGGCAAGCGCCTGCTCGACGCTGACCTCGACGAGCTGCTCGGAGGTACGCCCACGAAAGGGCCCGCCGCTGGCGGTAATCGTCAGACGCTCGACACTGCCCACCGGCAACCCGGACAGCAATTGGTGAAGCGCGGTGTGCTCGGAATCGACGGGCACGATCTGCGCACCGGTCGCTTCGGCCAGCGCCACCACCAGCTCGCCGCCCACCACGAGCGACTCCTTGTTGGCGAGCGCAAGGTCGATCCCCTCGCCAAGCACAGCCACGGTCGGGCCCAGGCCGGCGGAGCCCACGAGCGCGTTGAGCACCAGGTCGGCGCCCGACTCCACGACGAGGCGCACCAGCCCTTCCGCGCCGCTCAGAACCTCCCCCTCGGGCCACGCATCTGCCGCAAGCCGCGCCGCGTGCTCGTCGACGAGCGCGACCCGCCGCACGCCGTACGTACGCGCCTGCTCTACGAGCGTCTCCCACGAGCGCTCGGCCGAGAGACCGATCAGCTCGAGCTCGTCATCGCGCTCCAGCACGTCGAGCGCCTGCATGCCGATCGAGCCGGTGGATCCGAGGATCAGCACACGCTTAGACATGGTGACCGCCATCTCTATGAGAGCACCTGGAGGGTCGTGGACCAAGCGGGGCAAGGACGCAGCGAGCGCCGTGTGCTTTGCACACAAGCGAGCGAGGACGCCGCCCCGCGCAGCGTCCACGAGCCTCCAGCTCACACATAGGCGAGCCAAATGTAATAGCCGACAACAGCCGTGAACAACACCGCATCCAGCCGGTCTAGCACCCCACCGTGTGCGCCCAACAAGCTGCCGGTGTCCTTTGCCCCGGCCTGGCGCTTGACGAACGACTCGAACAGATCGCCTATCGGCGCGAACACGGCCACCCCCAGCCCGAGCACCAGCGCGTGCATGCCCGGAAGCCATTCCTGATAGCGCCCGGCGAACCACACCGCCAGCACCGCGCAGGCCATGCCGATGACGAGCCCCTCGACGGTCTTGTTCGGCGAGATGCTGGGCGCGAGCGGACGACGGCCGAAGAGGCGCCCGCCGAGATAGGCGCCCGTGTCGCCCAGGAACGTCCCGACCAGCACGTCGATCACGATGCCGTTGCCGTGAGGAAGCCCGCGCAGCAACACGGCGTGGGCGAGCCCAAAGCCGATCCAGTAGATGCCCAGCAGCGTGATCGCCATTCCCCCCACGCTTGGACGACGCCCGGCGAGCGTCATCGCGAACAGGACCGGCAGCACCACCGAAGCGGCAAGCAGCACCAGGGTCGGATGGGTCGGACTTCCATACGCCGCGGCCGCGATCAGCCCGGCAAGCGCGAGAAAGCCGGCCAGGCGCACAGGATTGGTGCGCTCGTACATGCCGTAGAGCTCGTGCATGCAGACGCAACCGATCACGAACATGCCGACGGCGAAGATCGCGCCGCCCTCGATCACGAGAAACAGGGCGAGCGCGATCAGAGGCACTGCGAAGACGATGCGCGAGCCGATGTCCGAGCCGCCCCCGGAACCACCCGTAGGAGCTGAGTCCGTGGACCCACCCGCCCGCCCGCCGGGGCCGGTGGAGAGACGACGATCGGCCATTCGAGCAGGAGACATGGCGCTAGCGCCCGCCAAAGCGACGGCGACGCTCTGAGAACTCGGCCAACGACTGCTCCAGCGCCTCGCGCGAGAAGTCGGGCCACAGCTCGTCGCGGAAGACCAGCTCGGAGTAAGCCGACTGCCACAGCAGGTAGTTGGACAGGCGCCGCTCGCCGCTGGTGCGGATGATGATGTCGGGGTCGTGCATCTCGGGGGCGTAGAGGTGCCGGCGGAACTCCTCCTCGCCGCCACCCTGGAACGCACGTGCCGCGTCGAGGATCTCGGCGCGTCCACCGTAGTTGAACGCAACGAACAGCGTGATGCGCCTATTGGCTTCGGTGAGCTGCTCCGCCGCACGCATGTGCCCCTGCAGCTCCGGGTCGATGCCCTCGCGCCGGCCGACGAAGCGCATGCGCACGCCTTCGGCGTGCAGCTCCGGGGTTTCGCTGGAGATGCGCTTGGCGAACATCTCCATCAAGCCCTGGACCTCCTCCGGCGGACGCGACCAGTTCTCGGTCGAGAAGGAGTACACGGTCAACTCCTCGACGCCGAGCTCCGCGGCATCGCGCAGGCGTGCCTTGACATTGTCGGCGCCGGCATTGTGACCCTCGTTGACGGGTAGCCCGCGAGCGCGCGCCCAGCGGCCGTTGCCATCGGTGATGATCGCAATGTAACGGGCGGCCGTGCTCTCGCCCGACGTGCTCGCCTCGTGGCTCTCACCCATCACGTCTGGGGCCCTCTGCCGCGCGGGTGTTTGATGGGGCGATCGCCACCATCACACCTCGAGGATCTCTTCCTCCTTGGCCTTCAGCACACCGTCGAGATCGGCGATGCGCCCGTCGGTGAGCTTCTGCAGCTCACCCTCGGCGCGGTGCTCGTCGTCTGAGCCGATCTCGCCCTCGGACTTCAGGTCGCGCAGGTGCTGCATCGTGTCGCGGCGCACGTTGCGAATCGCGATGCGCCCGTCCTCGGCAAGGTTGCGCACCACCTTCACGAGCTCCTTGCGACGCTCTTCTGTCAGCTCGGGCACGACGAGGCGGATCAGATTGCCGTCGTTGGAAGGGTTCAAGCCAACGTCGGACTCGTTGATCGCCTTCTCGATCGTCTTGATCGAGGACTTGTCGTACGGCTGTACCGTGATCAGGCGCGCCTCGGGGGCCGAGATCGTGGACAGCTGGTTCAGCGGAGTCTGTGCGCCGTAGTAGTCGACCACCACCCTCTCCAGCAGCGCCGGGCTCGCGCGACCGGTCCTGACCGAGGAGAACTCGTGCTGGGTGGACTCCAGCGACTTGGTCATTCGCTCGCTCGCGTCGTCGAGCAGCGCGTCGATCGTCTCAGCGGCCATCGTGGCTCCTCTCGTAGAAGGTCATGCGCTCACCAGCGTCCCCACGCGCCCACCCGAGATTATCCGTGCGATGTTGGTCTCGTCGTCCATGTTGAACACGTTGATCGGCATCGAGTTCTCCATGCACAGGGCAAGCGCTGTCGAATCCATCACCCGTAGACGTCGCTCGATGGCTTCCATGTGGGTGATCTGGGGGATGAACTGAGCGCTTGGGTCGAGCGCCGGGTCGGCGCTGTAGACGCCTTCGACGCCGTTCTTGGCCATCAGGATGATCTCGGCGTGGATCTCGGCGGCGCGCAGGGCGGCGGCGGTGTCGGTGGTGAAGAACGGGTTGCCGGTGCCGGCCGCAAAGATCACGACGCGCCCCTTCTCCAGGTGGCGCATCGCCCGCCGCCGTATATAGGGCTCGGCGACCTCCGAGATGCCAAGCGCCGATTGCACGCGCGTGTCCGTACCGGTCTTCTCGAGCGCGTCCTGCAGCGGCAGCGCGTTGAGCACGGTAGCGAGCATCCCCATGTAGTCGGCGGTCGAGCGGTCCATGCCGTCGGCCGCCCCCTTCATGCCGCGGTAGATGTTGCCAGCGCCGACGACGATCGCGACCTCGACGCCCTGGTCGCGCACGGCGGACACTTGACGCGCGACCGCGGCCACTCGCTCAGGATCGGTGCCGTAGTCGAGCGCACCCATCAACGCCTCTCCGGAGAGCTTGAGCAGGATGCGTTTGAAGGCCGGGGAGGACATTGCGACGCAAGAGCCTATCCGCTTACCACGTAACCAGTAGGTCGTGGACCAAGCAGTCCAAGGACGCAGCCCGCGTGGCGTACTTAAGTACGCGAGCGGGCGAGGACGCCGGAATGCGCAGCGGCCACGGCCTACTGGCCGACGGCGAAACGCACGAAGCGGCGAATAACGACGTTCTCGCCTGTCTTGGCCGTCAGCTCGTCGCGCAGCTGCTGCACCGTCTTGCCGTCGAACTTGGGGTTGTGCATCTCCTGCTCGAGCAGCACGATCGTGCCGTACCACGAGTCGAGCTTGCCGGCGACGATCTTCTCGCGGATGTTCTCCGGCTTCTCGGCGGCCTCCTGCTCGTAGATGCGAGCCTCGGCGTCACGCGCCTCGACCGGCACATCCTCGCGGGAGACGTACTTGACAGTGGGCGTCGCGGCGATCTGCATGGCGATGTCGCGGGCAAACGCCACAAAATCCTCGTTGTTGGCGACGAAGTCGGTGTTGCAGTCGACCTCGATCATCACGCCGACCTTGGCGCCGGCATGGATATAGGCCTGGACGGTGCCCTCGGTGGCGGTGCGCTCGCCCAGATCCTGGATCTTCTTGCCCTGCTTGAGGCGCAAGATCTCGATCGCCTTCTCGATGTCGTTCTCAGCCTCGGTCAGGGCCTTCTTGCAGTCCATCATGCCTGCGCCCGTGCGCTCGCGCAGGGCCTTCACGTCCTTGGCGGATATCTCGGTGGTACTCACGATGCGCTGGTCTCCTCTGCTGGTGTCTCTGCCGGCGCGGCCTCGGCGGGCGCGCTGTCTGCCGGCGCGGGCTCAGCTGGCGCGGCATCTGTCGGTTTGCTCTCCGCAGGCGCCTCCGCGGCGGCCGGTACGGGCTCCTTCGCAACAGGCGCCTCCGGCTGCGGCTGAGCGGGCGCTGCTTGCTCGGCATTGGGCGCGGCGGCCTGAGCCGGGGCCGGGACCGCCTGCTCGGCGGGCTTGGCGACCCGCACCGGAGCGGCTTGCTCGGCAGCGGGCTTAGCAGCCTGCACCGGAGCCGCTTGCTCGGCAGCGGGCTTGGCTGCCCGCGCAGGAGCCGGAGTCGCGGCCGCTTGCTCGGCGGCGGGCTTGGCAGCCGGAGTTGGCGCTGGAGCTGGAGCCGCTGAAGCCGGGGCCGCCGCGGCGGGAGTAGCCGGCGCGGGAGCAGGCTCCGCTGCCTTGACAGCAGCGGCTTGAGCCGCCGCCGCGGCCGCCTGCTTCTCCGCGGCCTCCTTGGCCGCCTGCTCCTCGGCCGCGCGTGCGGCCAGCTCGGCCTCGCGCTTGGCCTGTTCCTCGGCCTCGCGACGAGCGCGCTCCTCGGCCTCGCGCTTTGCCTGCTCGGCGCGCTCAGCGCGAGCCTTCTCCTCCTCGGCGCGGAAAACCGCGTGACCCTGGGCTACCACGTCGCCGATCGCTTTGGCGATCAGAGCGCACGAGCGCATCGCGTCGTCGTTGCCGGGGATCACGTAGTCGATCCCATCGGGGTCGCAGTTGGTGTCTACCAGCCCGATGATCGGGATACGCAGGCGCTGGGCTTCGCGAACGGCGATCGCCTCGACGTTCAGGTCGATCACAAACAGCGCGTTGGGAGTGCGCTGCATGTTCTTGACGCCGCCGAGGTTGGCCCGCAGCTTGGCGAGGTCGGCCTGGGCGGCCATGCGCTCGCGGGTCGGAAGCAGCGCAAGCTGACCCTCGGTCTCGTAGCGTTCGAGATCGTGCAGACGACGAATACGCTGGTTGATGGTTTGGAAGTTGGTCAACAGGCCACCGAGCCAGCGGTGGTTGACGTAAGGCATGTCCGCGGCCTCGGCGACCTCCTTGATGGCGTCACGGGCCTGCTTCTTGGTGCCGACGAACAGCACGGTGCCGCCACGGTGGGCGATCTGGGCGGCAACCTCTTGGGCCTGCTGCAACAAGACAGCGGTCTTCAGCAGGTCGATGATGTAGATGCCGTTGCGCTCGCCATGGATGAAGCGGCGCATCTTCGGGTTCCAGCGGCGTGTCTGATGGCCGAAATGGACTCCGGCCTCCAGCATGTCCGCGATTCCAACTTGACTCACGGGTGCTCCCTTATTTTGATCTAGCTTGAATCCGGGCGGTGCGTCGCGGACCCGAGCACGCTTTGGGCGCGTGGTTCGGGCAGGGCCGCGTTGCGCAGTCGCACGGCATTGAGGTTGACTACGAAAGCTCAGTCTATCGCCCGCAAGCGTTTCAGCGCCCACGCAAGCAAGCTTGACGCCAGGTCGGCCGGTCTGGCGTCAAGCGAGCTCGAACCCTAACCGCCGGAACCGGCCTCGGCCCGCTTGAGCGCTTCGCGCAAATCCTCGGGCAGTGGCGAGTTGACCTCCACCCGCTCTCCCGTGATCGGGTGCGGAAAAGCAAGGCGCGTCGCGTGCAGGAACTGGCGTGTCAAGCCGAGCATGCCGGCCGTGCCGTATTCGGGATCGCCGCATACGGGATGTCCGATCGCCTGCAGGTGAACACGAATCTGATGGGTGCGTCCCGTGTCGAGCCGCAAACGCAGCAGCGAGACGCCCGGCAGCGAGCGCTCGAGTGTGAAGTGAGTGCGTGCCTCGCGACTGGCGCTGCCGCCAACGGCCATGCGCGTGCGAATCCGCGGATGGCGCCCGATCGGTGCCTCGATCGTGCCGCTGCGGGCGGGCGGCAGGCCCTCCACGAGCGCTATGTATTCACGCTCGATCAAGCGCTTGCGCAGGGCCTCCTGCAGCAGCCGGTGGGCCTCCTCGCCACGAGCCACCACGAGTAGACCCGAAGTGTCGCGATCCAAGCGGTGCACGATTCCCGGCCGATCCGGATCGCCCCCGGCCACACCGCCAGCGGTGTTTGCCAGAAGTTGGGAGAGCGTGCCCTCGCGGTGTCCGCGAGCCGGGTGCACGACAAGGCCAGCGGGCTTGTCGACGACCAGCAGGTGCTCGTCTTCCCAGGCGATCTTTGGTTGCGGCGTCATTCCCGCTTCTCGGCGACGATCAGCAGCAACAGCACGCCGAGCGTGATGCTGGCGTCGGCGAGGTTGAACGGCGGCCAGCCGAGCGGGAACTTGACGAAGTCGGTTACCGAGCCCACGCGCAGCCGATCGATGATGTTGCCGAGCGCCCCGCCGAGCAGCATCCCCGTTGGCAGCCAGATCAGGGGCTTGTCGCGGTGGCGCGCGAAGTAGACGAGCAACACGAGCAGGGCGGCGCCGACGAGTACGGTGACCACGACGTGCCGACCGGGCAGGAAGCCGAAAGCCACACCCTGGTTGCGTGCGTCGACAAGCTGTATGCCAGGGAACACGCTACGCGTTTCGCCGGGGACGATCGATTTGCGCACGGCGGCCTTCGAGAGCTGATCAAGCGCTACGACGAACGCCATCACCAGGACAGTCCACAGCCACACCAGGGCGCCATGACGGGCACGCCCGGAGGGACGCGCTCCTGAAGACGTGAGCAGGCGGGCCGGGCGTCTGGCCACTAGTGGTCCATTCCGGAAATTCGCTGTGGGTTTGCCGGGTGTACGCGCGTGACCTGACGGTTCACGGCGTCCACGCGCGTACTGCTGGTACGTGTGTGGACGCCGGGGGCAGTCAGGCGCGTGCGGACGCCGGGAAACACCAGTGAATTTCCGGAATGGACCACTCGGCTCAACCGTGGATCAGGCTGACGAGCAGGTTGCCCACCAGTGACAGCACGATGATCGCCACGATCGGGCTGAAGTCGAAAGCGCCGACCATCGGGATGATGCGCCGGAAGATGCGCAGGTAGGGCTCGCACACGTCGCGTAGGAAGCTCAGCACCGCATCGCTTGCGCGCGAATAGGGTGGGCGCACGCCGAAGGCGAACAGCAGCTGCGTGACGATGTAGAGGATGATCAGCAGGGTGTAGACGTAGATCAACGTCGAGAGGTAACCGGCGATTTCGGTGCGCACACTGGCGAGCAGGAGGGTCACTGCCGTTGCTCCCCGAGCACGGCATCGAGCGCGTCGTCGAATGCCGCTCGCAGGCCTCCACGCTCGAGCGCCGCCAAGCCGCGTGCGGTGACACCCCCGGGCGAGGTGACCTCGCGACGTACCGCCAGCGTGTCGTAGTCGCGCCGGCGCAACAGCTCGGCCGTGCCGGCCAGCGTCGCGGTGACGAGCACCGAGGCCTGGGCCGGCGGGATGCCGCGACGCGTGCCCGCGTCGACCTGTGCCTCGGCCACCAGTGCCACGTAGGCGGGGGCGCAGGACATCAGACCCATCGCGACGTCCACGAGCGAGTCGTCCAGCACGACAAGCGTGCCGAGTTCGGCAAACAGCTCACGTACCTCTGTGTCGATCGGCGTGTTTGCGAGCCCGGCGTTGCGCTCGGGGTCACTGGCCTGCACGATCGCGCCGCCGCGAACCTCTGCCGGAAGCGAGGGCAGGAAGCGATACACCGGGATGTCTGGATAGGCGCTCTTCAGCTTCGACAGCGGTGTCGCTGCCAGAATCGACGCGACCGCCTTGGCGGTGGGCGCGACCTCCGCGGCGATCTTGCCCAGCTGGGCCGGCTTGTGGCAGAGCACCACCAGATCGGCGCGCGCGGCCACCTCGGCGTTCGAGCCGAGCGCCTCTCCCCCCGTCTCTTGCGCCAGCGCCCGCGCACGCTCGGCCACAGGATCGAAGCACAGCACCGGCCGACCCCATCCGCGCGCCATCGCACGCGCCATGTTGCCGCAACCGATTAGACCGATGTTCATAGGGCAGTCAGGCTACCGGCCCGCGAGGCGCCGGGCATCCGTCAGGACTGGTTGAAAAAGCCCTTTTCGATCAGGCGAGCCCGCTCCTCGGCCGAGATCTCGACGTTGCGCGGGGTGAGCATGAAGACCTTGTCGGCGATCCGCTGCATGCCGCCGTCGAGCGCGTACGTCAAGCCGCTGGCGAAGTCGATCAGGCGCTTTGACAGGTCGGTGTCCGCGCCTTGCAAGTTGAGAATCACCGGGATCGAGTCCTTGAACTTGTCGGCTATCTGCTGGGCGTCGTTGAAGGACTTGGGGATGACCAGGTGCACGCGCACGTCGCCGTTGCCGCGTCCAACCGGTCGCAAAGTCGTCGTCGGGCGTCCACGCGGTTCGTCGTCGGCGAAGATCTCGTCGAACTCGTCGCGGCGGCGACGCGGTGAGAGGCGGCGTACGTTGGGGCGCTCGCGATAGCGGTCGGCTATCTCCTCCTCATGCGGTGGCTCCTCGTAGTCGTCGTGATACTCCTCGGCCAAGCCGAAGTACACGAGAGCACGGTGCCATGAGTCGCGAAATGCCATTGCTAGAGGGCGTTTTCGTGGAGAACGGGCTTTTCCCTGCTAGTGGCGATGATTCCAATCTTGGCACGCCACAGAGCTAGAGCCCATGTTCCTCGAGCCCTAAGCGTACAACCGCGTGCCAATTCGCACGATTGTGGCACCCTCTTCGACGGCCACCGCGAAGTCTTGGGTCGTGCCCATCGAGAGCTTGTCCAAGCCGCGCGCCGTGGCCAATTCGCGCAGAGCACGAAACCAGGGCCGGCTCTGCTCCGGGTCATCGGCCAGCGGCGGCATCGTCATCAGGCCCGCCACCGGGAACGGCGAGCGTGCAACGAAGGCGTCGAGTTGCTCGGGAATGATGCCTTCCTTTGCGGGGTCGCCGGCGAGGTTGACCTCGACCAGCACACACAGGCCAGGGCGTGCCCGGTCGCTGTGGCGCTCGAGCTCGCGCAAAGCGGAATCGCTTGCCAGCGAATGGATCAGGCGCACGTGCGGGACGATGGCGCGCACGTGTTTGCTTTGCAGCGCGCCGATGAAGTCCCAGGCGAACAGGTCGCCGTGAGCGGCGACCTTCTGCTGCAGGTCCTGGACGCGATTCTCGCCGACTAGCCCGATACCCGCCTGGGCGAGCACCGGAAGCTCCTCAGTTGGCACGTACTTGCAGGCCGCAAGTACCTCGACCTCGTGCGGGTCGCGCCCGGCGCGCTCGGCCGCCACCGCGATCTCCGCGCGTATCGCGTCCAGGTTGGCGCGTACACGCTCGGCCCGCAGGCCGCTGATCAACTCAACCATGCGAGCCCCGCCTGACGACCGGCGCGAGTTCCTTCGCGGCGATGGGAGAAGAAACGCTCGTCGCAGATCGTGCACGCCTTGGCATCCAGCACCTCGGCCACACCGGCTGCCAGCAGCTTTTCGTGGGCGATCGCACGCAGATCGATCAGGCGGCCGTCGCGATGGACACCGGCAAAGGCCGCGTGGACCTCCTCGCCGACCTCGTAGCAACAGGCGCCGGCGCAGGGGCCGACAACAGCCACCATGTCTCCGCTCCCGCCGAGCTCACGCAGGGCACGAACCCCCTCCTCGAGCACACCCGCGGCGAGCCCGCGCCAGCCGGCATGCAGCGCGGCCACGGCGCCCCGCGCGCCCAGCGCCACCGGGATGCAGTCGGCGGTGAGCACCATCGCGGCCAAGCCTCGGGCGGCGATGGCGTGACCGTCGGCCTCGAATGCGGGCTGACTGGTGGAGTCCTCACACTCGAAGGCATTCTCCGGACCGTGCTCGACCTGCTGGCCCGCCGCGGGCGCTTGAATCTCGACGCGCGGGTGAGCGGGCCGCCCGCCACTGGCAAGGCCCGCGCAAGCGCCGTCGGCGAACACGCGTCCCACCACCGTCCCATGTACCTGATAGCCACGCACCAGACGTCGCACGCCAAGCTCTTCGCGTAGGCGCTCACGGGCCGCCAGGCCATACTCCGCGCCGTCGCCGCCGACGCTGGACATGTTGCCTTGGGCGCGTCTGGTGAAGGTGGCACGACCACCTCCGGGCAACTCGAAAAGCTCAGTCATACCCTCGCCTCCAGCGCGGCGCGCAGCTCGCTCTCGCGACCTGGCTCGATCCGCTCTTCGAGCAACAGCCGGTAGGACTCCTCGAGGCGCGCGCCCACCTCCGGGCCCTCCGGCACTCCGGCAGCGAGCAGGTCGTCGCCGGTCAGCTCCAGCGCGACGTGGCGCCGCCGGTTGAGCCACTCGTCGATGACCTGGACTCCGTAGGAGCCCGGACCGTCGCGCAGGGCACAACTCGCCGCGGCGAGCGCGAGCGACTCCACGGGCGTGCCGAGCATCAGCTCGAGCACTTCGGAGAGCATCTCCACGCCGTCGACGTGGTCGCTTACGAATACCGCGCTGACGGCCATGCCGAACACCCGATCGCCCTCGCCAGCCGGCAGCTCGAGGTCGTAGAGAAAGCCACGCATCGCCGGCTCGGTCTCCTCGCGGTCGAGCTCGTGGCACAGGCCAAGCAGGAGCGAGGCGGCAAGCAACAGGCGCGCCGAGCCGTCCTCGGGCAGGGCTTGGAGCGCCGCGCGTGCCAAAGCCTCGTCGAAGCTCACGCCCGGCTGCCATGCGCGCAGGACGCCGAGGCGCTCCATCTCGACCAACGGCTCGAGCGGCTCGGGTTCGGCCACGGCCAGGCGCAGCTCCGCGCCGAGGCGTTGTCCGGAGAGCGTCCGCAAGGCACCGCCGGCGATCGCCGCGGCCAGCAGCTCGGCTGTGTGCGGCTCGATCTCGAAGCCCAGGCGCGCGGCGTAGCGCGCGAGTCGCAGGATCCGCGTCGGGTCGTCGGTGAAGCTCGAGTCGTGCAAGACGCGTAGGCGGCGCGCGGCGAGATCCTCGAGCGCACCCTCCACCGAGCGCAACCGCCCCGCCTGCTCCCCGGCCAGAGCCACCGCGATCGCGTTGATCGTGAAATCGCGGCGTTCGAGATCCTGCTCGGCGCTGCCAGGGGCGACTTCGGGCAGGGCACCAGGGGCCGCGTAGGCCTCGCTACGGCGCATGGCGACGTCGATCTCGCCTTCCGACCAGCGCATGACCGCGGTGTGAAAGCGCTCGTGGTAGGTCAGCTCCACCGGGCCGCCGACGTCCCGACGGTCGCCGTCATCACCTGCTTCGTCTCCGCCCAGCGGAGCTTCCATTTCGCCGATGCCCCCCGCGCGCGCGGGGGGCATCGCGTTTGCGGCACTCGCGACACCACCCACGCGGCTTGCCAACTCCTCGGCGAACGCGCGTACGTCGCCCTCCACCACCACGTCAAGCTCGCGCGGCAAACCGCCAAGCAAGATGTCGCGCACGGCGCCACCGACCAGCTCGACATCACCGTCGTGCTCGTGTGCGGCGGCCAGCAGCTCATCCCCGCCCGGCAGCTCACGCAAGCGCTCCAAGACACCTGTGCCGCTCACGTCCTCGCCGATGCTCGTCATCTCGCTCCGATTGTTGACTGCTCCCGGGCGCTCCACCGGCGACGCTGCTCAGTCGATGCGCACCGGGATGCCGGCCGCCGCCAGATGTTGCTTGGCCTGCGCGACGGTGTGCCGGTTGTAGTGGAAGATCGACGCACACAGGACGGCGTCGGCACCCGCTTGCAGCGCCTCGACGAGGTGTTGCAGCTCTCCCGCCCCACCCGAGGCAATCACTGGAACATCGACCGCCGAGCTGACGGCCGTCGTGAGCGGCAGGTCATAGCCGTCGTTGGTGCCGTCGCGATCCATGCTTGTGAGCAGGATCTCTCCGGCGCCACGACTTGCCCCCTCGCGCGCCCACCGCACCGCGTCACGGCCCGTACAGGTGCGCCCACCGGCCACATATGCCTGCCAGCTCGCCCGTGCCACTCCATCGTCGTCATCCCCCCCATTGTCGGCGTCTTCCGCCTCACCGGCACCTGCGCCCGCGTCGCCGGCCTTGGCGTCGATCGCGAGCACCACGCACTGGGCCCCGAAGACCGCGGCGAGCTCGTCGATCAGCTCCGGACGCGCGAGCGCCGCCGAGTTGACCGAGACCTTGTCGGCGCCCGCGTCGAGCACCGCCTGGGCGTCCTGCACCGAGCGGATGCCGCCGCCGATCGTGAACGGCACGAACACGTCGTCGGCGGTGTCGCGCGCGAGTTTGACGATCGTGTCTCTGCGCTCGTGGGTGGCCGTGATGTCGAGGAACACGAGCTCGTCCGCGCCCTCGCGGTCGTAGTGGGCGGCCAGCTCGACCGGGTCGCCGGCGTCGCGGATGTCGAGGAATTCCACGCCCTTGACGACGCGACCGCCGTCCACGTCTAGGCAGGGGATCACACGCTTGTAGTGCATTCGTCTAGCGTAGATGGTTGGGGGTCGTGCCACATGTGGCACGACCGACAGGGCCGCATGCGGCCCTGTCTGGGGACCGCACATGTGCGGTCCCCCCGGTGGGCGCATGCGCCCACCGGCGCGCGGCGCATGCGCCGCGCGAACTGCACATCTACTCCCTCAGTGCTACTTGGGCCTGGGGAATCGTGAAGCGCCGCTCGTACAAGGCCTTGCCGACGATCACACCGCTGAACGAGGGCGCGTCCAGGCTTGCCAGGCCTTCGAGGTCGGCCAGCGCGCCGATGCCGCCGGAGTAGACGAAGCTGCCGGGCACAGACCCGGCGACGCGCTCGACTTCCTCCAGGTCGGGGCCCTGCAGCATTCCGTCGCGATCGACGTTGGTGTAGACCAGCTCGCGCGCGCCGCGGGCGGCCAGCTCGCTGATGATCTCGCGCGGGCCACCGTCGATCGTCTCGGTCCATCCTGCAGTCGCCACTCTGCCGCCACGCACGTCGACCGATACGAGCACCTTCCCCGGCCAGCGTTCGAGCGCTTCCCCCAGCAGTGTCTCCTCGGTGAAGGCCGCCGTCCCGAGGATCGCGCGCTCTACGCCGATCGCGAACACGTCCTCGATCGCGCCGAGCGAGCGCAGGCCGCCGCCGAACTGGACCGGCACCCCAAGCTCTTTGACGATCCGCCCGACGTGGTCGAGGTTCGCGGGGCTACCGGCCTTCGCCCCGTCGAGGTCGACGACGTGCAGACGCTTGGCTCCCGCCTGCACCCACTCGCTCGCCGCCGACAAAGGGTCCTCGTCGTAGACCTTCTTGGCCTCGAAGTCGCCCTTGACCAGGCGCACCGCCTTGCCGCCGAGCATGTCGATCGCGGGATACAGGTTCATGAGTTGGGGCCCTGTGCGCACGGGTGGGTCGAGCTTGCGATATGCCACATGAGCCTGCCCCCCGCGCGCGCGGGGGGCACCGAGCTTTCAGTGAACCTCACGAGCCGACCGGTACCGAGGCGCGCGCGCAGATGCGTCCGAAGTTCGCCAGCAGGCGCAGGCCCGCCGCCGATGACTTCTCGGGGTGAAACTGCACTCCATAGAAGCTGTCGTGAGCCACGACGCTCGCGAAAGGGGCGCCGTAGACGGAGGTTCCAAGGATGTCCTCGGCGGCGCTCGGCACCGGCGCGAAGGAGTGCACGTGGTAGAAGGCGCAGCGCTCGGGCAAGCCGTGGGTCAGCGGCGAGCCGGCGACGAGGCTGACCTCGTTCCAGCCGATGTGCGGCAGCTTCAGCGAGCCGTGTTGCAGCTCGCGCACCTCGCCGCCGATCACGCCCAGACCCGGCGTGCCGCCCTGCTCGGTCGAGCGCTCGAAGCCGAGCTGCATGCCGAGGCAGATTCCCAGAATGGGCGTGCCCGCGGCGAGACGCTCGCGCAACAGCTCGTCCAAGCCCAACTCCCGCAGGTTGGTCATGCCGCGCGGAAAGGCGCCCACCCCCGGGACGACAAGGCCGGCCGCGGCACGCAGGTGCTCGTGGTCGTTTGTGACGGTCACGTTCGCGCCGATGTGCGCCAGCGCCTTCTCGACCGAGCGGCGATTGCCCATGCCGTAATCGACGACGGCGATCTCGACGGGCTCGTCGAGCAGCCTGGTGGTTTTCGTTTGGGTCTCTGTCGGCATGGTTACTGTCAGCCTAGCTTCGCGTGCATGCGCAACCGAGCGCTCATGCCGTCAACGTGCCCTTCGTGCTCGGCACGCCGCTCTCGGTCGGGTCGAGTGCCACGGCTTGGCGCAAGGCGCGCGCGAAGGCCTTGAAGGCGGCCTCGATCATGTGATGGGCGTTCGTGCCCGTCTGCACCTCCAGATGCAAGGTGAGCTTGGCCGAGTTGGCCAGTGCCCTGAAGAACTCCTCGGTCAGCTCGTGGTCGAAGCCGCCGGTCGAGCCGGGCGGCAGTTGCGCCTCGAACAGTGTGAAAGGGCGACCGGAGATGTCGATCGTGCAACTGGCCCGCGCCTCATCCATCGGCACGACCCCAAATCCATACCTGTAGATGCCCGCCCGGTCGCCAAGCGCGCGATCCAACGCCTGGCCGAACACGATCGCCGTGTCCTCGGCGGTGTGGTGTGCGCCGGTCTGCAGGTCGCCGCTCACGCGCACGTCGAGGTCGAAGCGCCCGTGGCGCGCCAACAGGTCGAGCATGTGGTCGAGAAAGCCGACACCGGTCTCGCGCGTGCCCTGGCCGCTGCCGTCGAGCGCGAGCGTCAGGCTTACCTCGGTCTCAGCGGTCTTGCGCTCGATTGTCGCTTCGCGGCTCATCCGGCTTCATTCTCCCTTACTCGCGCCAACATCGACTCGGCGTGAAGCGGAAAGCCCTCGGCGTTTGCGATCGGCGCGCCCGCGCGCGCCAGCTTGGCGGCGGCCTCGTCGCCGATCTCAACCACCGACATGCGGCGACGGAAGTGGCGCGGAGAGAGCGTCGAGGCAAAGCGAGCGGCGCCACCGGTCGGGAGCACGTGGTTGGAGCCGGCCGTGTAGTCGCCGAAGGCGGTAGCCCCGTTGCGCCCGAGAAACAGGCACCCCGCTGTGCGTACCCGCGGCGCGAGCGCCTGCTCGGCGGCGCCCATCAGCTGTAGATGCTCGGGGGCGAACTCGTTGGCCAGTGCGATCGCAGCGGCCGGGGTGGCGACCTCGATCAGCACGCAAGCGTCCGGCTGCAGCCGCGGCCAGGACACTGCCTCGCGCTCGATCTCACCGGCAACGACGTCCAGTGCCGCGCGCGAGCTGGACACGCCCACCACCAGGCTGCCAGCGCCGTGCTCAGCCTGGGCGAGCAGGTCCAGCGCGATCAGGCGCGTATCGGCATCGGCGCCGAACACGACCATCAGGTCGCTCGGCCCGGCGTAGCCGTCGATGCCGACGATGTGCGAGAGGCGTTGCTTGGCCTCCTGCACGTACTGGTTGCCTGGGCCCACGACGACGTCCACACGCTCGACGGACTCCGTGCCGAAGGCAAGAGCCGCGATCGCCTGGGCACCGCCCATGCGGTACACGCGCTCCACGCCACAGAGCCGACAGGCGGCCAGGATCGACGGATGGGCCTGGCCGTCGGGGCCGGGCGGGGTGCAGACGGCCACGTCGAGCACGCCGGCGGCGCGAGCGGTTACGACACCCATCACGACCGTGCTCGGGTAGGCGGCGCGGCCCCCGGGCGCGTAGACGGCGGCCGCGCCCACCGGCAGCTCGCGCAATGTGACCGTATGTCCCTGTGCCAGGCCGACGGCGACCGTGTCGGGGCCGATCGAGGCGTCCGCGACACGTGCGACGTTCGCGATCGCGACCTGTAGCCCGGCGACCACGTCGAGTGACATCTGCTCCAGCGCTTGGTCGAGCTCCTCGCCGGGCACGCACAGCGCAAGCGGGTCTGCCCCATTCGTGTCGAGCTCGCGTGTGTACTGAAGTACCGCCGGATCGCCATCGGCCCGCACGTTTGCGACGATCGCGTCCACCGTCTGCTCGATCCCCTCGACGCCGCCGATCATGCGGCGCAGGTTGGCGACCGCGAGCTTCGCGGCGTCCGCTCGCTCGACGTCGGTGAGCGTCATCCGCTCAACCAGCATGCGTCCACTCCCCCACCCGCGACAACTCAGTGGCGCTGGCAGCCGTTCCGATTGGAAGTCCTCCGCGGCCTATCGCTCCAAGAGCGTCCACCAGTCCGCGTGCTGCCCGCTCAAGCGGCACGCAGGCGCTCCAACAGCTTGTCGATCTCCCGCGCCCGCAGCTTGTGCGCAACCGGGTTCGCGATCAGCCGAGCCGTGCACTCGACGATCTCCTCGCGCACGATCAGGTCGTGTTCGCGCAGCGTCGTTCCCGTGGCGGTGAGGTCGACGATCGCCTCGACCATGCCGGTCAAGGGAGCAAGCTCCACCGAGCCCTTGACCTCGACGATCTCGGCCTGCCTGCCAGTCTCCTCCAGGTAGCGTTCGGCGATGCGGGGGTACTTGGTGGCCACGCGCATCACGCCGAGTCGGCGCAGGGCCTCGGCGGCCGGGTCAGGGCCCGCCTTGCTGGCCAGCACCATCGTGCAGCGGCCGTAGCCCAAGTCGAGCAGCTCGTAGATTTCGCGCCCGCCCTCGCCGCGCGCCGCGGCCTGCTCCAGCAGCACGTCCTTACCGGTGATGCCGATGTCGGCCGCTCCGGACTCCACATAGGTGGGCACGTCAGAGGGGCGCATCGTGATCACGCCGATCTCCTCGAACAGCAGCTTGCGGTCGTTGGAGCGCAGCTCAGAGGTGTCGAGACCGAGGCCGCTCAACAGATCGACCGTCTCTTTGAACAGCGCGCCGCGAGGCACGGCGATCGTGAGCCCGCCGGTGGCGCCAGTCAAGCCCTTGGCGGCGCCTTGCGAGATGCTCGCGGCGCCCGGCGAGCCCTTGGCAGCACCTTGCAAACCGGCCGGGGTGCCCGGCGAGCCCCCAGAAGCGCCCGGCGAACCATTCGTGGGGCCGTTCACAACGATGCTCCCGTGCCGCGCTCCTCGCCCATCAGGGCGATGTGCAGGCGATCCACCCCGAGCGCGAAACCAACCGCCGGCAACGGACGTCCGAAGCGACCGAGCAACTCGTCGTAGCGTCCGCCGCCCCCGATCGGTGTTCCGAGCGCTGGGTCATACACCTCGAACACGGCACCGGTGTAGTAGCCGATGCTGCGCACCAAGCCCAGATCGAAGATCACGCGCTCGGCGACGTCCGGCTCGAGCAGCTGGTGCACTTCGCGCATGTTCGCGACCGCGTCTCCGACCACGCCCTCGGCGGCCTCCAACAGCTCCGGTCCACCGCGGCGCTGAGGGACGTTTAACAGCAGTTGACGATCGGCCTCGAGGAGGTCCAACCGCAGAAGCTCCTCGTCCAGTCCGACGAAGTCGCGATCGGCAAGCGCTTCGAGCAAACGCGGTCGTGCCTGCTCGGGCACTCCCACGCCGGCCATCAGCGCCGGGAACAGCGATGCATCGCCAAGACCGATCCGGTAGCCCTCCAGGCCCACCGTGTCAAGCGCCGCGCACAGCACGCCAAGCGCCTCGGCGGTTCCCTCGGGGGCGGGCGCGCCGATCAGCTCGATCCCGGCCTGCAGCAGCTCGCGCGGCTGGCCACGCTGCGGGCGCACGCCGCGGTAGCAGTGAGCCAGGTAGCAAAAGCGCAGCGGCGGCTCTTCAGTGGGGTAGCGCGTGGCGACCACGCGCGCGATCGGCACCGTCATGTCCGAGCGCAGCACCAGCGCCGCGCCTGACTCGTCGAAGACGCGATAGGCCGGCTTGGCTTCGGCCATGTCGGCGCGTGCGAGCACCGACTCGTACTCGAGCGCGGGTGTATACACCTCGCCGTAGCCGTGGCGCTCGAACACCTCACGCAAGGCGTCGGTGATGGCGCGCACCTCGCGCGTCTCGTCCGGGAGCACGTCACGGGTACCGCTGGGTATCGGATGGATCATCGGTCTCGGGGCAGTCGGCTTGGAATTGGCTTGGTCATCTCTCGCCATTCAATCGGACTGCGCTGACGAGATGCGCCACGGGGTGGTGTATTTGCTTCCAAAATGGCAATGCCCCCGCACGCGCACGGGCATCGGGCAAAGAGAGTAGCCGCGCCCTACGCGTGCACTGGCTCTGTGGCAACCCGCTCGATGCGAGCGCCAAGCTCGCGCAGACGCTCGTCGATGCGCTCATAACCGCGGTCGATCTGACGGATGTTGCCGATCTCGCTGCGCCCTTCCGCGCACAGCGCCGCGAGCAGCACGGCCATGCCGGCGCGAATGTCCGGCGACTCCACGCGCTCACCGCGCAGACGTCGCGGTCCGGTCACGATCGCGCGGTGCGGGTCGCACATGACGATGTCAGCACCCATCAGGATCAGCTTGTCGGTGAAGATCAGGCGATTCTCGAACATCCACTCGTGCACCAGGATCGAGCCCGAGGCTTGCGTGGCAAGGGCGACGGCGATCGAGGTCAGATCGGCCGGGAACGCCGGCCAGGGGCCGTCTTGCACCTTGCACTTGTAGCCGCCGATGTCGGACTGCGCCACAAGCTTCTGCTCGCCCGGGACGATCACGTCGTCGCCATCGAGCACCGAGCGCAAGCCGAGGCGCTCGAACACCAGTCGGATGATGCGCAGGTCGCCGGGCACCGTGTCCTTGATGCGCAGTTCGCCGCCGGTCACGCCGGCGAGCGCCATGAAGCTGCCGATCTCGATGTGGTCGGGCGCCACGCTGTGCTCGCAGCCGTGCAGGCGCTTGGCGCCGCCGACCGCGATCAGGTTGGAGCCGATGCCCTGGATGTCGGCGCCCATCTTGACGAGCATGCGCGCCAGGTCCTGCACGTGGGGCTCGCAAGCGGCATTGCCGATCACGGTCGTTCCAGGTGTCAGCGCTGCCGCCATCAGTGCGTTCTCGGTGGCCATCACCGAGGGCTCGTCCATGAACACGTCGGTGGGGCGCAGGCCTCGCGGGGCGCTCAGGACGATCTCGCGGTTGCACTCGGTGTCCGCACCCATGGCCCTGAACGCGTCGAGGTGGGGATCCAGACGCCTGCGGCCGATCACATCGCCACCTGGAGGCGGCATCAGCGCGCGGCCGAAGCGCGCAAGCAGCGGGCCGGCAAGTAGGAACGAAGCCCTGATTTGCTCGGCCAGTTCCGGGTCGATCTCGGTGTCGTGCACGTCGGCGGCACACAGGGCCAGCTCGTTGGCGCCGCGCCACTCGATCGCCACGCCGAGGGACCCCAGGATCGCCAGCATCGCGTCCACGTCGCGAATGCGCGGCACGTTGTGCACGACGATCTCATCCTCCGTGAGCAGGCAGGCCGCGAGGATGGGCAGGGCACCGTTCTTGTTGCCGGCCGGGACCATCGTGCCGGAGAGCGGGGCGCCGCCTTCGATGACGAACTTCTCCATGAGCTGAATGCGCCGGCGAGGAACCTCGGTCGGTTCCTGGATTGAGCGCCTGGCAAGCGTAACAGCCATCTCGGTGACTAGTTCGAGCAGAGCGCCTCAGACCCTCCCTCGATCCGGCGTTTCGGCCTATCGACCCTGTCGGTTCCTGCCCATGGGCTCTGTCGGCTCCTGCCAGGGGCTCTGTCGGCGGGCATCGATCCCAAAAGTGCGATGCCCCCCGCGCGCGCGGGGGGCATCGCCTCTTTTCGAACTGCCAACCTGGCCGTATCCCGCGCCGTACACCGCCGAGAGCGGAGGGCCAGTGCATGGCCGCTCTCAGCTCCAGAGCGGGGCTACCGCGCAATTCTCGTTGCAGACGAGACGCGCCGCAATCGGCTTGGTTGAGCCATTCGCGAGTCCGATGACGGCATCGTTCGACACACAAACACCCGTTCGCATGCGTTCCGTCCGCAAGCAGTCGTACTCTACGAACACATGTTCTGTCCATCACGCAAACCCCGAGTGCCGCCGCCTCTCATGAGGACGCTGCGGCTGGTTCGCTCTTTCCTGTTGCTCGAGGACGATTACGACGTCGACTGGGAGGTCGACCAGGAGGAGTGGGCCGAGTCTCTCCCACCCACGTGGGGGAAGGCCGATGACCAGTGCGACGATGGTGGGGCGCTACATCCACATCGGATGGCCCTACACAGTCGCCTTGGCGCGCGGCGTCCGGGGATCGTTGCGTCTGCAGAGCAGGTCTGTCTATGTCCTGTCGGCGGACGAGCTCGCGCCGGAGTTTCGCGTGGCTCCCTTTCGCCGAAGAGATCTTGCGCGGCTATGCTGCGTGGGGCGGGGTCGTCAAGGAACCCCTAGTACCGAATGGGCCTAGTCACGAAGGCCATAGCAACGCCACGAGCCGCCCCAAAGGGCGGCTCGTGTGCGTAAAGAAACCGGCGGCGTCCTACTCTCCCAGGCCCTTGCGAGCCAAGTACCATCGGCGCTGAGGGGCTTAACTTCTCTGTTCGGAATGGGAAGAGGTGTTTCCCCCTCGCCAAGGCCACCGGAAAAACGTGAGAGACCACGCGTCTCGGGGTCCTTCAAAACTACACAGCGCCACAGCGGGTACCACTACCCCCGAAGGGGCAATCAATATACCCCATTCGGGGCACATAGAAAAATCCGTCAAGCCCTCGGGCCATTAGTACCGGTCTCCTTCAGACGTTACCGTCCTTCCAGATCCGGCCTATCAACCTGGTGGTCTACCAGGGCCCTTACTCCCTCTAGGGGATGGGAGAACTCATCTTGAGGCCGGCTTCCCGCTTAGATGCTTTCAGCGGTTATCCGATCCACACGTAGCTAGCCTGCTATGCCCTTGGCAGGACAACAGATACACCAGAGGTGCGTTCATCCCGGTCCTCTCGTACTAGGGACAAATCCTCTCAATTCTCCAACGCCCACGGCAGATAGGGACCGACAGTTTTGTTACTCCCACACCGAATCGGGCGTGGGGGCCAGGACATTTCTGCCTGACTCTGCATGTCGCCATGCAGCTCGGACTATATCTTCACGAAGGCATCACTCCTCGTGTTCGGCATATAGTCTCTGAGGATTCTGGTTGGCCATCTTTGATGATCTCTTCCCATCGCACACTCCGGAACCGACCGCCCCCATTCATCGAGAGCGCCGCTTCCAAAAGTCTGACGAAACCGTCAGGGGTGCGATGTTGACCGAGAGCCATCGATCTCACAATCGCCGCAAACTTCTCGAAGTCCTCGTGCTTCGAGGACAAGAGAGGCGACCGTTCAAAGAAAGGAATCACATGCTCCAGTAGGTCAAGTCGCCGTCTGACAACATAAACCAAAGCACGATCCTTTCTTCCGTTGGACTTGATGTAGCCGCTACCATCAAACCGCTCGCGTATCAACCACAACACCTGAGCCCTGTCACCGTTCTGGCTGACATGAAACTCAGGAACTAGTTGATACCCGCTACGACTCGATGGGTTGCGGTTGACGGAGACCGCAAAGCAGCCCTCGCCATCTACATAGCCCGAGATGTAGCCATCCAGCCTTTCCTGCTGATTGTCCGCACCCGACACATTTTCACTGTAACACTCAATCCGGACGGGATCGAGTGTACGAGTAGTGCGGGATACTCGGAGTTTCCAGCATATAGCCGAATTTATAGACAGCAACGGAATTTACTGTCTCACGACGTTCTGAACCCAGCTCGCGTACCGCTTTAATGGGCGAACAGCCCAACCCTTGGGAGCGACTTCACCCCCAGGATGCGACGAGCCGACATCGAGGTGCCAAACCGGGCCGTCGATGTGGACTCTTGGGCCCGATAAGCCTGTTATCCCCGGAGTACCTTTTATCCGTTGAGCGACGGCACTTCCACTTGCTACCGCCGGATCACTAAGACCTGCTTTCGCACCTGCTCGACTTGTCAGTCTCGCAGTCAAGCTCCCTTACTACCTTTACGCTCTACGCACGATTTCCGGCCGTGCTGAGGGAACCTTTGTGCGCCTCCGTTACATTTTGGGAGGCGACCGCCCCAGTCAAACTACCCGCCTGGAACTGTCCAGCACCCGGATTCACGGAATGCTGTTAGAAATCCAATACACCAAGGGTGGTATCTCAAGGTTGGCTCCACGCTAGCCGCAACCAGCGCTTCAAAGCCTCCCACCTATCCTGAGCGAAATGCACCGAACTCCAATACCAAGTTGTAGTAAAGGTTCACGGGGTCTTTCCGTCTAGCCGCGGGTACTCGGCATCTTCACCGAGACTGCAATTTCACCGAGCTCCTCGTTGAGACAGCGCTGAAGTCGTTACGCCATTCGTGCAGGTCGGAACTTACCCGACAAGGAATTTCGCTCTTGACCTTGCTCCGCAGATCATCACGGAGTGGACAGCGCGTCCTGTGCACGCGCACTGTCCCTGCATGTCGCCATGCAGATGGGACCATCTCATGATCCAGTGTCCTGGACCTCTGGCGTATGGCCTCTGAGGATTCTGAGCAGCTGCGGTTTGGGCGTTTTGCGGTTCATCGTCTCTACCAAGCATGCAATCTCGATGAGACCGTCGCGACATAGATGCCGCCCAGCCTCAATCAATCGCATGCATTGCGCGAA
>DATAXK010000009.1:0-16863 GCA_036266805.1 Solirubrobacteraceae bacterium
CGAAGACCGTGCTGCTGCTACAGCCGCTATTCAAGTGCTGGACCGGCCGCTGCCAAACATGCCAACAACCCGTCAACCTCGACAACCTCCCACACCACCCACCACGACACAACGAATGACACCTAACAAAGCACTACTAGATGGCCTGCCGAATCTAATCAATGCCGAGCGGCTCATCACAGCGAATTAGGTTTGACCTCGCCCGCCTAGAGAATCCCATCCTCGTCCATATCGAGCGCACGGCTGTGGGATTGGCTTCTTGACTTGATGTCGAGAAACAATACGGCCGTCATTTATGTTCCGGCCGCGTGATGTAGGAAGGCAAGCGCCGCGGATAGCAAAGGCAAGACATTGCGTCCAGTTATCTCGTTGTCGTAAGACTGCTCCTGTTGTAACACGCTAGGACTGCTTGCGAATCGCGGCGTAAACCCGATCGACGTGCGTGCCTTCCACCGGACTGACGGTCCTTCGCCAAGAGAAAACGCGCCGAGCACGGCCGCACCGAGGACGGCACCACCGCTTGCGGAAACGGTAGACACCACCAGCTCACCATGGACCATTGCGTTCCTCGCATATCGGATACCGGGAAGCATGGCACCGTCAACGTCAGCATCGCGTTGCTGCACGTAACTGCCGCAATGCGCCATCACAAGATCCTCAAGAGCCACCATCCACATCAGCGCCTCTCCGAGGGGTTGGAAGATGTCCTCGCCAGGCATGCCAGCGCTTACTCGTTGCACCGCCGAGGCCGATGCAGTGGTTAGCCTCTGCGCACGCGCGAACATCGGATCGCTGCCAGATAGGAGGGCGGGTATCACGGGTATCAGCTCAATCTCCCAGCCCAGAACTCTGGAGGGCAGCCGTTCTCCGCCCGCGCCCCCCAACACCCTCCGCCCGCTCAAGCACCTCTGAAGCCGGACACCCAAGCGCCCCGGCGATCTTGACTATGTTCGCCAGCGACACATTCCGCACGCCCCGCTCGACCCCGCTGTAGTAGCCGCGATTTAGCCCCGCCTCCAGCGCGACGGCTTCCTGGGACATGCCGCGCTCGGCGCGCAGTTCGCGTAGGGCGTCGCCGATCGAGCAGGCCATCCAGACCGCCGAGCAGCAGAGTCTCATCACCCGCGACGGTGCAGCCGGCGCGCGGGATGCCTATGCCGCACGTCACGCCGAGAACCACCGTGAACGGTAGACGCTATGACGGACCGCCTCGCAACCGCCGCGCGTTGGAGCAGCGGCTGCGCAACGTCATTCCGGATACGCAGCTTCAGCAGCGAGCACGCCGCCAGCTCGGCTACGTCGCCCTCGCGGCTACACTCATGCGCCATGCGCGCGACGAGCACGATCACGTTCATGCAGACACCAACAGATGTCCGAGGCCGCTGCGACACCCTCATGGCCGGCGGGCTGGCAACTGAAGGCTGACGCGGTCCTTGAATCCATCGCGGGGCTGGCCGCGGAGAGCCTTATAGTCGGGAGCTGCCGCTGGCTGGGCTCGGGCGTGGCTGATCAGTAGTACTCGCGGACATAACTCAAGGCCTGGTCGAAGATGGCTTCGTCACGGATCTTGAACTGGATGTAGAGCGTCTTCCGGAGCGCTTGACGAACCTCGCGATCCCCCTCGTTGGTGATCTGCCAGCCCGGGAAGCGCACGCTTCTGACGACCTCGTCAATCCGGTCGACGACGTTCTCCACGATCACCGGGGTCTCGTCGGTCTTCAATGACTCGAAGAGCTGGGTCAACGCGGCCTTGCCTCGCTCCTCACGGGGCATCTCGTCGATCGCCTTCTCCGCGGCGACGGTGTCGCGGGCGAGCTCGAGCAGCTCGCGTAGGAAGTCAAGCGAGGACTGCTGGATGCCGGCGTACTTCTCGCGAAGCTGACTGAGCCGCTTGCCTAGCTCGACGAAGGTCGGGTTGTTCAGGTGACGAGCGATCCTTGCGGTGATCTCCTTCTCGATCTCCACCGGGTCGCTCTGCTGCGTGCCCGTCATCAGATCCTCGATCGTCTGGGCATCTAGGACGATCGTCTCCGACCCGCCCGGGATCTCCACCTGAACGTGCTCGTTGATCAGGTCGATCGTCTTCGCCCCGAGGGCGTGCCACACCAGCCGGCCCGTGATGTCGGGGGGCCGCACGGACTCGTAGACGTCGGTGAGCCACCGGTAGTCCGACTCGAAGGTCCTCAGCATGGGGTCAGGGCTGATCGCCTCCCACAGCTGTGAGACGATGCTGTACGCGAGCCCGAAGAGATCCTTTATCGCGTCCTCGGCGATGGCAGCCTGCGCGGTGATGAGCCCCTCGTAGCCGCCGACAGTCCGATCGACACCGGGGAAGAACGCCACAGCCGCGTCGACTGCGGGACCGAGCCGTTCCTTCAGCTCGTCGATGTTGGTGATGACCCTGGTGACCGACTCCGTGTCGAACTTGAACGCCTTGGCGACATCGTCGAAGACGCCCAGGTAGTCGACGATCAGTCCGTGAGTCTTGTGCGGCGGATAGACGCGGTTGGTGCGCGTGATCGCCTGAAGCAAGGTGTGCTCCTTGAGTGGCTTGTCGAGGTACTGGCACTGCAAGATCGGAGCGTCGAAGCCGGTGAGCAGCTTGGCGGTGACGATGATGATCTTCAGCGGATCGGCGGGGTCGTTGAACCGCGCCAAGATCTGCTCGAGCTCGTCGGCGGCGGGCGTCCACCTCGCCCACCCAGCCGGGTCATTGCGGCCCTTCGACATAACGATCGTGGACGCCTCCGGTGAGAGCATCGTGTCGAGCTCGTCCTTGTACGCCACGCAAGAGGCCTTGTCGTAGACGACGACCTGCGCCTTGAAGCCCTCCGGCTCGACCTTGGTGGTGTAGTGCTCGACGATGTCCGCGGCGATCTGCCGGATCCGCTCCGGGGCCTTGATCAGGGCCTCGATCGAGGCGGCCTTCTTTGACAGCGTCGTCTTGGCCGCCTCGTCGAGTTCGTTGGCCTCGGCGAGCTCCTCGAAGGCGGCGTCGACGGCCTCTTCGTCGATGTGAATCTCCGACAGCCGCGGCTCGAAGTGCAGCTGGAGCGTCGCGCCGTCGCTGATGGAGTCGTGCATGGTGTAGCGCGACATGTAGCCGCCCTGGTCGTCCTCCGACCCGAACCACTTGAAGGTGTTGCGGTCACGGCGGTTGATCGGGGTCCCGGTCAGCCCGAACAGGTACGCGTTCGGGAGCGCCTGGCGCATCTTGCGACCGTAGTCGCCCTCCTGGGTACGATGCGCCTCGTCGACCATCACGATGATGTTGTCGCGCGCGTCCAGGACACCGGGGGCCTCCCCGAACTTGTGGATCGTCGTGATGATGATCTTCCGCGCCCCGACCGACAGCAGCTCGATCAGCTCAGCCCGGGAGTCGGTCGAGACGAGTCCTGGAACGTCCGAGGCATTGAAGGTGCCGGTGATCTGAGTGTCGAGGTCGACGCGGTCGACGACGATCAGGATCGTTGGGTTCGACAGCCCTGCCGTCGCGCGCAGCTTGAGCGCACTGAACACCATGAGCAGCGACTTGCCCGAGCCCTGGAAGTGCCAGATCAGGCCCTGCTTGACCCTGCCCAGCAGTACCCGCTCGACGATCAAGTTCGCTGCTTGGAACTGCTGGAACCGCGCGATGATCTTGATCTTGCGGTGCTGTTTGTCCGTCGCATATATCGTGAAGAAACGCAGGAAGTCCAGTACCGCCGCGGGATTCAGCACTCCGTCGACCGCCTCCTGAACGGCCTCCAGGCCGATCATCACTGGGACGTCGTCGGGGCTCTCCTCGCGCCACGGACCCCACAGCTCGACGGGCATACCGACCGTGCCATAGCGGATGTCCTTGCCCTCGGAGGCGAAGGAGAGGACGTTGGGCACGAAGAACTGCGGCACGCTTCGCTCATAGTCGTCGTGCACCTGGGCGGCGGCGTCTATCCAGGTGTATGCGGACCGTACCGGCGTCTTCGCCTCGCCCACCACCAGTGGGATCCCGTTGCACCACAGCACCAGGTCGAACCTCTTCTCCACGCGGCCCTGCTGGAAGGTGACCTCGGTCGAGATCGTCCAGCGATTATCGCGCGCGACGCTGCCCCGATCCACGCTCGTGGGCGAGCCGAAGTCGATGAGGCGCACTGTCGTGTGCTCGCCGCTAGGGCCGAACGGCATCGACTTCTGACCCGTCAGCCAGGCCATGAACTCCTCGTTGGCCACCACCGGATGGGAGCTCGTGCGAGCGGAGATCAAAATTGCCCGCAGCTGGTAGATAACCTCGTCCGCCCGGTCGGGCAGCTCGGCGATCTCGGGGTTGAGCCGGATCAGGGCATCTTTGACGACACCCTCCAGCAGCACGTCCGTTACCGCGCGCGGGAGGGAGCTGCCCGGTACGTACGGGCAGTCCGGCGACTTCACCAGGTCGCGGATGAAGTCACGAACCGTGTTGGCCTCGTTAAACTGAGCGGGCATCAGTTGTCTCCGAAGATTTCGATGAGCAGCGAGTAGTACAGCCTGTCGACGTTAATGCGTTTTTGTTCAAGACTCGCTTCTGCGGCCTCCGCAGCATGCACGGCCGCAGTCGCCTTCGAAAGGGAAGGCACTGCAAATCGGTACCTGACAAAGTCGCCATGGGCGAGATGCGGCGCGAAGGAGCCAGTCAGCGACCCATTCAGTGCGGATTGGAACGGTGTGCTACGAACGATTGCCCGCACAAGCGGGGCATAGGCCCTATCTCGCGGTCGGAGTCGGGCAACGCGCTGAACAAGGAGTGTGCCATTCTCAGCGTCGGTCAGCTCTGCCCACCTGAGTCGCCCGTCCGCAGTGAAAGGGCGGTCCATCGGAACGACGACATCGCCCGCTCGAAGGACGTACTTCGCCGTACGCTCAGTCAGGGTATCTGCCCAGTGAACTGTATCCGAGGTCGCCCATCGTGTGACACCAACGCCGATGTTGATACCGCGCAAGAGCCGCCGCGAACTCGAAGACGGCTGACGCAGGAAGGAACTGCTTACAAAAGCGAATCCGACTAAAATGTTGGCGTAGGCGCTGATGTCGTTGTCGCCCGGAGACAGTTGCGAGGACAAGTGCTGGTCCGTCCCAGCGGCCAAGCTTGCACGCAGCGCGCTGAGGCTCCTCCGGTGATGCTCGACCGACCAAACGAGGTCGGCGATCCGCTTCTGCTCGTCAACCGGCGGGAGATCGAATTCAAAATTCGACAGGTCGCGCCAGTTGGTTCGTGGTGAGAGAGAGCCAGCCGAAGTGCCGAGCGCGTGGTCGAAGAACTTGTCGGACTGCGCGAGGAACGGTAGGAATTCCGGCAGAATCTGCGTCTCGTCGGCCTCGAAGGTGAGGATGTCGCCCGAGCAGATCGCATCGAACTCGGCGTAAGCTACCTTGCGCTGGTACGCGCGTCGCTTACCGAAGAGGGTCTGGCCCGGCGTCACTCGCCTAGTGAACGTCGTGCCGTCGCTGAGCGAGCCCCAGCGCCCGATCTTGAGCTCGCCCGGGTCCAGGTGCTCCATGGCGATGACTCGGTCGATGCCCTTGGGCTCAGGGTCGCGGACGTTCTGGTTGACGTTACGCACGACTTCGCCGAAGGCGACCCGCTTCCACGTGGACTTGTCGAGGTTGAGGCTCACGCCGTCACCTCTGTGCGGAGTGTGGCGAGGATGTCAGCGATCGCGACCTCGGACGCCGTAGCTGCCTTCCGCCAGGCGACGACGGCGTCCTCGGCGTCGATCTCCTGACCCGCGCCCGCGGCCTTGGCGCCGGCGACGTACTGCGGGATCGCGAGGGTGTAGCCCTTGACGCCGATCTCGGCGAGCGTTGCGACCGCGGCGAACTGGTCGATGCAGACGAAGCCGTGGTAGGCGTCGAGGATCTTCTGCTGATGCGTATCGCGCAGGAAGGATTGGGCTTGCTCGCGGGCGACCTCGGCGACGGCGTTGATGAACAGCACCTTGCCCTTGGCATCGGCCGGCTTGGTGGCGCGCAGCGTGACAACGACCGCCTCCATCGGGCTGTTGTAGAAGAGCCCCGGACCGAGCCCGATCACGGACTCCAGCAGATCGGACTCCACAAGCTTCTCCCGCATTGCGGCCTCCTCGCGGCGGAACAGCACGCCGTGCGGGAAGAGTATCGCGGCGCGGCCGGTCTTGGGATCGAGGCTCTTGGCGATGTGCTGGAAAAACGCATAGTCGGCTCGGCCCTGGGGCGGCACGCCCCACATGTTGCGTCCATAAGGGTCCTTGGCAAAGGCGTCCCGATTCCACGCCTTGATGGAGTAGGGCGGGTTGGCCAGGACGACGTCGAAGGTCTGTAGGCCGCCCTTGCGGTTCAGGAAGGCGGGTCGTGTGAGGGTATCGCCGTGCGCGATCTGTCCATCGGTAATTCCGTGGAGAAACAGGTTCATCCGCGCGATCGCGGAGGTCCCGTAGTTGAGCTCCTGGCCGTACAGGCGCAGGCTGCGCCACTCCTTGCCCTGGCGCTTCACCTCGGCTGCACTCGAGATGAGCATGCCGCCGGTGCCGCAGGTGGGATCGTAGACGGACTCTCCAGGCTGCGGGTCGAGCATGAGCGTCATCAGATGGACCAGGGTGCGGTTGGTGTAGAACTCTTGGGCGGTGTGACCGGAGTCGTCGGCGAACTTCTTGATGAGGTACTCGTAGGCGTTGCCGAGCTGATCCTCGGGCAGGTTGGCGATCGACAGTGTCTTGGTGGAGAAGTGCTCGATTAGCTCCGACAGCGTGGGGTCGGGAAGGAGGTCCTTGTTCCCCCAATCGCCGTCACCAAAGACACCTGGGAGGGTGTCGGGATTGGCCGACTCGATCGCACGCATCGCGCTGAGGAGGGTCTGGCCGATGTTCGCGGTGATCGACCGGATGTCGTCCCAGTGGCAGCCCTCGGGGATCGCGAAGCGGTGGTTCTCCGGGAGGTCGGCGAGTTCCTCGTCTTCGTACACCTCTATCGCGGCGATGTGCTCCTCGTCATAGACGTCGGAGATCCGCTTCAGGAAGACCAACGGGAAGATGTACTGCTTGTAGTCGCCCGCGTCGATGAGGCCCCGCAGCACGATGGCCGCACCCCACAGGTAGGACTCCAGTTCGCGCTGGGTGATCTGCTTGCTCATGCGCTCACGTCCTGCTCCACTCCCAGACCCCACTTGGCGAGCTCGGCCTCCAGGGCGGCGCGCGTTTCGACGGCCCTCGCGTGCGCGGCTTCGAGGTTGGCGATAGCCTCGGCCAGAGTCAGCCTTTCGCCGGTCTCAGCCGGAGCGACATACAGCGGGATGTTGAGGTTGTAGTCGTTGCCGGCGATCTCGGCCAGGTCCACGACACGGGAGCGGCCTTCGATGTCGGTGAACGACTCGTAGGCGTCGAGCAACGCAGCCGCGTGCTCGGGCTCGAGCGTGTTCTGGTTGCGGCACTTCTTGAACAGGTTCTCGCCGTTTATGAAGAGCACCTTGCCCTTCTCGTCAGGCTGCTTCTGATGGCGCAGGATCAGCACGCAGGCGGCGAGGCCGGCCCCGTAGAAGAGGTTCGGCGCCAGCCCGATCACGGCGTCGACAAGGTCGGCTTGAAGGACATGGGTGCGGACGCGGGCCTCGGCGCCCTGTCTGAACAGCGCGCCCTGCGGCAGGACGACTGCGACTCGGCCGGTCTTGAGTCTGGCCGAGGTGAGCATGTGCTGCACCCATGCCCAGTCGGCGTAACCCTTTGGGGGCACTCCGCCCAGTTGGCTGCGGCCCCACCTGTCCGAGGCCCACTCGACATGGCCCCAGTTCTTCAACGAGAACGGCGGGTTGGCGACCACGCAGTCAAAGCGGGCAAGGTGGTTGCCGGTGTAGAAGGCGGGGTTGCGCAGGGTGTCCTCGCGGACGATCTTGAAGTCCTCCACTCCGTGAAGCAGCAGATTCATCCGGGCGATGCCGGAGGTGGCCAGCACCTTCTCCTGGCCGTAGAGCTTGCCCCACAGCGTCTTGGGGCTGCCGCCGGCCGCCTTCACGTGCTCGATGACCTCGATCAGCATGCCACCGGTGCCGCACGCCGGGTCATAGACAGTCTCCCCCTCATGTGGGTCGAGGATGTTGATCAGGAGACCGACCACCGAGCGCGGCGTGTAGTACTCGCCTGCCTTCTTGTTAGACAGGTCGGCGAACCGCTTGATGAGGTACTCATACGCATTGCCGAACACATCGGGGGCCACCGCGGAGTTGGACAGCGTCTTGGTCGAGAAGTGCTCGATCAGATCGGCAAGCTTGCGGTCGGGCAGCTTGTCCTTATTGGTCCAGTTGGCGTTGCCGAAGATGCCGTACAGCGTCTCCGGGTTGGCCTTCTCGATCTCGCGGAACGCCGTCTGAAGCGCGGCTCCGATGTTCTCGGTGTGGCTGCGGACATCGGCCCACAGGTTGCCGTCAGGTATCACGAAGCGGTGATTCTCGGCGAAGGCTGCGAACTCATGGTCGCCACCGGACTCCTCCAACGCTACGGCGAACTCCTCGAGGTAGACATCGTTGATCCGCTTGAAGAACATCAGCGGGAAGATGTATGCCTTGAAGTCGGCTTGGTCGATACTGCCTCGCAGCAGATCGGCCGCCTTCGCGAGGTACTGCTCCAGCTCCGGCAGGGTTGTGCTCGCAGTGATCATCAGGTCCCCTCGCTGACCTCGCCAGCGTGGTGGCGCCTATCCGACTGTTGACTTACGTCCGGCTGCTCGAGTGCCACGTTGTATCGCAGCGCATCGAGGATCGCGTTCCGCACTTGTTCGGCCTGACCGGCCATCTGCTCGGAAAGTTGCCGAAACCGCTCTATTTCGGCTTGGGCGCGCTCGACCACCCCCTGGTCCTCCAGAGGTATGAGCGGTATCTCCAGCTCACGGACGTGAACGCGCTGGATGGTCGTGCCGGTCTGGAAGCGGCTGTTCCACGTTCCGGTGAGGACGGCGGCGAGGTAGCCCGGCGCAATCGCGGATGTGTCGCGCACTCGGATGCGCTCCACGCCTGTCGACTGCACGTGCCCGCCGGCCTCGTCAACGACGGCGCACACCTCGTTCATGGTGGTGAGGAGGACGTCGCCCGGCTCTGTCAGCTCGACACCTCCGAGCTCTGGCAGGTCGGCGACGCGTGCGAGGATGCGGCTCTTCACATCCGACGCCTTCACGAGGCGAGCTTCGAGCTCAGGCGTGCGGTCTTCGGATCGCCCGACGGGGCGCCCGGGACGCAACTCGAGCGCGCCAGCGTCAACAAGCTCTCGAATCGTCGCAATACGCGACGTCGGCAGATCGGAGAGGCCCTCCATATCGGTCTGCTGGGTCCCGAGCGCACAGACGCCCTCGGCTATGAGAGCGAACCCGCCGGTGAAAGCGGCGACGATGGCGTCACGGTCAACCTCCAGTCGTCCGATCCATCTCGCGGGTGTGAGTACAGCATCAGCGGCAAGAAGGTCCGTTAGGGCGACCAGAGCGTGCGGCGCCTCGATTTCGGCGTGCGCGGCAAGCCACCCGGCGACCCTGGTCTCGACGTCAGCGGTCTCGCTTGCGTCGAGCAGCAAGACGTCGGTTGCGTCGCCCGGTCGTTTCAGGACCCATAGGGCGAGCGGGATTGAGGTGTGAGGCAGCATCTTGGCGGGCAGTCCGACGATCGCCTCGAGGCAGCCGGCGGACAGTAGGTAGGAGCGGATCTGCCGCTCGACACCTTGTCGGTGCAGCGCACCGGAGGCGGTGAGAACGTAGGCGCGACCATCCGGCGCTAGATGAGCAATGGCGTGCTCAACCCACGCGAGGTCGGCAGAAGAACGCGGCGCCATGCCATATGCAAACCGCGCTTCGGCGATTGCGGACGACGGGTCCCAGCGGAGACCGAATGGCGGCTCTGCCACGACGACGTCGGCCTCGAGGGCCGCATCGAGATCACGGGCAAGCACGTCGCCCCGGACGAGTTCTATCTCGATATCCCTCAACAGGGCACGCTGCGCCGCCACGCCGAGAGCGGCAGCATCGATGTCGTGGCCTACGAGCTTGGCGTGAGCGCCTCGATCGGCCAGACCCATGAGGACGTTGCCGATGCCGCACGCCGGGTCATAGACAACACCGGTCGCTGTGTCCGCGAGCGAGACGAGCAACGCCGACGTGCGTGAGCCGATGAAGCCGAACTCGGCGCCTGCCTTCACCTGCCAGCGAGCGAACCGTCCAAGCACGAAGTCGACGGCCTCGGCCAAATGAGCGGTCGGGATACGATCAATCGCGTGGGCAAGTGCTCCCACGACTACTGGCAGCTCCTCATCCCGCACGTTGAGCTGGCGCATGACGTCGGATTCGACCGGAATGCCGAGCTCGGCGATCGAAGTCGTGACTCGTTCTCGCAACTCTGGCTGGCGGCCGTCGACGATCGATCGCCACGCCGCATCGGAGGATGATCCGGCGCTGCGGCTCTTTATGCACGCGAGCGCTGGGATGAGCTCTCGGACCGTATCGAGACTGGCAACGCCACGGATTGAGTTGGCAGCCTCCCAAAGCCATCCGCCTGCGGTCGGCTCTCTGACCTTGTGCCCGCGCCTTGTGAGCCAGCCGACTACTTCGTCTCGGGCGAAGAGCGGGTTGGCGTCGGTGCCGGCGATGGCGACCGGAAAGTCGGAGTGGCGCCTGCGCCAGTTGCTGACTACCGTGCGGCGCACGCCCGCGAGCTCGGCGATGTCGCTGGGCGAGAGGAACCCCTGGGGATCGGCGGTCATCACGCGACTCGACGTGTCGCGGTTGCATGGCCGTCGGTCAAGTAGACGATTTTCGCAGCGGCAAGGCGCAGGCACTTGGAGAGGCTCTCGGGCCATGCCGCCACTGTGACCTTGACCCCGTAGGCCCCGAGACGGGCGACGAGGGCGAGCTCATCGAACCGATGCTCGATCCCCTCGCGCTCGATCACGTCGAGGAGCTCCAGGTCGGCGCCGTTCTCGCCCGAACGGACCCTCAGGCGGGCGCCAGGCCACGATGACGAGACGTTGAACATGCCGACGTGGCCCGTGCCGATCACGACCTGCTCGATGGCTTCGATCTCCAGCGAGTAGATGACGACGTCATGCGCCCAGCTTGAGATGGCGGTCGTCTGGACGGATCCGCGGGCTACGTTCTCGATGTCGACCACCAAGAGGCGCCGCCCGCCGAGCGGACGGCGCTTCCCGTGGAGACGCGTCGTGTATCGCGTGGATGACGCAACTCCCAGATTTGCTTGTGAATCGGATTTCATGCTCAGAATGTTAGTGAGAAGTCGAGCGCTTGTCAAGAGCATCCGATTCACACACAAGAAACCCGTCTGTACTGTTTACACTTTAGAGGTCACCAGCAGTATGTGGGCCCACCCGCTCGGCGAGCACGGCACGATCCCACCAAACCGCGGCGTCTCCTCGACCACACACGCCGCACACGCTGCGCCGAAAGTCGAGCGAGGGCGTCGTCTCTGCATCGACGTACACATCCTGGGTACGCCCTGGGTGCGTTAAGCCAACACGGCCGGTGCGACACATCCGCATTCGGCCCATAAACTTGAGCGGGAGCGACGGGACTCGAACCCGCGACCTCTGCCGTGACAGGGCAGCGCTCTAACCAACTGAGCTACGCCCCCGTGCTTGCTGCACGGGATACCGCTACGTGCGTAGCGCAGAGTATCGCAGCGAGCGTGCTGACACCCCGTGCCGGCCGGACCCGCCGAGCGGCATGCGGCTCGGCGCCATGTCCGCCAAACGCGATGGCCCCAGCGCGCGCACGCGCGGCGCAGGAACGGGCTGAGTGTTATTAGAAGGTCCGCGCGCGCACACGCGGGGCATGCCGATTCGAAGAACACCTGCCCACCCTCGCAAGCCACACCGCGTAGCCCCCGCGACCCTCGCCCGTAGCGCCGGCACCTCGATCCGAAGAACACACAGCACCGCCCAAGCCAGCCAAAACTGGCCGGCCAGCCAAACTGCTTCCCGGTCCTCTACGCTTACGCCATGCCAATCCTCGAGCCGCCACGGCTACGCCACGAAAACCCGTTTCGGATCCTGACGCAGGACCTGGTCGACGAACGAGCCGCGAGCGTGCCCTACCCGCCTGGGGACACCCGCTTCTCGCTGGCAAGAACGAGACGCTTCCTCGAGGAGCCACTGCCGTTGCTGCTGGAAGGGTATGAGCGCTACGGGCCGATCTTCACGATGCGCGTGCTGCACAGCAACGTCGTTTTCATGCTCGGGCCAGCGGCCAACCACTACATAACCGTCTCTCACGCCGGCAACTTCATCTGGCGCGAATCGCACTTTCGCGACTTGATCTCGGTGCTCGGCGACGGGCTGCTGACGACGGACGACCCCTACCACAAGCGCTCGCGTCAGATCATGCTGCCGGCGTTCCATCGCGAGCGGATCGCGGCCTCGCTCGGCGTGATGAGCACAGAGACCGAACGGGCGCTCGAGCAGTGGCGCGACGGGGAGCGGATCGACCTGTATGCCTGGACTCGAAAACTGGCGACACGTGTCGCGATGCATGCCTTGTTTGGAATCGAGCCGGACGGTCCCGCGGCGCGCGAGATCGATGCCGCGGCAATGTTCGAGCAGGCGCTGGGCTTCTTCTCATCCGGCCCCGAGTTCCGCTTCATCCGCACGCCCGGCACACCCTGGGCTCGTCTGCAGAACGCCACACGCAAGCTCAACAAAATGCTCTACAGCGAGATCAAGGCAAAGCGGGCCAGCGGGCAGCGCGGCGAGGACGTGCTCAGTCTGCTGCTCGACGCGCGGGGCGAGGACGGCGAGCAGCTCTCAGACGGACAGATCCGCGACGAGATGATGACGCTGCTGTTCGCCGGGCACGACACGACCACCTCGACCGTCGCCTTCATGTTCTACGAGCTGGCCAAGGCGCCGCACCTAGCCGAGCGGCTCAGGACCGAGCAGACTGCGCTGCTCAAAGGCGGCGAGCCCAATGCCCAACAGTTGATGAGCGGCGAGCTGGCGGAGCTTGAGATGACTTTGGAGGAGACCCTGCGCAAGTACCCGCCGGCCTGGGTCGGGCCGCGCAAGTCGATCGAGGCGTTCGAGTTCGAAGGGCATGCCGTGCCCGCCAACGCGTATGTCAACTACAGCTCGTGGGCCTCGCACCACCTACCGGACGTGTGGGCGGAGCCCGAGGCCTTTCGTCCCGAGCGCTTTGCGCCCGAGGCCAAGGCACAGATCGCCAAGGGCGCCTACATCCCCTTCGGCGGCGGCTCGCGCACCTGTATCGGAATGCGCTTCGGCCAGATGGAGGTGCGCACGATCGCCACGCTGATCGCGCGCGACTTCACGCTCGAGCTGCCCAGCGACTTCGAGTTGTCCTATCGCCAGATGCCGACGATCAGCCCGCGTGAGGGCATGCCGATGACCGTGCACTCAAACTAGCGTGGCGGCCAATGACAGGGCATAAGTCAGCGGCTGAGTTCGCAGCACTCGCACGCCGACTGAGCCCACCCGCAAACGCGCGTCGCTGAAGAGCGTGACCGTGCCGAGGCTTGCCAGCGGGAACCCTTGCGGTTCGGCCACCAAGCGCCCTTCCAATGGCTTGACGAGCGCCGTTATCGACGCTTGCACACCGAACAGGCCACCGGAGGCGCGAGCTTCCACCTGACCGCCGCCGCTGGCGATCGGTTCGACGTGAAAGCCGCTCGGCAGCGCTTCGTTCAGCTGCTGCTGAGTCAGGGTCGCACTCGCGTCGATCGCCGAGCCGTGCTTTTCCATGCGCAGGTCCTTGACGGTCAGCCCCCCGGGCAGATCGGGTACGGCGCTCAGCGTCGCCGCTTCAGCGGTGACGGTCATCGAGGCCGCTTCACGCGCTTCCCACAAGAGCGTGGCAATCTGCGAGAGCTGCACCGACAGGGAGCCGGCGCTGACGTCGACCGTGTCGGCCTTGCCCCACAGCAGCTTGACGGCCGGGAAGGCGCTGACGCTGATGCTGCGCACCGTTCCGTAGCGGGCCACACGGTCGCGCACACGCCTGGCTGCCAGCGTCGGTAGGAAGACCTGCGCCAGCACGACGAGCAGCAACGGGAGCGCCACGACGCACGCCCCGAGGTACACCATTCGCCTGCGCTGCATCTCCCGCCCCACGCATACAGCTTCGCACGCAACAAGTCCCTACTCTTAAGCGCACCCTATAAATCCTCGCCAAGAGGATCACGGGGGCGCGTAGCTCAGTTGGCTAGAGCACCTCGTTTACACCGAGGGGGTCGCCCGTTCGAGTCGGGCCGTGCCCATAGACCCGGCGCAGCGCGCCACAATCGCTAGAACATCTCCATGACCCCTATCCGCATTGCAGTCATAGGCTCTGGGCCCGCGGGCTTCTACACCGCCGGGCACCTGCTCAAGGACGGGGTGGGCGGGCACTCCATCGATCTCGAGGTCGACATGATCGAGCGACTGCCGACGCCCTGGGGACTCGTGCGCTCCGGCGTCGCGCCCGACCATCCGAAGATCAAGTCGGTCACGCGTATCTACGAGAAGACGGCCGCCCATCCGCGCTTTCGCTTCTTCGGCAACGTCGAGCTTGGCCGCGACGTCTCGCGCGATGAGCTGATCGAGCACTACCACTGCGTCGTCTACGCCACCGGCTCGCCGGCCGACCGTCCGCTTGGCATCCCTGGCGAGGAGCTCGAGGGCAGCCATCCGGCCACCGACTTCGTCGGTTGGTACAACGGCCATCCCGACTACACAGACCACGACTTCGACCTGTCGGCTGAGCGCGCCGTCGTGATCGGCAACGGCAACGTCGCGCTCGACGTCGCGCGCATGCTGACGCTGACGCACGACGAGCTGGCCGTGACCGACATCGCCGACCATGCGCTGGAAGTGCTCGACGCGAGCAACGTGCGCGAGATCGTCGTCGTCGGCCGCCGCGGTCCCGCCCAGGCGGCTTTCACCAACCCCGAGCTCTTGGAGCTGGGCGAGCTAGCCGACGCCGACGTGATCGTCGACCCCGAGGAGCTGGAGCGTGCCTTGGCTGTCGAGGACCCCAACATGGACCCAACTTCCGAGCGCAACGTCTCCGTCTTGCGCGACTATGCCCAGCGCGCCCCGGCCGGCAAGGGCAAGCGCGTCGTCCTGCGCTTTCTGCTCTCCCCGACGGAACTTGTTGGGGATGGAAATGGCGTGCGTACAGTCGTAATGGCGCGCAACGCACTTCAGGCCGCCAAGGACGGCCGCCTGCGCGCCGAGCCCACCGGTGAGACCGAGGAACTCGCCGCTGGCCTCGTGATGCGAGCGATCGGCTACCGCGGGATCGCGCTGCCTGGCGTGCCTTTCGATGATCGCAGCGCGACGATCCCCAACGAGGGGGGCCGTGTCGTGGCCTCCGACGGACAGCTTGCCGGCGTCCCCGAGGCCGCGCCCTCCAGGGTGCTCCCCGGCGAGTACGCCGTCGGCTGGATCAAGCGCGGGCCCTCCGGCGTGATCGGCACGAACAAGAAGGACGCCCAGCAGACGGTTGACGCGCTCTTGGAGGATCTGGCCTCTGATAAGCACCTGGACCCGGCCGAGCCCAACCCAGAGGCGATCGAGGCGCTGCTGGCCGAGCGCGTACCGGCGCTCGTCACCTACGAGGGGTGGTCGGAGATCGACCGCCACGAGCAGGCCCGAGGCGAGCCGCACGGCCGCCCGCGCGTGAAGCTGACGCGCATCGACGAGCTGCTGCGCGTGGCCGCCGGCGAGAGCCCGGAGGCCGAGCCGCTGGACACGCTCGGGCTGCGCTGACGCATCGTCCACCCATCTGGCACACTGACTAGCTCGCGCGCCGTTAGCTCATCGGGTAGAGCTCCGGACTTTTAATCCGGCGGGGCGGGTTCGAGTCCCGCACGGCGCATTCGGTCCTTCGAGGTTCTGTGCAGCGTTCCTCCAGGATCGTTCCTTCTGGAACGAATTCGTTCCCTGGATAACGACATTGCAGGGCGGTGATTGATTTCATCGAAGTTGAGCCACGGTGTCTGACTCGGAGAGATCCAAGCGCCGCAAGCGGCTGAGTGTCTCTGAAATCGAACGTGCCCAGCGCGTCCTTCATTTCGCCTGGCTGAGCCTTCCCACCGCACATCGTGCCTTGCTCGAGTCGATCGGTGCATCACAATCGCAAGGGATCGACCAGCCGCTCGGCACAGCGGTGGACGGCTTCCTGCGTTCGGCTGGACAGCGAGGGCTCTCCGCGGCTGCGCGACGCAGGCTTGACCTTGCGCTGGGCGTCTGGCTTCAAGAGCTGCGCATCATCCTTCTTGATGTTGGCCATCCCAAGCTGGCCGGCCTCGATCAGGCCACCTATGAGGCATTCATCATGCGTACGGCATGGCATGAGTGGGGACATGCCTTGAGTGTCGTACGCTGTTCGCAGGAGGACATGGCGGACGGGCGGAAGCTCCTGGATCTCGCTCCAACAGGTCTCCGCGAGAGCATCCGGCGAGCGGGCTATCGTTCGACGGACTACACGCATGAGCTTGTTGCTGAGACATATGCTCTGCTGGTGGCACGTCGCCGGCGCGGGGCAGCAGGAAGACCATCATGGCTAGACAGCGAAATATACGACCTCTTAAGGAGAGTGACCGACTGGAGCGACTGAGTAATCCAGTCGGATATATGCTCGGTGAGAACCAGCGAGTCGAGGATGTCTTCGCCTTGGAAGCAGAGCTGTTGCGCAGCGAAGGCATCGACCCAGAGTGGCCGAAGTTCGACAAAGCTAAGACGGGCTAATCTCTCTCCGGCCCTTAGAGCGTCTAACAGAAAGAGGTTTTGGGATGCTGTTGTCGTAGACGGTGTTTATGGCGAAACCTTTGGTCAGTGATGGGTTGTGGGCTCGTATCGAGCCGTTGTTGCCGTGTGTTGAGCGTCGGTATCGGTATCC
>DATAXK010000010.1:0-48408 GCA_036266805.1 Solirubrobacteraceae bacterium
CGAAGACCGTGCTGCTGCTACAGCCGCTATTCAAGTGCTGGACCGGCCGCTGCCAAACATGCCAACAACCCGTCAACCTCGACAACCTCCCACACCACCCACCACGACACAACGAATGACACCTAACAAAGCACTACTAAGCCGCCAGGTCCGGCGCTTGGCCACCGGACATGGCGCTAGCCTTCAAACGTGACTATGGGGAAGCTGTTCTCGGGATTGGCGCTACGTGCGGCGCGCCGTCCATTGCTGACGTTGAGCCTGTTCGCCACGATTGGCATCGCCTGTGCGATCGCCGCGCTCAGCTTGAGCCCGACGGCCGCCACGGACACGCTCGTAGGCAGCTCCAGCGCCACCTACAAAAACACGCAGAGCTTTTACAAGCACTTCGGCGAAGAGCCGGTCGAGGTGCTCGTCAAGGGAGATCTGCGCAAGCTCGTGCTCAGCCCAGACATCGACCGACTGGTCGGACTGGAGGGCTGTATTGCGCCGAGCCTGCCGGCTGCCGCTCTCCCCCAGGAGGGGGGTGTGAACGGGCCATGCGGGCAGCTGATGCGCAGCAAAGCGGTCAAGGTGGTGTTCGGCCCCGGTACGTTCCTCAACGAGGCGGCGGTGTGGGTGGACGAAGCGCTTGCTTCGCGCAGCGCTCAGGCCGAAGCGCAGGCCAAGCAGGCGCAGGGCATCGTCTACCGCAAGGCACTCGCCAGCGGACTGGGTGCGCAGCAGGCGACGACGCTGGGCGCCGAAGCGCGCAAGGCGACAATGGCGGGTTTCGCCGCCGAAGTCAGCGCGCTTTCAATCCGCTACGGCCTGAGCAGCGCTCCCACTCTGGACGACCATGAATTCGTCTCGAAGGTGGTGTTCGACCCGGCCAAGCCATCGGGCACCCCCAACCAGCGTTTTGCCTATCTGTTCCCCAGTCGCGAAGCGGCGCTCGTATCGATACGCCTGAAGGCCGGTCTCTCAGAAACGCAGCGCTCGCACGCAATCGGCCTCATTCGCCAGGCCGTGGCGATGAGCCAATGGCATCTGCAAAATGGCGAGACCTATCTGGTGACGGGCGAGCCCGTGATCGTCAGTGACGTCACGAGCTCGATCTCGCATTCGATCGAGTTGCTGCTGATCGCGGTACTGCTCGTGATGGGGCTCGTCCTCGGCCTGATCTTCAAGGGCCGCCCGCGCTTGTTGCCGCTCGCGATAGCGATGCTTGCCGCCGCGATCACGTTCGGCGCCCTAGCGCTGTCGGGGGCGTCGCTGACGATGGCCTCTGTCGCCGTGCTGCCGGTGTTGGTCGGCCTGTCCGTCGACTACGCGATCCAGTTCCAGTCGCGTGTCGAGGAGGCGCGTGTCGATGGCGCAAACGACACGCTCGAGGCGATTCGTCGCGCCGCGCTCCATGGTGTACCCACGATCGCCACGGCCGTGCTTGCGAGCATCGGCGGGCTGTTGGTTCTGATGCTCTCGCCGGTGCCAATGGTGCGTGGCTTCGGCTTGCTGCTCGTGCTTGGTGTCGCGATCGCGTTCCTCTGCACTCTGACGGCTGGATCGGCCGCGTTGGTGCTCGCCGGTCGTAGACCCCGGCACGGGGGAGGAACCTTTGCCGGTGTCGATGGAGGGACGGGGGAGCCGAAAAGTCGGCTTGTCCCGCGCGCGCTGGGGGGCCAAGCTCTTTGGGGAATGTTGGCCGCGGCGTGGCAGGGCGCGCGCGAGATCCTCGCTGACAACGCCGCTAGCCGCTTCGTCTCGAACATGGCGCTTGACCGGGCTGTGCGCTACCCCGGTCGTGTGCTTGGGATCGGCCTCGTGCTGGCTGCGCTTGGCTGGGGTCTGGATACCCAGACCCAAGTACAAACCGACATCTCCAAGCTCGCCCCGCAGAATCTCTCCTCGCTTCACAACCTGAATGAACTCGAGCGTGTGACCGGGGTTGGCGGCGAGATCGACCTGATGGTCAGCTCCAGTGCTCTGACCAAGCTCGCGACGATCGAATGGATGAGTGCGTACGAGGGCGCGATCTTGAGGCGCTTTGGCTATAGCTCTGCCAAGGGTTGTGGACATGCGCAGCTGTGTCCCGCCTTCTCGCTGCCCGACCTCTTCCACGAAGAAGGAGGCGGCGGCTCTACAGCCAAGCTGACCCAGAAGCGGGTCAACGCACTGCTTGCCGCGCTGCCGCCCTACTTCTCCGAAGACGTCATTACTCCCGACCACCACGTGGCCACGCTCGCGTTTGGCATTCGCCTGATGTCGCTCCAACAGCAACAACATGTGATCGAACAGATGCAGTCGAGTTTGCATCCACCAGCGGGAGTAAACGCACGGCTTGTTGGCCTGTCGGTGCTGGCCGCTCAAGCGGGAGCGCGGATCGCATCGCCTTGGCGGCGTGTGGTCACCCTGCTCGTGGCGCTCGCCGCGGTTGCGTTGATACTGCTCATCGCCTTCCGGGGGGACCGTCGGCGCGCGCTTGTACCGCTCGCGCCGATCGTGCTGGCCACAGGCTGGTCGGCGCTTGTGGTGTTCGCGCTGCGCATTCCACTCAACCCGATGTCTGTCACGCTCGGTGCGCTCGTGATAGCCATCTCAACGGAGTTCAGCGTCCTGCTCTCAGAGCGCCATCGCCAAGAGCGCTTGGCTGGGCACTCCACGGTACAGGCGCTGCGTCGCGCCTACCGCTACACAGGTGCTGCCGTAGCAGCCTCGGGCGTCACCGCGATAGCGGGGTTTGGCGTGCTGGTCTTCTCCGACATCGCGATGCTGCGCGACTTCGGGCTCGTTACGCTTGTCGACCTCTCGGTCTCGCTGCTTGGTGTGCTGATAGCGCTGCCTGCCGCGGTCGTGCTTGCCGAAAGCGAGCAGCCGCTGAGCGAGCGGATCCGAGACGGCATGCGCGCTCTGAAGGGGATCGTCCCCCGCCGGCGCGCGAGGCGCGGGCTCACCGCACCATGAGCCGGACCGGCTCGCCGGAACCTCCGACCGATGACGGCTCCTCCGCCCCAGGCGAGCCCGACCATCCCCGACGCGAGAGTGAAGCGCGCGGCCCAGCGGGAGGCGTGGGCGGTCGAGGGGGAGGCGTGGTTGCTGGAATGGGAGGCTCGCCTAACCGTGGAGTCGCGGGGGCGCGCTACGGCCTCTTTGTGGTGATTCTCGCCGCAATCCTGTTGATCGCTTTCACGATCCATGTCGCGCTCAACTCCCACAAAGGCGTCACAAGCATCCATCCTGGTGCTCGCATCCCACCGTTTGCCGCTCCCTATGCGGTCGGCGGACCTGCCGGCGAAGTGGATGTAGCAACGCACGCAAATGACGGATCGGCCGGCAAAGTACCGGCGTGCTCTGAGCGCGGGCCAGGAATCCTCAACATCTGCGAGCTCTACGAACGTGGGCCAGTGGTGCTCGCCCTGTTCTTCCAGGCCGGCTCCTGCCCTGGGATCCTCAACGACCTGCAGCGGCTTGCCCCCGCCTTTCCGCAGGTCGGCTTTGCGGCCGTCGCGGTTAAAGAAGGAGCCTCATCAGTCGCGCACTTGGTGCGCGCGAAGCACTTGACGGTGCCGGTCGGCGTGGACGGGGAAGGACGACTCGGGGAGCTCTTTGCAATGGTCAGCTGTCCGCAGATCACATTCGTCTACCCAGGCGGCGTGGTGCAGAGTGCGGCGCTGCTGAGCACGCCCTCGCTTTCCACGTTGCGTACCCGGGTGAGCGAACTGCTCGCGGCCTCGCGCGCCCGCGGTTGGAGGCCGGGGCAGACATGAGCGAGGAGGAGCCCGTGCGCGGCTGGTGCGAGCGCGAGGTCCAACGGGAGTTGCCCGGGCTCGGGCTGATGTGTACGACGATCGACCTCGCCCAGCGTCGCTCGCTCACAGGCAACTCGCCCCCGGCGGTCCTGGCGCGCTTGCGCGAACTGTCCAACCGCTGGCGCGGAGCGCGTGCGGTGAACGTTCGCCAAGAGCCGATTCCGGCCGCCTACAGGGTTTTCTTCCGCCACATCGGCCTCGATCCGGATGTGAGCAGGACACCAATCGAGGCTGCGGTGCTCGAACGCATGCTCGACGGGGGCTTTCTCTCCGAGGGCTTGCTCGCCGACATCCTCACGATTGGCCTGATCGATACCGCCGTGCCGGTATGGGCGTTGGACGCCGACACCGTCAACGGGCCACTCGGCATTCGCGTGAGCCGCGCCGAGGAGCGTCTCGGTCGAGGTCTCGAAGGGCCGAGCTTGGGCGGCGGCAGACTCGTCATTGCCGACGCCGACAGTCCGCTGGCAATTCTCTTCGGGCAGCTTGCCCCAGACCACCAGCCGAGCTCGCAGACACGCCGGCTGGTCCTATTCGCGGTTCAGGTCGCCGGCGTACCGGCGCTACATGCCGAAGAGACGCTGTGGGCGTGTCGCTCCGCGTTGAGCGACGCGGAGCGACACTGAGAGGGAGCAAGCGGTGCTACTTGTCGGCGGAGGACCGATGAGCGGTGGCGTCTAGGGCTTTACCGCGAGGTGTCGGACAGCTAACATCGGGGAGGTCGTTTCCACGGGAGGAGCAGGACATGGTGCAATCCGAGCAGCTCACGGTCGATCGCCTGGACGCCGATCTTGTCTTCGACGCCGGCACGGGGCGTAATGGCGATGGCTCCCGCTGGCAGCACGGCACGGAGCCCGACGAGCACGCGGCGCGCGAGGCGCTGAGGATGCAGATCGCAAAGCTCGAGCGCGAGCTCTCAGGCCTTGTAGCGCATACATTCCCGCACATCTCTCCGTACGATGAAGCCGGGGAGGCATTCAGTGGGCCACGTCTGTTGAACTTGGCCGAGCTGGAGCGCCTGCGCGACCGGCTTGCATTGCGCGTGGGCGAGGTACGTGGCCAGGTCGCCGAGCGCGCGGCGTTGGAGCAACGCTCGCGGGCCCTGCTACAGCGGATGAAGCTCGAACCCGGACGCTACAAGTTCGTGCGTGTGCCGGTGGCCGATCTCGGCGACGGGCATTGTGGCATGTGGGAGGTGCGCCCGCGCCTCGGCTTGATCGGGATGCTCGCCGGTTGGTGGCAGGTCAAGCTCTCATCCGGCTGCCCGTAGCTGCACTGAGCTGAGGGGCGCCAGCTGCCAGCCAAGGGCCGTCCATTGTTACCGAGCCGCTTGGAGTGAGCATCGCCGCGAGTGTGCGTCGCTGACGCTCGGTCATCGAACCGACCGTCTTCTGCTCGGACATCGGTATCTGGGCGAGGAACTTACGGCAGCGCGTCTGGCCCCAGCGACGCTGGCTCATCAGCAGGTCCGAGACGGCCATGCTGTCGGCCTCCCACGGGCACTCGAGGATCACCTCGGCGACGCCCATCTCGCCGCTGGCCACACGGCGCTTGAGCTCGGCACGGGCAAGACGTACCTGGTTGGCGCGTTCGAGGGCGCGCATGTGCTGAGGGCCTACAGGGGCAATGGTCGCGGTCGCGTTCATGTGTGCTCACTCCCCGTCGCCGCCGCGGGTGCCCCCGGGGCGTGCAACAAGCTTGGCTGGTTGACGAGTAACGCGCCACACGATCGTCCGCTGCTTCCCTCGCGAGCGTGTCGCGAAAGTCCTCGGGACCCCTCTACCGCTGACTTGCAGGCGGGCATCGGACGGTCGTGCTTTGCGTTCTGAGAAGCTAGCCCAGCAAGGCGCTCTGGGTCAACCGTGTTCTTTCAGAACGTTCGCTAGAAGCGGGCTTTTTCTGAAGATGTTTCTTCTTGTGAAGAAGCGTGAGCGCAACCGAGTCGCTTCGTTGTCCCGACTAGTCGAAGTGCTCGCGTCGAACGTATCTCAAAATTTGCGGTCCTTCCGCGTTCGAGTGCCGCGGGTTTGAGACGCGCTGTTAGGCCTCGAGTGGACCGGGTAGTGGACCTTGCTTGGCCTCGAACTCGCGCTTGACTTCCGCGAAGACCTCCAGCGCTCGCTCGAGCGTGGGCCGATCGTGGGTTGCCATCACGCTCGTGCGCAGCAGCGCCCCTCCGGGCGGGACGGCCGGGTGTAGCGCGCAGTTGGTGAACACACCCTTGTCATAGAGCGCCCGCCAAAGCAGGGCGGCCTTCCAGTCGTCGCCGACGAGCACCGGCACGATCGGTGTGGCGATGCTGTGCGTGGGACTGCCTGGCTCCGGTCCGCTGCGAACCGGCTCTCCCCGCAGCGTGCGGTAGCCGATCTCGTTCAGCCCGTCGGCGAGATAGCGAGCGTTGGCCAGCACCTCGGCGAGCAGCGCCGGCCCCTCCTCGGAGCGAATGATGCGCAGCGCCGAGAGCGCGGCTCCCAGCGCCGCGGGCACCGCCGAGGCGGTGAACAGGAAAGCACGGCTGGAAATGCGCAGGTAGTCGACCACCTCCGCCGAGCCGGCTACGAATCCGCCACAGGCCGCGAGCGACTTGGAGAAGGTGCCCATGCGCAAGTCCACATCGCGCTCGACGCCGAGCAGCTCCGATGCGCCCGCACCGCGTCTCCCGAGCACGCCGGCGCCGTGTGCCTCGTCGACCATCAGACGCGCGCCGTGGCGCTTGCAAAGTTCGACGATGTCCACCAGCGGCGCCACGTCGCCCTCCATCGAGAAGACGCCGTCGACTACGACAAGCACGCCACCCCCGTCGCCCTCGGCGCGCTCCAGGGCGCGCTCGAGCTTGTCCATGCGGTTGTGTCTGAACGGGCGCATCTTTGCTTTTGAGAGCAGCACGCCGTCGAGGATCGAGGCGTGGTCGGCGGAGTCCACGATCACCGTGTCCTTGGCGTCGAGCAACGTGCCGAGCGTGCCGACGTTGGCCTGATGACCGGTGGTGAAGACGATCGCGTCGTCGGTCTCCATCCACTCGGCCAGCTCACGCTCGAGTTCGAGGTGCAGCGGCGTGGTGCCGTTCAGCAGGCGCGATCCTGTCAGCCCTGTGCCGTAGCGGGCGAGCGCGTCGCGCGCTCCCTGCATGACGCGCTCGTCGCCGGTCAGCCCAAGGTAGTTGTTGGAGGCGAGCATGATGCGCGGAGCACCCTCCATCTCCACGACAGGCATCGCCGGCGACTCGACCGTGCGGAAGTAGGGCATCAGGTCAGCCTCGCGGGCGGCCTTCAAGAGCTCTTCGCGCTCGTAGCCGCGGACCTTCGCGAACACGTCTGTGGATGTGGGCATCTCAGTTCGCGATCGCGTCTGTCGATGTGTGCGGCTCAGCGCCAGTCGCTGGGGGCGAGGCGGGCATACCGCCAGCGGCCGGCGGTGGCGCGTCGTGTTGGGCTTGTCGAGATGGCATCGGCTCTCTTCCTATATGGTGGGCGGCCATGGCTGTGGAGTCTGTGGGCAAGACAACGAGCGTGGAGATCCGTCCGGTCACATCTCGGAGCGAGCTGAACACGTTCGTCAAGCTGCCATGGCGGCTCTATCGTAACGAGCGCAACTGGGTCGCGCCGCTGCTGATGGACGTCAAGAAAAGGCTCGACCAGAAGAAGAACCCGTTCTTCAAGCACACCGAGGCGCAGTACTTTCTGGCTTATCGCGATGGCAGACCTGTGGGGCGCATCAGCGCGCACATCGATCGCAACTTCAACGAGTTCCAGGACAACAAGTGGGGCTTGTTCGGGTGGTTCGAGTGTGAGGACGATCCCGAGGCGGCACGCGCCTTGCTCGGGACAGCGGAGCAGTGGTTGCGCGAGCGCGGGCGCGATCGCATGGTCGGTCCGATGGACTTCACCACCAACGACGAGTGCGGCCTGCTCGTCGAGGGCCACGAGCGCCCGCCGATCATCCTCTGTCCCTGGCATCACCACTACTACCAGCGCATCTTCGAGCAGGACGTCGGCATGCCCAAGGCGATGGACCTGTACATGTGGAGTCTGCACGTGACCGGGCGCGAGAACGTGCATCCGGCGATCTGGGAATCGGCGGACAAGCTCGAGTCAGAGCACGGAATCGTGTGCCGTAAATTCCGCAAGAAGGAACTGCACGCCGAGATCACCCGCTTCCTGGACGTCTACAACGCAGCCTGGGAAAACAACTGGGCCTCGGTGCCGCTCAACGAAGAGGAGGTCCGCCATATGGCCAAGGACCTCAAGCCGGTGCTGGACGAGAACTGGGCGATGGTCGCAGAAAAGAAGGACACCGGTGAGGTCGTGGGCGCTGCCCTGACGCTGCCCGACTTCAACCAGGTGCTCGCCAAGCTCAACGGTCGCCTGCTGCCGTTCGGCTGGATAACCGCGCTGCGCGAGCGCAAGAAAATCGACTCGGTCCGCGTGTTTGCGCTCGGCGTCAAGCCTGAGTACCAGCACACAGGTGTCGCCGCCCGCTTCTACCAGATGCATTTCGACGCCGCCGAAACCACCCCTCAGAATGGTGGAGAGATGGGCTGGATCCTCGAGATCAACAAGCCGATGAACCGTGCGATGGAAGGCATGGGCGGCAAGATCGTGCGCCGCTATCGCGTGTACGAGCGCGAGTTGTAGTCTGGAGCGCCCTTTACACTCCTTGGAGTGATCGAACGGAGCGATATCGAGGAAGTCGACGCTCTTCCGGTGCTGGAGTCGGAGTCGGAGTCGCTTGTGTTGCGCCAGGCCGGGCCGTCCGTTCAGGTCGCCGCGGTCGCGGCTGGGGGATTCGTGGCAGGCGCGGTCCTCGCCGGCGTGCTGGGACGGCGCCACCAGAAGGCCGTCGCGACACGTGCCGCTCGGCGTCTTAGTCGCCGCAAGCGTGCCACGAACGAGCTTGTCCAGATCGTGGCGTCTCGCTCGTTGTTGGTCGATGTGCACCTGCTCGGAGCTCCAGTCAGAAGTCGTTGAGCACTCCGCTGGAGCTGCGCGTCGAGGTCAGGCCGGTCGGCCCGTTTCGCCTGCCGCGCGTCGGCGGCATGGATGGCGTGTTGCGCAGTCGCGGAGGGGTGCTCGAACGACTGCTGCACAAGGATGGAGAGCCGGTGCACGTGCGTGTGGCCCAGACGGCCCACGACGCGGTCTTGTTTGGTGCTCGCTCGCCCAGCGCTCAAGCGGCCCGCCACGGGATCGAGCGGATGCGCTTCGCGCTCGGCATCGATGACGACCTGAGTGCCTTTCAGCGCGAGTTCGCGCGCGATCCGCTGATCGGACGCTCGATCCGCGAGCGGCCATGGCTGCGGCCCAGGCGACGAGCAGAGCCATTTGAGGCTCTCGCATGGGCAATCTGCGAGCAGCTGATCGAATACGAGCGAGCCGCGGCGATCCAGCGACGCATAGTGGCCTCGATGGGCCCGCGCTGGGCGGCTTGGGAGGGATGCGAGCGCCCATTGCGCGACGTGCCATCGCCGACCGTGCTCGCGGGCGCCGCGCCGGCGCGCCTGGAGTCCTTCGACCTGGCTGGCTCACGCGCGCGCCTGCTCGTGCGCGTAGCTCGCGAGGTGGCAAGCGGACGCTTGGATCTGCACGACGTCGATCACGAGCGAGCATGGCAGCGGCTGCGCACGATCCCCGGGATCGGTCCGTGGACGGTCGAGATGCTTGCGTTGCAAGGCCAGGGTCGCTACGACCAACTGCCGGCCGGGGACGTCGGCCTGCTCAAGTACGTGGGACGCAGGCTCAGCGGGGGCGATCCGTGGGCACGAGTGGGCGAAGATGAGGTCCGTGGGTTTTTCGCGGGCTATGGACCTTGGCAGGGTCTGGCGGCTGTGCACGTTGGTGCTATCTAAAAAAGCGCGATCCACCTGTCGCAGCATCAATACCGATCCACGTGTCGCAGCCCCGATACGGCACAAGACTTAAAGATTAGCTACCAAACGTTTGCTCGCCGCATATGTCAGGGGGTGTGTTTGGGCGCATGCCAGGGGGTGCGTCTGGGACGACGGATTTGAGATAACGGGTCGGATTTGGGACAAAGGTTTAGTCAACGTCGCTCCCGTTCCACAAGCAACGCAAAGGTGGGACAAGCCTGCGCCGCCCGCTGCGCATGCGACACAAGCTCGGCAGGCAGCGGGCGCTCGTCGAGGATCGGGTAACCCCACTCGTCGAGCGTGATCCGCTCGGGCAGCAGCTCGGCGCACATGCCGTGCGCCTCGCAGGCGATCGGGTTCAGACGTAGTCGCTCACTCATCGGAGAGGCAGGTTGGTTGGGTGCTCGCGCATATCGCTCACTAAGCTCACGCCGCTGTGACCATCCTCCGGGCCGGTAGCGGCAGCTCGGATTGGCGTGCGCACGCATCACATGGGCCGTAACGGGCGTGGTCGGCCAGCTCCTCGGCGAACACGTTGACGGCACTCATCACGAAGCGAACGGTGCCGTCGGGGTGGGCGCAGGCGCCGCGCCTGTTGACGAGCATTGAGAGCTGATCGAGCCGTGTCATCGCATCACCGCGAACGCTGCCACGGCATATCTCCTCCAGCGTCTGGGCAAGCGCATCCAGGCCATGCACGCATGGCCCGCACTGACCGGCGCTCTCGCCGGCAAGCCAGCGGGTCACACGCGCCGTCTCCGTCACTGGACACGCGGCCTCTGAGAGCAGCAAAACGACCCCGGCGCCGAGGCTTGCGCCGTACGGCGCAAGGTGGGCATTTGACAGCGCGAGCTTTGGTAGCGAGGCGCCGTCGATCCAGGTGCCAGCATAGCCTCCGAACAGGGCGGCCCGCACGCGAGTCCTCGTTCCGCCGGCAGCGTCAAGCAGCGAGGACAGCGAGGCGCCATGCTCCACCTCATAGACCCCGGGATAGACGAGCGGCCCTGAGAGCGTTATGAGCGTCGATCCCGGTTGATCGGTCAGGCCGAGTTCGCGAAACCAGCGTGGGCCGTGGCGCGCGATCAGGGCAACGTAGGCGACCGTCTCGGCGTTGTTGACGAGCGTCGGGCGCCGACGCACGCCACGTTCGAAGGGCATCGGTGGCGAGAAAGTCGGCTTGCCCGGGCCGCCATTCAGGTGATTGACGAGCGCCGACTCGTGCCCCGCGACATATCCTTGCGGAGCGCTATTCAGCACGATCCGCGGCCACTGCCCTGGCAGTTGTTCGCGTTCGGCGATTGCCTGCGCCGCGCGTTCGAGTCCGACACCCGCCGACTCGCATACACACAGGATCGCCTCGTCCGCGCCGATCGCACGTGCGGCGAGCGCGGCGCCATCGAGCACCAGGTGCGGCAGTGTCTCCAGCAGCGTGCGGTCCTTGAGGCTGGCTGGCTCGCCCTCGGTGGCGTTTACCATCACGATCGGTTTGCCCCGTCCGGCGGCGACCGTGCGCATCTTCTTGGCCATCGGGAAGCCGGCGCCGCCGCGACCGCCAAGACCGGCCTGTTCGATCTGGTCGATCAGGGCCGCCGCGCCCCGTCGGTCGCGTCGCCGGCTGGAGGGCAGCTCGCCGTGCGTGTCGAGGTGTGCCTGCAGGGACATGGCACCGTGTGCCGGCACCCCCTCCAGCAGACGCGGCAGGCCGGCAGCCGGCGGCGGCGCGGTGCTGTCGAATATCGGCTCGAGCTCGGCGGTTGTGCCGTTGAGGCCTGGGTTCATCTGCTTCCCTCGGTGGAGGCTGAGGCGTTGGCGCTCGAGGGTGAAGAGGTCGAGGCGGAGGACACACCATCGCTGCCGCTGGAGGAGGCGTGGCCTGAGTGGCCGAGCAGCGGCACGGGTGTGCCCGAGCGGCGCGCCCATTCTTTGCCGAGCGGGCCGCCTGGAAGCCACAGGAACAGCCCGAGCGTAAACACTCCGGTTATGCCGAGCGCGGCGCCACGACGAGCGAGCTGATCCGGCCAGCCGGCGGCGACGCGCACGAGCACCGCTGCGATCGCCACGATCAAACAGCCGATACTGATCGCCAGCATCCAGGTGTTTTTGACGTCGCTTCCGGTACCCAGCCCGTGCAGCAGCGCTATCGGCCAGCTCGCATAGGTGAGCCAGTGGACGGCTCGCCAGGTCGAATGGCCCATCCGCCGGCGCAGCACGCTGGTGAGGATCACGGCGAGGATCAGGTCGAAGGAAAGCGCGCCCAGTCCAAGCCAGAGAGGCCGGTAGCTGCCCGTGAATGGGATCACCGCGTTGACCAGTGAAATCGGCGCGAAGCTGTCGAGCACAGCGGTGAGGATGTGCAGGCACAGGAAGGCGAGCGCCAGCAGCGACACATTGCGGTGCAGCGAGTCGACCACGAAGCGCGGCCAGATCTCCGAGCTCCAACGCCTGACGTCGACCACCCCGAGCGCGAGCGCGAGCGTCAACAGGATCAGCGCAACAGCTCCGGTGGAGCGAGTCAGGTACCAATAGGCGCTTGGGCCCGTCGCCGCCAGGAGGGGGCTCATGCGGGTTCTTCCGGGTACGAGAGTGCGCCAGGACGGTTTGTCGACGTCTCCCGGCGGGACGCGGTTGACGTCGGTTGCCTCATCGCGCCGCGTCCCTCCGCGGGCCAGGCGCCGACCGTCAATACCTCGCCGTCGCGACCGACAAGCCTTGCCGGCAGTCCAAGTCCGGCAAGCCATTCCGGCGCACATGCCCCACGCACGATCGCTGCTGTCGCCGCGATGTTTGCGTCGGCGCAATCGCTCGCCGCGACGCTGACGGTGCGCCACACTTCCTCCGCGGGCGCGCCGCTAGCGGGATCGATGATGTGGTGCATCATCTGTTCTCGGTGGCGCCAGCGACGTACCGTGGTGCTGGATGTGGCAAGTCCTCCGCCTGCGATCGAGATTGTCTGACCTGGGGCGTTTGGTCCGCCGCGGTGGTCGTCGGTGACGTGTATCCGCCAGCCTGCCTGGGCCTTCTGTCCAGGCAGGCCTTCGCCGGGGGCGGGGCCCGCGGTGGAAATGTCGCCGCCAAGGCTCACGAGCACGCCGCAGCCGACCGCCTCGTAGATGGCGCCGGCTGCTCGATCTGCCGCCCAGGCCTTCGCCGTGGCGCCGAGGTCGAGCTTCACGCCGCGCGGGATCCTGAGTGTGCAGCGGTCGCGATTGAGCTCGACCGCTCTCCATCCCGAGAGCAGCGTTGCGCGAACGCGTAGCGCTATCGCTGGGGGAGGGCAGGTGCGTGGCGCCGTCACCGGAGGAGGGCAGGCTCCGGCGACGACGTCCCCGGCCGGAGGCGAAATGCAGTCGAGCAGCCGCATGTCGCGGTCGTAGCCTGCGAGTAGGAGCGCTGCTCCGACTGTCGGATCGACGTCTCCGTCTGTCAGCTCGGCGGCGCGTAGGGCCACTTCGACCGCCTCGATCAGCAGCGAGTCGACTCGAATTGTGCGCCCGGCTCGGGCGTTGACGCGCGTCAGCTCGGAATCCTCTCGGAAGCGGCTGCAAGCGCGATCGACCTCGTCGAGTTGGCGCTTGAGGATTGCCTGCGCACGCGCCAAGACGCTAACCGCCTGTGCGTCGCCATCGCTCACGAGGAGCTCGACGCTCGTGCCGAGTGCTTGCCATTTTGCGCGTGCGAGCTTCGCCATCCGCATCACGATCCGCCCGATACGACAGGCGCCGATTCCTGTGCGGGTGCGGGTTCCTGCGCAGGCGCAGCTTCTTTGGCAGGTTCTTGCGCGGGCTGTGATTCCTGAGCCGGCGCGGATTCTTTAGCGGGCGCCGCTTCTTGGGAGGGAGCAGCGGCTTCCCCGGTAGGCGCCGATTCCTGAGAGGGAGAGGATTCGTGGCTTGTGGCCGATTCCTGCGGAGCCGTTTCATGGGGCGCGGTCGGTTCAGGGGTCGTGCTCGCCCGTGGCGCCTGTGCCGGGGGCTGAAGCGATTTCGCGGTAGTTGTCGACGAGTCTTTCTTGGTGGCGTGCGTGTGCGCTCGTGTTGCGCTCGATGCCTTGACGGTCTTACCGGGGAAGGCTTGCGCGGCGACCTCGGCGAACACACCGGTCAGTGCCACAGAGCCTGCGACCAGCCAGCGGTTGGCGCTGCTCAACCTGCGCAGTGCCGCGTCTCTGGCGTTTGTCGATCTATGTGGCATGGCTAGTGGTGATGGCGAAAGGCCTCGAAGTGCGTCCAGGCGCCGAAGTGAGGGATCAGCACAATTGCCAGTACGACGCCCGACACCAGCGCACCGACGATCGAGATGATTCGTCCACTCGAGCCGGCGGCATGTCTGTTGTACTCGACACGACCGCCGCTCCTGGTGAGAAAGGTCTTTTGTATGTCAGGCAGGTGACCGAGAAGGTGCAGGGCCATGAAAGCGACCCATGCGATGAAGCTCGCCTTGTGCAGTAGGCGCAGCGTGCCAGAGGATTCCGGTCTGAGGAACAGCAGCGCGACCCCGGTGGCAAGCACCGCGACGGTGGTGGCCACGAGGATCGGGGCGCTCAGGCGCAGCAGGATCGGCGGTGCGCCCCGCTCCTGATAGACAGGGTCTGAGGTGTAGTAGCGCACAAAGCGATAGCCGGTGCTCGCGAGCTTCAGTCCAACCACTGGGATCAGCACCAGCCCGACGAACAGGTGCACGGAGATGAGCGGGCGCAATCGCAGGATCGTCACGCCGATCACGGCAAGCAGTGCCACCAGCAGGATGCCGGTGGCCGCTGTCAGGCGCTCGTTGCCGAACGTCCCTCCGCCGGTGATGCGTCCGCCACTTGGCCCAGCGGGGTCAGGCATGCCGGTGCGAGCGCCTGAATCGTGCAGTTCGTGCTCGAGCTTCCCGAGGGGCGAGGGTTGGCGTCGGGCGGCGTCCCGAACCGGGCTCTGCGGGTCGACGGGCATGAAGCGAGTGTGTGCTCGCTTGCTAAGCGGCCCATAACAGAATGATGAGAAAAGTCATCGAAACTCCAGTCAGGGATCGGCCCGCGGGAGTCCAGGGCCTATCCTGAGTCAATGCCCGATATGGCCGAGCCCGGCGCGGACGCGGCGTTTGCGCCGTCGATCCTGTTGGTAGAGGATGAGCCTGGGATCGTCGATTTTCTCAAGCGCGGACTGGAGGCCGAAGGATTTCTGGTGCAGGCGGCGCTCAACGGCCTCGAGGGAGAGCAGCGAGCGCGGCGCGAGAGCTTCGACATGGTGGTGCTCGATCTGATGCTTCCAGGGCTCGGAGGCATGGAGCTGCTGGCCAAGCTGCGCGATGTCAAGCCGGACCTTCCGGTGATCGTGCTCACGGCCCGCGCTGAGATCGAGGACCGCGTGGCGGGTTTGGACGCAGGCGCGGTCGACTATCTGGTGAAGCCGTTTTCACTTGCCGAGCTGCTGGCGAGGGTGCGTGCACAATTGCGAGTAGCGGCGCAAACCTCGACCACCACGCTTCAGAGCAGGGACATCGAGGTGAATCTGTTGACTCGTAAGGTGCGCCGAGCCGGAACACAGGTGGCGTTGTCCACGACTGAGTTCGAGCTGCTTGTTTACCTGATGCGCCATAGCGATGAGGTGCTTTCACGCGAGCAGATCCTCAGCGCCGTCTGGGGCTACCAGCACGATCCTGCCACAAATGTTGTCGATGTCTACATCGGTTACCTGCGACGCAAGCTCGCACGGCCCGACAGCCCCGCTCCGATTGTCACGGTGCGTAGAGTCGGCTACCGTCTCGGTAGCGGTGGCTAAGCGCGCCGGCACCAAGCGTCTGGTTCCCGAGGGGCTGCGCTGGAGGTTGGGTGTTTGGGTGGCATTCGTCGTGCTCTTCTCCTCTGCCGTTACCTTCGTCGTGGTTTACCGCGACACCGGTAGCGAGCTGCGTCACCAGATCGATTCGGAGATAAGTGGCGAGTCGAGCGAGCTTTTGCGGGCTCTGGTCTCCTCGGCCGACCACAAGCCTAGGCAGGTGGCCGAGCAAGCAACCCGCTATATCCGCGGCCAGCCCTTCGGTCCCAGCTCGACGCTGCTGTTCGCGATCGTCGCGGGTGCACCCACGAGCTCCAATCGTCCCGAGCTGTTTACCGCTGAGGGGCCAGACCATGGCGAGACTGTGCTCGAACAGGATCACGAGAACCAGCTCGCGACGAAACTGAAGGTCGTCCACGACGGGTATTCGACGCTCAGGCTGCCCGACGTGGGCAATTTGCGCTTGCTCGAGCGCAGCTTCACGCTGCCCGGCGGTACGCGCGTGACCGTCGGAGCAGGCGAGCCGCTCGCTGCTGTAGCGCATGCTCAGGACAGCGTGGCGCGAGCCTTCCTGCTTGCAGGTGCGCTTGCGCTGCTCGGCGCGCTGGTAGCCGCCTACGTGACGGGCACACGCGTCTCGCGACCGCTGCGTCGCATGGCCGAGGTGGCGGCAAGGGTCGACGCCGGCGACCTGCACCCACGCATCCACGGGGTCTCCGGCGAGGCAGTCGAGCTGAGGGTGCTGGCCGACGCGTTCAATCACATGCTCGACCGGCTCACCGAGGCGTTCGCCGGGCAGCGAGCGTTCGTGGCCGACGCCTCGCACGAGTTGCGCACGCCGCTGACAGTAATCAGCGGCCAGCTGGAGGTGCTTGCCGCGCAGACGGCTCCCAGCGAGCCAGAGGTGAGGCGCGTCGAGCGGCTCGTGCAGGCCGAGATAGCTCGCATTACGCGCCTGGTCGACGATCTGCTGCTGCTCGCCAAGGCCGAGCAGACCGAGTTCCTGCGGACGCAGTCGATCGAGTTGCCCGAGTATGTGCGTGAGCTATGGGATGGGATGAGCCTCATCGCCGTGCGACGCTTCGAGCTGGGAACGGTGCCGCACGGTGTGCTCGACGCCGATCCGGACCGTCTCGCGCAGGTGCTGCGCAATCTGATCGCCAACGCGATCGAGCACACCGCGGAGGTCGAGGGGCTTGTGCGCATGGAAGTAGAAGATCTCGGCGGCGAATGGATCCGCTTCGCGGTCGAAGACGACGGGCGCGGGATCGATCCGCAGGAGCGGGAGCGTATCTTTGACCGATTCCATCGCACCGACACGGCACGCGATCGAGCTTCCGGTGGGACGGGTCTGGGACTGGCGATCGTGCGTGCTATCGCGCAAGCTCACGGTGGTCGCGTCACCGCAACGACAGGGCGCGCGGGCGGCGCTCGCATCGAGTTGAGGCTCGCCGGTTTCCGCGCACGAGGGCCGAGTGCCGACGCGGGCAACGACCCGTCGGCTCGCCGCTCAGCACCTGCACATTGAAATTATTCGGCCCAAGGACACATTCTGGCGCGATCTTGAATACTCTGTCTGACATGAATGCGGATGTTCGTCACTGAAGGCCGATCGGACGATGTCAGCTAAGAACGCGGTACTGGGACTCGTGATCGAGCGACCGGGCTACGGTTACGACCTTGCACGTCGCTTGGAGGAGAGGTTTGGATCCTCGGGCTTCGCGCCGACGGGCGTCTATTCGGCACTCGACCAACTCAGCTCTGAGGAGCTTGTGCGTAGCGCCGGCGCGCGCCCGGGCGGCGCAAACGAGCGCGCGGCGCCGCGCACGATCTACGAAGCCACGCCCAAGGGCATCGATCGTTTCGAAGGCTGGATGCTCGGCGACTCCTCATTGGCACCCGTGCGCGATGAGCTGTACATGAAGATCGCGCTCTCCAGGCCTCAGAACCTCTCGCGCCTGATCGAACTGACACAGACACAGGAGCAAGACTGCCTGGCACGTCTGCAACAGCTGCGAGAACCAGCCGGTAGTTCGCGAGGCAGACCCAAGGCATGGCCTGAGGTGGCGGTGCTGTTGGTGCGAGATGCGGAGATCAAGCAGCTGCAGGCGAGGATCGAGTGGCTGCAGAAGGCTCGTACGATCATGCACAAGCTGAGCGAGGCTCACCGAAGAGGCGGCGTACGAGGAGGCGGGGTCGTTTGAGCTCGCAGGTGCGGCTAGCGCTTGAGAAGGTCAGCAAGAGCTACTGGCGCGGTCCGCACGAGACCGCGGTGCTGAAGGAGATCTCGCTGTCTGTTCATGCGGGCGAGTGCGTCGCCGTATGGGGTCAGCGCGGCTCGGGCAAGACGACCCTGTTGAAGGTGGCGGCCGGTCTCGAGGCGCCCGAATGCGGCACCGTACGCTTCAAGGAGCAGGACCTGGGCGGCATGTCGAGGGCCGCGCTCGTGCGTCTGCTGCGCGAAGAGATCGGCTGGGCCAGGCGTGCCGGACCGGAGAGCGACGAGCTGGAGATGCTCGACTACGTGGCTCTGCCGCTGCTCAAACGTCAGACTCTGCGTCGCGCGCGCCGTCGCTCGGCGGCGGCGCTGTCGCGTGTCGGCGTGGGCGAATGCTCGAAAGGTCGCTGGGAGGATCTGACCGACGGTGAGCGCACACTCGTCTCCATCGCCCACGCGATGGTGCGCCAGCCAAGCCTGTTGGTCGTCGACGACCCAACCGCAAACCTTGACGTGCTCCAACGCGAGGAGGTGATGGGTCTCCTGCGCAGCACGGCCGAGCAGGACTGGCTCGGGGTGCTGATCACCGTCCCGGACATGCCTTCGATGGTGCATGCTCATCGGATCGGATCGCTCAGCGACGGGCGTTTGCTGGTGCCCTCGGGCACGTTGCCCGAGCGTGACAACGTGGTCGAGTTCCCGGCGGGCGGACGAGCGGTCTCCGGGTGAGATTGTGATCGGCATGCCGTCTAGCGAGTCTGAGCCGCTACCGGAAGGGCACGTACCGCCGGAGCCCGCGCCTGAGCTCCCAAACGAACAGGCGGCGAGGCGCACGGAGGAATCTGGCGTAGGGCGATTTGCCTATGACCCATCCGGCGGCGCGGTACCCGGCGAGCCGTTTGTCTCGATCACGCTTTCGCGTAATCAGGTGGACCACGTGGTGCGAGCCACACTCGGCGAGGATGCCGTGCCGAGCGTCTCCGGCGTGGTCGCCGGCACAGGCTTTCATCGCGCGCATGCCAGGCAGATGCTCAGTTCCAGGTACCGGGCTCTACAGGAGAACAGGCGCTTGTCGCGATCGCTGTTGGCTGGCTTGCTCGTGCTCTCGTGTTTTCCACCAGAAGGGGTGGACATGGGAATCAAGGACATTTCCGAGCAGCTCGAGCTGAATACCAGCACCGTCCATCGCTACGTGTTGACGCTCGTAGCCGCCGGATTGCTCGAGCGCGATCCGGACACGCGTCGCTACAGGCTTTTGCCCGAATAAAACGGCGAGCCGCCGCTGTCGTCGCCCGCTGTCGTCGTGGAAGCGATGGGATTGCCTGCCAAGGCCTGCCGGGAGGGGCCGCGCGTAGAGCTGAGAGCTCTACGCGCGACTATCTCCTTGGCGTCCAGGTAGGGAGTCCTGGACGTCGCCCTGTCCCGGTGATCCGTGCATCGTCTTCACCGCCCTCGGGTCGGGGGGCGGCGCTGAGACCGTAACGACGCTTGTTCGGGGCAGCTTCGTCATTCGCAGGGCTTGTTCGCAGGGCTTCGTTGGTACACCTCAGGTCTCCGATGCCCCCGCATCCTCTCGCCTTTGCGGATAGTGCCCATCCGCATGTACCACCCGAAGCGCTCGTGGATTTCCCGCATCGCGATTACGCCTCCCGCGCCTTCAAGAAGCCCTGATCAGCCCACGTTTGAGTGCGTAGGCGACCAACTCGGCGCGCGATGACAGATTGAGCTTCTGCTGGATGTGGGCGCGGTGGGTCTCGACCGTGCGCACCGACAGGAACAGCTGCTCGGCGACCTCCGCATTTGTGTGACCGAGCGCGATCAGACGCAGTACGTCGACCTCACGCTCGCTCAAGTCGTCGGGTGGTCCTGGGGCCGGCTCTGAGGCCAGGCGTGCGCCGAGGCGCGGATTGAGGTAGCTCTCGTTGCGCGCCGCTCGGCGCACAGCCTCGACCAACTCGTCGTCGGCGGCCTCCTTGAGCACATAGCCGATCGCGCCGGCGCTCAGCGCGCTACGCGCGAACACGGGCTCCTGCTGCATCGTGAGCACCACGATCTGGGTCTCGGGATTGCTCTCGCGAATAACGGGGATCGCCTCGAGGCTCGACCCGCCCGGCATGTTCAAGTCGAGCACGAGCACCGCGGGACGGTGCCCGCGCACATAGCGACTGGCGCCCTCGACGTCGCCCGTCTCGGCAACCACGTCGAAGTCGGGCTCGCTCTCCAGCAACAGTCGCAGTCCGCTGCGCACGACCGCGTGATCGTCGGCCAACACGATACGGATCTTCTGCCGTGCTCCTGTCCGCTGTTCCCGCGCATGCTGTTCGGACTGTTGAGCGTGTTCGGTCACGGGCGTGACGCTAGCGCCTCCCGCGGCACCCTGCCCGCGGGAAAGTACTGGCCTTGGCGTGGGCCGGTACGGATGTGAGCGGCCTCACCCCCTCGCACCGAATCGATCGCCGGCGTCTACCGGCTTCACTCACACATTCAAGTCACGGCAACCATGGGATGCGGCGGGCTTGTCTCGATCCCGACTATATGCCTTGGCCAGGGAGGAACTCGTTGGTAAACGGTGGCAAGCCGGCGGTGTTGGGATCTGAGTGAATCAACCCTTCAGTGAACATCCAGTGCCCAAATGTTGCCCACGCCGACGGTTCCTGCCACCCATACGGCTTGGAGTGGTTGCTGGGCAGTGTCGCCGGCAGTGTCGCTTCGATCGAGGCGATCTGCAGCTTCTCTTCAGCGGAAGGGTTGGCCTTCACGATCAGCGCCGCCGCCGCCGCGGGATTCGCGCGCGCCTGCTGCTCGCCGCGCGTGAGCGCCTGCAGGAAGGCGCGCATGTCCACCCCGTCGGTACGCGCCTCTTCAGCGCGGACCACAAGCACCAACTCGTCGTAAGTCGGCACGCCGGCCTGGTCGATCGGGATCACGACCGGGTTCTTGTGCATCTGACGCAGCTGGATCGCCTCATAGTTCCAGTAGCCGCCGAGCGTGGCCGCCACCTTGCCCGAGAGCATCGCCGGCACGAGGTTGAAGCCGACGTCGCTTTCCGTGACGGAGCTTGGGTTCACGCCGGCCGCTCGTAGCGCGGTGTGCAGCTCGGCGGCCTGGTAGGCGATTCCCGCGGTGCCCACGCGCTTGCCGGCGAGGTCCGCAACCTTGCTCACGTGCGCCGAGGGCAGCGCGATGATCGAAGTGAGTGGGCGTTGCACGAGCGCACCGATTGAAACCACTTTCAAACCTTGGTCGCGCGCGAGCAGCAGCTGAGGCTCATAGGAGATGGCCATGTCGACCTTGCCGGCGGCAAGCAGCTTCAAAGGTTCGGCCGATTCGCTGGGCACGATCGGCCGCACATCCAGGCCCACGGCGTTGAAGTAGCCGTGCGCGATAGCCGTATACAGCGACGCGTGGTCGGCATTGGGGAACCAGTCGAGCATCACGGTGAACGGCTTCGTCCCGGGCGCCGAAACGGCGTCCTGCTTGGTTCCACAGGCGCTGAGCAGGACGGCGCAGATGCAGGCGACCAGCAGAGACATCCCATAACGGCGGGCAAGCCCCCCATTACGGGGCCCAAGCTGGGCGGCACGGCGGACGCTTGACGATGCTCTCAACGGATCTCTCCTCTGGTTTGGCTGGACCACGGCGAGAGCTTTCGCTCGGCGATGGTCAGGGCATAGAAGCAGCTGATGGCAAATACGAACAGCACGAGCGTGGCGGCGTATGCGCGGGAGGTCTGCAGTGCGGTCAGGTCTGAGGTGATCTCGCGGCCCAGGCCGGCATAGGGGCCGGTGGTAGGCGTCGAGGTCTCGGCGATGAATGCCCCAATCACGCCAACGGCGAGCGCGATCCGTGCCCCGCTGAGCGCTGCCGGCAGTGCGGCCGGCAGCTCGCCGAAGCGAAACGCCTGCCAGCGCGACGCGTCGAGCGTGCGCAGCAGCTTGAGCTGATCGGGATCGACCGCGGCGAGTCCGTCGACGGTGGTCACGACCACCGGGAAGAAGCAGATCAGTGCGATCACGACGAGCTTCGGGAAGATGCCAAAGCCCCACCAAAAGCACAGCGGTGCGGCGATCACCGCGATCGGGATCGCCTGTGAGCCGACCGTGTGCGGGTAAACCGCGCGACGCATCGGCGCCCACATGTGGATCGCTACGGCCATCGCAAAGCCGCCGAGGAGCGCCAGTGCGAGCCCGAACACGACCTCCTTGGCGGTGATCGTGAAGTTCGACCACAGCAGTCCGGCGTTGTTCCACATTTCGGCGAACATCGCGTGCGGCGCCGGCAGCAGCAGCTGATCTACGCCCTGGAGGTCCACGTACAGCTCCCAGACGCCGAGGAAGGCGAGCGCCAACAACAGCGGTGGCATCACGTTCGCAAGCCCGCGTCTCACAGGGCCCTACTCTCGGCCAGTGTCTGCATTGCCCGCTCGCGCAGAGCGATCACCTTTACGTCGGTACGCGAGCGCGGGCGGGGCGCCTCCACGTTCAGCTCGGCCACGACGCGCCCCGGACGAGGGGAGAGGATCGCGACGCGGTCGGCCAACACGATTGCCTCCTCGACGTCGTGCGTCACGAGCACCACGGTGCGCGGCTCGCGTACGAGCGCGCCGCACAGCCATTCCTGCATCTCCTGTCTCGTGATCGCATCGAGCGCGCCAAAGGGCTCGTCCAGGCACAGCACGGGCTTGCCGGAGAGCAGCGTGCGTACGAACGCCACGCGCTGGCGCATTCCGCCGGAGAGTTCGTGCGGGCGGGCGCTCTCGAAGCCCGCGAGGCCCAACTCCTCGAAAAGGCCTGCTCCCCGCATGCGCGCTCGTGCGCGCGAGGAACCCGCGATACGCAACGCAAGTGCCGCGTTGTCCACGGCGCTGAGCCACGGCAGCAGCAGATCGCGCTGAGGCATCAGTACCGCCGGCTCGCACTGAATCGTGCCGCTGTCGGGCTGCTGCAATCCGCAGATCAGCTCCAGCAGTGTCGTCTTGCCGCAGCCGCTCGGGCCCACCACGGCCAGCACGTTTCCGCGAGCCACACGCAGCGAAACGTCGGTAAGCGCCTGCATGGTTGCGCCACGACGATCGATGTAGGCGCGGCTCACGTTGCCGAGGCTGACTACATCGCGCGCGCCGCGTGCGTCGGGCGTCTGGCGTTCGCGGGACTTCACTTGGGTCTGCACAGCACTCCCTCCGCGGGCATTACCCCACAGGTTCGAAGGGTCGGCGCTGGGTGGGGTGTGGAACCCGATCGAACGCCATCTCAGCCGACCTCCGTCAGCTCCCCTGTTGTCGCTCTCGATGCTATCGCTCGACGGCGACAAAGAGGAGAGGTCAGGGCTCGTCGTCTAAAAGCGACGAGGAAGGGCAAATGGCTAGCGGCGCTAGGCGCCCACGACCGGTCGCGTCAAGGCCTTGACGAAGTCCTCGAGCTGAGCTGTCGTCCAGCACTCGAACGCTGTGCAGTACTGCTCGTAGGCGGCTATCACCGAGTCGCCGTAGTTCCAGTACAGGCGCGGCTCGGGATTCAGCCAGAAGGTGCGCCCGGCGCGTGTGGCCACCTGGCCAAAGAGGTCGGCGCGTGGATCGCGGCCGTTGGTGCGGGCGTCGCCGAGCACGATCACGGTGGCACGCGGGCTCATGTCGTCGGCGATCAGCTCCAAGAGCTCCGACCAGACACGCCCGTAGTCGGTGTAGCCGGAGATGTCGGCCACGCCCGCGTCGCTCGATATGCGTTCGTTGACCGCGCGGAAGTCGCGCTCGTGCTCGAACACGTCGGTGACCTCGGAGATACGCTCGATGAACACGAACGAGCGCATCTTGCGAAACGAGTCGTGCAGCGCGTGCAGCACCGAGAGGAAGAACACCGAGGCGGAGGTGACGCTCGTGGAGACGTCGCACAACACGTAGATCTCGGGACGGCGCGGGCGGCGCGGACGGTAGCGCAGCTCGACGGGGACGCCGCCGGTTTGCAGGGAGGCACGCATCGTGCGGCGCACGTCCACGTGGGCGTGGCGGCGGTGTCCACGGTTCTGCTTGCCCTGCGTGGCCAGGCGCCGGCGCAACTGTGCCACCACGCGGTGCACGGCGGCGAGGTCTGCCAGGGGACCGCTGGGTAGCGCCCGGTCGAGCTCGCCCAGTGGGCGCGCGGGCGGCAGTCGCCCGGAGCGCTGTACCTGGCGGCGTTCGAGCTCGCGGCGCATCAATGCCTCGAAGCGGCGCAGCGCGTCGCGCGGTACGCCATCGCGACGGGGATCCTCGGGTGGCAGCTCGGGTTGGGGCTCGGCACGCAGCCCGAGCGCGCGGCGGATGCGTTGCACGTCCACGCCGATCACGCCCGACCCTTGCTCTTGTTGGCCGAAGGTGGCGATCGCCATGCGCGCGAGGTCACGCATCGCCCCCTCGGCGCCGTCGCGAAGCGCGGCGGCGATCTGCATGCGCAGTGCGTCGAGTTCGGTTTCCGAGAGCTCGCCGAGGTCCGCGGAGGAGCGGTTGCTCTCGTCGACCCCCTCGCGTACCGAGGCGATCTCTACGGCACGGAAGAAGAAGCGGTCGAACACCAGCTCGAAGACGCGCCGGTCGTCCTGGCTCTTGGCGAGCGTGGCGGCAAGCGCCTCACGAAACTCGCCCTGCGCGGTCCACGGGATCTCGCGCAGCACCGCGAATGCGTCGAGCAGCTCGGAGGTTCCGACGGCTACGCCCTCCGCACGCAACTGCTCGCCGAGCTCGAGGATCCTGGCCGCCATGCCTTGCGGCATAGCGGCCATTGAGGCGGTGGGGGAAATGGCGGCCGCCATGTCCAGTGGGCCGGCGGAAGGAGCGTCTGCGTCGGAGGCTGCGTCGCCAGGCCCCCCCGCGCGTGCGGGGGGCATCGCTGAATCGGGTTTCTCAGGCAGGCTGGGCATTGGCAGGCTCAGCGTCCTGCGCCAGCTTCAGCCCGACGCGCTCGGCGACGATGTCCATGTCGGTGCGGTGCTTGACGATCACCGACATCGTCTCGTTGAACACGCCGGCGTCGATGTCCTTGGCACCCAGCAGCAGCAACGCGCGTGCCCAGTCGATCGACTCGGCGATCGAGGGGGGCTTCTTGAGGTCGAGCTCGCGCACCATGCCGACCACCTCCACGAGCCGCCGCGCCACATCGTCGGAGAGCTCGGGCGCGTGCAACTTGACGATCGCGAGCTCGTGCTCGAGGCAGGGATAGTCGAGCCACAGGTACAGGCAGCGCCGCTTGAGCGCCTCGGTCAGCTCGCGTGAGTTGTTAGAGGTGAGCAGGACCACCGGGTGGGTGGTGGAGGTGACGCGCCCCAGCTCAGGGATCGAGATCTGGAAGTCGGAGAGCACCTCCAGCAGCATCGCCTCGAACTCCTGGTCGGTCTTGTCGATCTCATCGATCAGCAGCACGACCGGCTGCTCGGAGGCGATCGCGCTCATCAGCGGCCGCGCGAGCAGGAACTCCTCGCCGAAGATGTCCTCTTGCACAGCCTCCCAGCCGGTGTCCGACGCCTCGGCCTGGATGCGCAGCAGCTGCTTGCGGTAGTTCCACTCGTACAGCGCCTTGGCCTCGTCAAGGCCCTCGTAGCACTGCAGACGAATCAGCTCGCGACCCATATAACGCGCCAGTGCCTTGGCCAGCTCGGTCTTGCCGACGCCGGCTGGTCCCTCCACGAGCACGGGCTTGCCGAGCTTGGTCGCAAGGAAGGCGACGAGTGCGGTGGACTCGCTCGGCAGGTAGCCGACCGAGCTCAGGCCCGCAGCGACGTCGGCGGAGGAAAGGGGTCCCTCGGGGGGCATCGTCGGGGGAATGATACGGGTCCCTCAGCGCTTGTCCGGCTCGACAGGCGAGTCGTCGAAGGAAAGCTGCTCGGAAGGCCCAGGCGGGAAGCGGGGCCGCTTGGGTGGAGCGCTGGGTCGTCTGGATGGAGAGAATGGGGGCGTGCTCTGAGGTGCTCGGGCGCTCTGGTCCACAACCGTTGTGATCTCCTCGCATGGATCGGAGTCGTGCTTCACGACCGATGTGATGTCCTCGGACGGATCGTCGTGCTTCACAACCGTTGTGATGTCTCGGGACGGGTCGGTGCCCTGCGTGATGGTTGGGCTTCCCTCTACCTGGGGCGCAGAAGGTCGCGCCGCGACCGGTCTCGTCCGTGAGGTGCGTCGTGGAGAAGGGTTGACGGCCGTGAAATCCTCGTCGCTGGGTGTGCGCCGGCGGCTCCCGCGTGGACGCATCAGCGGCATCTCGGGTGTGCTCGCGGCGCGCATGCGCCAGCCGGCGTAGCCAAGTGTGCCGGCAGCTACGAAGGCAAGAAAGAAGCCCCATTCGATGCCGACCGGATAGCCGTGGCCGTCGGGCCGCGAGAAGACGCGGTAGAAGATCAACAGGGCAGCCCAAGCGCCGGCGGCCATCACCACGGCACCGTCGCTGCCGGGCATGTGGAAGTCGCGCCGCTCCGCACGCGCGAACATCAGCGCGATCACGCCGGCCGCCACCAGGAACACGGCAGCCTCGACGAACGACACGTCGCCGAAGGCGCTGATCGAGTGCGAGTTGATCGCGCCTGACTTGCGGTCCAGCGACTGCAGGTCATACCAGGGCAGGAACATCGTCACGAGCAGCGCCAGCGCCGCCACGCTGGCGATGCGCTGCTCGGGCGCAAGCGCCCCCCAGGCGCGTGTCATGCGCGTCATACGTGTGCGCTGCAGGGGGCATCGTGCGGCATGGATCGATTGTATGGCGCATCCCAGCGCAAGATCGAGGTGGCCTGCGATCTTCGAGCCGCCCGCGCCGAGTGTTTGGCCCTCATGTACCAGCCAGCTCGGAAACCGCTCGATTCGTTAGCGAATTCGCTAACATTGGCGATATAGTGATCACGATGGTGGCTCCACAGTTGATCGGCGAAATTCGGCAGCGCAGCGGCCTGCGCCCGGCCGAGCTCGCGCGGCGGGCGGGATTGACGAGGTCTGTGGTGAGCGCCTATGAGCACGGTCGTCGTCAGCCGGGTGTCGATGCGCTCGCAAGGTTGGCCGCGGCCGGAGGCCTGGAGCTACGACTCGGATCGGCGGCACCCCCGGTAGACCCCGCCCGCGCGGCACGCATACTCGCTCAGGTTCTCGATCTGGCCGAGGCGCTCCCGGCGCGCCGGCGAGGGCCGCTCGAGTACCCCTCGCTTGCTCGCCTAGCGCAATGAGCCTGCTGGGTAGCCGCCTGCTCGCGGTCCACGATGCCCTCACCGTCGCCGAGCTGCCGCACGCTTTCGGCGGTGCGATCGCACTTGCATACTGCACGCAAGAGCCGCGTGGCACACGCGACCTCGATGTCAACGTATTCGTTGATCCAACGAGGGCCGGCGAGGCGCTATCTGCCCTTCCCGACCCGGTCACGGTCACCGAGACCGACGTCGCCACGGCTGCAAGCGAGGGCCAGGTGCGGGTCTGGTGGGAGGACACGCCAATCGACGTGTTCCTCGATATCCACAGGTTTCACGCCGAGGTAGCCGACGGTGTGCGCTCGGTGCCGTTCGAAGGCCGCACGATCCCAGTGCTGGACTGCACCGCACTGGCTGTGTTCAAGGCCCTGTTCGATCGCACAAAGGACTGGGCGGACATAGAGGAGATCGTCGCCGCGGGGGCGCTAGAGCTTCCGCGTGCCGTCATATGGCTTGAGCGCATCCTCGGCTCTGAGAGTTCCGCAGCGAACCGACTGAGGTCGCTCACCAACTAACGACGACCGGGGATGCCGCTGCGGCATATGCCGCGGTCAAGCTTGTCGGGCGTCAGCCGTTGCATGCAGCAGTGTCAAGCATGCGTGGCAGCGGTCTTGCCCAGCCGCTTGACCAGCAGCTTCGTGTCCTTATCGCCGATCGTGCGCAGCTGTCCTTGGAAGGCGAGCTTCCAGTGCTCGGCGGGCCACTTGCGGATGTGCTCGAGCTTGGTCGCGAGCTCCTCGGCCGGCACCCACTCGTCTTGCTCCAGCACGATCTCGGGCTCCGTGGCAAAGCGCCAGGGGTAGGCGTCGGCTTTGCCGGGCTTGCCGGGCCACAGCTTCGTGCGCTCCTCGTACATCTCACCGGTGACGAGAATGCTGCCGGCGAAGCTCATCACCTTCGTCAGGTAGAGGACGATGCGATCCCCGGGCTCGATCTGCAGCGCCCGTGGACGGTTGCGCTCCTTGATCCCGATCACACTGAACCCATGCGCGCGTGTTGCCTCGTGGTTTTCGGGCGAGGCGGTCAGGATCCAGGTTTGGGAGGCGGCGTCCGGCATGGGTGAGCCTCAAAGAATAGGCTGCCGCGGCGCTGGGGCCGAGATCCGCTCCACCGACGCGAGCTTTGCTGCACGGGCACTCTTTGCCCCTCCTTTGGGAGATGTCTTAACCACGATCGTGCCCGTGGCCACTTCTTCGTTGCCGGCAAGGTCGACGGCTTTGAGCCCAACCGAGTAGGTCCCAGCTTTCGAGGGCGTCACCCACAGCAGCCGTGGCTTGCCGCCTTCGACGGTTGCACCGTTGCTCCAGACGGTCTTTTCGCCAAGCTTGACGACCATGCTCACGCTCGAGACCTTCGACAGCTTGATCTGCACGCCGGCACGTTCGTTCGTGCGCACACTCTGGGTCAGGAGTTCGATCACCGGCGCCGTTTTCTCGTCCGCGCGGAATTCCTTGGCCGTCGTGCAGTAGATCTGATCGCCGGCGATCTGCCCGGTGGTCGGCGTCAGCGGCTCGCCCTTGCTCGTCTTTTCACACAGGTGTTCGAGAAATTCCGCAAGCAGTTCGTGGTAGCTGAGATCCGATTCGGAGTGCTGGTCATACATCGACCAGGCCCCGGTGTTGTAGTGGGGCACCTCAGCCCGCGCCTCGGCGTCGCCGGCTTCGAACAGCTGCTGGCCGAGGGGATCCTTGGTCAGCTTCGTGTATTCGTAGAGCCCGACCAGACTCTGGATGAAGCCGTTGAGGATGCGCTCGCTCGGCGCGTAGGTGTACTCCAGGTAATGAGCACCGGCGGGGGTGACGACCCTCACCCCGGTCGGCGGCGGCTGCTCGAAGATTCCAAGCGCCTGTTGCGCCGCCGTCAGGTAGACCTGTTCGTGGGTCACGCTCCAAGCGCGCGAGAGCACCTGCAGCGCGGTCCCCTGCGAGAGCCCGCTCGTCCAGGGCGGAATCCCGCCATCGAACTGGAACATGTATTCCCAGGCGATCCCGCCGGCGCGCTGAGTGGCGAGCGCGATCGCTTCGTTCAGCACTTCCTTCAGCGTCGTGATTTCTTTGTCGAGGAAATAGGCGTTTGCCTTGCCGAACGTCGCCAGCCACTGGATCTCGATGCCCTGCCCGGGGTAGTACTCCCAAACCAGCTTGCTGCCGCTGAAGTACACGCGCTGGTCGGCGCCCAAAAGCCGTTCGGTCGTCCACCACTGCCGGTTGCGTTCGAGCGTGGTGAAAACGACGGGAAGGCGCGAGGGGATCAGCTGGTTGCTCGAGGCCATCGCTTCGACGTTGGCCATCACCGCGCCGAGTTCGGCCGCGCGCGTGCCTGACAATTTGCGCAGCGAGCTCTTAGCCGCGCTGAAGGCCCCTTGATACTTGGCGTAAGTAGCCTGAGTGATCGCGCCGCTCTTCTGCAGCTGCTGCAGCGCGGCGGTCACCGTGACGCGCCCGGCGGCGCCGGCCCCGCTTGTAGGTATGCAGATGGTGGCTGCCACCACGAGCCCCAATATCAGCCCGGCTGCCTCACGTCCCGCGAGTGCGCCTTTGCGGGTCAACGTGCGGGTCGACGTCGCTCTGGCCCGCGCGAATATCGCTCTAGCGTGCACGCGCCATCTCCGGTTGCGGGGTTGGGGCGAGCGGTGGCTGGGGACGCATCGGCCTGATGCTAGGCTCATCCGCGTCGGGCGTCGCAGCAAACGTTGCAGCGCGCCGATCGGGTCGAAGCGTTGAGGACACTCCTGAAGAACACAACCGTACGAGCAGCAGTTGCGCTGCTGCTCGCAATCTTCTGTGGCTGCATGCTCTCGGCATGCGGCGGCGACTCCTCCGGTAGCGCCCAGGCGCTACTCGACGAAACCTTCTCCGGGCACAAGCAAATCGAAAGCGGCAACGTCAAGCTCTCCTTGGCGCTCGGCGCCGGCGGATCGAGCACTCAGGCCAAGCCGCTCGCGGTGACCCTCAGCGGCCCGTTTGAAAGCGCGGGCGCGGGCAAGCTCCCCCGCTTTGCCCTCCAGCTTCAGCTCGGCGCCGCCGGTCACAGCCTCCAGGCGGGCGCCACCTCGACCGGCTCGGCGTTGTTCGTCGAGCTGGCCGGCACCTGGTTCTCGACGCCTTCGAGTACCTACAAGGCGCTCGAGGAAAGCTACGCCCAAGCCACCAGAAAGGCCTCGAGCGCAAAGGTCCGCTCGACCTTCTCCTCGCTTGGCATCGAACCGGGTCGTTGGCTGTCGAATCCCACCAAGCTCGGCACGGTTACGGTAGGCGGCGAAGCCACGATTCATCTCCTCGCGGCAGTGGACATCCCGGCCTTCCTGGCCGACGTGACCAAACTCTCCCAGGCCGGCAGCTCGCTCGGCTTGGACTCGGTGCCCGGAGCCTCGAGCGCCGGAGGCACGCTTTCGCCGAGCATCATCAACGAACTTGCCAAGTCGATCAAATCCGCCCACGTCGACGTCTACACGGGCGAGAGCGACCACATGCTGCGCCGCCTGGAAGTCACGGCGGCGATCACGGGCACGCCCCAGACGGAGGGCCTCTTCGACGGCCTCTCAAGCGCCAATCTCACGGTCCAGCTCGAATTCACAGACCTCAACAAAAAGCAGACGATCAGTGCGCCGGCCAACGCTGAGCCGCCAACCCAGCTACTCCCGGCACTGCAACAGCTCGTCGGCGTGCTCGAGGGCACCTCGGGCTCTGGCACGAGCTCGGGCACGCTTGAAGAACTGTCCGGAGGCTGATCTCTTATGCCTGATGGCTTCTGGCGGTCGTTGACCAAGCGATACAAGGACGCACTGACCGAAATGTGCTCTGCACATGAGGGAGGGAGGACGCCGTAGCGCGCAGCGTCAACGACCGTCAGCTAGCCTTGGGGATCAAGTTCTTCAAGGGTCTTTCGCACCTCTGACTCGACATCCATCGGCTCTTCGCCGCTGCGCACCCTGCGTTCGTTGCGCGCCGTGACGAGTTGGCGCACCTCTTCGGTCAGCCCCACGTCGTGTTTGCCGACGGGCGTGCCATCCGTCGGCTGCTCGAGCAGCGCGAGCTCGGCGTCGATGTCGAGCGCCTGCCCACCTTTGCGTACCTGCCTGTCGCTGCGGGCCTGCAGCATCTGACGGATCTCCTGCTCGCGCTCGGCTTGTGCCAGCGGCGAGTTCGGCGGTGGGCCGCCAGAGCCACTCTCGCCCATCGAAAGGCCGCCCTCGCCGATCTTGTCGTACATGCTGCCGCCGGCGAGGAAGGAGCCGATGCCGACGAGTACGAACAGCACCACCGCGCCGACCACTACGACCGTAAACGGTTCCATTGTCTGATTGTGGACTACTTCGATACTCTCTGGGTTGACTGACCAGTCAATCTATTCCCCGCGCGCGTCCTAGGAGAACACCAGACCATGGTCGATTTCACGCTCACCGACGAGCAGAAGAACCTTCGCGAAATGGCCCACGACTTCGCCGAGAAAGAGATCCGGCCGGTCGCCTGGGAGTACGACAAGGACGGCACCTGGCCGGCGGACATCATCCAGAAGGCCTGGGACGTCGGCCTGATGAACACTCATATCGACGAGGAGTACGGCGGACCCGGCGCCGGCTACCTCGACGGCTGTCTGATCGAGGAGGAGCTGTCCTGGGGCTGCTCCGGCATCCAGACCTCGCTCGGCTGCAACGGCCTCGCGACCGCGCCGATCGCGCTCGGAGGCTCCGAGGAGACCAAGAAGAAGTATCTGAGCATGCTCACCGAAGCGCCCAAGCTCGCCTCCTTCTGCCTGACCGAGCCCGACGCCGGCTCCGACGTCTCCGGGATGCGCACCACGGCTGTCAAGAAAGGCGACAAGTACGTCATCAACGGCTCCAAGTGCTTCATCACCAACGGCGGCTATGCCGACTACTACACGGTCTATGCCAAGACCGACAAGGAGGCGGGCCACCGCGGCATCTCCGCCTTCGTGGTCGAGCGCGACTGGGGCGTCGTGGTCGACAAGAAGGAGGACAAGCTCGGACAGCGTGCCTCCAACACCGCGACGATCTCCTTCAACGACGTCGAGGTTCCCGAGGAGAACCTGCTGGGCGAGGAAAACGCCGGCTTCAAGCTCGCGATGATGACGCTCGACCGCACGCGTCCGGGAGTGGCCGCGATGGCGACCGGTATCGCCCGCGCGGCGTTTGAATTCGCCACCGACTACTCGCGCGAACGCGTCCAGTTCGGCGTGCCGATCGCGATGCACCAGGCGATCCAGTTCATGATCGCCGACATGGCCACCGAAATTGAGGCCGCGCGACTGCTCACCTGGAAGTCGGCGTACCTGCTGGACAGCGGTCAGCGCAACACGCTCGTCTCCTCGCATGCCAAGCGCTTCGCCGCCGACGCCGCGATGAAGATCGCGACCGACGCGGTGCAGGTCTATGGTGGCTATGGCTTCATCAAGGAGTACCCGGTCGAGAAGCTCTTCCGCGACGCCAAGATCATGCAGCTGTACGAGGGCACCTCGCAGATCCAGCGCCTCGTGATCGCACGCGAAACGCTGCTTCCGCGCCGCGTCGAGGAGCCGGCGGCGGTCTAGCCAGCGAGCGTCTGGCGCGGGTTTGATCGCTCGCGCCGGAGGTCGCTGCACCCGCATCCGAGTCAACCAGAGGAGACCAGCATGTTCGTGTTCAAGGCCGCCGTCGTCGGAGCGGGCACCATGGGCGGGCAGATTGCCCAGACGATCGCCGCCGCCGGCCTCCCGGTCGTGCTCAAGGACATCAACCAGGATCTCGTGCAGGCGGGCCTGGACGAGGCACGCAAAGTGACCGAGGGCCAGGTAGGCAAGCTGGTCAAGAAGGAGCGCATCACCGCCGAGCAGGGCGCCGCCCAGATCGAGGAGATCCTCGGGCGGATCGAAGGCACCACCTCCTACGACGGCTTCGGCGAGGTCGACTTCGTGATCGAGGCGGTGCCAGAGCGCATGGAGATCAAGCAGGCGGTGTTCGCCGAGCTCGACGCGGTCACGCCGGGCCACGCGATCCTCGCCTCCAACACCTCCTCGCTGTCGATCGGCGAGATCGGCGAGGCCACGATGCGCCCCGACAAGGTCGTCGGCTTCCACTACTTCTACCCCGCTTCGGTGATGCCGCTCGTGGAGATCGTCGAGGGCGAGGAGACATCGCCGGAAACGGTCACGGCGGCGCTCACGTTCGCCCAGGCGATCCGCAAGCAGCCGATCGCCTGCCTGGATGTTCCCGGCTTCGTCGTAAACCGCATCCTGATGGCCGGCATGTCGGAGATCTGGCGCGAGCAAGAGGAGAAGAAACTCTCGATCAAGGCGATGGACGAGGGCATCGGCGCAGCCGGGGTGGTGCCGATGGGCCCCTACTTCCTCGTCAACCTACTCGGTCTCGACACCGTCCTGCACGTCGCCGAGCACGTCACCGACTCCTACGGTGAGGAGCGCTTCTACGTGCCCAAGGGCATGAAGAAGCTCGTCTCCGAAGGCAAGCTCGGGGCGAAGACCGGCGGCGACGGCTTCTACAGCCCCACAGGCGAGCCGAACCTGAAAGACGACGGCGAGCCCGATGTGGCGGAGCTCGTCGAGCTACTCACGCTAAAGACCTTCGTCGAGGCCGCGCTCGTCTTGCGGGAGGGCGTCGCCACTCATCGCGACATCGACTTCGGGATGGTGGCCGGCGCAGGTCTCGACCCGCGTCGTGGACTGATGCCGCCGTTCATGAAGGCGGACATCGAAGGCCTCGACTCCGTGCTGGAGCGCCTGGAGAACGCGGCTGAGCGCTACGGCGAGCGCTTCGCCCCGCCCGCGATCCTGCGGCGCCTGGTCGCTCAGGGCCGGCTGGGTCAGAAGAGCGGCCAGGGCTTCTACGCCTACCCTCAGCCCGACGCGGAGCAGCCGGCCGCGTCGTCATCCACCTTCGATGACGACGCGAAGGTGGAGGTGGTCAAGCTCGAGACGCGCCCCGACGGGGTGGCGATCGCCTGGCTCGCGAACGGCCAGATGAACTCGATCTCCCCGCAGGTGATCGAGGCCCTCGGCAAGGTCTGGAACAAGGTCAAGGACAGCGATGTACACGCGCTCGTGATCGCCTCCTCCAATCCGTTCCTGTTCAGTGCGGGCGCCGACATCAAGGCGTTCACCTCGATGGACGCCAACTCCGGCGAGCAGCTGATCCACGCCGCCCACGCGCTGTTGCGCGAATTCGGCTCAGAGGGGATCGCCACGATCGCGGCCGTCAACGGGCTCGCGTTCGGCGGTGGCTGCGAGCTCGCGATGGCCTGCGACGTGCGCATCGCCGCGCGCTCGGCCACCTTCGGCCAGCCCGAGATCAAGCTCGGGATCATCCCCGGCTTCGGCGGCACGCAACGTCTGCCGCGGCTGGTGGGTGAGAACAAGGCTCTGGAGATGAACCTCGTCGGCGACCCGATCATGGCTGAAGAGGCCTTCGAACTGGGCCTGGTCAATCGCATGGTCGAGGATCACGAACTGCTCGATACGGCTCTCTCCTGGGCACGCCGTTTGGCGGTCCAGGCTCCGATCGCGCTCGAGCAGATCAAGCGTGTCTCCGGCGCAGGCGATCTCGACGCTGGCATCGAGGCGGAGAAGCGGGGCTTTGCCGCGGCCTTTGCCAGCGAGGACGCCAAGGAGGGCATCTCTGCCTTCCTCGGTAAGCGCGCGCCGCGCTTTCAGGGTCGCTGATCGCCGTCAAGCACGGCCATTGCGTTCAAATAGCTCCCCGAGACTCAAGGTATTGGGCTCGTATGCCGACGCATTCGTCCATGACAATCCCAAAGATTGGATCTGAGGGCGACGAGGCGTCGGTGGCTGCCCGTATGGAGCTGGAGCACCAACTCAAGCGCCTCGGTGAGACACTCAAGGGGCGAACTGAGGATGTCGTGAGCGGCATCGTCAGACGCAACGAGGAATCGGCCGTCGTACTCGAGCCGATCGTCGAAGAGAGCTTCGTCAAGGTCGGCACGGTCTCAACCGTCGCGTTCGCCAGGTGGACCGCCGGCGAGGGCGCCGAGGTGGCCCGCGAGGTCGGCCACGAGTCCTGGAACATCTTCGGCCAGCTCGCCGCTCAACGAGCCGCGCCGCTCAACGAGGTCACCAAGCGCTGTCTGCGCTGGCGCGATGCCGCCGCCGATGTGATCTGCGAAATAGGCGCGCAGCTGGAGCTCTCCGAGACGGCCCTCGACCGGGGGCTTTCGATGCTCCAGCGCAGCCTCGACGTGACGCTCGTGCGCATGTGCCAGTCCTTCGAGGCCGAGCGCCGACGCGCGCACGAGGAGCTGCACCGCCGCCAGGAGGAGCTTGCCTTCATGGCAACCCACGATGCGCTCACCGGGCTGCCAAATCGCACCTTGATCCTCGATCGCGTGGAGCAGATGCTGGTTCGCGCCCGACGCAACCAGACACCGGTGGCGGCGCTGTTCGTCGACCTCGACAACTTCAAGCACATCAACGACACGCTTGGACACGGCGTGGGCGACCAGCTGCTGCGCGCTGTGGCGGCCCGCCTGGAGGCGGTCGTGCGCGACATCGATGCGCTCGGGCGTCTCGGTGGCGACGAGTTCGTCGTCGTCGCCGAAGGCATGTCGCTTGCCGCGGGCCCCGAGCTGATCGCCGAGCGATTGCTCGGCGCGCTCAAGCAACCCTTCAAACTGAAGGGCGCCGAGAACACGCGCCTGGTCGTCACCGCCAGCGTCGGGGTCGCGATGGGCGAGAGGGCCACCGCCGAAGAGCTCCTGCGCGACGCCGACATCGCCATGTACCGCGCCAAGTGGGACGGCAAGAACGGCTATGTCGTGTTCGAGTCGGGCATGCAGGACGCCGTCCAGAGTCGCATGGAACTCGAGATGGACCTGCGCGACGCCTTCGAGAAAGACGAGTTCTTCGTCGTCTACCAGCCAACGTTCAACTTGCGCGAGATGGTGCCCACCGGCATGGAGGCGCTGATCCGCTGGCGCCATCCCACGCGCGGCGTCGTTCAGCCCGACGATTTCGTGCCGCTGCTGGAGGAGACCGGCCTGATTGTGGAGGTGGGACGATGGGTCCTGTACGAGGCCTGTCGCCAGGGAGTCGAGTGGCGCGAGACCGGTCGCGAGGTTGGCGTTGCCGTCAACGTCGCGGCGCGCCAACTCGACCGTGATGAGTTCGTGGAGGAAGTCAGGGAGGCTCTGAGCGAGTCCGGACTGGAGCCCGGTCAGCTCACGATCGAGATCACCGAGACCACGATCATGGCCAACGCCGAGGAGACCGCCGGTCGACTGGCCGCGATCAAGGAAATCGGCGTGCGAGTCGCGATCGACGACTTCGGCACCGGCTACTCGTCGCTTGCCTATCTACAGCGCTTCCCGGTCGACGCGCTCAAGATAGATCGCTCCTTCATCTCCAAAATGAGCAACGACGCCGAAGGCGAGACGCTCATCAGGACGCTTGTGCAGCTCGGCAAGTCGCTTTCGATCGAGACGCTCGCTGAGGGGATCGAGCAAGCACGGGAGCTCAGCCTGCTGCGCGAGGAGAGCTGCGATACCGGACAGGGCTTCCTGTTCGCGCGTCCGCTCGATATAGACGAATGCGAGACCTTCCTGGAGAACTGGGCGGGAGCGGCCTCGCCAACCTCTGTGTCTGTCGAGCGACCGTCTGCCTGAGCGTCTGGTCGGTTCTTCTGGCCGTTCTTCCGGTCGGTTCTCAGCTGAGCTTGACGAGATCGCGCCGCGGCGCGATCTCCCAGCGTGCGGCCAGCCGGCCCAGCTCCTCGTCTAGCTGCCAGCGGTCGGCAAGTCGCTCGCCCTCGTATTCGACACTTGCTCCCTTCAGCGCCATCGAGCCGCTGTTATCGCCGATCGCACGCAGTTCGGCAACCTCGGCGTCGCTGAGCAGTAACTCAGCGGGCAGCGATGCCAGCTCGGCCCGCTTGTCCTCGATTGCGCGGGCGCCTCCGCCGCTGTTCTTGATCGCGTGAGCGCCCGCGCGGCTCTCCTCGATCGTGCGGGCGCTCGTACCGCTCTCCTCGCCTGCGCCGCTCTCCTGGATCAACGTCGGCGCGACGCAATGAACCGCCGGATGCGCAAGGTTCCACTGGCAGGCAAGTTGCAGAAGCGTCAACCCGTGGCGCTCGGCATAGGGACGCATCCGCTCGAGCTTCTCGATCCCTGCCTCGACCCAGCCGGCAGGGCGAAACTTGCGATGGTCGTACTGTGCGAACTCGTGGCCCGGGCGGACGTCGTCGTGGAACAGGCCGCCGTAGTCGACCACACGCGTGATCAGCTTCACATCGTGAGTAGACGCCGCGTCCAGCACAAGCTCGCCCGGCCACGGCTCCATCGGGCTGAGGATGATCATCGCCCAGTCGATCAGCGCACCGAAGCGCTCGAAGCAGTCGATCAAGTCGAGCGTGAAGCCGTTTGCCGGACCTGGAGCGACGCCGAGCAGTCGTGTGAGGCCCGCCTCGCGCAGAGCTTGCATCCCCTCCCAGACGCTTGCACTCGTGTAGCCCGTGCGGTCCGGGTTGTGCAACATCAGCAGGTCGAAGCGCTCGACGCCCAGTCGCTCCAAGCTTTGCTCGGCGGCCATGCGCATGTAGTCGCCGTAGCCGTGCTCGTCGCGCAGGCGCGGATCGGTGAAGCGCGGAAAGCCCTTGGCGCCGTCGCGCTCGCCCTCGTAGAAATCGTGTCCGATCGCCCCGATCAAGCAGAAGCTGTCGCGATCCACCCCCTCGATCGCGCGTCCGAGCAGGCGATCTGCCTCGCCGGCACCGTAGGCGTCGGCGCTCATCACGGTGTCGATCCCATCGCCGGGTCGCAGCAGCGCGAGCAGGCGGTCGTCCTCCAGCGGCTCGCCGAAGTGCATGAAGCGGCCCCCGCTCCAGGTGCCGATCGCCGTGGCGGTTGGATCAACGCTCATCGAGCGCTCCTCTCTCTTGGCAGATCGCCATCGGGCTTTGCGGGCGTCTTGCGGGGCGTTCGACAAGTGGATGGCGTCTTGGTCATACGAGGTGGTTCGGAAAAGGGGATGTGTCTGGTGATGCGGGTGCTCGGTAAAGGGGGTGTTCGGAAAGGGTTGTTCGGAAGGGGGCGTTCGGAAAGGGGGTGTTGGGTGGTACGGGTGTTTGTTAAAGACCTGTGATTCCGCAATACCGATTGTTCGCTAAAGGGGGGTGTGTTGCGGACAGCTCTATCGCCACGAACTCTACGACGAGCCGAATCCGGTCGCGGTGCGTGCCCGCAAGGCGGCCTCGAGCCGCTCGAGTGCATGGCGCACGACGGTCTCGTCCGGTTCCTGGGCGGCGGCGCTCTTCGCCACGCCGGTGCTCAGCTCGCGCAGCTCCCCAATGCGCGCCCACAGGTCCGGGCGTGGCTCATTTGGCAACTCGCGCAACGCCGCCGCATAAGCGCGGTCCAGCTCGATCGCGGCCAGCTCCAGCCGGCCTTGGTCGAGGTCCAGGCGCGCACGCAGCGTGAACTCCTCGCACAGGAGCACACTGCCGCGCCCGGACAGGAGCAGGGCAAGGCGCTCCTGTGGGCGTAGCACGCTCGCGCGCTTGCCTGTTCCCCGGCTCGAGAGTACGAGTTCGCGCGCGTCGTTCCAGAGCCCGTCGGCGACTTGCTCGCCCTCGCCGAAGCCGGCTCGTACGACCAGCGCCTGGGCTGGGGAGATCTCGTGGATGTGCGGGGCCGCGCCCGCGATGCGGTGCGCGTAGAGAACACGGTTGAGGACCCTTGCGGCCGCGTGTGCCTCACGCTCGGGGTCGAGCTGCTTCAGCCATGCCGCTGCCTGGGTCTCGAGCGACAGCGCCACCGGATCCACCACGGTGGCGCGCGCGACGGGCACTGACGCTGGCTCTGGGTCTGTCCGGCGCGTGCGCGAGCGCTTGCCGAGCATGCCGCGGCGCTCGGCCCCGATCGTCGAGAGCACGACTACGTGCTCGGGCTCGTTGCCGTCTGGCCCGGCCGACTTGCGCAGCAAATAGCGGCCGTCGGCCGGGCCGAGCTCCCAGGGAAGCTCCATCTGCACGAAGGTGAACAGGCGCGTGGGCACACGCGCACGGTACTCTTTGGCCGATGTCCGAGGGAAACAAGGCAGCCGCAGGGCTGCGCGAGCGCCTGACCACCGGTACCGAGGACAAGATCGGCAGGGCGCTGGTCGATCTGATCGAGAACCCGCTGATCACGGGCACGATCGGCCGGGCGTTCGATGCGCGCGAGCGTGCTGCCCAAGCCCACGAGCTGGCGCTGAGTGCATTGAACATTCCGACGGCCGCCGACATCGAGCGGCTCACGCGGCGTCTGCGCTCGGTGTCCCAGCGTCTGGAGGGCATCGAGGACGGCGTACACCGCATCAACCGGGCGTTGAGCGAGGGCTCGGTCGAACGGCGTCTGATTTCGATGGAGGAGCAGCTGAAGGCGCTCAGCGGCAAGCTGTCGGCGGCTGGCAAGTCCTCCACCGAGACAGGTGCCCCGCGCGGGCGGGCGGGGAGTGCGTCTACCAAGGCTTCCACACCTGCCAAGAGCTCAGTTGCGGCCCGGAGCACGGTCGCGAGCAAGAAGCCGGCGCCCAAGCGCGCGGCGCCGAAGCGTTCCACGCGGACCGCGAAGCCCAAGAAGACAGCTTGAGCTAAGCCGACAGTGCGGCCACCGCGGCGCTGCCCATCGCCTCGGCCGCCAGCGTGAGTGCGTCGTCGTCGATGCGTACTCGCGCGTCTGGTCCGTCGAAGGTGTCGCTGACCGCCAGGATGCAAGCGACCTGAATACCGGCGTTCGCGCCCACCGCAAACAGCGTCGCGGCCTCCATCTCCACGGCCAGCGCCCCGTTGGCGCTCCAGTTCGCGTTGCGCGTCGAGTCGCGCTCGTAGAAGAGGTCGGTGCTGACGATCCTGCCCTCGCGGTGTGCTCGCTCGCGCCGGCCGGCGGCCTCGCGAGCAAGGACGTCGGCCAAAGTCGAATCTGCGCGGGCCAACCGATCGACGCCCAGGGCCGCACTCGTCCCGTCGGCGGCGATCGCCTCGCGGGCGACCACGAGATCGCCAAGACCGAGACCCGGGTCGAGTGCCCCGCATGTGCCCACCCTGATCGCGCGGGTCACGCCCAGGGAGATCAGCTCGTGCAGCACGATCGCGGCGGACGGTCCACCCATGCCGGTGCTTTGGATCGTAAGCGGCTCGCCGTCGATGGCCGTGCCGGTATAGCCCCACAGGCCGCGATTGTGGTTGAACATGAGCGGGCTCTCCAGCAGGAATTGAGCCAGTGCGAGCGCGCGGCCCGGGTCGCCCGGAAGCAGCACTCGCTCGGCCAATGTGGTGGTGGGGCGCAGGTGGATCGTGTTCTCTCTGGACAGGGTCGCCCGCTTCGCCGACAGTGGAGTCGCTCGCGCGGCCAGTGGCACTGGGTCGCCGCGTCGAACGGGAATTGGCTCGCTTTCGGCCTGCTGGACTGGCTCACTGTGATCCACGCCCCGCGACTTTAGACTGCCGCTGATGGCGACGTCCACGACAAGCGAGCAGGCCGAAGGCGGGGCAAGCGAGCCCACGCTGGCCGAGGTGGCCGCGCGCGCCGGCGTTTCAGCGGCGACCGTCAGACGCTGGGTGAAGGAGGGGCTGATCCCCCAGTACGAGGGCAGTTGGACGCCGGCGGCGGTGGCACAGGTGCGCATCGTTGGGCGGTTGCGCGAGCGCGGGCACACGCTCGAGCAGATTCGTCGCGCGAGCGAGAGCGGGCAGCTGGCCGGTTATGTGCAGGGCATGTTCGCGCCACAGGAGGGCCGCTACACGCTCAGGCAGGCCGCGCGCGAGGCCGAAATCGACGAGCAGCTGATCGAGCGCATCTACATGTCGCTCGGTCTGAGCACGTTGTCGGTCGACTCGATCACCGAGGAAGACATGGAGATGCTGCGCTACATCGCGGCGATGCTCAACTCCGGCCTGCCGGAGGTTGCCTTCCTGCAGCTGGCCCGCGTGTACGGGCAGACGCTTGCCCAGATCGCCGACGCCGAGGTGCGGTTGATTCACATCTACGTGCACGAGCCGATGATGCGCGAGGGCATACCCGGCGTGCAGATGGCCGAGGCGATGGAGGGTCTTGCCGGCGAGCTGCTGCCGTTTGCGGCCCCGTTCATGCGCTATCTGCACGGGCGCTTTCTCGGGCACTTCATCGAGCAGGACGTGATCGGCCACATGGAGGCCGAGCTGGCCGGTGGCGTCCCCGAGGAGGGGCGCATGCGTGTGGTGATCGGCTTCGCCGACCTGGCCGGCTATACGCGGCTGACCGAGGAGCGCGGCGACGAGGAGGCCGTCGGCGTCGTGGAACGCTTCGTGGAGGCCGTGCAGCACTCGCTGCCGATCGATGCGCGTGTGATCAAGACGCTTGGCGACGAGGTGATGGTCATCGGCGCCGACGCGCTCGCGCTCACGCAGTGGGCGGTGGACTTCCAAGTGGCGCTCGCCCCGGACGTGCCGGCTCCGCGTATCGGCATTCACACCGGCGAGGCGCTCTACCGCGACGGCGACTACTACGGGCGCGACGTCAACCAAGCGGCGCGCGTGGTTGCCAGGGCCGCCGGCGGCGAGGTGCTCGTCACGCGCCAGGTGGTAGACGCCGCGAGCGGCGTGGACACCGCTCGCGGCACGAGTGGCTTGCGCTTTGAGCTGATCGGTGAAATCGGCTTGAAGGGCTTCTCCGAGCCGGTCGAGCTGTTCCATGCGTTTCCACGCGACGAGTAAAGAGCTCGCCTATGGCAAAGCTTGTCCTGGGCGCTGTCAAGCTGAACGAATCGTGACTGTTACCGAGGCCGGATAGCGATGACTGCCGCCGAGGTCCGCGAACGTGTGCGAGCCGGTGGCCTGCTTTCTTCGGGCCGCGGCGTGGTCGCGATGCTCTCCGGCGGGCGCGACTCGGTCTGCCTGCTCGACGTCGCGGTTGCGCTGTGCGGGGCGGAGCAGGTGTACGCGCTGCACGTCAACTACGGGCTGCGAGTCGAGGCAGACGCGGACGAGCGCCACTGCCGTGAGCTGTGCGCGCTGTTGGGGGTGGAGATCGAGGTGGTGCATGCGAGCAGGGAGGCGCGGGCCACCGGCAACCTGCATGCGTGGGCGCGTGAGCTGCGCTATGCGGCGGCGCGCGAGCTGGCGCGCGGGCTGGACGAGCGTCGTGGCCCGCGCCAGCGCGCGTCCGCGGTCAGGGCGATCGCGGACGAGTTCGACGTGGCGGGGGACGCTGTCGCAAAACACGATGCCCCCCGCGCGCGCGGGGGGCATCGCCCTTTTGGGACTCTGATCGCGACAGGTCACACCGCCACCGACCAGGTCGAGACGATCCTCTACCGCCTCGCCTCTTCGCCTGGGCGCCGGGCGCTGCTCGGCATGGGTCCGAGCGAGGGACGGCTTGTGCGGCCATTGTTGTGGCTGACGCGCCAGGACACAGCCGCTTACTGTCAGGAGCTGAAGCTCGCATGGCACGAGGATTCGAGCAACGACAGCGAGCTCTATGCCCGCGCCCGCGTGCGCCACGGGCTCGTCGAGGCACTCGACGCCGTGCACCCGGCGGCCCAGGCCAACGTGCTGCGCACCGCCGCGCTCTTGCGCGAGGAGACCGAACTGCTCGACGCGTTGGTGGACGCCGAGCTGGGGGCGGGCTCGAGCATCGCGATCGAGCGTCTGCGACAGCTGGCGCCCGCATTGCGGCGGCTCGTGGTCATTCGCCTGGCCGAGCAGGCAAGCGGCGAGTTTGCTCCACAGGCCGGCGAGCGTGTCGGCGAGATCCTCGAGCTGGGTGCGCGTGGTGGCCGCGCGGAGCTGCACGTTGGCGGGCTCGCAAGTGCTGTGATCGAGGACGGCGAGCTGCGCATGATCGCGATCCATCCGCGCGAGCAGCGTCCACCGCGCTCGCGCTCGAGAATTCCCCGGCAGGGACAGGCAGACCCCCATGAGCCTCAGTAGGGAGGGCGGGTGCGCCTGAGACTCTGCCCGAGCCCATACCGATCGATGCCGAGGACCCTGAGGGACACGGTCCATAAGCGGGGTCGGCCCGGTGGCCAATACACTCCCTCAGGTGGTGCCCATACCTGAGCGTGTCGCCCCGGCGGCCTCCGAGGCGACCTCCGAGGTGGGCGAGGTGCTTGTCGGTGAGGAGGATCTGAGCCGGCGCGTGCGCGAGCTTGGCGAGGCGATCTCGCGCGACTACGCCGGGCGACCGCTGCTGCTCGTCGGCGTGCTCAAGGGCGCGGTCTTCTTCTTGAGCGACCTGATGCGTTTCATCGACATCCCCGTCGAGGTCGACTTCATGGCCGTCGCCTCCTACGGCTCTGCGACCGACTCCTCCGGGGTGGTGCGCATCCTCAAGGATCTCGACGTCGCGATTGAGGGGCGCGACGTGCTGATCGTCGAGGACATCGTCGACTCCGGGCTCACCCTGCAGTACCTGCTGCGCAACCTCGGCTCGCGCAATCCCGCAACCCTCGAGGTGTGCGCGCTGCTGACCAAGCCCGACCGCCGCAAGGTCGACCTGCCCACCCGCTACGTCGGCTTTGAGATACCCGACCGCTTCGTGATCGGCTATGGGCTCGACTATGCCGAGCGCCACCGCAACCTGCCGTTCGTTGCCGTGCTCGAGCGTTAGAAGAGCTATGGCACGAACTTCCATCCCATTGACTTGACCGCAGGCGCACCACAGCGCATCCGCTCTCGATGTGCGTGCTCGTGGCTGGAAACGACCGGGAATTCAGGGCTCTCGTGGTACGCTGGTGGACTGGCGGTCGGCACCTCCAACGTTGTTGGCAGCCAGTATCCAAGCCCATGAGCCGATTTTTCAAGAGCGCCGCTTTCCCGATTTTGATCGTGGTCGTGCTCGCCTTCTTCATCTCGAAGGTGTTCGTCTCGCCCGCCCAGAAAGGGCCGGAACACAGCTACAAGACGCTGGTTACCGAAAACATCCCGCGCCACGAAGTCAAGTCGGCCGAGCTGAAGGTCAAAGACAACTCGGTCGCGGTCGAACTGAACAACAAAGAAAAATATGAAGTCGGCTACGTCGACCAGGCCGCGCCGACGCTGATCGCCGATCTCGAAAAAGCCGGTGCCGGCACCAAGTTCAACGTCGAATCCAACAAGACGAGCATCTGGCCGTCGCTGCTGACGTATCTGCTGCCGCTCGTCTTGATCCTCGGCTTCTGGTTCTTCCTGATCAACCAGGTCCAGGGCGGCGGCTCGCGCGTCATGTCCTTCGGCAAGTCGCGCGCCAAGCGCCTCTCCGCCGACTCCCCCAAGATCACGTTCCGTGACGTCGCCGGGGTCGACGAGGCCGTTGAGGAGTTGCACGAGATCAAGGAGTTCCTCGAGAACCCCAAGAAGTTCCAAGCGCTCGGTGCGCGCATACCCACCGGCGTGCTGCTGTACGGCCCTCCGGGTACGGGCAAGACGCTGCTCGCACGCGCCGTAGCCGGCGAGGCGGGCGTGCCCTTCTTCTCGATCTCGGGCTCCGATTTCGTCGAGATGTTCGTCGGCGTCGGCGCCTCGCGTGTGCGCGACCTGTTCGAGCAGGCCAAGCAGAACAGCCCTTGCATCATCTTCATGGACGAGATCGATGCCGTCGGCCGTCACCGTGGCGCCGGGCTCGGGGGTGGCCACGACGAGCGCGAGCAGACCCTCAACCAGCTGCTGGTCGAGATGGACGGCTTCGAGGCCAAGGACAACATCATCATGATCGCGGCCACCAACCGGCCCGACATCCTCGATCCCGCGCTGCTACGCCCGGGGCGCTTCGACCGCCAGATCGCCGTCGACCGCCCCGACCGCAAGGGCCGCTCCAAGATCCTCGAGGTTCACACGCGCGGCAAGCCGCTCGCCAAGATCATCGACATCGACGCGCTCGCCGGCCAGACCCCTGGCTTCACAGGCGCCGACCTCTCCAACCTGATCAACGAGGCCGCGCTGCTCTCGGCCCGTATCGGCAGGCGCGAGATCGGCCAGGAAGAGCTCGAGGAGGGGATCATGCGCGTGATCGCCGGCCCCGAGAAGAAGACGCGCGTGATGAGCAAGAAGGAGCGCCTGATCACCGCCTACCACGAGATGGGCCACGCGATCGTCGGCCATTTCCTCGAGCACTCCGATCCCGTCCACAAGGTCTCGGTGATCTCGCGTGGGCAGGCGCTCGGCTACACGATCTCGATGCCCCAGGAGGACCGCTTCCTGACTACGCGTGCAGAACTGAACGACACGATGGCGATGACGCTGGGCGGTCGCGCCGCCGAGGAGATCGTTTTCGAAGAGATCACAACCGGCGCCTCCAATGATCTGGAGAAGGTCACCGCCACCGCCAAGCAGATGGTGATGCGCTTCGGCATGTCCGAGAAGCTGGGCCCGCGCGTGTTCGGCCACGAGCACGGCCAACCGTTCCTCGGCCGCGAGTTCTCTTCCGAGCCCGACTATTCAGACGAGATCGCCCGCGAGATCGACGACGAGGTCAGGCGCATGGTCGAGTCTGCCCACCAGCGCGCCAAGACGATCCTGACCGAGCACAAAGACGATCTGACGAAAATCTCCGAGATCCTCGTCAAGCGCGAGACGATCGAGAAGGAGGAGTTCATCGCTCTGCTCGACGGTAAGAGCGAGGAGGAAGTCTTCGGTGCCGAGGAGGCCCCGGTACCCGAGCTGCCGGTTCCGCCGGCACAGGCCGACCGCGCCGGTCGCGAGGCGCCGCGTCCGCTGCCGCGCCCAGGCTTGGCGGGTGGCACGGCTGACATGACCGGCTCGGATCCCAGCGGACCTTCAGTCACCTGAACTTGCCTTACCGCGTCATGGGGGTGGTTAACGTGACCCCCGACTCGTTCTCAGATGGCGGCTTGTTCTTGGACGAGCAAGCTGCCGTAGATCATGGCGTCGAGCTAGTCGAGCAGGGGGCGCATATCCTCGATGTCGGCGGCGAATCGACGCGTCCGGGGGCCGAGCTTGTAGGTGTGGAGGAGGAGCTGCGCCGGGTCGTGCCGGTGGTGGAGGGCTTGTCTCGGCGGGTCGGCGCTACGCAGATCTCGATCGATACCTCCAAGGCGGTCGTGGCGCGGGCCGCGGTCGCCGCCGGCGCGACGCTCGTCAACGACGTCAGCGCTTTGCGTGCCGATCCCGAGATGGCTGGTGTCGTTGCCGCAAGTGGCGCGGATTGTTGCCTGATGCACATGCTCGGCTCGCCGCGCACGATGCAACGCGACCCTCGCTATGTGGATGTAGTTGACGAGGTGAAGGCGTTTCTGGAGGAGCGCATGGCGTTCGCGGTGGGCGAGGGCATCGAGGAGCGACGCATCCTGCTCGATCCGGGCATCGGCTTCGGTAAGACCGTTGCGCACAACCTGGAGTTGTTGCGTCGCCTGGATGAGCTCGCGGCGCTGGGCAGACCGGTGCTCGTCGGCACTTCGCGCAAGAGCTTCCTTGGAGTTGTGGCAGCCGATCGCCTGGCAGGCACGATCGCGACGAACGTGATGGCGCTGGAGCGGGGGGCAAGCGTGTTTCGCGTGCACGACGTTGCGCCGATGGTCGCCGCGCTGGCGGTGGCGAGTGCTACGTTGAGCGGCAAATGGACGGTGAGCCCCACGACGAGCTGAGCGACGAGGAGCGTCGCCGCCGTGAGGAGTCGCCGGAAGGGGGGCAGGGTGAGCTGCCAGAAGAGGAGGCAGAGGAGCACGACCCCTTCGAAGAGGACGAGGACGACGAGGAGGGCGGCTTTGAGACCGTCACGATCGAGATCAGCGGCCTCTCGCTATATACGCATCATGGGGTGAGCGAGGCCGAGCGTGAGATCGGCCAGCGGCTGCTGCTCGACCTGCGCTTGGACGTGGGCGAAACCGACGCCACCGTCACCGACCGTGTCGAGGACACGGTCGACTACGCCGAGGTCTGCCAGCTGGTGGCGCTCGTAGCCCAGCAGCGCTCCTATCGCACGCTCGAGCGTCTCTGCAGCGCGATCGCCGACCGCCTGCTCGCCGACTTCGAGCTGGAGGGCGTGTGGGTCAAGGCGTCAAAGCCCGAGCCGCCGATTCCGCTGCCGGTGGAGGACGTGTCGGTGGAGGTTTGGAGGGAGGCTGGGGAGTAGAGGATCGTCCTACCTGCCGTTCGGCCGCGCCTGTTCTTCCCAGAAGTCGATCGTCTCGCGCTCATGTCTGATCCCGAGCTGGAGTGCCTGCCACGGTCCGCGAGGGCCGGTTCCAGGGTCGTGCGCGGCGTAGGCTTCGTATTCGACGAGCTTTTGACGGTGGGTCGTGAGCTGGCCCTCTGCCAGGTGGGTTGCGTCAGCGCCGAAGAACAGCTTGAGCAGCGCCGGGTCGCGTAGTACGTAGGGCTCCGGGGTGAACACCCCCAGCCAGCTCGCCAACGCCTCTCGCCCAAGCTCTGTGAGGCTGTAGAGCTTGCGGCGCCTGCCGCTCGGCTCCTGATTCTCGGTCAAGTAGCCGGCGCGCGCAAGCCGAGCCGGCTCGGCGTAGAGCTGGGAGTGGGGTAGCGTCCAGAACTGTCCCACCGAGGCCGAGGCCATCCCCTTGAGGTCGTATGGCGTCGCCTCTCCGACGAACATCGAGAGCAGGCCGAGAACGATGTAGGAGGTGGGTGTGAGTTGGATCTCGTCGGGCATGGGGCTCGCCTTGACAACAGTCTGTTTCGGATGGTATGTTTCGGACTATGGGGTATGAGACGACAGAGCATGCGGGGGGGCCGCCGCGAAGTCGCTCGAGAGTCTTGCCGATGCGCCGAAGTTTCGTCGTCCTGGCCTCGGTCATGCTCGCAATGCTCGGGGTCACAGGCATCTCCGCGGCGGCTCCCACGGTAACGTTGAAGGTCAAAGCGCTCCCGATCCCGGGGTTCCCCGGGACAGGCGACTCCTTGGGCGCGGGCGCCGACGTAGAAGTTCAGGTCACGATCAGCGGTAGCGAATACGGTGGCTATCCCTCCCCGCTGACCGGGATCGACCTGTAATCGCCGAGCGGGTCCAAGATCATCCCGGCGGGGTTCGCGACGTGCACCGACGCGATCCTGGAAACCGACGGGGGAGCGGGTTGTCCCAAGCGCTCGAGCGCCGGGCCCGTTGGGGTGGGGCTCGGTGTCGTCGCCTTCGGCGGCCAGCCCGTCCCCGAGAAAGTCTCGATCGAATCGTTCTTTGCGCCCGGCGGTGGGCTGACCTTCCTAGTCGAAGGGCGCACACCTGCCTATTTCCAAGTCCTTGAAAAAGCGCACTGGGTCAACGCGAGTCCCCCATATGGGCAAGAGGTGATCGTCGAAGTGCCGCTCGTCGAAACGGTACCCGGCGCCAACGATGCCTCCGTCACGTCCTTTACCGTCAAGGTCGGTGCGGCCTACAGGCGTGGCAAGAAGACCGTCTCCTACTTCACCCAGCCCAAGCGGTGCCCTCGCGGCGGCTTCCCGGCAAAGCTGGAAATGAAGTTTCTAAGTGGAGAAACAGCCACGGTCACCGATAGCGTGCCGTGCCCTAGTCGCCGAGGCTAGATGAGTAGTGCCACGGCTGTGGTAGTGGCTGTGGGTTGTGGGGAGGGGTTGTAGGCAGGCAGATCGAAGTCGGCGGTACTCAGTTTCCCAGCGTCGACCCGAAGGGGGCCTCGATGGACGCCGACCTCGATCTGCTG
>DATAXK010000012.1:0-6927 GCA_036266805.1 Solirubrobacteraceae bacterium
CCTCCGATTCCGCTCCGTGGCGTGCTGGGTCGGCAAGCATCGGCACGAGCTCGGCGTACTCCAGAAACGAGCCGGGCCAGCCATGTGTGAGCACGAGCGGCAGCGGATTGGCGCCAACCCCAGGAGTCCGGACCAGATGGAACAGGTCTACCGGCCGAGCCAGGCCAAGGGCGGCCGGTTGCGATCGGAGTTGGGCGAATGCGAGCGTCGTGTTTTCCGCGGGAAGGACTGCGGTTGCGCGCGTGGTTTGCGGAACTGCATTCGCGTGTCGGTAGGCCCGGGCATACAACGCGCGTTGACACCTGAGGGGCGTGAGAGGGCTGCGAGGTTCGCCAATCACCAGCTTCGGCGAGCGTCTTCAGGATGAGTTGTTGAGCCGTTGAAGCGCGGTGCGGACGGCACCCGGGGCCTCATACCAGACGAAATGCCCCGCACCGGGAACGACCTTGAGAAATGCGCTCGGGGAAAGATCGGCCGTGGCGCGCGCCGCCTGCCCCCACGGGAATGGACTCGCCCCGCCGGCAAGGACCCCGTAGCGCACCGCGCCGCTTGCGAGCGCGGCCGCCACCTCATCGGTGCCCTCGCCAAGCTCCGCTGCGAGGCCCAGGAAGGCCTCCCTGGACGAAACGTAAGGCGGCATCGGCGGTACGTCCTCAGGATCGGCGAAATACGACGGCCAGATGATCCGCCGCGCCTCGAGCTGCTCCTTCGAGGTCAACTCCCGGGTCTTCTCAAGCTCTTCAAGCTCCAACAACCGCTCGCGTCCCGCCGGTGACGCGCGGCCGACCATCTCGGCGCCGAACGCTGCTCTCCCTCCATCGCCGACGATCCCGAGTGGATCAACCGCGAGCATGCCGAGCAGGCGCTCGGGGTGCGCGGCCGCAAACCGCAACCCGAGATGACCGCCCCACGAGTGACCTACCGCCAACGCCACAGACCAACCAAGCGCGTCCAGAACGCATGCCACGTCGTCGATCGCCCGCGCGATCGTAAATGGACCCTCCACCGTCGACGGCTCAAGACCCCGCTGCTGAAAGATCGCGACACGGAAGTCCGTCTGGAGCTCGGCGATCAGCGGCTCCATGTAGTCGTAGCGAAGTCCAGGCCCCCCGTGTAACAAAACGACCGGCGGGCCGTCGCCCACGACCCAACCCTTGAGAACCCCACCACCCGCCGTCGCCGTGAACGCCGAACGCTCAACCACAACACCATCGTATTTACGATGCCGCGTCCTGCACTTCGCCAAAAGCAGATCGAACCGACGCTCGTCCGTGGGCGGATGCGAGCGTCCGGGTTTCGCGCTGGGGGGTGTCCGTCGGGTTATTCGATGTGCTATCGAGCGCGGGCGGCGTGCAGGACTGTCCGGGCGCCGTCGAGCGAGATTCGGAGCTGCTCGGGGTCGCGGCGGACTTGGGTCAGCAGCAAGCCGCCTTGAAGGGCGGCCATGGTGAAGATCGCGAGTTTGGCGGTGTCGGCGTCTGGCGAGAGCTCGCCGCGTTCGCGCATCTGTGTGAGGCCCTCGCGGAGGTGTGTCTCCCAGCGGCCGAGGCCATCGGCGATCGCGGCTCGGGCGCGAGGGTCTCGTTCGGCGAGCTGACCTGCGAGTGAGCCGATGGGGCAGCCGCCGCGTGCCTGGCGCTCGCGCTGGAGTTCGACGAGGGCGTTGAACCAGCGGTCGATCCCTGCCCATGAGTCGAGGTGGTCAAGCAATCCGTCCTGGGCGCCGAGGACGGCTTCGGTGGTCGCGTCGACGACGGCGTGGAGGAGTTCGGCCTTGTCGGCGAAGTAGTGGTAGAGCTGGCTGCGGCTGGCCCGTGCTCGGCGGCCGACGTCGTCCAGGCTGACCGCGGCTACGCCACGGTCAGCGACCAACTCGGCTGTGGCTTGGACGATTCGTTCGCGTGTCGCCCGGCCCTTTGCGGTCGATGCGGAACGCGTGAGCATGGCTCCAAGTCTAGCCTAATGGACCTGACGGTCCAAACGCTGTCTGATGGCGACCACCGTCGTGGGCGCGACCAGCAGTTGTGTCGTGCAGGGCCGAGGTGGCCTGCGAGGTCGCCGCTGTGCGAGTTATTTGACGGCGACGATCTCGACGGTTCGGATGTCGGGGTCGGAGTCAAGCAGGTCCGGGGCGGCGCTGGCGAGCGCCTTCGGGATCTCGCCGTTGAGGTGGGCTTGGCGGCCGTCCTCGTCGTCAAACGTGTCGAAGATGCCGTAGCTCGTGTCGCTGACCTTGAACGCGTACCAGGTCACGGTGCCCTGTTCGGCGACCGCGAGCGCGCGGCCCTGCTCAAGGAACCGGCCGAGGTCGTCCCCCTTACCGGGCTTGGCCTCAAGGAGGGCGAGGAGACCGAATTTCACTGACATATCAGTCCTTCCGTCGTCGAGTTGCTGGCGCCTCTGGTGTCGGCGCAAGCTCTGCGCCGACTTTGTGACGGATCGTACCGTATTGGACTTGACAGTCCAGACGCCGCGTGCTCTAATGCTCCGGAGGGCTGGACTGGTAAGTCCATTCTAGGTGAGCGACCGAAGAAGGAGCACGATGGATCTCGCAGGCAAGCGCGCACTCGTCACTGGAGCGACGTCGGGCATCGGGCGAGCCACAGCCGAAGCGTTGGGACGCGAGGGCGCCGTCGTGCTCGTCAGCGGCCGCGACGAGCGACGGGGCCGCCAGGTCGTCGCCGCAATCGTCGACGCCGGCGGCGAAGCCGAGCTGCTGCGCGCTGACCTCTCCTCGTCCGAAGGCGTCGCGAAAGTGATCGACGAGGCCGGCGAGGTCGACATCCTCATCAACAACGCTGGCGTGTTTCCGGGCGGGCCGACGCACGAGATCGACGAGGACACGTTCGACCGGGCTTTCGCCGTGAACGTCAAGGCCCCGTTCTTCCTCACCGCCGCCTTCGCCCCCGAGATGGCTGCGCGCGGTCACGGTGCGATCGTCAACGTTACGACGATGGTCGCCGAGTTCGGGATGCCCGGCCTTTCAGTCTACGGGGCGTCGAAAGCAGCGACGGCGCTTCTGACCAAGGCGTGGGCGGCGGAATACGGTCCGCAGGGCGTTCGCGTGAACGCGGTTTCGCCCGGCCCAACGAGCACCCCCGGGACAGACGCGATGGGCGATAGCTTTGCCCAGATCGTCGACACGATTCCGCTTGGCCGGGCCGCCGACCCGGAGGAGATCGCCCAGGCAATCGTGTTCCTCGCCTCCGACCGCGCGAGCTACCTCAACGGCGCCGTGGTGCCCGTCGACGGCGGCCGCCTCGCCGTCTAACCCACCCGCCCAGCCGACCGATCGGTAGCCACCACGGAGATCGCAGATGACGACCAACACCGCTCCAGTCCGCGGCGTCCGACCAGGAGCCCCCGCCCCGCCGCTCGAGCTGCCACGCGCAGACGACGGCACGTTTCGGCTCGCCGACGCTGCGCCGCGCCTGTTCACGATGCTCGTCTTCAACCGCGGGCTCCACTGCCCGGTGTGCCGGGCACAGCTATCGGAGCTCGACCGCCGCTTCGACGAACTCGCCGAGAAAGGCATCGATGTCGTCTCGATCAGCGGCGAGAGCGCGCACCGCGCACGCCAGATGCGCGACGAGTGGAAGCTCGACAAAGTCCCGCTGGCCTATGGCCTGAGCGAGGCGCAAATGCGCGAGTGGGGCCTATTCGTCTCGCGCTCGATCAAGCCCGACGAGCCCGTCGTCTTCAACGAACCCGCCCTGTTCCTGATCTCGCCTGACGGAAGCGTGTACTACGAGTCGATCCTCTCCATGCCAGTCGGGCGTCCCCACCTGGACGACCTACTAGCCGGAATCGCCTACTGGACCACCCACGACTACCCGCCACGCGGCGACGCCTAGCCGGTCTCCACCGGCCGGCCGGCTCGGTGCGCCACTTGTCGGACAACAGACCAGGAGCTGGCAACTGGAATTGGGCGAATGCGGGAGCGCGAAGCCGGACGCGTTTCGGACCTCGAACGCCCGACAGGTACCAGGGGCCTGGCCGGTCTAGATCACGCGAAGGGGAACTTGTCTCGATCGAGACTCATCGGACTGACGATCGGAGCCTCGGTTCGTTGTCCGGTCAAGTCCGGGTCGAGGCGACCTTGACGCCGAATCGGTCAGCTGAGACGATCGCGATGACTGCGACGATCCTCTAACGGAAGCGGGAACGATCGGAAACGTGCAGATCATGCAGGGCGGGTATGAGGCGTTCGGGCGCAGCGATGTTCCGAGCGTGCTGGCGCTGTTCGCTCCCGACATCGAGTGGCGCGAGGCCGAAAGCAACCCCTACAAGCCTGACGGAAAGGCCTGGTCGGAGGGGACGCGATCGTGGAAAACCTCTTCATGAGGCTCGGCTCGGAGTGGGACGGCTTCACGGTCACCCCCAAGGAGTTTCATGACACGGGCGACACTGTCGTCGCGGAATGCCGCTACACCGGGGTCCACAAGGCGCCGGGCAAGAGCATCGATCTCCAGGCCTGCCACGTCTGGAAGCTCAGCGAGGGCAAGGTCACAAGCTTCCAGCAGTACGTCGACACCGCGCAGCTGCAGGATGCGATGGGAACAGCGGACGCGGAGATGGCACCGCAGGCCAGCGTCGCGTAGTCGGGGCAGCGGCGCCCAGCGAGTCTCGGCGCCGCGCCAGATCCAGGTCCATGTCTCGATAAGGAGGATCACAATGGCCGTTCTGATTCGACACCGTGCCCCGATGAGCGCTGCGCAATACGACGAGTCTGCGCCGGCCCTGGTCGAGTTGCTGAAGAAGCAGCCGGGCTTTCTGGTCCACGTGGCGTATGAGGATGCCACTGGATTTGTCGTGGCTGAGGTATGGGAGACCCGGGGGCAGCACGACGCCTGGTTCGACGCCAACGTGAAACCAAACATTCCGGTCGAGATCACGCAAGAAGTGATCGACCTTCACAGCGTCCACATGGCGTAGACGGCTCACAGGTGGCATCGGGTGACGATGAGCCAAACTCCGACTGAAGCGACCGCCCATCCACCGCCAGCCCTCGCGACGAAGTACGTCCCCGCCCGTAGGCGCTGTCGGTATGCGCGAAGCGGAGGCGCGGGTCAACGTTGCGACGGGAGTCCGCGGAGGTTGTCGCTTGGCAACCAGACGCCGCGTCGGGAGGCGTCGCCGAGAATGAGTTCCTCCGGGAGGTTCAGTGCGCGTCGATCCACGACCACGTCGCGGGCGACCTCGGCAACCTCAGGCAGATCAGCCCTGACGACATCGCGAAGCCGATCGAGCGCCTCGTGCTCGTCGCCTGCCTGGAGGCAACGCCACGCCCACCGCCTCTTAGCACCGCGTGGATCGTGCCGTCCTGCCTGGCGAATCTTGGTTCTCATTCGCTCTTTTGCGCCAGGGCGTAGAAGGAATCATCCGTCGTGGAGGAGCTGCCTGGGTCAATCGGCAGCCCGGTGGTCTGATCGCTGCCATAGATGGCCACCACGTCAAATTCGGCTTGCACCAGATCCTCTCGGAGCCGCAGGAGCGTGGTGAAATGATTGATTAGGCGAAAGTCTGCCATGGACAGATACTCCGTGCCCCACGTGTCATACGTCTCCACAGACTGACGGGACTTCCGCCAGTTCCGGTAGCGGCGGACTACCCGGAAGGGGTCTCGAACGTTGCGCCAGAGCAGATGGGCCGCGGCGGACGGACTGACGTCTACGGGCACTCCCGGGCGGTGAAGCTGCAGCGGTGTTTCTCTATACGTCCGACCGTGCATGTTGAGAGTCGAGAAGAGCAAGGTTCCGCCCGGCTTCAAGACACGTCGCACCGCGTCGAGAAACTGTCTGCGACCGTTGCGGTCCAGCGTGTCGATGCCGTTGAAGCTGAAGTAGACAAAGTCGAAGGTCTCATCCGCAAAGCCATCTAGCCGCCGCGCGTCGGCCTCCCGAATATCCACCCCTGGATAGCGCAGCTGACACGCTTTGACCAACTCCGGCGAATAGTCGACACCCGTGTAAGCGTCAGACAGAAGCCTCATAAGTGGCACGGTCCGTCCACCCCCCACGCCCACGTCAAGGATCGTCCCATTGCGGACCCGAGATGCGATCGAGACCAGGATGAGCTCCTCACCGACGTCCTGCCACCCCGCCTGCGCCGAGAAGCCATCGACGATGGACTCGGAGCGGTAAAAGTCAAGATTCTCGGAGTCGGACACGGACGTTGACCCTAGTCGCAGGCCCTACCCGACGGCCCAAACGACTGCGCACAACCAATCCTCCAGCTCGCCGTAGTCTGGCAAATCACGAGCGATGCTCGTGCCCAAACGAGTCGCCGACAGCCGAGAACGCCTCGCTAACACTTCGATGCTCATCAGATTGACCTGGGCTCCTGCCCTCTGGCAGGGTTGCCAGAAGTGCCCGGCCTCCCCGCGGCTAAGTCAAGCCCGCCGCAGTGCCACACTTTCAATCGACCGCAAACACTCGCTGAGCCGCCCTTGGTCTGGCTCGGCCGGTAGGCCTGTTCTAGGGTCAGCGAGGACGCGGGTGTCTCCATGCGCAAGGGTTCGCCCGCGGCCGGTTGACGCTGAGTAGCCTGGCGTGTCTGTGGAAACCCGAGCTGAGATCGCCCTTGACCCATCGGCACTTGACCGTCTCACGGCTCGCCTTGCTGACGCTCGGATCGGCCCGCGGCTCGGCGAAGATTGGGAGCACGGCGTCTCGCACGCGTGGCTGACCGATCTGGTCGCCGACTGGAAGCGATACGAGCCCGCCCGGCTCCAGGCACGGCTTGACCGCATGGAGCACCACCGCGTGGAGCTCGACGGCCTGTCGATCCATCTGGTCCGGACTCCTGGGGTTGGCGCCAATCCGCTGCCGCTCGTGCTCACACATGGCTGGCCCGGCTCGTTTCTGGAGTACGCCGAGCTCGTGCCGATGCTTGCCGACCCAGCACGCCACGGAGCGGAATCGGAGG
>DATAXK010000001.1:0-18294 GCA_036266805.1 Solirubrobacteraceae bacterium
ACCCTCGAGAACCTCCGCGTCCGCCTCGCCACACGCTTCGCAGCACTCACCGCCGCGATCGCACTCAACCACCAACTCGGCCGCCCAAGCCGATCCCTCGCCTGCTACACCGCCTGACACCGTGGCACTACTCATCTAGGCCGGTCGCGAACCATCAGCCTCGCCTGACGACTGGTCAGGTTGCTACGTCGTGGCTGGATGTCGCGGGCGAAGACGTCATTGCTCCCTCACCTATCGATATCGGCGGCTCCCCCTAGAGTGTCGGGAGATGAGGGACCTGGAAGAGACCAACGACTTTGCGCCCCCGGCGCGCAATGGTGCCCCGGCGATCTCGCTGCGCGGCGTGGTCAAGCGCTATGGCGACATCGTGGCCGTGAACGGCCTCGATCTCGAGGTCGCGCCCGGTATCTGCTTCGGGCTGCTGGGCCCCAACGGCGCGGGCAAGTCGACGACGATGCGCATGCTCACCGCACAGACACTCGCCGACGAGGGCGAGCTGTCGGTACTGGGCTATGAGCTGCCGCGCGAATCCAAGCAGTCGCGCTTGGAGATGGGCGTCGTGCCGCAACTGGACAACCTCGACGTCGAGCTGACCTGTAACCAGATCCTCACTGTGTACGCGCGCCTGTACCGCGTGCCACGCGGCGAGCGCCCGGCTGCCGTGCAGCGCGCCCTGGAGATCGCCAACCTGGTGCCCCGCGCGGACACGATCGTGCGCGACCTCTCGGGCGGCATGCGCAGGCGGCTGCTAGTTGCTCGGGGTTTGATCCACCAGCCGCGACTTGTGCTGCTCGACGAGCCAACGGTGGGACTCGACCCACAGGTACGCCAGGAGCTGTGGTCGTTGATCGACGGCCTGCGCTCGAGTGGCGTGACGGCGCTGATGAGCACGCACTACATCGAGGAGGCCGAGCGCCTCGCCGACACGGTGGCGGTGATGGACCACGGCAAGATCGTCGCGCAGGGAACGCCTGCCGAGCTCGTAAGGCAGTACGCCGGTGAGCAGGTCGTGGAGGTCTACGGTCCGCCAGAGCATCTGGCACAGATCAGCGAGCTGGCGAACAGCAACGGCTGGTCGAGCCGGCGCAGCGGACCGGCGGTGGCGATCATGCGCGCCGAGGAGCTCGACGGACAGGCCCCGGAGGGCGTACGCCGTCCCGCAAACCTGGAGGACGCGTTCGTGGCGTTGACCGGCGAGGAGATCGAATGATGGGCCGTGTGCATCGTCGCAAAACGGCGATGCCCCCCGCGCGCGCAGGGGGCATCGCCGAAAATAGGAACATCGCGAGCGGGGATCTGTATTGCAAAAAGGGGCGTCCCCCCGCGCGCGCGGGGGGCATGTCGTCTTGAGCGCACTCCCACAAGCTCAGACCACCGAGCGCGGGCCGCGCCGCATCCGCCGGCTCGAACCGGCGGCGCTCGCCGGCGTGATGAGCCGCGACGTGGCCATCTTCGGCCGCTACTGGAAGGCGACCACGTTCTCCTCGATCGTGCAGCCAACGATCTACCTGCTCGCTTTCGGGCTCGGCTTCGGTTCGCTCCTCCCCCACATCGCGGGCCTGAAGTACGAGCAGTACGTGGCGACCGGTGTGGTGGCCACCGCCGTGCTGTTCTCCTCCGCCTTCCCGGGCATGTTCAACACGTTCATCCGCTGGCAGTTCCAGCGCACCTACGATGCCGTCCTGGCCGCTCCAGTGGACGTCGAGGAGCTGGTCACCGCGGAGATGCTGTGGATCTCGATCAGAGCGGGTGTGTACGGGATGGCGCCGCTGCTGGTGGGAATCGCCTTCGGGCTGGAACCCAACGCGGGGATGCTGTTGGTGCCGTTCATCGGCTTCGTCACCGGCTTCGGCTTCGCCGGGTTTGGCGTGACCGTGGCGGCGGTGGCGAAGACGATCGACAACTTCAACTACATAACCAGCGCGGTGCTCACCCCCATGTTCCTTGTCGCCGGCACGTTCTTCCCCGTTTCGCAACTACCGGCCGTGCTGCGCACGATCGCCAAGTTCAACCCGCTGTACTACTGCGTGCAGCTCGTGCGCGACGCCTCGCTTGGGAATCTTGGCGTGGCCGACATCGGACATGCCGCGGTGCTGATCGTGTTCGCGCTTGCGATGTGGCGACTCGCAATCTGGCGGTTGGGCAAGCGACTGATCGACTGAGCACACTCCAACTCGACGGTCAGTGCGACGGCGGGTACGTCCGGGACATCCTCAGGATGCAGGATATGAGCCAGGAGCTCCAAGCCGTCGATCAGTCGCGGACCGGGACGAGAAAAGTATGCGGAGGCGTTCACGGCGACAACTCGCTCCGCGGAGAGGGTCGCCAGCTCGCTGGAGTAAGCCAGAGCCTCGGCATGAGCACGCTCGGCGTCATAGCCGCAGGGCATTGCCACTACAACCTCTGGCCGCTTGGCGGCAAGCGCCTCCCAGGAGACCGTGACCGAGGGCGCGCCGGGCGAGCCCAGCACATCTTCTCCGCCCGCCAACTCGATGAGCTCGGGGGTCCAGTGACCGGCTATGTAAACCGGATCGAGCCACTCGAGTGCAGCGACGCGTCGGCGCGACCGATCCTTCACAGCCTGCTTTACGCACTCGACGCGTGCGGTCAGCTCACCCACCAACTCTGCACCACGCTCACGGCAATCAGTGGCTTCGGCGACCGTTTGGACATCTTCCAGGGTTTCACCCAAAGTGTGCGGATCGAGCGAGATGACCTGAGGGCAGGACGGCATCTCCTTGGCAAGCTCCGCGACCTCGGTGTAGGAGACCGCGCACACGGGACACAGGGCCTGTGTGACGATCAAGTCTGGCTCGAGCGCCGCGAGCGCATCGCCGTCGAGCTCGTAGATCGCATCGCCGCGCTGAGTGCGCTCGCGTACCGCCGCATCGATCTCGGCGGCGCTGAGACCCGCGGTCAGCACGTCGCGCGTGACCCGCTCGAGCGCTGTCGCGGCAGGTGGGTAGTCGCACTCATGGGTGACCGCCACCACCTCGGAGCCGAGCCCGAGCGCGAACAGCAACTCCGTGGCGTGAGGGACAAGGCTGACGATGCGCATGCCAACGAGACTGTACGCCCCCGCTTGGCGGGTCGGCCCCCACCGGGCAAGTCTGCCCCACTGGACGAATCGGCGCCATACTGCTCCATCGGGGCCGGGAGGCAAGAGCCACGGCCGAGGTGCAAATACCCAGAATCGGTGGCCGACATGCCCGATCGCCACAGGCTTCATCCGATCGCCCGCTTGCGCGCGGCGGATCCAGGGAGGTTCGTCCTCAAGAGCGCGCTTCGAGCGGCGATAGTGATGCCGCTTGCCTTTGCGCTGTCGCTCGAAGTGATTGACGCGAAGCAGATGGCCCTATTTGCCGCTTTCGGTTCGATGGCACTGCTCGTTTTCGCCGACTTTGGTGGCTCCCGACGCGCGCGTCTGCGCGCCTATCTGCTGCTGATGGTGGTCGGCGCCGTGTTGATCGTGCTCGGAACGCTCTGCTCGCGCTCGGCTTGGCTTGCGACGATCGCGATGGGCTTGGTCGCCTTCGTGATCCTATTCGCCGGTGTGCTCGACGACTATGTCGTGGCTGCGCGTGCGGCCGTAACGCTGACGTTCGTGCTGCCTGTGATGGTTCCGGCAGACGCAGCCGAGATCCCCACGCGATTGGCCGGCTGGGGTCTTGCGGGAGCGCTTTGCATCCCGGCAGCGCTGTTGTTGTGGCCCGCTCGTCCGCGCAGCGCGCTGCGCCGGGAAGTCGCGCAGGTGGCACAAACACTGGCTGGCCTGGTCGAGGCGATGTCCCGCGGCGATCGCGCCGCTGCCGAGATCGCGGCGCGAGATACGCACACAGCGACGGTCGCCGTGCGTAGCCGCTTCGTCTCGATGACACAACGCCCGAGTGGCACGACCGGCCCGACTGCCGCGCTGGCGCGCCTGATCGATGACCTTGGCTGGGTGCTGCGAATAGCCGAGCACCCGCCGGCGCTGGCGAGCACCGCCGCTCCATGTCCCGCCGAGCGCACTGCAATCGAGACGGCGACAGCCGCCGTGTTGCTCGGCATTGAGACGCACCTGGAAGGCGGTGAATTCAACCTGCTGCTCGAGATGGCGCGACTGAGAGAGGCGCACGAGGTCTTTGGCCGGGCTCAGCTGGAGCACTTCGAGCGCATGCAACCCGATCGCGACGAGGCCGAGGCGGAGGTCGAGCTGGACGAGGCCTACCGCTTGCGCGCACTCTCCTATGGGGTCCTACAGGCGGGAGGAGACACCCTGCAAGCCTGTGAGGATCGCGCCAAGACGACGTCGGAGCAGACACTGCGCACACGCATCGACACCGCTCGCCGCCTGCTGCTGGCGCACGCCAACACCAGGTCGGTGTGGCTGCGCAACAGCCTGCGCTGGGCTGTAGGGCTGGCACTCGCGGTACTGGTCGGGCAACTGGCCGACCTGCAGAACTCGTTCTGGATCGTGCTCGGCACGATGTCGGTGCTGCGCTCGAGCGCACTCTCGACGAGTGCAACGATCGCCTCGGCGTTGCTGGGGACGCTTGCGGGGATAGTGCTTGGCGGGCTGATCGTGGTCGCTGTGGGCGCCGATCACGGCGTGCTCTGGGCGGTGCTGCCATTTGCCGTGCTGCTCGCCGCATATGCGCCTCAGGCGATCTCCTTCGCGGCCGGCCAAGGCGCCTTTACGATCGTCGTGCTCGTACTGTTCAACTTGATCCACCCCGCCGGTTGGAGAGTTGGTCTGGTGCGCGTCGAGGACGTCGCGGTCGGCGCCGCCGTCAGCCTATTGGTCGGCCTGTTGCTCTGGCCACGCGGGGCGACCACGATCCTGCGCGGCGCGATCGGCGCAGCCTACGATGGCGCCGCTCGCTACCTCGACGCAACGATCACGGCGCTGCTTGGCGCCGGTGAGGAGGCACACTCGAGCAGCGCCGCTCGCGAAGCTTTCGATACCGCGCAGCTGCTCGATGCGGCAATGCGCGACTATCTCGCCACCCGCGGCTCCGCTCGCAGAAACATCAACGATCTCACGCTGCTGGCAACTGGCGCCGGTCGTGTGCGCCGGGTTGCCCGCCTGCTCCAGGATGCCCAATCGTTCATGCGTCTGGCGCCGATCGACGACGCACTGCCACGTCTGGCCAGGGCACGCGACGCGCTCGACGCCGAGCGGCAAGCACGCTGCGGGTGGTACGAGTCGTTTGGGAGAGCGATCGCACTGGCGGCTTCTCCGCCTGACTCCGAGCCCAGAGGTGTCGGTGGAGAAGCGCTTTCCTCCAACGGATCGGTCGTGCTCGAGCACGTGGGCAACGGGGACAGGCTGCAGCCAGGGCTGGCTATCGCTTGGGCGCAGCGACATCTCGATGTCTTGGCCGAGCTCGAGTCGATGCTCGACTCGGCCTATGGGCGAATCAGTTTGTGAACCTCCTCTACGGGTAACCTCCACGCGGATGAAGGCGCCGACGACGCGGATGTTCGACGTGATCGTGATCGGCGCCGGCCCCGCCGGCGAGGTGGTGGCAGGACGTCTCGCTGGAGGCGGCAACGAGGTTGCATTGGTCGAGTCGCAGCTGGTTGGAGGTGAATGCGCCTTCTACGCCTGCATGCCCTCGAAGGCGCTTTTGCGCCCGGCCGAGGCGCTGGCGGAGGCGCGCCGGGTTCCGGGCACCGCGCAAGCTGTCACAGGCGAGCTAGACGTGGATGCTGTTTTGAGGCGCCGCGACGAGGTGATCCACAATCTGGATGACTCGCAACAGCTTCCGTGGCTCGAAGACCACAAGATCACGCTGATACGCGGTCACGGTCGGCTGGAGGGTGAGCGACGTGTGCGCGTGGGCGAGCACACCTACGAGGCGCGACAGGCGGTGATCATCGCCGTGGGCAGCCAGGCCGTGATGCCACCGATCCCAGGTCTCGCCGAGGCGAAGCCCTGGACGAATCGAGAGGTGACGACCGCACAGAGCATCCCGAGTCGCCTGGCGATACTTGGCGGCAGCGCCGTTGGCGTGGAGATGGCACAGGCCTACAGCTCGCTCGGGGCGAAGGTGGTGCTGATCGAGGCGGAGCAGCGTCTGTTGCCGCGTGAGGAGCCCTTCGCAGGTGAGGAGCTGCGCGACGCCCTACTGGAGCGTGGAGTGGAGATTCACCTGGGAGCCAAGGCAAAGGCCGTCCACCGGGACGATCGGGGTATCACCGTCACCCTGGACGGCGACGATCGCATTGGCGCAGAGGAGATCCTCGTTGCGGTGGGGCGCCATCCACTGACAGACCATTTGGGACTCGAGAGCGTCGGCCTCGAGCCGGGCAAGTCGATGGAAGTAGATGACACGTTGCAAGTGAAGGGGTTGCCGTGGTTGTTTGCGATCGGCGACGTCAACGGACGCTCCCTGCTGACTCACATGGGCAAGTACCAGGCCCGGATTGTCGCAACGGTCATCGAAGGCGGACACGCCCGCGCGACCCGTGAAGCCGCGATCACGCCGCGGGTGGTGTTCACCGAACCACAGGTGGCCGCGGTGGGTTTCACCCTGCAGGGTGCTCTGGAGCAGGGAATCGATGCGCACGCCTACGACGCCTCCAGCTCGGATACCGCGGGGGCGAGCTTTTACGGGCACGACACACCCGGGACCTCGCGCTTGGTATTCGACGAGGACCGCGCCGTGATCGTCGGCGCCACGTTCACAGGTGTGGACGTCGCCGAGTGGGTGCACGCCGCGACAATCGCGATCGCAGGCGGTGTCCCCGTCGAGCGTCTTTGGGATGCGGTACCCGCATTCCCAACCCGTAGCGAGATCTGGCTGAAGCTGCTTGAAAGGCGTCAAGACGAGCTGTCACACGATTCGCCGCCACAGTGACTGGATCAGCCACTGTCGCTCCCCGGCCGAGGAGCGGCGGCTGAGTCACCGCCGCTCCTCGGCCAAGCCGCCGCGATCGCATCCTCGGGAGAACGAGAGCCGCTAGCCCTTCAGTGGGGAGATCGGTACGGCGGCCTCCGGCGTGAGCACACGGAAGCTGAAGGACTCCTCCAGATAGAGCGTGACCACGTCGCTGTCGTGAGACTCGTAGCCGACCGCCAGATCCTGACCGGACTCGAAGCTGAAGTCGCCGCCGCGCATGCTCAGCACGACCGCTCCCTTCACACCGGGTGCCCACACGATCGGGCCCTCGAGGATCTTGCGCAAGTGATCGAGCAGCGGGTAGCCCCCATGCTCGGCACTCTCCACCACGCGCGTGTATTCCTCGCGCCCGAGCGCCAGGCCGTACGGTCCGGCGATCCCTTTGCGCAGCAGCAGCTCCACGGCACGAGCGACATGCTCGGGATACTTCTCGACGCCTCCCCCACTCTTGATCGCGCCATGGGGCGAGCGCTCGCCGATCCCAGCGATTCCCCCCTTTGGCCAAGAGTGGAACACGGCAAGGTTCTCGGCTTCCACAATGCTTTGAGCAGCGACGTCGAGCGCGTCGAAGTCGACGTCCTCGGCGCCACGGTCGCCGGCTCTGAGCTCCTCGCGCGAGACGGTGAATCGTGCGCGCAACTCCACAAGCGGAAGGACGACGCGGCGATTTGCCTCTACGCCCTTGATCGGGCTCACGTCGACGCCCTCGACACGGCCGAGGTTGGTGGCTGAGTACTCCCAGCCATGAGGTCCGGAGAAATCGACCAGCCGCCGGCCGGCGAGCCCCGGTAGCAGGCGCTCGCGGGCCTCGTCGTCGATCGTCTTCCAGCCGGCCTGCGTAATCGGCGCGTGCTCGCGCAGTAGATGGCTCATCATCCCTCCTTGAGGCTTCCTATACCCAGTGAGCCAGCTAGCTCACGCGACTCAGAGTCAGAGCCCTCCGAGGAAGAACCCTCCGCTGAGGCGGCGCTTCCCGCGGCGGCCTCCGCCGCCTCGCCGTGCTCGACGATATCCCCCTGCTTGAAGAGCACCCCTTCAGCGGTTTCCCGCCACCTCGACTTGCGGCGGAGCAGGAACTCGAGGTCCATGCAGAAATGCTTGTACTCCTCGCCCACCGCATCGGCCATCACCCCCCGCGCTTCCGGATCACGCTCGACCGCCAGGCGCTGCTCGTACCAGCCGATCGCTTCTGCCTCCTCGGTCAGTGACGCACACAGCCTTGCGAACGTGCGCGTCTGCTCGGGGAGCTCCTGCGGCGGCTCGTGATATTGGTCGAAGCCCATCGATTCCTCCTCGGGGATGTGGTTTCCTGGAAGCTGTCCGCGAGCGTCTACCCGGGATCATGCCACTCAGAGGCTGAGCGAGGTCTTGGGTGCCGCTCGATGCAGTCGCGATATCAACAAGCCAGAAGGGAGCACCCAAATGCCAGAGCGAGACGGATATCTCCCCGGCGTGCCATGCTGGGTCGATACCAGCCAGCCTGACCCCGAGGCCGCGACCGCTTTCTACGGCGGCCTCTTTGAATGGGATTTCAAGGACGCGATGCCGCCGAACTCAGACGGCAAATATTTCATCGCAAGTCTGCGCGGCGGCAGCGTGGCCGCAGTGGGGTCCCAGCCCGAGGGTGGGCCGCCGACTGCTACCTGGAACACCTACGTCTGGGTTGACAGCGCGGACGAGGCAGCCACGAAGGCGCGCGATGCGGGCGGACGCGTTGTGACCGACCCCTTTGATGTGTTCGATGCAGGCCGGATGGCTGTGCTCACCGACCCGGAGGGAGCCGCGTTCTGCGTCTGGCAGGCGATGCAACACAAGGGCGCGCAGGTAGTCAACGAACCCGGCTCGCTCAACTTCAACGGCCTCAACACACGCGACGCGGACGGTGCTCGGTCCTTCTACGGCTCGCTGTTCGGATGGGAGACGCTCAGCCTCGGAGGCGATGCCCAAATGTGGCGGTTGCCGGGCTACGGCGCCTTCTTGGAAAAGAGCGATCCCGGGCTGCGCGAGCGAATGGCCGGGAGCGGTGCTCCCGCGGGCTTCGAGGATGTAGTGGCAACGCTCAATCCGATCTCCGATGACCAACCCGATACTCCTCCCCATTGGAGCGTGACGTTCGCCGTGGACGACGCCGACGCGACCGCCGCGAAGGCCACGGAACTGGGCGGGCAGGTGATCGTCGCGCCGTTCGACGCCCCCTGGGTCAGGATGGCTGTCATCAGCGACCCGCAGGGGGCAACGTTCATCGCAAGCCAGTTCGTCCCGGAGAACAAGGGGCTGGGCGGCTAGGCCGGCACGACCCGGAAACCAACAGGCGGGAAACCAGCTACAGCGGCGGTACCTGATTGTTCACCTGCGGTCCGTGATACAGGTGGTCGTGGTCGCTGCAGGCAGCGGGGAAGCGGAACTGGACGCTGTCGCTGCGCACGCCGTTGTAGCTGGCGAACAGGGTCACGTGACCGACGGTCCCCACTTCACATCGCGGGTCGGTGCTGCTCTGCACGCGAACGACGATCTTCATGACATTCCCGGGAACCCCACATCACCGCGTAGTGCGAGTGGTAGACCAGGTGGCGCTCCACGGTCATGATGATCAGCCGGTCCGACTGGTGGCGGAAGCGATCGACTTGACACAGGATTCCAGATACGGTGTTGGCGTCCAGGTTGATATCGCCGTGACCGCGGGCGAAGCTTCCGCTAGCGCCAGTAATCGGCGCACCTGTGTGAAAGCCCCATGGCGGGATCCCGCCGACGATCGGGATCTGGGAACAGTCCTGAATCGAGCTTGCGAGGGCTGAGCCAGTGGTGCTGGAGAGCGCTAGCGACCAGAACAGCACCAAAACGACCAGTCCGGTGCGTCGCAAGATCTGGTTGCTCAACATCTCGAGCCGGATGTCGCTCGACCCGCGGCTACTCGACAGAGTCCAGCACCAACACCAGCCACACGCCGCTTGTTTTCGAGGTGTTGCTCGGCTAGACCCAATCCCCAGTCACACATACAGTTTTATGTCGACCGAATCGGCAAATTGCCGCACGTGCACCACCCCTGCTAGACCAAAATACGACGGTCCGAAGACGCGCAGGCAGTACAGGGCGGTGTGAAGCAAGCTCGGCTCGAAAGGCAGCAGAAACCTGGCTGCTGTCTTTCGATGCGCCGTCCTACCGCGACAGGTACTCGTGAACAGGGAATTCGTGAATCTCCGGCTCGGCTGTGACTCCGGCGGCTTGAACCCCGGGGCGAATGCGCCCCGCCGCGAAACTGTCGAACTGCGGGCGTGACTCCCAAAAGTCAAGTACGCCCCAACCCCCCTCGATCGGACCCGACGCGTGGAAGATGAGCCCGTCGGGGTGATCGGCGCGCGGATCGATTGCCGCCTCCAGCTTGTCGAACTGCTCAGCGTCCACCCCGGCGAGCTTGATGCGAATTCCTACAGCCATAACCGCTCCTCGTTTTCGTTGGGTCATCGGAACCTACCCGCTCCGGGGCGCAGCCATTCCAGACTCGGGAAACGTTGCTCGACAACCACACGGTCCCGCGTTAGCAGGGTTTTGTGAAATGGGCGATAGTGGGCTCGAAATCGCGCCCAGACCTCAGCTCAGGTGCTATGAGGCTTGTTAGCTGCTCTCAGGTGCTCTGAGATCACCTGAGATCCGCTCACTTCGGGACACAGGAAGGACCACGAGAGCTGCGCACGGACCCGACACGGACTAACGGCGTTCGCAGCCCGATTCAGCGCCCGAGCGGGGGCGGCATTGGTCTTTGCAATACGACCCCCGCGCCGCCTTCCCGATCCTCGGCCTCTGCTGTCAGTATCGCGATTCGCGCCCTGTGCAACTCCGTTTCCAGCTCGACCATTTGACCGAGGCTGGCCGGCCTTGTGTTGGGCCGCCAGCTCTCTAGGCGCTCCAGGAGAAAGCGTGAGAGGAGATTGGAAGGCTGTCGCCTGAGGACACTTCGCTGCAACAATGACGCCTCATCGAGCCGCCCCTGGGCAATAAGCGCCAGCCCGTGGAAGCAAGCGATGTAAGCGTCTTCTGGATATCGGGAGTACGCGCGCTCGCATTCTTCCTCCGACTCGTGCCAACGCCCCAGGCTAAAGAAGACACGGGCCATCAGAGGCTGGTGACGGTCGGGGGCCATCCGCGATGCTGACTGGGCGTTCTCAAGCGCACCACTGAGGTCGCCCACCCCACGCAGAGCCTCACCGGCCCATGCGAAAGGGTACGAGGCGTTGGGCTGAAGCCGGACAGCGGTGAGCGCCGGCGTTACCGCGTCGGCATGCCTGTAGGCGTTGATATATGCGAGCGCGAGGGCGGTGTGCATCAACCACTCGTCGGGCGCGTATTTGATCGCTGACCGCGCCGACCCAATCGCGTCGTCGTAACGATCAAGATACATAAACGTTCTCGACATCGCTCGATGCAAATAGGCGTTGTCGGGTGCTTGACGGAGGGCTCCCGCCAGCAAATCGAGTGCGGCATGCGGCCGTCCCATCGACAGCAGGGCCTGTGCTCTCCTGGCTGCGCGGAAGGGATTGAAGATCCCAGATCCGTTCGGCGGTCCCATACGTTTGATGTCCTTCCAGCGATGGTCCGTGTAGCTGGGTTAGAGCATCCCTTCGCGCCGCAGGTACGCGAGCATCTCGTCGTACTCACCACCTTGGGCCGCGAAGCGCGCGACATTCTGCGCGACCTCAAACCACGGGATTGTGCTCGGCTTGATTCCGTGCGAGGCCTTGACGAGTTGGTCTTGACTGATCGGTCTGCGGTCTCCCGTACGAATTGCGTGTTCGATCGCAAGCTCCGCGGCGCCTTCGCAGAGTTGGGCGAGATCAGCACCGCTAAATCGATCGAGCGTCGCTGACAGCGTTACCAGGTCGAGATTCCGTGTCGGCCGCTCGCGGAGGTGAAGCGCGAGGATCTGCGCTCGATCAGTCGCGTTAGGTGGTGGCACAAAGACCATACGGTCGAGTCGACCCGGACGGCGCAGGGCCGTATCGACGTCCCACGGATGGTTGGTGGCAGCGAGAACGAAGAGACCCTCATTCCCGGCGCTCACGCCGTCCAGCTCGACAAGCAGTTGGCTCACGGCTGTGCGACCAGCTCCCTGGATCTGGCTTCGCTTGCGCCCAAGCGCATCGACCTCGTCGAGGAAAAGCATCGCCGGCCGGTCATCCCGCGCGGCCTCGAACATCTCGTGGAGCTTGCGCTCGCTCTCACCCAGCCACATGTCCAGGACGTCGTTTACGCCGACTGGATGGAATCGCGCCCCCAACTCACCGGCGAGCGCGCGCGCGATATACGTCTTGCCGCATCCCGGGGGCCCGTAGAGCATCAGACCGCCGCGAAGCGACTTGCCGTAGTAGGCACTCAAGCCAGGATCGGTTGCAGGCCCAAGGAAAGCCGCGGTTAGCTTGGCCTTGACATGATCGAGGCCACCAACGTCCTCCAGCGTGAGGCCCTGTGCACCGTCGCGTTCCGTTCCAATGCCACCGCCAGCACCGGTGATTGCGAATCCGGCGCCAGGGTCCGCCTCGTTCGAGCGAGCAGCCACACGATCGTGAAGCTCGGCGGCATCTGACCGGCCGCACAGCCGGGCGGCCAGGGCCGCCGCTTGGCTCAGCTCGGCATCATCGGGGTGCGATCGAAGCGACTCTTCGTAGAGGACTAGCGCATCTTCGGCATAGCCGTCGGCCACCAAGAGATCAGCAAGATGACGACGAATAGCGTCGTCATCGGGAGACGCGGCTAGCGCCGCTCTCAACGCGTCGATGACGGCTTGGGCAGTCACGAGCAACACACTGGGGGCATGAGACTCGTATCGGCCGCAGCAGCGGCGCTCTTGAAGCCTGGAGCGCGTCCGCCCGAGGCTCATGACCAGATCCAAGCCTTTCTCCCTGAGGCCTCCAGGCCGTCGGGAAGGACGAGCACCGGCGGGTCATGGCGGGGACAGCTCTCACCCGGCTCGTTCCGCATGGAGACCATTCCTTTACTGTTAGAGTAAAGGAATGGCGCGAATCTCTACCAAGAACCAGATCACGATCCCAGTCGCGGCGCTCGACGAGGTCGGGTTGCACGCCGGCGAGCGAGTCACGGTCGAGCCGGCCGGTGACGGGGAGCTGCGGATCCGCCGCACGACCACCACCTTCGAGGATGCATTCGGGACGCTGACGGGCACCTACCCTGCTGGCTATCTCACACAGCTCGACGCCGAAGATGAACTGCGGTGAAACTGCTGCTCGACGCGGACGTCCTGATCGGAGCGCTTGACGGCAGCGACCCGCACCATCATCGCGCTCGCGAGCTGTTCACCAAGTGGCACGACGACCAAGACGCTTGTGCGGTCAGCATCGTGAACCTGACCGAGGTGCTGATCGCTCCCTCCGCAAACGCGTCGAAGCTAGCCGCCGCCCGGGAGGCGATCGCCGCCCTCGGCGTCACCGTGCACCAGCCGAACGAGGCTATCGGCGTCGAAGCGGCGCGCCTGCGACAGCGGCACCCGATCAGCCTCCCCGACGCCTACTGTCTCGCAACGGCGAAGCACACGAGCTCGGCGGTCTCGTCATTCGATCAAAAGATTCTGAAGGCCGCTAAGCGCGAGGGCATCAGGGCCGCCTAACGCCAGTAAGCACGAACGAGTAGCCCCGCGAGCCCGGCCGTCGACGTCAAGGGCCGAGTCATCGCGTGGGTGTTCCAAGAGGTCGCTCGACGGCCATCCAACGCTGCGTTTCGAGCAACTTGTAGTACCACCGAAGTACTACGGAGAAGGAAATCACCCGTAAATCGGGGCTTTATGTTGATGGGCGATACTGGGCTCGAACTCGCCTCCGGCGCTCAGGTAAGGCCAGGTAGCCCAGTTTTATTGGGCTACGGTGCTCTCAGATCAGCTCAGGTTCGCTCAAATTGCTACCAAAATTGCTACCAAGGCTCCGGGCAAGCCGCGACGGTAGATAAGGCATGACGGCACGAGCACAGGCTGCCGAGAACGCCCTGGCTTCGGTGCGCGCCGAAGGACTTGATCCAGGAGTCGCCGAGGCGCGCTGGGCCGCTGCGGGTGTGGGGAACTGACTGACCCACAGCTAGACGACGCCGCACTGGTAGCCGCTCGACGAGCTACTCGCTCCGGCACGCGCCTAGCCTCGACGCCGGACCTCTCGCTACCTCGGTCCGCCCTTCGCCGGTATTGCCTACTGTGTCGTCCACATGTTGACCGTCGCCGAGCTACTCGACCTCGTTGTGCGTCTGGAGGACGATTCTGCTCGTCGCAATGTCCTCGACGGGCAATCCTTCGGGTTCTTTCAGGCTGCCGTCGATGAGGGACTCGTGGAGCGCGAGCAGATCGAGGGCTTCGCCGAGGTCATCGGGCGCGCATACCAAGACAAAGCGCTCGGATTTCGGTGGCAGCATGGCGGAGCGCATCTGCCCTCGCCCGATCAGATATGGACCGACCACGCTTTCCAGTCTCGGGGCGGCTACCACTCGACATACATCGGTCAGCAGATAGCCGCCCTCTTTCGCGAGCGCCGTGCCGGCGTGGGCACGACTCCGCCGCCCGAACCAGATCCGGGGAGCGAGGATCGTCGAGACGTGTTCATCTGCCACGCATCGCAGGACAAGGACGAGGTTGTACGACCTCTGGCTGAAGCACTCGAAGCTCGCGGCTGGACTGTCTGGCTCGACGAGCAAGACCTCACTCTTGGAGATAGCCTCAGCGGCAACATCGAACTGGCACTCGCGAGAAGCCGGTTTGGAGTCGCAATTCTCAGCCCGGCGTCGTTCGCCAAGCGTTGGCCCCGACGTGAGTTGCAAGGCCTCGCCGCGCGAGTGGTGACTGCGGGCACGAAGGTGATTCTCCCGGTTTGGCACGAAGTCGACGAGCGTTACATCGTCGAGCGAGCGCCGATCCTCGCCGACCGTGTTGGCGCCAAGACGACCGAAGGCATCCCCGCAGTTGCCGATCAGATTTCGAGTGCGCTGGAACGAGCCGGCATGGAGGCGGCGTCAGGCTCTACACACGTCGTCCGATCGGTTGAGGAGCCCGACGGCCCCCGGCGTGTGCCCATTCCGACCACGACCGAGTCCCAGGACGTGATGATCGCCGCTGGCGCCGACTGGTGGGAGTACGCCCTCTTCGCGGGCACGCTGGTTGAGGGGCTCAACCGGCTTGAGACGAAGTGGGAGGACCACGAGCTGCGCCTCGCAAACGGCCCTCGACGAGCAGTCGCAGACAACGAGGTCTCCGAGTACCTTAAAGGCGAGCTTGACTGGCTGACAAGACAGATCGCCGCCCTCGACCGGATCTTGACGCCCGAGTCGAGCGAAAGAGCCTTCGGCCGTCGTGGCGAACCGGGGGACGCTAACCAGATACGTGCTCTCACTCAGCGCATAGTCTCGATTTACAACGCACTTCTCGACCAAGCCGCAGCCATGCGCTCGACGGGCGTCCCGTCACGCTGGCGCGAACTCGTTGACGTGACCGCGGAATTCCTGGACAGCCCTCTCATACAGATTCGCGAGTTCGTAGAACACTCAGCGGATCAGGTCGCCATACTTCCCGAACTCGCTGCCGAGGGGACAGAAGAGCATCCCGTTCGCATCACCCTCACCCTCACGGTGCGCTTGGAGGACGACGTGAAGCAGCGGCACGCCGAAGCCTTGGACCGGCTCCGCGCGTCGTTGGGCGAGTAGCTCCGACCGCAACAATTTACCCGGGCCTGTCCTCCACCGTGAGGAAGTGGCAGGTCAGGAACGCTGCACCAACTCTGGTAATTGCCGGCAAATCAGGCGTGCGCGAGGGCGCGCATCTGGCGCACCGGGTGACGTCCAAGGCGACTCAACGTCGCGTAGGACGAGGGGTGCCCATGCGTTCGGGGCGCGACGCTGACGGGCACACGGCACGTGAGTCGGTCGATCATGCCACGGCGCAACGGCACGAGCAGCAGCTCGGTGTCCTCGCCGACGAGGACGGTCGCCTGCCCTTCGATCAGGTTGCGCCAGAGAACGTCGTCGGTCCACTCCTCATCGCTGGGAACGAACGCGATGTCCGCTGGGTAGCCGAGATCGTCGTCGCTTCGCGACGCCGCCATGAACAGCTCATCGGTCTTGTCGGTGATCTCGCTCATTGCGTGTGCTCCCAACCGTGAACGATATCGCGCCACCCGCGTAGCAGCTTGAGTTCGGCGGCATACATCGCATCGTTCACCAAGCCATACGTGACGATTGGAGGCTGCTTCTCAAGGCCGATGTACGCGTGCTCGTGGTGCTCGTTTCGGCCGTGCGCGTTGTCGAATGTGCGCACCGTGCGCCAGTGACCATCGCGCAATACGAGGAGCACGATCGCATACTCGACGGGATGCTCGCTCGAACGCTCCACCACGAGCTGAACATCCGAAGCCAAGAAGCGGCGTCGCGTCCGATCCTTAGTGGGCATGTTGGAGCACCATCACGTCGCCTGCGAGGCAAGTGGGCGACTGCTGCCACCCGACCCAAAGGCCGCCTCCACGAATGCCGACTCGTGCGCGCTCGGCGAGTAGTCCGCGTAGCGCTGGGTTGTCTCGATGTCCCGATGCCCCATCCACTCCTGCAAGGTCCGCATGGGAACGCCCGCGCCGGCCATCGCTGTGCCGAACGTGTGGCGCAGATCGTGGAAGCGATGCGCCTGCTCAAGCCGCGCGGCCTTGAGCGCTCGGCGGAAACGCCGCAGGATCGCCGCCTTGTCGAGCGGTCCGGCGGTGTGGGGATCGGCGAACACGAGCACATCGCCACTGCTCTCCCCCGCCCCGCGGCTGAGCCGGTCAAGCTCTCCCGCGACCTCGTCCGCCATCGGAACGCTGCGCGTCGAACGACGGGACTTCGGAGTGCCGAACTCGCCTAGGACGTAGTTCTGTCGGACCCTGATCCGGCCGGCGGTCCAGTCCACGTCGCGCCAGCGGAGCGCCACCAGCTCGCCCTGTCGCAGGCCGGTCATCGCGGCCGTCAGATACATCGCGCGGTCGATCTCGCGGTAGGGCCCATCGACCGCGGCATCGGCCAGCGCACGCACCTCAGCCGGCTCAAGGAACCTGATCTCGGCGCTCTCGGGCTTGCCGGGCAGCTCGATATGCCGGGCGACGTTCACGGGCAGCCATCCCTTGCGCTCGGCGAACCCGAGCAGCGCCGAGAGGTAGCCGATGTAGTTGCGAACCGACTTCGCGCCGACAGGACGCCCGTAGCGACGGTCCCCCTTGGCCTTCGGCCCCGGCCTCTCGCCCTTCTCCATCATCGTCATCAGGTCCTGAACGTCCTGGGCCGTGATCCGGCGCAGATCGCGCTCCGCGAAGAACGGCTCAAGCCACACGCGCAGGATCGACTCCACAGCCGTCGTCGTAGCCTTCTTGCGGCTCTGACGCTCCAGGTTCGCGAGATAACGGCGTCCCAGCTCGGCCATCGTCAGCGCATCGCCAGAGGTCATCCGGGCGGGCTTCGTCTCCGCGATCAGCCGACGCAGCTCTGCCTCGGCCTGGCTGCGGGTCAGGCCATCACGCGATCCCGCGACGCGCATCGGGCCGACGCGACGCTTGACCTGCTGTCCACCGTCCGCACGCCAATGCCCGTACCAGACGCCTCCGCGTGCGTAGAGCGAGCCAGCGCCGTAGGGGCGTCGGGTGGTCTTCCTCGCCGTGGCCATCACTCATCGTCTCCCTGATCGCGCGCAAACATTGGCCGCCCAAAGTAGCGAGCGCTGCGGCTGCTTCAACGCGATAGCTGTCTTGTTCATCGGTATGCCTCCCCTACTCTGCTTGCCGATCGACAAGCAGCAAGCGCGCTGTACGCGAGGCCGCACCTCGCGCACGCCACGGCCCCCGCATCCGCGCTCGCCACCACTCCTCCAGATCGTCCGCGCTGAACCGCACGTAGCGGCCGAGCCGCACATGCGGAATCCGGTTCGCTCGTGCCTCAGCGAGTACCCACGACGCGGGCACCGACAGCAGCCGCCCAGCCTCCGTCGCATCAAGAAGGGGCGAGACATGCGCGCCTGCCGGCACAAGCGCGTCCTGTGGTGGCTTCGTGGCGGTCATCATGGTTATTGACCGTGAGCGGCCGAAAACGGCCAAGCAAATTTTGGAGTCGGGCCATAAGCCCAATAACGACGGGCTTTTTGAGACCTCCGTAGCCGTCGTCTGCCGGGCGAAGGAGACGCCGGATCGCCGACAGACCTTGCGAGATTCGCGCAGTCAAGAGCTACGACGACCCGGCGTCTCCCGTGTGGAGCACCGGCTAGATGTAGTTCCTAGGAGGGTCGAGCGAAACGTGTAGCGGAACTCGTTGACACCGCTCGGTAGGGGCGCTTAGGTTGGGTGCTTCCCTATCAAAGTGCCCCCGCACCGCTGTAACGGCCGGGGGCGTGGCACCGAAAGGCAGGACCTTCCGA
>DATAXK010000004.1:0-204568 GCA_036266805.1 Solirubrobacteraceae bacterium
TCGGAAGGTCCTGCCTTTCGGTGCCACGCCCCCGGCCGTTACAGCGGTGCGGGGGCACTTTGATAGGGAAGCACCCAACCTAAGCGCCCCTACCGAGCGGTGTCAACGAGTTCCGCTACACGTTTCGCTCGACCCTCCTAGACACACGCGACTGACACCCTTGCTGGGTCGGTTTTTGCTTCCTAGCCGGGTACAGAGCTCAGCGATCGTGGTGCGTACCTGTGGCGTCCCTGTAGTGCGCATCCAGCGCTCGTTAACCGCCCTGCGTTCGCATCCCTTGAATGCAATATCGCGTGCAGGCACGGCGGACGGGCAGGAGGCCAGCATATGATCTCGACGGCTTGCGGCCGATAAGGACCAAGCACGATCTTCTTTCCCCTACACGCTCAGCCCACTCCCACCAAACCCACATCATGGACAAGACACGTCGCGGCAACTACAACTCCGGTGAGGACTTCGTCCTCGAATACGGCGATCTGCGCTTCACCTTCAACGAACGCGACTTCAGCGAACGCTGCGAGCAAGCCGCCATCAAGCTTGGCTTTGTAGGCGGACGCCTCGGCGAGGACGAGCTCGAGGATCTCGTCAACCTCGCGGTCAACGGCGACATCCAGGACCCGGCCTCGGCGCTTGGGGAACACGTCAACGACTGCTGGCCAGAACTGGTAGGCCCGGCGGAGCGCTCGCTCGTGCACTGGCTGCGCCGGTTGGTGTTCCGCGGCGCGTGGCTGGACCAGCGCGTCAACGAGGGCGAGCTGACGTTCGCCTTCATCGAGGACACCGGCAGCTTCGTCTACGTGCAGCACGATCGCTCCGGCGAGCCGATCGAACTGGCACCCGAGCCCTCGTGGGGCCGGGTCGCCTACCGCCGCTAGAGGTCCGCTGAGCCGCGCGATACTGCGTCCTCACTCGCTTGTTTGCAGAAGCACACGGCGCGCAGCTGCCTGCCTGTGCCCTTCAAGGCATGCCCCAACGGGGTACGCCCTTGTTGCCTTGCTCATCGACCCTCTTGGCCGCCTAGAGTCCTAGGCCTCCGCAGCGGTAGCGCGAGCTTGGGTGATCGCCTCGGCCCCGTCCTTGCCGACCAGCAGCTCCGGCTTCAGGGTGCCGCTGCTCACGAGGTCTAGCGCCGGCAGCTTGCCAGTGTTCGCGCGCACTGCGTCTAGCGCGATGACCGTCGTCTCACCGCCGAGCGGCTCGGCGGCCGTTGCGATCACCGTCAGCGAGCCTCCATCGGTGAGCTTGCGCGCCGCCGCCAGCAGCTTGCGCGCGCTGTGGGGCGGCAGTCCATCCAGACCATCGATCAACACGATCGCGTTGCCGCCGCGCGCAGCGACGCGCTTGGCCGTCTCCATCACCGGCTCGATCGCCTGCGCGCAAGCCTCTGGCGAGGCCGCGAAGGTGAGCGCCACGGCTGGAGTCACAGGTCCCTGGCGCCACTCGGCAAGCTCCTCCGGACGTGCGCGGGCGAGCACGAGCGACAGCTCCAGGCCATCGCGCCCGGCGAGCGCGCCAAGGACGCCGCGCAGCGTCTCGCTCTTGCCCGAGCGCGCGCCTCCGGCGATCACCGCACGCGAGCCGCGCCCGAGCGGCGTCAACCACTCGATCGCCTTCAACGTCGGATCCTCGGAGTCGAAGACCAGGTGCTCGCTCGGGTAGGAGACGGGGAGCTCGTCATAACGTGTGCCCTCGGCCACCGAGTCCGCCGACTCGCCGTTGATCGTGTCGATCCGCAGGAGCGAGGAGTAGCGCTCCGAGCGTCGCGGCGTGCGCACCGGCCCGCTCACGCGATCGCCGGAGACGAGCTCGCAACGGCGCACCTGCGCTGCCGAAATGTAGACGTCGCCGTCGGACGGCTCCGGCGGCAGCACGCGCAAGAAGGCAGAGCCATTGCCCATGACCTCGACAACACCCTCGGCGAGGCGCTCGCCGTCCTCGGACTTCTCGCGCTCACCGCGCGCGCGCGCGCCTTGGCCCCTTTGCGTAGCCGCTGCTCTTTGGGTGCGCCGAGCGGGCGCGGGCTTCTCCGCGGCAGGCTGCTCCTCCTGCTCATCCTCGCTCTCTACGGACTTCCTTGCCGAGGACACGCGGCGCGAGCGCGAGGAGCGACGCGCGCGTGGGCGCCGCTCAGGCGTCTCGCCGTCACCGTCTCTGTCGCCCTCCCTGGCGTCCGAATCACCCTCGGCAGCAGGACTCTTCTCGCCCAGGATCGCGTCGATCAGATCGGCCTTGCGCAGACGCCTGAAGCCCTCTAGCCCAATCTGGTCGGCAATGAGGTGCAGGTCGGCAAGCGGACTTGCCTGCAGCTCGGAGCGGTCGAGCACTGTCATATGGGTCTTCTCCTTGGTTCGTCGGTAAGGGCGGTTGGCGTCCGGTCGCGTTGGACAGCGACCGGCACCCGTGAGACTCATACCCTAGCCGAGGCCGAGGATGCCCTCCTCGCTTGCCTCCTCCAGGAAGCGCTCGACCTCCGCGGCGGCGCGCTGCTCGCTCCAATCGAGCTCACCGGCCAGCAGAGCAGCCACGTGCCTGACTGACGACTCGGGCTCTGAGGCATCGGCAAGCAGTTCGCGCGCGGCGAGCAAGCCGAGTCGCGTTCGCCTGAGAAGCACGTCGCCTACGCTGCGAGCCTGCTCGCGACGGGCCGCGATCACGACCTCGGCCATTACGTCTGGGAGTCCGGGAACGATCGGCTGAGCAAGCCCAGGCCTCTCCGCGATCAGCGCGAGCACGTCGCGCGCCCCAAACCCATAGCGTGCCGCGAGTGCCGCCTTGGACGCCTCGGAAAGTCCCCGCGCCGACGGAAGGTCCTCGACCGCGACGGCCTGTCCAAGCGGAATCTCGGCGGTGCGACAGGGGGCGTCACGCGCTTCGCGCTCGACGAGTCGATCGACGACCATCTTGGCCATCCGCCGCCACGTCGTGAGCTTGCCGCCGGTGATCGTGATCATGCCACTGGAGGTCTCATACAGCTCGGCCTTGCGCGAGATGTCAACCGATTTCTTGGTGTCCCCAGTCGAGATCAGCGGACGCACGCCGGCGTAGGCACCGGTAAGGCTCTGGCTGCTGAGATCGGTCGCAAAGAACTCGTTGACAGCTGCCAGCAGATAATCGACGTCCTCCTCGGAGGGGCGCACATGCGCGAGCGGACCCTCGTAATCGTTGTCGGTGGTGCCGACCAGCGTACGCCCGAGCCACGGCAGCGCGAAGATCGTGCGGCCGGAGCCCGCCGGCACGATCGCGCCCGCCACGAGCGGCAGATCCTCGTGGCGCAACGTGACGTGGGTACCGCGGCTCGGCCTGATCTGTGGCAACTCGGTCTCGTCGTGCAGCTCTCGCGGGCGCAGCTCATCGGCCCAAACCCCGGTCGCGTTTACAACGTTCTCGGCAAGCACCTCAAAGCGCTCACCGCTCTCCTCATCGCAAAGACAAACGCCACAGGCACGGCCATCGCGCTCCAGCAGCGCCGTCGCGCTGACCCGATTCGCGCACAACGCCCCGAAGCGCTCCGCCTCTCCGAGTACGGTCAGCACCAGCCGCGCGTCGTCGGTCTGGCAGTCGTAGAAGAGATATCCGCTGGTCGGCTCGCGCCCGGCCATCGCCGGCAGCAGCTCGAGCACTTCTTCTCCTGAGATGACACGATGACGCTCAGGACTCCAAGCCTCCCCTTGCTCGAGTACGGCCGTCCTTGTCGCACTGCCGCCCGACTCGCGTGCTCCCTGCTCGCCGCGTGCTCCTGGCTCGCCCCTCTCGCCCCTGTTTCGACGCGAGCGCCGCGTGCGCAGGCGGTCGCGATCGACCGACATCACGTCATACAGATTCAGCCCAACCCCCATCAACCTGTCGGGCCGCGCACCGTCGAAAGCGGGCACGACCAACGGCAGTGGGTGCACCAGATGCGGCGCCAGGGCAACCATCAGTTGGCGCTCCAGCAGCGCCTCTCGTACCAGGCCGAGGTCGAAGTGCTGCAGATAGCGCAAGCCGCCGTGCACCAGCTTGCTCGAGCGGCTTGAGGTGCCCGAGGCGTAGTCGGCCCGCTCCACCAGCGCGACGCTGTAGCCGCGCGCGGCGGCATCGAGCGCAACGCCGGCCCCGGTGATCCCGCCGCCCACGACGACGAGGTCGAACTCGTTCTCGCGCAGAGCCTCGATTGCCTTTTCTCGGGAGATCACGCTCCCAGTGTTCCAGAGGACGCGGAAGCTTCGCTAGTGAATGCCGTGGCGAGCGCGCTTGCGGCGCTTCTTCTTGTGCTTTGCCTGTGTGCCGACCGGCGCAACGGCGTCGCCCATGCCCGAGCTGAGAAAGCGCATGATCGCAGGGCTGGAGATCCGTGTGTACACACCCGCATAGCCGGGCTGAGCGCAGCCGTTGCCAAAGTCGATGAGCCCGGCGAGCACATAGTCCTGTGGCGGGCGCGCCGGTGTGTCCGCGTCGACGAGCAGCGGTCCGCCACTGTCGCCGTAGCAGGTGTCGCCGTGAGTGCTGCCGCCGCCCGCGCAGATCATGCTGGAGGTGATCGGCTGTTCTATCGTCGCGTACTGTTCTTCGCAGGTCGATTCGGAGACGAGCGCCAGCTTCACCGCCCGCAGGCTCGTGGGATAGCTCGTCGCATGCCCAGGCGCCGAGTTGACGTCACCCCAGCCGCTTGCCGTCGCCGCGATTGCCGGGATCAGGTTGGGATTGGCATAATTCGACGCGGCGCGGGGGTCGAGTGCCAGCGGCGCGATCGTGTTGACGCCGTTCATGCTCGGCGCGATCGCGCCCGACCACAGCGGGTGGGCGAGCGTCAGCAGGGCTATGTCGTAGTCGCTGCTTACGGGATCGTAGTGCGGGTCGAGCATGCTCGATTGCACAGGGTCGCGCACGCTTCCAGGGTCGGGCAGGTCCAGGGAGGTAGAGCCGGCGAGCACCTCCACGCCCCCGGAGGAGCCCTGAGCGACACCGGCGACACAGTGGGCGGCCGTGATCACGTGGGTGGCGTCGATGATCACCCCGCCGCAGAAGAAGCCGACGGCGGGCGAGCTTGCCTGCGAGTCATAGAGGGCCACCTGGAAGGGAAAGCTCGCTATCGCCGCGCTCTGCCCCCCGACGATGCTCGCATGCGCGTTTGGCACGGGACGCCCAGTCGTAGCTCGCGCCAAAGCAGACGGCGAGACAGCCGCGGATGTCTCTGCCTCGGCGCCCACGAACAGAACCGCCCAGCAAAGGGACGTGATACAGGCCAGTGCGCCAAGAGCCGGCACGAACCACAATCGAGCAAAACCTGTACCGCCATGCGCCGAAATGCCGGCCCCCTCTGAACGGTGTGTCTCTACCTCTCCTTAACTCAGTCTAATAGACGGGTACCTTCTTGACAATGTCTGTATTGTCTGCATGACGTACCAATTTGACTGAGAAACGCCAGGCGGCACACCAGCCCGTAACAGCAAGCAATACGCACATAGGAGCTCGCCATCACGCGGGCGAGCACGAAGGCTCGCCCGCGTGCAAGAGCAACGGGGCGCTTCTTTACCTGCTGGAGCTCAGAGAGCCGACAGCTCGGCTGTGATCTCGCTCACAGCCGACTTGGCATCGCCGAAGAGCATCGAAGTCTTCGGGTCGAAGTAGAGCTCGTTCTCGATGCCGGCGAAGCCTGGATTCATCGAGCGCTTGATCACGATCACCGAGCGCGAGTCGGAGACTTCGAGGATCGGCATCCCGTAGATCGGCGAGGACGGGGTGTTCTTGGCCGCCGGGTTGGTGACGTCGTTGGCGCCGATCACGAGCGACACGTCGGTGCGCTGGAACTCGGGGTTGGCGTCGTCCATCTCCTTGAGCTGGTCATAGGGCACATCGGCCTCGGCCAGTAGCACATTCATGTGGCCTGGCATGCGGCCTGCGACCGGATGGATCGCGTAGCTGACCTCCACCCCACGGGCCTCCAACTCCTTGGTCAGCTCGCGCACGGCGTGCTGAGCCTGGGCGACGGCCATGCCGTAGCCGGGGACGACCACGACACGGTTTGCGTAGGCAAGCTGTATCGCCGCGTCGGAGGCGCTGGTGGAGCGGACCGTGCCCTGATGCTCGCCGGCGCCTTCGGCTCCCTCGACGGCGCCGCCGCCGCCAAAGCCGCCCGCGACGATCGAGGGGATCGAGCGGTTCATCGCGGTCGCCATCAGGTTGGTGAGGATCGAGCCCGAGGCGCCCACGATCATGCCGGCGACGATCAGCGCGGGATTGTTGAGCGCCATGCCGGTGGCCGCCGCGGAGAGACCTGTGAACGCGTTCAGCAGCGAGATCACGACCGGCATGTCCGCGCCGCCGATCGGCAGCACGACGGCGTTGCCGAGCAGCGCCGCCACGATCAGCATGCCGATGAACAGCAGTTCGGAGTGGGCGCCGGAGACGAGGTCGATGCCCGCCGCGAGCGCGAGGATCAGGAGCACGAGGTTGACGATCTGCTGGGCCGATCCGAGCGAGATCGGGCGCCCGGGGATGATTTCCTGGAGCTTGCCGAAGGCGATGTTAGACCCCCAGAAGGAGACCGAGCCGACGATCGCGGCGAACACCGAGAAGATCGCGACGTAGGTGGGCAGCGCACCGGTGTGAACGATGGCGTGTTCGACGAACGGCCCTGATTCGTAGGTGCGCAGCGCCAAGTGCGAGCCATAGGTGGAACCGTGGTTGCGGAACTCGACCCACGCGATGATCGCCACCGCACCGCCGCCAACGCCGTTGAAGAGGGCGACCATCTGTGGCATCGCGGTCATCTTCACCTGACGTGCCGCGGGCACCCCGACGGCGACGCCGAGCGCCATACCGAGCGCGATCAGGCCCCAGTTGCCCTCGCCTGGGTTGAGCAGCGTCGCGATGACCGCGATACCCATGCCGACCGCGGCGATGCGGTTGCCACGCACGGCGCCGGTCGGGCCGGAGAGTCCGCGCAGTCCTTGGATGAACAGCGCGAAGGCGATGATGTAGAGGACGTAGATGAAGCTTTCGCTCTGCAGGAAACTGGTGGCGAGCGGCAGGTTGGTCATGAGCCCGCCTTCCCGTCCGCGCCGGGCTTGTCCTCGGCGGACGAGTCCTTCTCAGTTGCCTTGGGCTTCGGGCGCGACTTGAACATGTCGAGCATCCGATCGGTGACCAGGAAGCCACCGACGATGTTGATCGTGCCGAAGGCCACCGCGATCACCAGCAGCGCCTTGCTGAACGCGTCAAGGCCTGCCAGGCCGAACAGCAACAGGCCGCCGAGCAGCACGATCCCGTGAATCGCGTTGGTGCCGCTCATCAGCGGCGTGTGCAACGTGTTGGGCACCTTGGAGATGACGACGAAGCCGATGAAGCCGGCAAGCACGAGGATCGCGAGGTTGGTCGTGAGCACGCTTGCGAGGATCATGCGCCGGCCTCATGCGTACCCGTGCCCGGCCCCGGCGTATCGACGCTCGGTGCGCTGGATCCGCTCGCCTCGACCGCGGCCTTGGCACCGGGGTTGACGATCTCCCCGTCGCGCACAATGCACGCACCGGCGACGATCTCATCCTCGAAGTCGAGTTTGAGCTCGACCTCGCCCTCGGCGTCCGGGTGGGCGGGATCCTCAATCTTTGCGACCAGCAGATCGAGCAGCGCCTGCACGTTGCGGGCGAACAACTGTGAGGAGTGCTCGGCCATGCTCGCCGGCAGGTTCAGGGGCGAGACGATCTTCACGTCGTGCCTGACGACGGTTTGTCCGGGCTCGGTCAGCTCACAGTTGCCACCGGACTCGCCCGCCAGGTCGACGATCACAGACCCTGGCTTCATACCCTCGACCGCCTCGGCCGTGACCAGCTTGGGGGCCGGTCGGCCCGGCACCAGCGCGGTCGTGATCACCACGTCAAAGCCCTTGATCGCATCGGTCAGCGCCTGCTGTTGCTGGGCGCGCTCCTGCTCTGTCAACTCGCGTGCATAGCCGCCCTCGCCGCTTGCCTCGAGGCCGAGATCGAGCCACTGCGCGCCGAGCGACTGCACCTGCTCGGCCACCTCCGGGCGCACGTCGTAGCCGGTCGTGCGCGCGCCCAGGCGCTTGGCCGTGGCGAGCGCCTGCAGGCCGGCAACCCCAGCTCCCAGCACGAGCACCTTGGCGGGTGGGATCGTGCCGGCGGCGGTCATCAGCATCGGATAGAAACGTCCCATGTTCTCCGCGCCCAAGAGCGCGGCCTTGTAGCCGGCGATGTTGCTCTGCGAGGAGAGCGCGTCCATAGACTGCGCACGCGAGATGCGTGGGATCGACTCCATCGCAAAGGCGGTGGCTTTGGCTGCCGCGAGTGCTCGTGTCGTTTGTGGGCTCGTGAGCGGCGCGAGAAAGCCGATCAGGATCGAGCCGGCCCCGAGACGCCCGATCTCGGCCTCGGTGGGCGGCGAGATCTTCACGACCACCTCCGACTGCCATACCTGGGCGGCGTCGGCTGTCATCTGCGCACCGGCCTTGGCGAAGGCAGCATCTGGCAGCAGCGCGTCTGCGCCCGCGCCATTCTCGACCAGGACGTCAATGCCCTTGGCCTTCAGCTTCCCTATGACCTCCGGCACGAGCGCAACTCTGTGCTCGCCCTCGGCGGTCTCCTTCGGAACACCTACCCGCATGAAGGCCGAGAAAGTATCCGATCTACCCGACGCCGCGCAGTGCGACTCGTCACACGAGGCCCAGAGGACCATGCTCCAGTCGCCCGGACAGGGGCCCAAGCGTGCCTCGCAGGACGCCACCCAAGCCGCTCATATGCCAGACTCGAAAGGTCGTGACGGTCAACCTGACACGCATCTACACCAAGGGCGGAGACCGCGGCGAGACCCACCTCGGAGACATGAGCCGCGTGTCCAAGTGCCACCCTCGCGTGGAGGCCTACGGCACTGTCGATGAGCTCAACGCGACGCTCGGCGTGGCCCTGCTCGCGCCCGGGCTGCCCGCCCGCTTCGCCCAGTGGCTGGCGCGGGTGCAGAACGATCTGCTCGATGTCGGAGCCGACCTGTCGGTGCCAGCCCCAACCGAGGGTGCGCCCGACGCTACGCGCAAGGGACACGAGCGCCTGCGTGTCACCGCCGAGTACGCGCGGTGGCTGGAGGGGGTCTGCGACGAGATCAACGCGACGCTCGAGCCGCTGCGCTCGTTTGTGATCCCCGGCGGCACCCCGGCCGCGGCGCAGCTACACGTCTGCCGCACCGTCTGTCGACGCGCGGAGCGGCGAGCGATCGCCGTCGGCGAGGACTGCAACCCGGAGGTGATCCGCTACTTGAACCGGCTTTCGGACATGCTGTTCATCCTCAGCCGGGCGTCCAACGGCGATCCGACCGCGCCCAAACCGGCGGCCTCCGAGCTGCTCTGGGCCCCCGGAGAGCACGCGGGCTCGGCCGGCGAGGAGGAGTGAGCAGTAGGAGCACGGCTGCTCATTCGCAGGCCGAGGAGCGCCAGCGCGAACCACAGCGTGCCAAGCAGGTAGCCGCCGATCACGTCGCTTGGCATGTGCCAGGCGAGAATCAAAAGCGAGCAGCCAACAGCCGCAAGCAGCACGACGCCGACCAGTGCCAACGCACGTCGCCAGCTGGATGGCGCGACAAGCAACACACACCAGAGCAGCGCTGTGGCCGCGGTCGCATGGCCGCTCGGCCACGAGGCCCCCTTGATGTAGAGCGGCACGACCTGCGCGTGCGGATGGGCAAGCAGCGGCTTGAGCAGCTCGGCGCTGGCGGGCGCCAGCGAGAGAACCAGGGCCACCGCAAGCGCAACGTGCTTGCGTCGCCGCGAGAGTGCGATCGCCACGAGCGCGATCCCCCACACGATGAAGAATGCCGGTTCGAGCAGGTCGAGCAACAGACGCGCTGGGGCTTCGATCGCAGGCCGGTCCAGGCGTGTGAATTCATACAGGGCGATTGCGTCCTTGTCATGCGTGACCGGCACCAGCGCCCCCAGCACCCAGGTCAGAGCCATGCCCGCGACACATGTCGCGGCAAGCAGCAGCGGGCCGCCATAGCCGCGTGGGCCCTCTACGGCGCCCTTGGGGATGCTCGCGGACATCTCCCAAGGGTAGGAGAGTCTCCTTAGGAGCCGCTGAAGTCCGGGCCGATCGGAAACGGCTTGCCCGCGAGTGCCGTAAGTGCCTCCGCGGTGACCCACACCGGCGACTGTGCGCTGGTGCGCGAGTAGTAGACGCTGCCGTTAGGCGCCATGAGACTTTCCAGGTAGGCGAGCGGCGAGCGGCTATGGGCGCGTTTGACGGCGCTCATGTTCACACCGGCCGCGTCCAAGCCCTGCACGGCCCAGGCACTCGATTGGGCGTTGGATTCGCCTCCAGGCTGCTGCGGAAAGCCGCCGTCGGGATTCTGCGCGCGGCGTAGATACGCCACCGCACGCGCGACTACAGCGCCGCCACGCCTGCCGCTTGCGTCGATCACGGCCTGCAGCGCCGCGGCCGTGTCGTCGACATCCTCGCCGCCGCCGCGGCCCGCGAAACCAAAGCCGCCGTCGCTGTCCTGTTGGGCCGCGATCCAGCTTCCGGCGTCGCCGACGATCGCGTTGTCCGCCGAGCTGCCGGCGACGCGCAGTGCAAAGACCGCGAACGCCGTGATGTTCACGAGATGACCGAAGGAACCGTCGCTCGAGCGTTCATGCACCAGCTTGGCGAGGAGGCTCGTGCCCGGAAAATCAGACGGGGACAGACCGCTTGCGTGCAGAGCTAGGATCGTGCGCTCGTCGTCGCCGGCGTCTTCGAGCGTCGCCGCTTCGCCGCGCAGCGAGCTCAGCAGTGAATGCCCGTCGCGGGTGAGCGTGAGCGGGTCGCGCCCGGCTGCGGCCAAGCCGATCGCAACCCAGGCCGAGTACAGCTCGCTGCTGTGTTGCCCCGGCGCGCCGCCAAAGCCGCCGTCCGCGTTCTGAGCGCGCGCGAGGTAGGCAACCCCGCGTGAGATCGCTGTGGATGTCGCGGCACCGGCTCGGACGTGCGTCGATGGCGCGGCGCTGGCCGGAATCGGCGTGGAAGGAGCGGGCGTGGACAGCCGGGCTCCCGCCGCCCAAAACGGAACGGCCGCCCGCGCGCGCGGGGGGACAGCCGTTGTTGAGACACCGATGAGCCCCACGACGCACACCAGCACAAGCAGCGCCGGCGGCGACTTGGCGACGGCCGGGTGGGTGGGTTCCCATTGAACGGTCATGCGCACGCGCATGCGTCCCAGCAGGCGCGCAAGCTCTGGGCCAAAGGCAAACCCGAACAGGAAGCTTGCAACCGTGTCGGTGATGTCGAACGGCAGCCCTTGACCGGCGATCAAAAGGAACGCGGCCGGCGTATGGGCGGCGCCGAGCGTCCACGTGTAGACGTTCATGATCTCCTTGGCCACGAGCGCCATCACCGCGCACGAGAGCGCCAGCCCGAAGCGACCCATGCGCCTGCCGCTCACGCGCCCAAGCAGCGCGCCGGCGAGGCCGACGAGGCCCCAGGCGGCCATCTGCCATGGCGTGTAAGGGCCCTGGCCGAGCATCATGTTGGAGGCCAGCATCCCGATCGCGCCAACCGTGAAGCCGGGCAGCGGGCCGAGCGCGTAGCCGACGACGAGCGCGATCGCGGTGATCGGCTTGACGTCGGGCAGCGCCACGAAGGCATCGCGGCCGAGCGCCGCCACGGCCGCAAGCGTGGCCACGACCGCGACCATGCGCGCGGAGGGACGCGAGCGCTCGTAGGCCAGCCAGCCGGCGAGCAGGATCCCGGCAACGATCGCAAAGGAGGCGAGCGGCCAACTCATGTGTGTCTCTCCCCCGCGGCGTGGATCAAGAGCGCCGGCGTTTCTTGGGATTGTTCGTTCGTGCCCTCTCGAGATCCGCGCGCCCCTTTCACGTTCCCTGCTGGATGAGCCTCGTCTGAGGCTTCTCCTGCGCGCACGCCGCGCAACAACTCGGCTCCATCCTCGGGGCGCAGAGCGCCGCCGGCGCCGCCGAGAATGCGCGCGGTCTCGGTGGCGAAGTACCAGCCGCCCGCCAACAGGTCGGCCGCTGGGCCGTCGGCGATCACGCGCCCGTCGGCAAGCAGGATCGCCCGCTGCGCGCAGCTTGCGGCGAACTCTGGATCGTGCGTCGCGACGATCACCGCCTGACCCTCGCTCGCTCGGCGATGCAGCTCCTCGGCCAACTGCGCCTTGGCCTCGCGATCCATGCCACGCGTGGGCTCGTCGAGCGCGACCACCACCGGAGTCTCGCCCCCGTCCGCGACGATCGCCAGTGCCAACCGTTGGCGCTCGCCCCCCGATAGGTCATGCGGGTTGCGCTCGGCCAGCGCGTCCAGGCCTGCGCGCGCTAGCGCCTCGGGCGAGAGCTCGTCACGGACGCGCTCGTGTAGGAAATAGTCGTTGGGGTTCTGCAGCAGCAACGCCACCCTGCCCGACCGCTCGATCTTTCCCCGCGTCGGTGATACCAAACCCGCGGCGTGGCGCAGCAAGGTGGACTTGCCGGCCCCGTTGCGGCCCATCAACGCGACGCGTTCGCCTCGGGCGATCGTGAGATCTACGCCGCGTAGGATCGCCGGCCCACGCGGGATCTCACACCACACGCCGTGCAACGCCAGTGCGGACGCGGTTGGGGCCTCTCCCCTATCTCGTCTCGTGAGTCGCCCGCGCACCCCGGCAACCCGCTGCTGGACGCCGCTCGTGCCCGCGCCGATGGTTTCATCGCCCCCGCGGCTCGGTGCCTGCCATGCGGACGGTTCTGGCTCCTCTGGCAACAATCCCTCGCGGCGCAGAGAGGCACGCGCCTGCTTGACGCCAACCGGCGGTGGGCCGATGCCGGCGAGCGCGAACAGCTTCGCCCCGGGCGTTTGCAGCGATGGCTCATGCTCAGCGGCGAAATGCAGGAACGAGCTTGGCGAGCCGTCGTGGACGACCGCGCCACCCTCCAGCGCGATCACACGATCTGCCGCCGACAAGCAGCGCTCCAAACGATGCTCTGAGAGCAGGATCGTCGTGTCCCACTCCTGGTTGAGCCGGCGCAGCAAGCCGATCAGCTCATCACCGGCAACGGGGTCGAGCTGGGAGGTGGGCTCGTCCAACAAGACCACTCGCGGACGACCGACGAGCGCCGCGCCAAGCGCCACGCGCTGCTTCTCCCCACCGGATAGGTCGTGGGTGGAGCGCTCGAGCAGGTGGTCGATGCCGAGTGCCAGCGCTACCTCCTCGACCGCACGCGCGACAGCCGTGGCGCCGTGGCCGCGACTCTCCATCGCAAGCGCCAGCTCGGCGCGCACCGAGCTCATCACCAGTTGTGTCTCTGAATCGCCCTGCAACACGCCGACATGGGCGCCGAGTCGCGCCGGCGGGTGCTCGCGCGTGTCCATGCCCGCGACACTGACGCTGCCGGCGAACGTACCCCCGTGGAAGTGCGGCACGAGACCGCAGGCGGCGCGCAGCAGCGTCGACTTGCCCTGGCCGGAGCGACCGGCGAGCAGACAGAGCTCACCCTGGTCCAGCTCGAGGGTCACTCCGCGCAAGGCCGCCTCGGAACTTTCGGGATAGGCGTAGGTCACGTCCGAGAACGCCACAACGGATCTCAAAATTCAATCCCCCTACGATCGGCAAATGGCAGCAGGACAGCCACCGGAAGCACTAGACAGAGTGCAAAAGTCGCGCCGGACACGGGCATGCTCACAAGCGGGTAGGCATTGAACGGCGCGGCGCCCGTCAATTGCCCGAGCAGCGCGAGCGCGAACACGCACACGGCAGAGAGGGCGAACGCGCGGTCGTGGCGCGAGAAAGGGCGACGCGGTGCCTGTTTGCCCGCGCGCGTGCCGGCGGCGAAGCCGCGCAACTCGAGCGTGGCGGCCACGTCCATCGAGCGGTCGAGCGAGGAGCCGACGATCGCGCTCAACAACCTCACGCGTGCGCGTGCGCCCGTGGCGCCGCCGCCCGGACGAGTGCGCTGCGCTTCGGCCAGTCGTTGCGAGTCGGCCGACAGCACGCCGATCATGCGTGTGGCGAGCGAAGCTGTGAGCGCCGAGCGAAACGAGTGCCGGCGAAAGACAGCCAGCAGCTCGTCCGGATCGATCGCGAGGCTTGCGAGCGTCGTGACGAGCATCAGCAGGCCGACCTTCAGCGCGATCACGGCGCCGTAGACGAGCGCCTCGAGCGTCAAATCGCCCTGGCCGAAGGGACCGAGATCGCCGAGGCGCGCGAACACGGTGAGACCTTCGTGGTAGACGAGCACGTTGACGAGCACGATCGGGATCGCCACGATCAGCACGGTGCGCAACGTGCGCGCAAGCTCGTGGCCCAGCCCGGAGCCTACGCCCGCGCCGAGCACACCGATCAGGAGCGCTCCCAGGACCATCGGACTTTCGCTGAGCAGCGTCGCGGCGATCAGCGCGCAGGCCCACGAAGCCGCTACCGTCGCGCGTGTCGCGTGCAGCGGACTCGCGAGACGGCGGTAGAAGAGCGTGGCGCCCATTGCCATGGCTATCTCCGGGTGCTCATGGCCCCGACACCGGCACCGGCTGGGCCACTCCCGACGGTTCGAGTGCGAGCGCGAAGACGTTGTGCAGCGTGCTTTCGCGCAGCGAATTCGCGGCATGGGTCACGCCGGCCGCGTCGGTTCCGGTGATGAGCCACACAGGCGCCTCTTCGCCATAGCGCGTTGCCGCGATCAGACCGGCTCCCGCGCCTAGTTTTCGCACGACACTGCCCGCTGGATCGAGCAGGCTGAGCACGCGGCCACCGTCTGAGAAGCGGGCGTACACGCCGCTCGAGCGCGGCCCGGCGCCAAGGTCGTGCACGCTGAGCGAGTTTCCCAACGCCGAGTAAGGGCCGACCAGCACCCTCATGGTCAGCTGCTCTTCTTCGTCTGAGACAGCCGCCCCAGCCACCGGCACCCCGATCGCGCCGAGGCGCGTGTGCACCGTCGCGCAGGCTGCGCTCGAAGGTTCCGAGCATTCGACACGCACGGGATAGCGCTTGCCTTCGATGCCTCCCACGAATGGCTCGGGGAAGGAGCCGACGACCGCCGGAATATTGTCGGTCTGACTCCAGTCGTGCAGATCCCACCAGATGCGGTCGCCCGTTCGCACATTGGTCTCGGCGGCTCCCTTGGGGGCCTGCACGCCGTTGATGTAGTAGAACCAGTCGATCGGTTCCCCTGCCTGCGTGCCGCCGGCGTGCCCGTTGACGCTCTCCACGAAGCCGCCGCCGTAGCGAGTCTTGACTTCGTAGTTGCGCATCAAAAGGCTCATCACCGTCTCCTGGCCGCTCACATGCGGCGTGCCGGCGTAGCCCACGGGGAGGGCGCCGAAGTCCTGGGTTACCGAGAGACTGATTCCGCTTGGCGTAGTGCCAGGGCCAAGCCCACAGCCAGCGAGCGCCAGCAGGCCGGCCAGCGCCAGACCTGAGACGCCGAGCGACACCCGCCTGGGCGCGCGCCGAATACGCGCGCCCAATGAGTGATGTCTACTTGACATAGAAGACGACGTGACTGACACCCGGAACGAGCTTAGTTGGCTTGCCGGTGCCGTCGATCGCCTCGATGTCGTACACGTAGCGGCCTGGCGGCAGCGAATTCGGAAGCAGGTAGCTGAACGACTCGCTGTCGCCGACTGAGAAGAAGCGAGTCTTGCCGCAACGGGCCCGTACAAAGGCCTCCTTGCTGCCGCTGAAGACCAGGCAGTGCTTGCCGTTGTGACGCTGGAGGCTGATACGCACCTGCTTGAGCGTGGCGCTCGGGGGAACCTTCACGACGCCGCTTAGAACCCGTGGCGCGTGGCGACGAGAATAGACGTGACCGGGCTTTACGCCACCGGCAACCGCGGTTTCTGCAAGCTGCGGAGGCGCGACAACCAACGGTCCACCGCAGGAGGGCACTGATGCGCCAAGTGAATCCGCACATGCATAGGTGATCACCTGGGTGCCGCAGGTCCCATCGTTGCCGTTGTGCACACACACCGTATGGGGATCAGAAGGCACCGAGTCGGGCGCGCTAGCTTCGATTGTGTAGGTACCCGTGCTTGGGAATGTCAAGGTCGCGACACCCTGCGCGTTCGGAGTAGCGCTGATCGAACCGGCGCTGACCGTAACGCCGCTCGGCAGCGATTCTTGGGCGCCGCTTTCGGTGTTCAGCGAGCCCACCGTCACCGCGACCGGCGCGCCGACCTGCACGCTGCCGGTCGCTGGCGCGGTCTCCGTCAAGAAGTGTTGCGGCGAGTCCTTGCTGGTAGGGCAGTCAGTGCCGAGTTCGATGCATTGCGCGAAGAAGACCACATCGTCTCCCGATTCGAGCTCCTGTCCACAGGCTCCTTCTGTGGCTGGTACGTCATTTAGCCAGAAAGACCAGTACGCGTCGGGAGGTGAGGTGGGCGAAAAGGCAGGGAAGTTCAACCCCTGGATGCCGTCGATCCCGTAACCGAAGGATTCGTACTTGACCACCCAGTTGCCATGTACCGCGTCATAGAGCGCCCCGCCAGCGCTGGTACCGCCGCAAACATGGCCCGCTTCGGGTTCGATTGTCGTGGCTGTCGTGGTGACAGAGGTCTGTGAGAGCAGCGTTGTGCCGGTGAGACCGACGACGCGCACCGTAACGGTACTCGGCTGGCCGGCCAAGGCCGAGGAGACAAAAAGCAGACACAAGAGCAGCATGGCGCCGAGCGCCAGGGAGATACGACGAGATGTGAGCATGAGCCACCCCTTTCCACGAGGGCTTGTGGGCTTGTGGTCGGAGGCAGGTCTCCTGGCTCCCGGGCCCACCCTCCGCGCCTTCCCGATCCGCCGAGCGGCCGATCAGTGGCTGCGCTTTCGCGCCGCGGCTGGCATCCCCGGTCACAGTGGCGGGTCCGCGCCGGATTCGCACCGGCTTCCCTTCGCCACCGACCGTTATTTACGAGGTCATCCTACAGGGTGGCGAGGTCCGCATCGAGGCTCGTGAGCTTCTGGCGCTGAACCTTCTCCAGCACTGGAGCTACCACACGGTCCCACGCGGATCGAACGCTCGCAACGCGCGATCCTTGGTCACGAGATCAGCGCCTGCTTCGCGTGCAGTTGCGTAAACGATCCGGTCGGCTGGATCTCCCTGGAATCCCGCGCGACCGAGCAACGCGGCCCGTAGCGCGATGTCGCTGGTAAGTGGCATCGCCTGGATTCGGACGTCAGTAAGGGCCTGTCTGATCCATGCCTCGACATCACGATCGAGATCGATGCGGCCGGCCTCAGTTAGCATTGCGATCTCCCAGCAGCTGATCGTCGCGACGCCCAGCGCGTCGGTCAGATCGATTGCATTGCGCGCCTGGCTACTCAGCTTCTCGGGGGCCGCGACCCACCACAGCCAGGCGTGCGTGTCGAGAACGATCACAGACGATCGGCGTCCCAGCGACCCGCAAGCGGCGCAAGCAGCTCGTCGTCTGGGACGTTGAACTTGACGCTTCCTCTGAGCGAAGCGGGCTCTTGGATGGGGGCAACGACGGCCACCGGCTTGCCCCTCTTGGTCACGATCAGCGAGTCGCCAGCCTCGGCGACCTCATCGAGGAGCGCAAGGCACTCTGCCTTGAAGCGAGAAGCGGCGATTACCCGATTCATATGACCATAGTACCATGACCATCTTGTCGGAAGCCCGAGACACACCTCTCACAGACGCGGTGGCTCCTCCGGAGAGCGCATCTCATCCAGATCGCCCTCCCACCCACTCCCCTCCATCGCCAGCGCCATCCGAGTCGACTCGTCAAGTACCTTGCCACTGGCGATCAGCCGCCTCGCTTGGTCGAGATCATCAGGCCGCCCAAACGTGAGCGCCGCCTTAACCTGGCCGTCCTTCAGATACCACGTGGTGAAGTTGGCCTGCTCGTAGGAGCCGCGCACGACCTCCTCGTCCCACTCGTATGCAGGACCAACGTATTCGAGTTCACCCCAGTCAGCAAGCACCGAATAGAAGTAGGGCACGACCTCGTGCGGGACATCGCCGCCGAGCATGTTGGCGGCGGCGGTCTTGCCGTGGTTGAAGGCGACGTCCCAGTGCTCGATGCGCACATGGCCCCCGTGCAGCGGCGAGTCGTACTCGGCGATGTCGCCTGCCGCGAACACGCCCGGGGCCGAGGTCTCAAGGCGCGAGGAGCAGAGCACCCCGCCGCGCTCTCCGATCTCGAGGCCTGCACGCTTGGCAAGCGCGACGTCCGGCGTGACCCCGGCGCCGATCACAACCGCGTCTGCCGCAAGCGCCAAGCCATTGGTCGTGACGACCCTGCCGACGCGGCCATCTCCCTCGAAACGCTCCAGCCCATCGGCACCATGAATCGTGACGCCGTGCGATTCGAGCAAGCCCTGGAAGAAACGCCCGGCCGTCTTGCCGAAGCCGCGCTCGAGCGTCACGTCCTCCTGCATAACGATCGTCGCGTGCTTGCCCATCATCGTCAGCGAAGCAGCAACCTCACAGCCGATGTAGGAGCCACCGATCAAGACGACGCGCTCCGCGTCGGCCACGCCCGCGCGGATGTGGTCGGAGTTGCCGAACGTGCGCAGATAGTGAATCTGCTCCAGCTCGCAGCCGGCCACGTTCAGTCGCCGTACATTGGCGCCGGTTGCGATCAGCGCCTTCTCGAAGTGGATCTCCTGCTTGTCTGACAACTTCGCTACTCGCGTATCCAGGTCCAGGGAGGTGACGCTTGTACGCGTGAGCAGCTCCACGTTCTGCTCGGACCAGAACCGCTGCGGCTGCACAAGCGGCTCCTCGCGGCTCTCTTCGCCGCGCAGATAGCCCTTCGAGCACTCGGGGCGATTGTAGGGCGGATCCGGCTCACGCCCGACGAGCACGATCTCCCCCTCGGCACCGCCCTCGCGCAGAGACTGGGCGCAGGTGGCGCACGCGAGGCCGCCCCCGATCAGCAGGTGTTCGACCTCGCGCATGCTCGCCACATTACAACCCCGGAGGGTGACGCACAGACCAGTGCGCCCAGGTCGGGATGTGCTCGAGGATGCGCCAGCGCGGGCCACCTTCCTCGCGATTGGGGCCAACGTCGGTGCCTTTGTAGGAGGTATCGAGGCGCAGCCCGGCGATGACGATGAACACGTGGTCGGTCGGCTCGGTCGTCGCGTAGATCGTGACCCAGCGACCTGGGCCTGGATCGCCCCAGTTAACGTAATCCTGGGCGAGCGGGTTCTCGCGCAAGATTTCCGCGAGTGGACGGATGCCCGAGCGGTAGAGGACGTAATTGACCGTACTCGAACAGTCCTCATCCGGCGCTCCGAGCGGATCGGGGTGGCCGTCGGGGCCATACGGCAGGTCTTGTAGCTCGTTGCCCGCAACCACCATCGCTTGCACCACCATCGGGGCCCGCGCGGGCACAAGCGCGAGGTGACCGTTCCCCGGCGAGAGCACTGCGCGCGTTCCGGCGATCGTCGCAACCGCGCCGACGCCCGGCCATTCGACGTCAGCGACTGAAAGGGCACTCCCAGAGTCCACACTCGCTTGCGCCGGACCGCGATATAGCGAAGCCCAATGCTGCACCTCTTCGACATACCACCACGCATGGTTGTAGGCATAGATTGCCTTGCGGTAATTCTGCGGGGCGCCCGAGGCGCGCAAATAGTTCGCCATCCCATAAATGGCATCGGCCGGGTCCCAACGGTCTGGCGGTCCCTTGCCGTCGGCGTCCACCCCATACTCGGCCCATGTTGAAGCAAGGAATTGAGCGGGACCGCCGGCGCCGGCCGAGTTGACGGCGCCCTCCTTGGTACACGAAGGATCAGGATCGCGGCCATGATTGCACTCCACCTTGCCAATACCGGCGAGGATCGCCCAGTCCAGGCCATAGTGCTCGGCCGCCTGCTCGTAGAGGCTGAGATAGAGCGGAGGTATATCGACATCGGCTAAAGCGGATATGCCGAAACTGTCCGGCGCGCCGCCGAGAGAGGCTGTGCCCATGTCCAGCAGCGAGGCGACCAGCATCAGCCCAAACATGCCCACGACAGCAGCCGTGGCGATCAGCACACCCCCCAGCTTCAGCGAGCGTCGTGGCGAGATGCCGGGGTGCGCAAGCGCTTGCGTACTCATGGCTCGAGCTCCCCATCGGTGGGCGGCTCGATTCCGAGCTGGCGCTTGCGCCCCGCGGCTACTTCGCGGGCATCGTCCATGATTTCGCGTGAGGTCCGCATGCGCATGTCTTGCGGGTTCGGGGCGCCCAGGTGAGATGCCGCAGGCGCGGGGTTTGAGCGAGACGCAGGCACCGGGTTCGAGCGAGACGCAGCCGCGGATTCGGTCGCTGCTCGCCGCGGCGGATGCCGGCGTTGCTGCTGCTGAGCCGGCGACTGAGGCTGGGCCTGCGGCTGCGGCTGCGCGGGCCGGTGGCGCGCGCTCGCGGGCAGTGCTACCTCGTCGAGCTCCGGAGCGCTGGCATATGCGGCCAGCCGCGCAGCGCGCTCGATCCTTGGTGACTTTTCCGAGCTGTCTCCACCCTTACGCGAGCTGGTCGGGCCGCCGGGAGCAGCAGAGCCGACTTGATCCGCAGCGACGACAACCTGGGGGTCGGCAGTCGTTATCCCGTCCCCCGGCCGCGTCGGCTGCCCAACCTCACGACCGATCCGCTCGACCGCACCCCCACGTTCGGATTGACCGGCCGGCTGCTCTTGTCCTGACTGCTCGTCGCCGCCCTGCCGCCGCTGCCCTGGCCCCGTCCGCTGCTGCGACCCTCCCACCGGCTGCTGTCCCCCCGCCTGCTGCTGTCCTGCATCGGGTTGCCCCGGTGCTCGTTGGCCAGGGCCGCGACGCCGCAGCTCGGGCTTCTTCAACTGCTCGTCATGCGGCAACGGCGGGAGCAACTTGCCCTTGGCCCAGCGCACCGGGTGTGCGATGTCCTGCTTTGCCTGCCGCGCTCCCTGGAACCGGTGCCCGAGCGTCTGACGAGTCGGAGCTGCCGCGGGAGCCCGACCACCGTTGCGCACGAATGCCAGCGCTTGGTGACGCTTGAGGAACACGACCCACCAAAAAGCCGAGATCAACAGCCACTGCGTCCACCAGCCCAGCGGTTCGAGCGACGCGAGCATGCGCTGCATCGTCAACAGCACGCCGAGCAGGAACGAGAAGATCAGCTTCGAGCTGACGGCTCCAAGCATGCGCCCAAGCCAACCTGTGAAAAATGCGCGTCCCGCGTCTCCCAGTGCCGGGGCAAGCACGGCAAACGGCGCCAGCAGCAGCATGAACATGCTGAGAACGGCGGATACGAGCAGATGCACTGTCAGTAGCCCGAACAGCGTCACCATGCCGAGCACGCCGGCACCGATCAGCACGACGCCAATCATGCGCGGAAAGGTGCCGCCGACGGAGCGAAACTCGGCCTGCGCGGCGGTGGGGCCTTCACATTCTGTGTCGTTTTCACTCTGGCACAGGACGTGCAGCAGCGAGCTCTCATCTTTGACTGAATTGCGTTCCGGTAAGTTGGCCGGGAAAGCCAGGAACAGCGCGCCGTTGGTGGCGGCCTCGCGCACCAGCTGGGCTGTGCGCTCGGCGGCCGCCGCCGAGGTCCCACCTGAAGATGGGCACGATCGCTGAACCGGACTCGACTGGCAGGCAAGCTTTGTCTTGCCTGCCGCAACGATGCTCAGCGCTGCCTCGCGCAGGCGCGGTTCGAGCGCCGCCGGATCGCTGCACCAGCGTACGTTGCCGAACTCCAGATAGCACCACGGCAGTTCGATCGCGCCCGCAAACAGAGCGCGCATGCTGTCGCCAAGCGTTCGCGGAGCGTCGACCGTCGTGCCCTGGGCGGTCGCTCCCAGCGTCCCGAGACTCGCCTCGTTGGCAAACTGGCCGACGGCTCCGACGGTGCCGAGCGGGTCCGCGATCATCCACAGCCCACCCGCCATCATCACAATCGTCAGCAGCGCCTGACCGAGCGTCTCGGCCACACGGCGACGAATCAGGCCGTTGTAGAAGGCAAGCACCGACGCGATGGCAAGCACCAGCGCAAGCCACGGGTCGGTGAAGTTCGTCTGTGCCTCGCGCAATGAGCTCCTCAGGCCGCTCATCGTCGAGCCACCGAGCAATTCGAGCGTGTAGCACCACTGCAGCATCACGACGAGCGCGTGCACCACCCACACCAGTGCATTCCAGACCGGTGCGATGAACACGTCCTGGATCACAGAGAGCAGGCCTCCGCTGCTGAGGCCCAACGCACCCGTGTCGATGTTGACGTCCAGTTCGTAGTTGTTGGTGGGCGCGGGCGCACCCACGAAGTCCGAGGTCTGACAGTTGCTCTGGGCGGCACCCGAGAGCTCACCACTCGTCGTGGCTTGACACAGTGGGCTGCCGAGACCGTTTTCGACTAGCTGATCGCCTTCGGCGGATGGCACTCCAGCGGTGTCTTCGCCCCGGGCCCTGAGCGTGGGCGAAGTGAGCGGCGGTCCACTCGGGGCGATCTTTCTCCGCGAGGCGCTCCCGGATGCCGCGGCTCGGGCTGCCGCCCGGCTGTGCGGTGCACCACTCGCGGCAGAGGCTGCACCGGCCCCACTCAGACCGCGGAGCACGAGCAAGATGACGAGCGCGAGGCTCAGCCCCAAAGCCACGCCCCGGTCTCTGCTCACTGAACTTGCACCGGCGGGGTCGTCGAGAATGCGCGCAAAAGCGAAGGCACCACCACCTCGACCTGGATCGCCTCAACGCGCCCGCTGTGGTCGCGCAGCAGGCAGCGTCCGGCTTGCATCTCGAGCAGTCGCCCGCGCGCGCGGCGGTCTTCGGGGTCAAGTCCGAGCAACACGAGCGCTCGGGCGGCCTCTGCCTCGGAGCGCATGCCGAACACGAACGTGGCGCCGAGCAGATTCTCGAGCGACTCGCGCTCGCCGACGAGCGCGTCGGTCACGAGCTGTGTGCTGACGATCGGCACGGCCAGCTCCGAGCGGCCCATACGCTGAAGCGAGGCGAGCAGCGTGCGCCCGACGGGGTCGCTTAGCAACCTCCACCCCTCGTCGAAGCTGAACAACTTCAAGCGCTCGCGCTCGCGCGACATCAGGTGCATCGCGAACATCGCGATCAGGCGCACGATCTGCACGCCGACGCGCTCGGCTTGCGTGTACTCCGAGCGAGGCGTGCCCGGCTCGGGCCCGGGAAGGTCGCGGATCGGGATGTAGGTGACCTGTTGGCGGCCGACCGGCGCGAGCTTCACCGAGGCGTCGGCGAAACCAAGCTGGGTGAGACCTGAGCGCGCATAGACGGCAAGCGCCTCGCCAACTTGAACCTCGCTGCCCTCGCCATCGCACAAAGCACGCACAACCTCCGTGCAGGTCGGTTCGCTCGAGCGTCGCAAGACGACGTCCACGGCCCCCACCACCGCCGTCTCCCAGGCAGCCTCGGCACGCCTCGGAAGCAGGTCGCGCAGGAAGGAGACAGCGGCATCTTGGCGCAGGGGCTCGGGCGCGACGCGCAGCGGATCGAGCATTCCCCGCAAGGCCGGATCTGGACGCAGCGCGATCGTCTCGGCGTGCGGCGCGACCTCCTCGAGCAGGTGGAAGCGGTGGTCGCCCTTGGGGTCGCAGTCGATCACGCGCGCGCCTTGTAGGAAGCCCTCGTACTTGAGCTTTTGCGCGAGCGTCGTCTTGCCCGAGCCAAGCGCGCCGACGCTCAGGATCGCCGTGTTGCGGTCGCGCTCGGAGCCCTCGCGCAGGTTGAAGCGCACGGGTTGACGCGAGCCCGACAGCGTATGGCCCAGGTAGAAACCTGAGCGCGAGCCGACAGCATGGGTGGCGGTCGGCATCATCGCTCCCACCTGCTCTGTCGTCAGGGTGTCGTCGTAGCCGGAGACGCGCGTGCGTTGACCGGGAAAGTGCTGGATGAAAAGCGCCAGCTGGTCGCCGAGCGGACGATGCAGGCGGATCTCGCCGTAGGCACGCCGGCACATCTCCACGCGCTCCGCGAGCTGGGTCTCATCCTCGGCGCCGATCGCCAGAGTGAGCGTCGCTCGCAAGAGCGGCGGACGGCTGGAGGCCTGTAGGTGCGCAAGCAGATCGCGCGCTTCCTGTGTGCGCTGGTAGCCGACGTCGGAGACCCCTTGATCGCCATCTGACTCGGCGCGCAGAATCTGGTCGGCGTCCTGAACTCGCCGGCGCGCGATCCTGAGCGCCAGCTCATTCGGCAGGAAGCGAGCGTTGAGCGACAGGTCCACGGGGAATGGGAGGCTCTCCACCGCCGCGAACATCAACTCGACGCGCGCACCCGGGAAGCTCGCCCGCTCCGGTAGCGCGCCGAGCACGAGCTGCGCCTGCCAACTGACGCCCAGCTCGGATTCGATGCGCAGAGCCCGACCGCGGTGCTCGACGTAGCCGTCCAGCCAACGCACCACGTCGCCTTCCAGCGGCGCGAGCAATGCCTCCCCGTTGCGCTCGAAGGCGAGCGCTCGCGGCTCGTGCAAGCCCTCGACGAGCGGCTCGCCGAGGCCGCGGCAGAACGCCCTGCGAACAAGCCATTGCAACTCGAGGCCGCGCGCGGGCCTGGCGCTGAGAAAGTCGGCTAGTCGCCCATGTGCCTGATCGGCCCGTACGCGCAGCTCCTCGAGCGCCGAAGCCTTCAGCAAGCGTCGATCTTTCATCGAGAGGGCGCGCGCGATCGAGCGCAGCCACTCGCGCGGATGCTGTTCGACGGCCTGGGAGACGTAGAAGGCAACGTCGCGCTCGGGCTCGCGCAAGCTAACGAACAGAAACAGCGCAGGCCACACACAGCCGACGTCGCTCAAGTGCTCGACGTGCTCGCGCGTGTAGCGCTGGTTTGCCCGCGCGTGCTTGCCGCGGGCCACCTGCCGCAACTCAGCCAGGTAGCCCTCCAAGTCCCAGCGACGTCCCACGCGCAGGATCTGCACGTCGGCTTCGAGTGCTTCCAGCGCACCCATGAGCGCGAGCATGCGCGCACGCTTGGCCTCGTCTGAGAGCCACTCGTATGACGCACAGGGAATCGAGAACGCCGCCCATACGTCGTCAGGAGTCGCTCCAAACACCAGGTTGCCGTAGACGAAGGAGATCGGCGCCTTCAAGCTCTCACCTCGAGGCGAGCTCCCTCGGCGAGCACGATCACCTGACCTTTTGCCGGTCGCGGCCTTCCTGCCATCGCCGTGAGCCGCATGTCGGGGCGACGCGTGAGACCTCGCACAAACCCTGGGCGCCAACTGCCGCGAACGTGCGGCGTGCTGACGAGCACTGCCCCTGGACCGATGAAGCGCAGGCGGCGCAAGCGCGAATCCGACCCATCCGCCAGCACGACCAGCTCATCCAGGCGCCAGCGTCGGTCGGCACCGACGCGCGGCCTGAGCCCGGATAGCTCGCGTGGCCCGATGCCATAGCGCACCAAGGCAAGCGCGGCCAAATGAAACGGTCTCCCCTCGACCTTGATCAGCGTCAACAGCGCGGCGCAGAGGCCCGGGGCGCCGACGTCACGCAAGTACCAGGGCAGCATGCGCACCAGTAGGCCGAAGAGCGGCAACGCCTGCGCGACCAACACCGCGCCAAGTAGCGCCAGGAAGTAGACGATCCCGCGCACGGGCACACCAGCGGGGTTCAGCCGCAACCGGTCGATGCGATAGAGGCGCCGCTCTAGGTCGAATACACACCTGTAGGAGCGGATTTCGCTCGTCATCTCTCAGGATGCCCCAAACAGCGTGTTGACGGTGTCGTGCAGAACGTTGACCCCGGCCGGTGTGGCGAGCAGGATCGCGAGCAGCCCCACTGCGAATATGCCCGCCGCCTCCTTGAAGTCGCGTCTGAAGGCAAGCACTATCGAGGCGATCGAGAAGCCAAGCGCGATCAGGCTCATCGCGACCTTGCGGCCCGTTTCACCTGCCTTGGTCGCCGCCGATTCGAGTGAGCTGGTCCCTTCGCTCGCGGCCATCAGTGCGTGGATCGTGTGAATCGTGTGCATCGGTAGCTCCTTCGGGTTGGATCGAGCTAGGCGTGCTGTTACGAGCCTCTAGCCTCGGGGGTGGTCTGGATCGCGGATATCTCCCAGCGCCCCGCGCTCAGACTCACGCCGAGTTCGTAGGCGAGCGTGTACTGGGCGCCGCGTTCGTCGCGGGCGCGCAATGTCGCGAGCAGCGAGCGTCCGCTCGATGACCAGTCGAGACTGTCGAGCGACTGAAGCGCCAGCGTCTGGTCGGGGAGTGAGACATGGGCGCCCGCGGCCAGGTCCGCGGCGAGCTCGGATTCGGCGCGCGCCAGGTAGTTGCGCAAGGCGCGGGTCACGACGGTCTCGAGCGCGGGATCTTCGACTTCGTGCAGGTGCGCCGGGGTGGCGGCGGCGATGGCGGCGGGCGCGCCGACGAAGGCCGGATAGCCGTCCAGCGTCAGCGCTCCATCGGCCTCGCGGGACACACCGACGCTTAGATACAGCAGGCCGGCTGTGTCGGTTTGAGCGGCAACGGTGTACAGCTGCTCGCCCGACGCGAGCTCGCGCATCTGCACCACCTGTGTCCACTGCACCTGCTGCTCTCCGCTTTCCGGCAGCTGCACGCCGGCTTCAGGTTCCATCCAAGAGCCGACGAACGGGGCCAGCGCGAGCCTGTGCGCTTCGGGATCGCGCGAGTCCCAGCTGAGATAGCTGCGAGCAAACAGCGTGGCGAAGCCTTCCGCCGCTCGATCCACCGCCACGGAGCCCGACGTCGAGGTGCGCGCGAGAACTGGCCGTGGCGGCGCGATCGCAAAGCGTGCGCTCGCGAGCAGGCCCGCCACCGCCAGTGCCTGGAGCAAATAGCGCGGCAGTTCGCGCGCCAGCCGTATCCGCCAGATCGGCCTTGGCGTGACACTGACGAGTGTCTGTGAACGGACGCTGGACATCCGAGGTCACTGCTCGAAGCCGAATTCGTCTTGGGCGGGCGGCTCAACCGCAGCCGGCGTTGGCGGTTCAACCGCCAGGGATGCGGCCGCTCCGCTACCCGACGATCGCAATGCCGCTGACCACGCCGGCTCGCGGTGCGGGACTGGATCTGATGCGTGGACAGACGGAGCTTCCCGCATGATCCTCCGCCCGGAGGTGCCTGCTGGCGCCACCGTGGGCGAGACAGAGAAGCGCGGCGCCTGAGCCCGCCCTGTGCTCTCACTCCGCCCAATCACCGACGCACGACTGACTCCAGATGCACGATCCACTCGTTGCTCGGCCTCCACCCGGGCGCCCTGCCCGACCAGCTCAGGCACCGCCCCATGCCGGTGCGACGTGTTCAAGAAGACAAGCGTGAGCGTTGCGAGGCCGACGCCTACAAGCAGACCGACCCCGACGAGTCGGCCGGCGTGCGGCCCGCTCGAGCGAGTCGATGCGCTGCCGGCAGTGCGTGGAGAGGCGGGAGGAACATCAGCAGCGAAAGCAGCCCAAGACGCCCCAGCGCGACTGTCGGACTCGACGGTCCTCGCGTCTTCCCGCGAAGCGGTCTCCCCTTCTGGAGCCGTCTCCCCTTCGAGATATTGGTCCTCCCCGTAAACTCGATACACCTCGCGCGGAGCCCGGTGCCAGAGACTCATGCGCGCGACGCTCCCAATTCGAGGCACGGCACGCATGCGACCGGGAGCGAGGAGGGGGAGCAGCCAAGCTCCCGGCCGCCTACGTGCGGGTGGGATGCGCCATTCGATCGTCTCGGCAACCGATCGTCGGCGTCCCTGAGGACGCGCCTATGTGTGGGGCGAGGAGGTCTCATAGGTTTGTCCCTGCTGACTAATCCGACGAACGCGTGCAGGCGGGACACCCGCGTCTGCCTGTCCCCCCCCGCGCCGACTCGCCCGCGAGCAGCCACAGCAACCGCGCACGCGCCCGTTGGGCGACCTTGCGGTACTTGTAGGTGCTCCAGCCGTGCTTGCGACAGAACTCGACGCAACCCGGCTCGCCCGAGAGCTCGCTTGCCAGCACGAGCCGCTGATCGCCAGAGAGCTCGTGCGAGAGGCGGGCGATGCTGCGCAGGTCGTGGCGCAAGAAGGTCAGCCGCTCGACGTCGGCGCGCGCATCGGCCACATCCGCTCCACCGCCACGTGCACCGCCAACAAGGGGAAGCGAGCTGGCCAGTGCCGCTTGGATTGGGCTACGCCCGCTCAGTGCACGGCGACGATCATGGATGCGCGAGAGGAATTTCTGCTCGAGCGCCTTGGCGATGTGGACGACATCGGCAAACTCTTCTCCGCGTCTGGCGCGGGTCAACAGCTCTAGCGTCGCCTGGCTGTAGCAGTCCTCCAGGTCCTCGCGCCCCAACCGGTGGCGGTGGGAGGCGAACATCAGCTCGCAACGCGAGCGAGCGACAAGCGCGACTGTTTCGTCGAGATTGAGCCGACCCAGTGCGTGTTTACCGAGCGGTCCTGTGCCGGCAAGAGATCGTTGCGAGCGCTGTTGTCGGGTAGACACGCAAGCATGTCGGTACAAGTGGCCCGCAGACCCCCCTCCCAATTTCTCCGCGACGGGCTAGGCGCCGTGGACCGCTACCAGCAGCGCAAACGCCTGTTCAGCTTCGTGGTCGCCGTCTTCAAGCGCTTCGACGACGACCAAGGCAGCCAGATGGGAGCGCTGATCGCCTACTACGGCTTCTTCTCCCTGTTCCCGCTGCTGCTGGTGTTCGTGACCGTGCTCGGCTTCGTGCTCGAAGGCAGCCCCGGTACGCAAGAGAGCGTGCTGCACTCGACCTTGAGCCAGTTTCCGATCATCGGCACACAGCTGCAGAGCAACGTGCATTCGCTCAAAGGCAGCGTCCCAGCGCTTGTGATCGGGCTCGTGGGCGCGACGCTGGCTGGTCTTGGCATTACCGGCGCGGCGCAGAGCGCACTCAACAATGTCTGGCACATTCCCCGCAAACGCCAGCTCGGCTTCCTCGCTTGGCGCGTGCGCGGGGTGGGACTGCTGGTCGTCTTCGGCCTGCTCACGATCGTCTCGACAGTGGCGGCCGGCTATGTGACGGCTCAGACGATTGGGATCGTCGGAGTGCTCGTGGGGATCGTGATCGCGCTGGCCGCGAACCTAGTGCTGTTCTTTGCCGTGTTCCGGTTGCTCACCGCCGATGAGATCGCCACCCGCGACCTGCTCCTCGGCGTGGTCGTGGCGGCTGTGCTTTGGCAGATCTTGCAGCACCTCGGCGGTTTCTACGTCGAGCACGTGGTGCGTCACGCAAAGGACACCTCGGGCCTGTTCGCGTTCGTGCTCGGGCTGCTCACTTGGCTTTACCTGGGCGGGCAGGTGACGCTGATTGCCGCCGAGGTGAACGTCGTGCGCACCAAGCGGCTGTGGCCGCGCAAACTGTTCGGAGAGGACTCGGACCGCCCGGACTCCTAACCAACAGGCGGGCCCAACGCTCTACGAAATAGGTGGGCCCAACACTCTACGAAACAGGTGGCCAAACGCTCTACGAAACGGTGTCCGCCTGGCACTTTGAGATCGTGGTCTTGGTGGTCTGCTCGACACATTCGACCGGACGGATGGAGCTCTTGAAAATCATCGTGACGGCGCTATACTAACTATCAATTCGTAACCTTATATGGAGCGTATAGCGATGGCTTCAACTCCCTCACCCCCCTCACAAAGCCCTCAGCCGCCCGAGCCACAGGCCAAGCCTGTGTTGCGCCTGATCCCGCTCGATGACACCGTCGTCTTCCCCAGCATGGGGATCACGCTCACGATCGACGTCGGCGACGACGAGCGTGTCGTACTCGTCCCGCGCCATGAGAACGAGTTCCTCGAGGTCGGCACGATCGCCGAGGTCTCAGAGCAGCTGCGCCTGCCCGGTGGCGGTCACGCCGTCGCTCTCTCCGGCGAGCACCGCGCGCTGATCGGCGCCGCCCAGACCGGCCCCGAAGGAGAGCTGCGCGTGGAGGTCGACGAGCGCCCAGACGACGTACCCGTGGACAAGCGCACGCGCGAGCTGGAGCGCGAATACCGTGCCGTGGTCGAGGAGATCCTCGAGCTGCGCGGCGACGACGGACGCATCGCGGCGTTCCTGCGAGCGATCGGCGATCCCGGCCCGCTGGCGGACTCCGCCGGCTACTCCCCCAACCTGACCTATGAGCAGAAGGTCGAGCTACTGCGCACGCTCGGCGTGACAGACCGACTGGAGCTGGCCGTCAAGCTGCAGCGCGACAGCCTCGCCGAGCTGCAAGTGCGCAAGCGCATCCGCGAGGACGTGCAGGAGGGCGCGGACAAGCAGCAGCGCGAGTACTTCCTGCGCAAGCAGATGGAGTCGATCCGCAAGGAGCTCGACGAGGACGAGACGTCGATCGTCGAGGAGTACCGCGCGAAGATCGAGGCCGCCGGGATGCCCGAGGAGGTCCAGGAGCAGGCGCTCAAGGAGCTCAGCCGCCTGGAGCGGATGGGCGAGCAGACCGGCGAGTCGAGCATGATCCGCACCTACCTGGACTGGCTGATCGCGGTGCCGTGGAGCAAGCGCTCGGAGGAGCACTTGGATCCGGTAGCCGCACGTGAGGTGCTGGATGCCGACCACGAGGGCCTGGAGGACGTCAAGGACCGCATCACCGAGTATCTGGCCGTGCGCAAGCTGCGCCAGGATCGCGGTATCGAGGCCGACCCGAAGTCTGGGGCGATCCTCACGCTGATCGGTCCTCCGGGTACCGGCAAGACCTCCATTGGCGAGTCGATAGCCCGCGCTACCGGTCGCGAGTTCGTGCGCATGTCGCTCGGCGGCGTGCGCGACGAGGCCGAGATCCGTGGACATAGGCGTACCTACATCGGCGCTCTGCCGGGACGGCTCGTGCGCGCGCTGCGCGACGCGGGCACGATGAACCCGGTGATTCTGCTGGATGAGGTCGACAAGGTCGGCGCCGACTGGCGCGGAGATCCTTCGGCCGCGTTGCTCGAGGTACTCGACCCGGCCCAGAACCACTCGTTCCGCGACCACTACCTGGACGTGGAGCTGGACCTGAGCCAAGTGATGTTCATCGCAACCGCCAACGTGGCAGACACGATCCCTGGACCGCTGCTCGACCGTATGGAGGTGATCCGCTTCGACGGCTACACCTCCGAGGAGAAGCTCGCGATCGCGAAGGGCTACCTATGGCCGCGTCAACGCGACCGCAATGGTCTGCGCGAGGAGGAGGTGAACGTCTCAGACGATGTGCTACGGACGGTGATCGCCGAGTACACCCGCGAGGCGGGCGTGCGCAACCTGGAGCGCGAGCTTGGCACGGTGCTGCGCAAGACCGCCACCCAGATCGCCGCCGGCAAGATAGAGCCACCGGTGGAGATCGACCTGGAGCGCGTGCGCGATGCGCTTGGACGCCAGAAGTTCTTCCAGGAGTCAGCCGCGCGAACGGCCACACCAGGCGTGGCCACCGGTCTGGCGGTCACCGGCACCGGCGGCGACGTGCTGTTCGTCGAGGCCACCGCGATGAAGGGCAGTGGCTCCGCCGGCAACGGGCTCGTGCTCACCGGACAGCTTGGCGACGTGATGAAGGAGTCGGCGCGGATCGCCCTCTCCTACGTGCGTGGCCACGCCGAGGAGCTCGGCATCGACCCTTCTGTGTTCGAGAACAGCGAGTTCCACGTGCACGTTCCGGCGGGCGCGATCCCCAAGGACGGCCCCAGCGCCGGCGTGACGATGGTCACGGCGCTGGCCTCACTGCTCTCGGCGCGCCCGGTCAAGCACACGGTCGGCATGACCGGCGAGGTCACCCTACAGGGCCGCGTGCTGCCGATCGGCGGGCTCAAGCAGAAGGTGCTTGCCGCTCATGCCGCCGGGCTCACGGACGTGATCCTGCCGGAGCGCAACCGGGGCGACCTCGACGACATTCCCGAGGAGGTTCGCGAGCAGATGAGCTTCCACCCGGTGATGAGCATCGACGAAGTGCTCGATGTGGCCTTGGAGCCGGCGCCCAAGGTCGCGCAGGTCTCCTAGGAGTCAGTCGATGTCCGCACGTAGCTCCCGCCGATGTCAACCGGTGCCCTTGGAGGTCCGCCAAGCGGCGGACCTCCTGGAGCGCCGCTGGCAGTTGTCGATCATCTATGCGGCCCTGAGCGGCGCGTTGCGCTTCAACGAATTTGCCGAGGCCGTGCAAGGCATCTCCCCGCGCATGCTCTCCGAGCGCCTGCGCGACCTGGAGGCCGCCGGCTTGATCGAGCGGACCGTGCTGCCCACCAGCCCCCCAATGGTCGAGTACCGGCTGACGGCACGTGGGCGACGGCTCGCACCGGTGATCGAGGCGATGCGCGCCTACGCCGAGACCGTCGGCTGAGCCTCGTCGCCGAGCGTCAGATCTCGCTCGTGGCAGCCGGCGGCATCGAGTGCCGCGCCGACGAGCGCTCCTCCCTCGCACTCCTCGGCGCTCACAACTCGCCGGGGATTGCGTACGCCGACAGCCCCCGCCAAGCCTCCAGCGGCGACCAGCAGTGCCGCTATCCCTAGACCGAGGTGAAAGCTTTTCAGCGACGCGTCGTCCGCCGCCACGGTGATCGCGTTCGCCTGGGCTTGCGGTAGACCGGCGGTGTCGGGACGACCAAGCGGCAGCTTCTTGGCTTCGGCGACCGCGGCCTTTGCCGGCGGCCCAAGTGGGCGACCGGCCAGGTTGCCGTCCAAACCCGAGACGAACGAGCCCGCGACGGCCGCGCCGACGGCAGCTGTGCCAAGCAGCCCTGCTACACGAGCCACAGCGTTGTTGACAGCCGAGGCGATTCCCGCCTGGGAGGTATCGACACCCGCGAGCACCGCTGCCGTCAGAGGAGCGACGGTCATCGAGAGGCCGAGCGAGAAGACGAGGATCCCCGGCAACACCTCAGTCAGGTAGTCGACGTGTATGCCGATGCGCTGAAAGAGCAGCAGGCCACACGCCGCCACCAGCGGTCCCGCTCCCATGAACAGGCGCGGGCCAAACTTGTCGGCCAACCCGCCGAAGCGCTTTGAGAGCATGAACATCACGACGGTGGCAGGCAGCGTGGCAAGGCCGGCCTGCAGCGGCGTGTAGCCGCCGATCTGCTGCAGGAAGATCGTCAGGAAGAAGAACAGGATCGCCAGACCGGCATACATCGCCAGCGTCTCGATATTGCCCGCCGAGAAGTTGCGTCGGCGAAACAGGACAAGCGGCAGCATCGGATCGCGGGTCCTCGACTCGTGCGCCAAGAAGCTGCCGAACAGCACGACGCCGGCAACCAGGGGAATGATCACACCAGGGCTCGACCACCCCAGACGCGGCTGCTCGATCAAGGCGAACACCGGGCCGCCGAGACCCAGTGCGCAGAGCAGGCCACCGAGGAAATCTATGCTTCGCCCCGTCTGTGCTCGTGGCTCGGCGCGCGGGATGACAGCCAAGATCAGTGTCATGCAGACCGCGACGAACGGCAGGTTGATCAGGAAGATCACACGCCAGGAGGCGATGTGCAGCAACTCGCCTCCGGCCAGCGGCCCGAGCACCGTGGCGATTCCCCCCCACGCCGTCCAGCTGCCGATCGCCGGACCACGCTCTGTCTCTCCGAAGGTGGCAACGATCACGGCCAGGGCACTTGGCGTGAGCAGCGCGCTTGCCACCCCTTGGAGCGCGCGCGCCGCAATCAAGGCTCCGATGGATGGTGCGAGCGCGCAGAGCAGTGAAGCCACGCCAAACCCCCCAACACCAAGCGCAAAGATGCGTCGCTCGCCATACAGATCCCCCAGTGAGCCGCCGATCAGGATCAACGAGCCGAGCGTAAGCAGATAGGCATTGACTACCCACTGCTGCGCCGCCAACCCTCCACCGAGATCGTGCTGGATCGTCGGCAGCGCGACGTTGACCACCGTGCTGTCCAGCAGCGCGATGCCAGAGCCGAGAATGCACGCCACCAAGGTCAGTCGCTTCCTGTAGGCGTCGCCGCGCAGCACTTCCAGAGCACCAGCCATCAGACCACGGTAGCCGTCCTTGAACGAGGTGCTCGCGCGGCTTTAGCAGGACCGAGACGCTTTAGACCGAAACCGGTATAGCCAGCGCCACCGGTATCACCCGCCGAGCACGAAGCACTACACGGCGACGATCTCGCATCCGAGCAGGAGGAGCGAATGTCCACAGAGAAAATCAAGCCGGGCGAGGTCATTGGCTCCGCACTGGAGATCTACCGCGAACAGGCGAGTGTTCTACTTCCTGCAGCCACCGCCGTGTTCGCGATTGTCGCACTTGCGCGACTCGTGCTCACCGGCGGCGCCGCTGCACTCGTCTCACTGATTGCACTTGTGATCGGGACCTTCTACCAGGGAATGGTCGTAGAACTCGTGCGCGACATACAGGACGGGCGTCGCGACAGCTCTGTCGAGCAGTTGTTTCGCAGCGTGGCGCCCGTAGTGCTCCCGCTGATCGGACTCTCGATCCTTTTGGCGATCGGCGTCGGCATAGGTTTCATCCTGATCATCGTCCCCGGCCTGTTCCTGATGACGATCTGGTCCGTGGCGGCCCCCTCGCTCGTGGTCGAGCGCCACGGCGTGTTCGCTGCCTTTGGCCGCAGCCGAGAACTTGTGCGCGGCCACGGCTGGCAAGTCTTCGGGGTGATCCTCGTCGTGATCGCGCTGAGCATCGTCATCTCGATCATCGTCGCCATCCTCGCCTCGGGCCTTGGCACCGTGGGCGTCGCGATCGCGCAGTGGGTTCTCGACATCTTGCTGGCTCCCTTTACGGCCTTGATCGGCGCGGTGCTCTACTTCTCACTGCGTCGTCTTCATGGAGAGGCGACTGTCACCGAGGCGCCGGCAGGCGAGGCCCCGAGCGCATTCGGCTAGGCGGCAGCCGCTAACGCCCACGCGGCCTTGCCTTCGCGCTCGGTCTTGACGACCGCCCCAGCGGAGACGAGCTTGCGCAGGTTGCCGTTGATGCTGGGCCCGCTCATCGCGGTTACTACAGCCAGCTCACCGACGGTGTGCGAGCCGTGCTCCAAGGCCGCGAGAATCGTCTCGCGCGTGATGTCTCGTGAGACACCCTGTGACTTTGGATCCTCAACTTCTCGCGAAGGTCTCCCCGCAGATCGCAGCTTTGCGTCGAGTCGCGTGGAGGAACCGCCGTCAGGTGACTGCTCTGCCGCCGCCGGCGGCTCGAGCGCGTCAATAGCCGGTCCCGCTGCCGCCAGCTTGATTGCTCCGGCAGCCGAGCCACGTCGAGCTGCGCCAATGCGTGCACGGCGACTGCCACCCTTGGCCGTCGGCGACACTCCGGACACGAGCTCGCTCCCCGCCATCTCGAGCGCCACCGCAGCGTCGAGCAGGCGCTCGTGCTCGTCCAGCAGCGGGCGCAGCTCACTCAGACGCTCATCGATTTCGTAGCGAATCGTACTCAACAAGTCAGGGGCCATGCTTGTCCTTCCGGGTTTGGTCGTTCTCAACCAGACGTATTCTTGCAGCGAGCAAGATCGAACGTGGCTTACGTAGATCTTCCCCAAGTGGGCGTGGAGTCCGCTGGACGCGTAAGCAACTCAGTCGACCAGGGCGGCACGAACGGTCTCAGCGCACCGCTTCAAGTTCAGGCTCCTGAGTTCCACCGCGGGTACCAGCTTGGGCGATCACGATACCCGCCGTGCACCACGTCCCGCTTACGCGCAATCTATAGATCATGTGGCTCGATGCGCAAGATCCGTTCTTCCCGATAGACGTGCCGAGGGCCCGCACTAGGCGGGCCCTCGGTGTCACTCATCGCTAGCTAGCTCGTGCTTACTTCTTCTTGCCTTTACCCTTCTTGCCTTTCTTACTGCTCTTTTTGCCCTTCTTCTTGCTGTGCTTGGCCACCTTGGCCTTGTGAACTTTGCTGCTCTTCACTCCGCCGCTAGCCACGTCGCTCAGGCTAGCCGTGCCCGGAATCGGCGTGACCAGTGCCACGGGAGCCACGCTAGGCGTGACCGTGGTCGCGGGCGCCAGCTTGGCCAGTTTTTCTACTTCTTCCTTGGTTTTTAGGGCTTCAGCAGCTGCCTTTTCTTCGTTGGACTTCTTTTCAGCGGCCGCCTTTTCGTTTGCTTCTGTTTCTGTGATCTTTTTTTCAGCTACTTCTTTTGCGCGAGCCGCATTATTGGCTTCTTCTTCTTTTTCGCGAGCCGTCTTGTTGGCTGCTTCTTCTTCTTTGTCCTTCTTTTCAGCCGCAGCCTTTTCTTCGGCTTTCTTCTTTTCTTCTTCTGCCTTTTCTTCTGCCTTCTTCTTTTCTTCGGCTTCCTTGACACCCGCTGGATTCGTCGAGAAGTCGATCGAATTGTCGCGCGTAATGCCCTCGTTGGCGTAGAAGGTGGTCAGATCCACCGCGGGGAATGAGCTGTTCTGCAGCTCGATCCCAGCCAGGCCCTGCGAGTTTGTGGTCTCGCAGAACTCGCCTTCTGAGGGGACCGGAGAGGGCACCACAGATGTGCCGCTCAGGCTCACCGTCGCACCTTCGCCCTGTCCGAGAACACCTTTGGTGTCAACGACGTCACCCGTGAACTGCAGCACTCCAGCTTCCTGCTGCACGTGGAAGCACACAGTCTCACCGGCAAACGGATACCCGTCGATGTCCTGAGCCTTAGCGACGACGATGCGTACGTTCTGGTCGGCTGTGGTCGTGCCCTTGGGGAACTCATAGACTTCCTTGAGCCACAATGAGTTGACCTTCTTGACCAGCGGTTCTGAGGTCATCGGCGGGTAATCGACCGGCTCATACGGATACACAGCCTTGGCCGTGATCGAGGAGTGGCCGATTTCCTTGCCGTAGAGCGATTCGAGATCGCATCCGCCGTTGGCGTCCGTCGTGATCGACGGGATCTGGTTCAGATAGAACCCATCGCCCGGCGTGTACGTCACATACGCCTCGCCGCGCTCGTCGGTGTAGAACGTTTCGGTCCGCGGACCGCCCGGCGTCTGGTAGTCGTCTTCCGAGGTTGCTTCGGTTGACAGACCAGGCGCCCGACGCAGGCATCCCGTCGAAGACGAGGACCTGTCGTTGGCGCTGTGAACCGAGGTCCAGAACGTGTACGGGCTTGGGTGCGCGTTCAGGAATCCGGGAAAATTGCCACCTGGACTCGGTCCGGTGACACCCGATGCCTCGGCCACGGGACGATCGGTCGACGGGATGTACTCGCCGTAGTACGGGTTGTACAGGTTGCCTTCGACTTCCGCGTTGCCTGTGAAGTCGTGGCTGTAGATCTGAGCCTTGCTGGCACCCGAGATCTGACCCACGCCACCCAGGTCTTCCCCGCCTTCGTTCGCGGCGATGCTCACATCGACACGCAGAGCCGGCATCGGGGCGTCGTCAGCGTTGATCCTGCCATCGCTGAGCAACGTCTCGTTGGCTGCCTGTGGGTCGAAGGGCCCGACGGTCGCCGTTTCGCCTGAGGTGAAGTCGGAGAACGCGGGTCGGGAGAACAGGTCGTGCAGCGGGTCGTTGGTCGCGGAGCCGGCGTTCGATGTCGTGGCTTCGCTTGGCGTGCCGTGGATGTCCCACAGCATTTCGTTGGTGCCAGGCGGTTCTGTTTCTTCTGAGCTGCTTGACAACGCCTTGGCGAGAGTCGGCCATTCGCTTGGGAGTGTGTAGGACGACGATTCGAGGATTTTGGACAGAGGAGTTCCCGCTATGACCGGGAAGCTGCCCGTGACCTTGATCTGCACCAGGCCCTTGTCTTCGTTGGTGGCCGTCGCAGGGTCAAATGGCGAAGGACTGAATTCGCCGTTACCGCTCGGATCGCCCAAGAATTTGGACAAGTTGGACTGCCCGCTGCCATTCAGCTGCGACTGGAAGGTGTTGTCTCCAGCGCCGCCGACGTTACCCGAGAGACCGGCCTCGGCCAGCGTCGGCTTGTTGGCTTCCAGCCAGATCGCGAGGAACTGATGCGAGAACACGATGGCTCCCGTTTCGTTATTCCTGACATCGACCCTGATCCGTGTCAGACCGGGATTCAGCGACTTGTAATCGGTCGCCACACAGCCCTCTTGTTCATCGCTGTCGCCGATCCGATGAGCGGGCTCAGATGACCTGAAGAACGCAGCCGGCCCTGGATCGAATATCTGACCGATGCTGTTTCCCGAATCGCCGTCGGGCGTCGGGGGCTGGAACTGGTAACCAGACCAGTCCTCGACCTGATAGTTGGCGACCTGAGCTTCGTCGCCCGTGGTGATAGCGGGGTCGCACACCACTAGACGCAGGTGCTCACCCACCCATGCAACATACGGAATGTTTGAGCTCTGCGGACCGTCCGATCCCGGCCCCGGATTGGGAGCGGCAAAGGCACCTGTGGCAAACAGACACAGAGCCAACACCGCCGCTCCTACCGCGGAAACTAGTCCAGCGATCATTTTTTTATTCTGCCGTGGTCGCATTTGTGTGCGGCCTCCTCCTTGAATGAGTGGACTAGAAGTCCGTTTCTATCGACATCACAGATGTCTCAATAAGCCCACGAGCGGGCATATCGGGGCGGCATATTATGCTTGTTGTCCGCCCTCCACAATCGTTATGTCGGGTAGTCTTACCTAGTGCAAATGGGTAGGTGGGACCCCTACCCGAAATGCGATAACGGACCGCAATCAGCGGACACCAAAGGGGAAAAGCTCCGCGAAAGCATGGTGGACAAGCAATTCGCGGGCGACCGGAGTGGGAGCTTTTTTTTCAGCTTCTATCGGATGGATTCGATGCACAACCACGATCCACCTGCATATGACTACCCACGCGTGTCGCCTCCACGCGGTTGTGCACGCCCAGCCTAGAGTAGATCATCCGCAGATGGAACTTGACTGTGTTAGACGAGATCACCAGATGTTTGGCCACTTCCTCGTTGCTCATTCCCGCCGTTACAAGGTCGAGAACTTCACGCTCACGCACGCTCAACTCGACAGCAAGGATAGGGCCGGATTCTGACTCGACCGAGGCTGCCTGCCAGCCAACGGGCATGACCGCGCGTCCCGCCAGCACATGCCGGAGGGCCAGGATCATGTCCTCGACGGTCTCCGACTTCAGGACCACGCCGTCGGCATGCTCCTCGATTGCACAGCGAACAACGGCTGGTGTCGCTGCCTCACACAGCAGCAGGATCTTCAACTCGGGGTATCCACATCTGATCTCCGCCACGGCCTCCAGCCCAGCGGTTTGCTCGTCGGCGTCGATGATCGCCGCCTGCAACTCTTGCGGGCGGGCGCGCAATACCGAATCCAGCTCGCGGGCCGTCGAATAGACGCCGACCACATGATTTCCGCTCTTCGTGATAATCCACGCGAGCGCCTCGGTTGTAAGCGCCCCCACTACACCGACGATCGCAATCCTGGGATCAGCTGCCGTCACCGGTGATCTGCGCATACTGATTGGCCGCCTGGACCCGATTGCGCACTTCCAATCGTAAATAGAGAGCTTGGATATGAAACTTGATCGTGTTCGGACTGAGCTCGAGCTCGCCTGCAATCTCCTCGTTGCGCATGCCCTGTGCGATGAGAGCGAGTATCTGACGGTGACGTGGACTCAGGCTGATCTTCTGCTCCGAAGGCATGGCGACCACTCGCTGCCATCCTGCCGGCATGACCGTGCGACCGGTTGACATGTACTGCATGGCTGCCACCACGTCATCGGTCGAGAAGCTCTTGAGGATGACGCCACCCACTCGATACTCAATCGCGCAGCGAATGATTTCCTCGCACACCTCTCCGCAGAAGATCACGATTGCGGATTTCGTATGAGCGCTCAGCGTCCTGACGGCACCCTGATAGCCACCGGGAGCCCCTCCATCGCAGTCGAGCAGTAGAACGCCCGGTTGCCTCTCCACTTCGCTAGCCAGGAAATCGGCTACAGATTCGAAGGCACAGAGCACATCCATCCCGTCTCGAGCGGCGAGATGACGCGCGATCGCGTTGCGCAACAGACAATGTCCACCTATGAGCCCGACCGTAATCGGACCAGATCTAGCGAAGGCCGACCCCGAAAAGGGCCAATCGCCCAACTCGCTTGGCATTTCTGCGGAGCCCCGAGCAGATGATCCAGCCGCGGGAATCACGGCAGAGCCGACCCGGCGCGACTTGTATATCTCAGTCTCAGACAGCATCTCTTGTTTTGGGACGCGTTGAACCAGTCGAATACGACTATTCATCTGTCGCTAGGTCACGGCACGTTTGCGGCATAGTAGAGAGCTTTAGCAATAAGCGCAAGCATGGCCATCTGTTCTAGTACCCCGAAGTATCCGGTGAAGCAGTACTTGGGGACACAGGACTAGTGGCCCTGTTCTTCAAACAAGTTCCGTTTGATGGACAATCTCGTGCGGGCGCAGGCGGCCACGCGGCGACAGGCTGTCGTCGGTCGCCGTGTCTGGGGTGATCAGACTGTTCGCAGGGCTTCGGTGGGCGAAAGGCGCGCGGCGCGCAGCGCCGGGAGCAGGCCGGCGAGCGCTCCGATCAACAGCGCGGCGCCGAACCCTCCTCCCCAGGCAAGCGTGGGGATCACGATCGCCCAGCCCTTGGTCTGGGCGTAGATCGCGGTCGCAAGTGCGCCGGCGGCAACGCCGACCGCGCCACCGCCCAGCGCGAGCAGGATCGCCTCGGAGAGGAACTGGGTGCGGATCTGCCCGCGGGTCGCGCCGAGCGCCCGGCGCAGCCCGATCTCCGAGCGGCGTTCGAGCACGGATATGACCATGATGTTTGCGACCCCGACCGCCCCCACCAACAGGGCGACGGCGCCGAGCCCGAGGAACAGACCATTGAAGGCGCCTTGGGCGTCGGCGCGGGCTGTGAGCGTGGCGGAGGGTTGGCTGACGTCGACTTCGTTGGGCGCTTCGGGGTCCGCGGTCGCGGCTAGGACTGACTGGACCGCCGCGACCTGGCTGTTCTGGGCGCGCAGGTAGACCGTGTTGGGATGCCCGTTGAACTGCAGGTAGCGTTCCGCGGCCCTGAAGCCAACGAGCACCGAACTTTCGATTTCGGGCGTGAGTACCGCCGGGCCGAGGACCCCAACGAGGTAGAACCACTGGTTTGCCACCCAGATCCGCTCACCGGGGTAGATGTGGTCGATACCCAAGCGCTGCGCGGCCGCGGAGCCGAGCACCGCAACCGGCTCCCCCGCGGTGGCCGCGTTCAGGTAGCGGCCCTGCACGACTTCGACGTTGAGGGTGTGCAGCAGGCCAAGACTCGCCGACATGACGCCGATGGCATTCGTATCAACGGTGGGGATCAGTGGAGAGCGATAGACACTGCCTTTGACCTTTCCGGTCTCCGCGACGTTTTCGACGGGATCGATGCGGGCGACCATTGCGGGCGCGACGAGCGGCAGCTCGGCGGTCTTGCCGGCGAAGCTCTGGCCATTGGTGACCGTCAACAGATTCGTCCCGAGACGATCGATCTCAGATAGCAGCCCGGCCTGACTGGAGGAGGACAGGCCGAGCACGGCCACGATCGCGGCCACGCCAATCGCGATCCCCAGCGCGGAGAGCCCGGCACGCATACGCCGCGTGCGCAACCCCACGCTCGCGACGCGCGCGAGATCGGAGGGATGCAGTTTCCTGGGAGCGAGGCCGGCAGCCGTTGTCACGAAGACTGCCCGAGTGCTTCGTTAACGAGCGCAAACGCCGCCGGCTTGGCGTGTTTGACACTGGCCTTGACGATGTAGCCGCCCGGCAGGTGGTTGGCGGTGAAGGCTGGTGCAACGGCGATCCCGCAGGCGTTCGCCTTGATCTTGACCGTGTAGCGATGGGACACCTGGTAGCGATCGTGGCGGGAAGCTTGAGAATGACCGATCGAGGATCGGCCAGAGAAACTTCCGCTCGCGCCGCGTGTGGGTGCTGAGAACGTGACCTGTGCATCCGGGACAGGGTTTTTCTCGGCGTCGGTGACCGTGACGGCGAGCCGGATCGGGAACGGGGTTCCCGCAGTGGTGGACTGCGTCGAGCCGACTCCAGCGGTGAGGTTGACGGGTTCCCCTGCCGACATGGATACGCGCCTGTCAAGTGTCGGACACCAGACGCCCGCGGCGGCGTTCGTCAGCGAGAACGAGACCGAGCCGTACTGCGAACTGGCGGTGAGGGTGTAGCTGCCCGCGGTGGCGTTGGCGGTGAACGTCGGCGCGGCCACGCTGCCCGAGGCATCGGCGCCGACGATGACGGCGTTGGAGTTGCTGGTGGAGAACACCCCGCTTGCGCCACTGGAGGGTGCGCTGAATGTGACCGGAACCCCCCCGGCGGCGCTCGTGACGGGACAGCCATTGCTGTTGCTGAGCGCCACCTGCAAGCCGGTCGCAAACGCCGTCCCGAGTATCGCCGTCTGCGGGGTGCCCGCAACGAGCTCCATCTGGTTCGGCGGATTGGACGACGGACACCCCGATGTGCCCGTGCCGGTTGGTGACGTTCCGGTTTCACCTTGCGATCCACCGATTTCCCCCGAGGCAAACGCCGGAGCGCCAGCGATTGTGCCCGCCCAGGCACCCAGACCGGCGGCGAGGAGGATCACGAGCGCCGCGTTGCGCCCGCCGTGGCGTAGCCGTGCCCGCGCGGTGTCGGCGACCGCGGCGAGGTGGCGAGGTGGCCAGTCGGCACCTCGCGCGCTCATCGACTGAGCGCTCCCTGTGCGGAGGTGTCGGCGACGATCTGGCCGTCGAGCACCTGCACCTGCCTCGGTAGCCGCGCGGCGAGGTCGTGGTCGTGGGTGATCACGAGGATCGTGGCGCCGTCGGCATTGAGCTCCTCCAGCAGCACGAGGATCGCTTCACCAGACGCGCTGTCGAGGTTGCCCGTGGGCTCATCGGCGAGCACGATCGCGGGCCGTCCGACCAGCGCACGTGCGATCGCGACGCGCTGGCGCTCACCACCGGAGAGCTTGCTCGGACGAAAATGAACACGATCGGCGAGCCCCACACGGGCGAGCGTCTGAGCCGCCCGCTCACGGCGCTCGGCGACAGCGACGCCGGCGTAGAGGAGCCCTTCGGCTACGTTCTCCAGGGCCGTGGAGTGCTCGGCCAGGAAGAATTGCTGAAAGACGAACCCGATGCGCGTCGCGCGCAGCGTGGCGAGCTCGCGGTCAGACAGACCCGCCGCGTCCAGGCCCGTGATCGAGACGCCCCCCGAGCTCGGGCGCTCGAGAGTCCCGATCACATGCAGAAGCGTGGTCTTGCCCGACCCGGACGGGCCGACGATCGCCACCAGTTCGCCCTCACGCACCGCGAAGCTGACCTCGCGCAGTGCATGAACTGGAGTCCCGCCCGCCCCGGCGCCGTAGACCTTGCTGACGCCGCGCAGCTCCAGTACCGCCGGCGCCTCGCCGTCGTCTGCGTACGCGACGCTCCTCGGCAGCCCGTTCATGGTGTCGCCGGCACCACCACGCGCTGCCCGGCGGACAAGCTCTTACCGCTGACCTGCACGAGGCCTTCGGCGTCGTCGAACAGGCCGACCGTGACGGCCGCTAGACGGTGCACTCGGCCTTTGACGACCTCCAGCGCGTAGCCGCCGCCGGCAAGTGCGAGCAGCGCGTCGATGGGCACCGCCAGCACGTTCTGGACGCTTTCGGTTGTGATCTCCACGTTCACCGGCGCCTGGTCCAGATGCCCCGTCGCCGCCGGGTCGGTCGGGGTGGCGTGCACTTCGACGGTGGGCGCGCTTTCTTCTTCCCCCCCGCCTTTCCCGTCCGAGGACGGCGAGGTGGCGACACTCGATACGTAGGTGACCCGACCCGGCGTGGTCTGGTTGTCGGGCAGTGTGATCGTGACCGTGTCGCCGACCTTGACGCTGCTCTGCTCGGAGGCGTCGAGCGCGAGCTTGACCTGGCGAGCGGTCGAGGTGATCGCGAGCACCGGCCCCGGCATGACTGTCGCGCCGACCGTGGGGGTCACGCTCGTGATGCGCACCGGTCCAGGCTCGAACACGACCGATCCCACCAGCAGCTCGCCGGTCACCGAGGCGCTCCGTGCGGACTGCAGCGCGCGAACCGCCGCCGCGGTGGCGGCGGTGAACTCGTCGCCCGCGAGCCCCTGCCCATAGCCAAGCGCGTCGAGATTCGCGTTCAGCTCAGCCACGTCGCGCCCCGGAGACATGCCCGCGAGGAACGCCCGCGTCGCCGGCGTCGCGCCGTACAGCAGCAGCACCGGCTGACCGCCGATCTCGTACAGGCTCTGCCCACGCCCAACGATCTCGCCGACCGACGGCAGCGCTGTGAAGGTCGAACCCTGTCCGTAAAGCGCAGCCGAGGAGCGCGCCGTGGACAAATTGGACCGTGCACTCGCAAGCTGTTTTTCCGCAGAGGAGACTTGCGAGCGGTCCGCAGCGAGCTTGTCGGCGGCCCCGGTGGCGTCCTGTTGGGCCGAGGATACGGCCTGTACGTCGCTGGAGCACAAGCTCCCGCCTGCCCCTGGCGAGCTATTTTCGCTTGCGGGCGATGCGCTGGCGGAGGTTGCTTCCGCGGCGCCCGCACCTGCGCAGTCGACTGCCTCCTTTGCTCGTGTTGCCGCCAGCATCGCCCGGCGGCCGGCTAGCGCCGTTGTGTCGGCGGCCAGCGTCGAGGAGGCCGTGGCGAGCATCGCTTCGGCGCTCGCTACCTGCCCGCTTGCCTGTTGGACGGCGGAGGGCGCGATTCCGGAGGACACGCGGACACTGGACGAGCCGGCATAGCCGAGCGTGCCGCTCACCTGTGTCTGCTGGGAGAGCGACTGCCTTCTTACTCTCGCCAGCGAGGTGGCGCTGGCGTTGTCGAGCACGCCGGCGCCCGCTTTCCCACCGCCCGCGAACGGGTCGGTGGCAATCAGCACGACTACCGCCACGACCAATGCCAATCCCGCCGCCGCGAACATCCTACGGCGGGCGCGAGCAGCCGGCAGGCCGACCTGGGTGGACGTGGCTTCACTGGACATGTGCTGCGCCGCTTCTACGACATCGACGGTTTCGGGAAGGTAACGCCGGCCTCACGTTCGAGCCCACGCCCGAAACCACTCACCGCGGCGATCACGGGTCCACGCCCACATTCCCGGGCCCGACCTTCGGCCCGGGCATGATCGACTGGCACGCTTTCTGGGCGGCCTGGAACTGGGGTGAGGAGGGATCGATCCGGGTCGGGCCACCCTTCCCGCCCCCGATTCGTATGCCGACACCGCCGCTGCCGGAGAACTCCGGGTCGGGGAAGCTCGGAACTCCGTGGGTGCGCATGCACTGCGAGAACTGCAGCGCTTTTTCCTGCAACTTCGCCTGTTCCGCAGGGCTCGGCGGCTTGCCCCCCTTGGGCGACAGCTTTGCGCAGGCCTTGCTCGCCGCCTGGAACTGCGCCGACCGCGGGTTGACGCCGGTCACGCGGCCGTTGTGGTCACTGCTGTGGATCAGCAGGCGGCCTTCGCTCGGTTCGGGAAATTCCGGCTCCCCGTGTGTGCGCATGCAATGCGAGAACGCGATCACCTTCTGCTGGGCGCTCGCGCTGCTTTCGCTTTCCGGCGAGGACGAGCCGCCGCCTGGGTCCGCGCCGCTAGACGTGCTGGAGGCGAGGTGTGCGACGCCAGGGCTCGAGGAGGAACCGCCGCAGCCGGCAACCGCCAGAGCGCCAACAAGCACGGCCACAGTGAGAATGGTTCTCCTCATATCTCGATCTCCTTCACCTTCAGGTAGCGGTTCGCCGTGCGGGGGACGGCAGTCCTGTGCCGTGCTACGCGGCACCGCCGCGACGCAACGACATCATGCGGAACACGACCTGAGAATCGGCTGAGAAGAAGCGAGGAACTTGCTAAGTGAGCACATCAGTGGTTGTGCAACGGAAACGCGCACTCGGCTGCTGCTCGCGTGAACGCCGGCGACTGCTCGTCGATCCGGGCGGGGAACAGGAAGACCACGCCTTCGATATCGCTGATCACGCCGCCGCCACTGCCCAGGGCAGCGCGGGGATTGGATGGGGCCGTGGTCCGAGGGTCGGGGAATTCGAACACCCCGTGCTGACGCATGCACCGTGCGACCGTCAGGTAATGCGCCAATGTCTTTGCGGAGGGAGGCCCACCGGAGCCGGGCCCCGGGGGCAGGAACTTCTTGCACTTCGTCTGCGCCGCCTTGAACGCGGGCGATGAGGGATCGGCGCCGCCACCTGTGTGAAAGAGAAAGCCGCCGCCGGCCTTCGGGTCTGGGAAGTTGGGTAGGCCGTTGGCGCGCATGCAGTCGGCAAACGCGAGCGTCGCGGCTTCCGGCGAGCCCGAGCCGGCGCCAGTCGCGCCGGCGCCGGTCGAGGCGTTCGAACTCGCGGCACTCGATGTGCCCGAGGGCAGGCGCGCAACGCCCGGGTTGGCGGAGCCTCCACCGCAGCCGGCGACCGATAGCGCGATGCTCGCGAGCACGACCCCGCTGAGGTTAATTCTCCTCGGCGCCATATTAAAGATCATGCGCCAGCAACCTGAGAATCGGCTGAGAGGCAGCGAGGGATCAGGTGAGAGAAGGTGAGGATTCCCTGAGAGGGGGCGTGGGGTAATTCCCTCAGGCAACACCCGACGCGCTCGGAGCGTCCAGCTTCGATGAGGCGATCTCGGCCTCGGTCATCTGAAGCGGTGGAAGCTCGAGCCTCAGGCGGGCGCCACCGCCGGGATCGTTGGCGGCGTGCACCGATCCACCGTGAGCCTCGGCCATCTGGCGCACGATCGCCAGCCCGAGCCCCGAGCCGGGTCGCCCCCGGGCGCCTGGCGCGCGGTAGAAGCGGTCGAACACGCGGGGGAGATCCTCCGCGGAGATTCCCGGTCCGTGGTCGCGGACCTCGATCGCGCCGTCGCGCACGCGCACTTCGACGGGCCCGCCCGCCGCTTCACCCTCTTGGTCAGGGGACGGGTTCCATTCGCAGGCGTTGTCGAGCAGGTTCGCGATCGCCCGATCCAAGCGGGCCGGCGCGGCTCGCACGAGGCAGGGCTCGGCGTCGAGCACGATCGGGCACTGCGGCGCATGCAGCCGGGCACGCTGCAGAGCTCCAGCGGCCGCCAGGTCCAGGCGCACATCCTCGACCTCGATCTCCTCGACCTCGGTCTTGGAGAGGTCGACCAGATCGCCCACCAGCACCGTCAGCTCGCGCAGTTGCGCCTGGGCGGCGGCGAGGATGCGAGCCCTCTCATGCGCGGCAAGTTCCTCGCCCATCGCAAGCACGTCGAGGTTTGCCTGCACACTCGTCAACGGCGTACGCAGCTCGTGCGAGGCGTCGGAGACCAGCTGTCGCTGGGCCAGGCGCGAACGCTCGAGCGCGGCGAGCATCGTGTTGAAGCTCTGCGCCAGTCGCCCCAGCTCGTCGTCCTTGCCGGCTTGGATACGGTGGCCAAGGTCCTGGGTGCGAGTCACGTTTTCGGCGGCGCCCGTCAGGCGCCGTACAGGGATCAGCGCCGTGCGCGAGACGAGCAACCCGAGCACGGCCGCGAGCGCGATCCCGCCCAAGCACACGAGCGCGAGCACCAGCTTCAGGTGCGTGAGCGTGTTGTCCACGTCGGTCAGGGGCAGCGCCACCTGCCACACCCCTCCTTCGGGCGCAGGCTTGGTCAAGATCCGCATAGGTGTCCCGGCGACGGTCGTTTCGCTGAAGAAAGCGCCACGTCGGCCCGCCGCCACGGCCCGCGTGGCGGCGGTGACCGGAAGCTCCAACCCCTTGGCTTCCGGGCTCAGGACCTGCCCGTTGGCTTGGAAGAGCTGCACATATCCGGTGGCGCTGCCGGGTGGGGGAGCGGGCAGCACGAGCCGGTTGACGGGAGCGACACAGTGCGGCGAGCCGGCGGGACGCGGAGCAGAGGGCTCCCCGGATGAGAGCGAACCGGACGATTTACCCGAATAGGCGGTTTCGAGCGAGCGCAGTACCGCCTTCGCGCAGGCCGAGCCCCCCGCGACCGCGGCGCCGCGGGGCAGAGCAAGTCGCGTCACCGATTGGCCCGCGCCGATCGCCGACGCTTCAGGTGGCAGCTTGTGTTCCCGGATCAGGTTGGCGAGCTCCGCCGCACCCACCTTCACAGTCCGGATCTGGACCGCCTGTGAGTGGCCGGGAGTGAGCTTTTGACGCAAGCTGGCGTCGATGCGCGCGTGCAACTCGTTTCCGGTCACAACGTAAACCACGACCGACGCGATCACGATCGCCGCCGCCACCGCGCCGGCCGCCAAGAGCACAACTCGCCCGCGGAAACTCATTGCGGCGAGCACCTCAACACGTAGCCGACTCCCCGCACCGTCTGCACCAGACGCGGCTCCCCGCCCGCCTCCGTCTTGCGGCGCAGATAGCCGACGTACACCTCCAGCGAGTTGGAGGCCGGCCCGAAATCATAGCCCCACACGCACTCGAAGATCCTCGTGCGCGAGAGCACCCGCCGAGGGTGGCGCATGAGCAGTTCCAGCAAAAGGAACTCCGTGCGGGTCAGCTCCAATGGGCGCCCCGCTCGGCGCGCCTCGTGCGCGCGGGGATCGAGCTCGAGGTCCTCGAAGCGGAGGGTCTCGCCGTTGCCCTCCCAGCCGGTGCGGCGCAGCAAGGCGCGCAGCCTGGCGATGAGCTCTTCACTGGCGAACGGCTTGACCAGGTAGTCGTCGGCCCCTGCCTCCAACCCGGCTACTCGCTCGGAGACCTCAGCACGCGCTGTCAGCATCAGCACCGGCGTGCGATCGCCGATTGCGCGCATCCGCCGACATACCTCCAGGCCGTCAAGGCCTGGCATCAGCACGTCGAGGATCACCGCGTCGGGCCGGTCGATCGCGAGCGCGCGGATCGCCTCACCGCCGTCGGCCGCGCTCGCCACCCCAAATCCGTTGAGGTCGAGCACCAGCTGGAGCGCCTCGCGTACAGAGGGGTCGTCGTCAACGACCAGCAACCGCATGCGCCGATGCTGACAGGCGAACCTGAAAGAAAGCTGAGGAGCCGGTGCGTCTCAGTGGCCCGGCGCGGCCTGCTGGGTGTGGCCGGATTCGCCGTGCACGCCGCCGGGGATCAACGATTCGCAGTCGTGCACCGCCGCCTTGAACGAGGGCGAGCTCTCGTTGAGCTTTTGATGTTCGATGTGCACGCCGCCACCGGAGAACGTCGGGTCGGGGAAGTTGGGGATTCCGTGTGAGCGGATGCATGCCGCGGCCTTCAGGTATTGCGACTGTTCCTTGGGTGTTATCTGATGGTTCGAGCCTTCTCCGGGACCACCCCCGGGCAGCAGCTTGTTGCAGGCTCGCTGCGCCGACTTGAAACGGGGATTGCCCGTGATTGCCGGCGTAACCCCGATCGCCACCCTCACTTCATTGCCCTGGGTGGAGATCTTTGGATTGGGGAAGTTGGGCACTCCGTGTACGCGCATGCACGCCGAGTACGCCACCGCCTGACTCCCGGACGAGGCCGAGCTACCCGTCCCACCGCTTGCCCCGGCCGCTGCCGGGCTCGTCGTGGACGTTTTGGACGCGTGCGAGGAGAGGCTCGCCACGCCCCCGGTCGGCGAGCTGCCCCCGCAGCCCGTCACGAGCACGCCGAGGGCAACCAGTGCCGCTGTCAGGGAAACGGCTAGCGGCGGGCCGCCAACCGCCCTGTTTCGATCATTGGTGCGTTTCGCATCGCCTTGCATATCGTCTCCTTTGCGGCTCGAGAGGTCGTGCTCTGGGCTGCTTGTACGACATCGACGGTTTCGCGAAGGTATCGCCGCCGGGCGGTGGACTTATCCGCTGGCGAAACCGCGTTGAAACCACCGGGAAGTAGCCTGGGCGAATATGCGAGTGCTTGTGATCGAGGATGACGAGGAGATGGCACAGGCAATCGCGTTCGGCCTGCGTCAGGCCGGCATGGCGGTGGACGTCGCGCTCGACGGCCCGGCCGGCCTCTCGCGTGCGCTAGTTAACGATTACGACGTGATCGTGCTCGACCGCGACCTACCGGGGATGCACGGCGACGAGATCTGCGCCAGGCTCGTGGACAGCGAGTGTCGCAGTCGGGTGCTGATGCTCACCGCGGCGGCAATGATCCACGACCTGGTGGAGGGGCTCGGCCTCGGCGCCGATGACTATCTGCCAAAGCCATTTGACTTCCCTGTTCTGATTGCGCGGATCGGCGCATTGACGCGGCGTGCCCAGCCAGCGATCCCACCGGTTCTCCGTCACGCCGACATCGTCCTCGACACCGCGCGACACCGTGCCTTCCGCGCCGGCCACCAACTCGAGCTCGCACCAAAGGAGTTTGGCGTGTTGGAGCTGTTGCTCGCCGCGCAGGGCCGCAGCGTCTCCGCCGAGGAGCTCCTTGCCCGGGTATGGGATGAGGCCGCCGACCCGTTCACCAACGCGGTCAAGATCACGATCAGCCGTCTGCGCTCAAAGCTCGGGGATCCGCCGATCATCGAGACCGTCGCCAAGTCCGGGTACCGGATCTGAGGTTGGACATGCACGCCCGTCTTCCGCGACGCACCATCCGCCTGCGTCTCGCGCTGCTCTACGGCGGTGTGTTCTTCATCTCCGGCGCGATACTTCTGGCGCTCATCTACGCGGCCGTCGCGAACACCCATCGTGCATACACGCAGGTCGTACCAGCGCCGTTCATTCACTCGAGCTCCTCCCAAGCCGCGCCACCTCAGCTGCAGCCAGGTCTCGGGAACGTCAAAGTCTCGATCGTCGACCCCAAGCAACGCATCGCGGACCTGCAGGTGCTCGCGATCGTTTCGGTCCTCGCGCTCGCGGTCATGGCAGCCGTATCGATGGGACTCGGATGGCTCATCGCCGGGCGCGTGCTACGCCCGCTGCGGACCATCACAACCGCCGCTCGGGACATATCGGCGACCAACCTGCATGAGCGTCTTGCCTTGGAAGGCCCTGACGACGAGTTCAAGGAGCTCGGCGACACTTTTGACGGGTTGCTCGGAAGACTGGAACAGTCCTTCCAGTCCCAACGCCAGTTCGTCGCCAACGCCTCGCACGAGCTGCGCACACCACTGGCGCGACTGAAGACGCTCGTTCAGGTGGCGCTGTCGGACCCTGACGCCGACGTCGAGTCTCTCCGCGCCGCACATGAGCGCGTGCTCGTCGCAGAGCAACAGCTCGAGGGGCTGATCGGGGCGCTGCTCAACCTGGCCAGCAGCGAGCGGGCTCTCGACCACCGCGAGCCCGTCGACCTCGTGGCGGTAGCCGAAGAGGTGATCGCCGCCCGCCGCCAAGAGATCGAGCGCCGGGATCTGCGTTTCAATGCGACGCTCGGCAGCGCCCCCATGGAAGGCAACAGGCAGCTGATAGAGCAGCTCGTGGCGAACCTCCTGGACAACGCAATCGAGCACAACGTGACCGGCGGTCGCGTCGATGTCAGCACCACGACTGGAGAGGGGCAGCCGATCCTGTCGGTGACCAACGACGGTCCGGTCATCCCTGCCGAGGAGCTGGACCGCCTTCAGCAGCCCTTTCAGCGGCTTGGCGCCGACCGCACCAGTCACGGAGACGGACACGGCCTAGGGCTGTCCATCGTCTACGCGATCGCGACAGCGCACGGGGCGACGCTCAGCGTGCACTCACAGGCCGCGGGCGGACTCCACGTGACGGTTCGCTTCCCAAACCCAAGCCAACGGTTTCGCTAGCCGGGTTCGTAGTCGGCGGTTTCGACCATGTCAGGCCGCGCGATTCACGTACTCGCGTAGCGCTGTGCGCGCTACCTCGCTGACCGAGCGATGCTCCTTGCGAGCACATGCTCGCAAAGCCCTGTCGAGGTCTGGATCGACGCGCAACTGCACGCGCGGAGAGCTGCCGCCATCGCCAAGGGCGGGACGCCCCATGCGGACCCGCTTGGCCTCCGACAGGTCGTAGCCGCGCTCGGCCTCCCCGGCCAGGACCTCGATGACCTTCTTGGTCAGCTTGGTTCCGCTGCGGGTTCTCAGAGTCGCCATCTTCTAGCCTCCTCGTACTGGTCTGTGTACTTCTTGCGGAGCGCCATCGCATGGATCACGATCAGTTCTTCTTTCGAGCCTTCCACGACTATGACCTCGATTGCTTGGCCCTGGGGATCGTCGCCGAGACAGACGAGCCTGGCATCGAGCACATCGGCATCTGATGTGGGTTGCTCCTCGAAAGCGAGACCGCAGTGGGCGATGACATACCGAATGCGCTCCTTGGATACACGATGCCTGGTTGCCGAGCGCGCAAACCGCACGCGCTTTTGAGATACGTTAGCACTTCTGTCAGACATAAATATCTCCAAACAAGGTCTGCTGTGACGATTCGACGGTCGATGATCCCCGGCGCTTGGGACGGTTCTCTGCGCGTGTGGCCGACGATCCGGTCGAGCGGACGGCCCCTGTCGCGGTATTCGCTCCAGCCGAGCTACTTTTGCCACCACGACTGGCCACAGCGCTCGGCGCGCTACGAACAATCCTGAGCTCGACCCCGAGGGCGGAATCCATACGTCAGAGACACCACCGCCGTGTCGCGGTAGCTGGGGCCTGCCTCTCCTTAGTGGATTTCTTTGATGGCCTTGGCGATGTCTTGGGCGCTTGCGAAAGTGGTGGGGTGGTGTTGGCGGGGGAAGGTGATGGCTTCGCTTCCCATGAAGTTCTTGAGTGGTCCGCCGGTGCGTCCGAGCCGGTACGCCGGGGTGACGTGGATTCCGTCGGCTCTGGCTTCCTGGTCGTCTGCGACGACTTGTTCGCTTCGCCGGCCGTCGTTGCGGTCTTTGTGCCATAGCTCGATGTTCAGCCCCGGGACTTGGCTGGCGATGTTGTCGATGTAGTTTTCGGTGACGTAGGGGGTGTACTCCTTACCTTGCTCGTGGTAGAAGGTATCGACGAAGTTCCACAGCTCGTCTTGCGCGCCCGCGGCAACCGCGGCGGTCTGTTGCTTGATGAACGTTTCGGGGGGGATCGTGTTCGTCTTGTAGGAGCGGTATTCGATCTTCAGGATGCCGGGGCGTACGAACTCGCGGATGATCGCCGGAAGTAACGTGAGGACCCAGCGTCGGCTGTCGTTGTCCTCGAGGTCGGCGAATACCTGCAGCGTCACCGGTGCGGTGGGTGAACCCAGTGTGCGCCCCTCCTGTGCTATCCCGGCCAATAGCGTGCTGACTTCTTGGTCATAGCGAGCGTCCTGGCCGGCGCGACTGCTGTTTGGGCTGACCAAAATGACGGCGCCGATGACAGTCGCGATGAGCAGGGTGGCGGCGAGCCCGGTGCTCAGCCACAGAGTCCCGCGAGGTACGCGCACCGTTCGCCTGGCCGCCTGCGCCGCTTTGGGGTCCGCCCATGTCCTGGGCATCGATCGTTTCTGCTTTTTCGCCACGCTAGCCCCGTTCTGCGTTCAGGCAGGTTCGCTTGGACGCAGGTTGCTCCGAAATCGATGCTTGCCAAACACTCGTTGCCGCGAAGCTTGCATAGTTTGCCCCTGTTTGCAAGCGAGTCGGAAACACCGAGGCGAACTGGTCGACTTTATCGTTGATTTATCTCTCGGCGGGCGTAGCATCAACTGCCATTCGTACCTGACGCGCCTCGCGTCAACAGACCTGAATGGATGCGATTCGAAAGCGGGGAGCTATGTTCGACCTGTCTCAGTTTCACCTGCCTACTTTGGCAAACGCGCTGTTTCCGCAACTGCGATCGACGTTGCTCGTACTGGTCGTGCTCTCTCTTTCGATGACTGTCCTGGCGGTTGCGGCGGTTGCGTGCGAAGGGGGTGGCGGACCGCCCGCTGCCCCCCAAAAGAAGAACAGAAAGGACCTGGTAAGAATCCTGGCGCGCCGGAATTGGAAAAGGAAGAATGCGGGAAAGCGGTAGATTGCGCAACTGGGGATGAGACTGAGCAGCAGACGGATGTCTCTATTAGCGGTCGTGGTCCGGGATTGCGGGTGGTGCGAAGCTATGACGCGCTGTCCGCGGCTGAAGCGGCGTCGTCTGGTGCGTGGGGCTACGGGTGGACGGGCCCGTATGACGCCAGCCTCGAAGTCAGCGGCGAAAAGACCATCGTGAACCAGGACGATGGTAGCGCGATCATTTTCTATAAATCCGGCTCGAGCTATACGCAAGGTGGATGAGACCAGGCTCGGCTGGAAAAATCGGGATCGAATTATATTTATACGCTGCCCGAACAGGGCAAGCTCGAATTCAACAGCGAAGGTAGGCTGGTCAAGGAAACCGAACACGACGGCAATTCCAATACGATGACCTATAAACGGCAGCCATCAATTGGAAACGGTGACCGACGGAGATAGTCGCACGCTGAAATTCAAATACAATGGCGAAGGGTTGGTAGAAAGCGTGACTGATCCGATGGGTCACGTGATCGAATATGCCTATACATCGAAGAATTTGACGAGTGTGAAGATCGAAGGAAAAGTCCGTTGGAAATTCGAATATGAATCGCCACACCTGCTCACGAAGATCACGGACGAGCGCGAACACTCGATCATGATCAAATACGAAGCCACCACGCATCGCGTGACCGAAGAGACCATTGCTGGTCATACGCGCAAATGGACTTACGGTACGCCAGCCGGCACCGAAACGACGATCGCCGAACCGAACGGGTCGGAAACGATCACCAAGTTCAATGCGGCCAGCGAGCCGACGAAGGTAACGCGTAAAGGAGCTACACCTACGACGGCAACGACCTGCGTCAATCACAAACCATTGGTGGCACCAAAACCAACTTCACCTGGGACACCGCCGAACCAATCCCAATCATCCTCACCGATGAAACAAATAGCTATATCTACGGACCCGAAAACCTACCCATGGAGCAAATCAACACCAGCGAAGAACCAACCTACCTCCACCACGACCAACAGGGCTCCACACGCCTACTCACAAACCACGAAGGCAAAAACGTCGGTGCTTACGCTTTCAGCTCTTATGGCAAGCTAGAAGAACACAAAGGCACAGCGGCGACGCCACTACAATACGACGCACAATACGTCACTGAAAACACCGGACTCGTCTACCTAAGAGCACGTACGTACGACCCGGAAACAACACAATTCCTCGCCATTGACCCAGCGCTACAAACCACCAACGAACCATATACCTATACCCGAAATAATCCAGAAAACGGTGATGATCCAGCAGGAGAATGCGCAACAACACCACCTGCACCGCCCGTGCTTGAGCAACCCGTCCCCTCACCTGCACCGCCCGTGCTTGAGCAACCGGTGCCTAACGAATGTGATAATTTGGCGGCTGAGGGTCAGGTCAAGAATAGCGTGTACCTGACTACCTTCCGTCAGTTCAATCTGCTGCAGGCTTTGATAACGAACGGCCCCCCGTCGGCGGCCCTTAACCGTGCGCTCGACGAGAAGCTGGCGGTTCTCAGGGAACAATGGCAAGATAGAGTGGCTGCATGGCGGACATATGACAAACTTTGCACTCCCACTGCGTATGCATGAACGGCCCAAGATTTGTGAGCGATTTGCTCGCTACCAGCCTTGTTAAGTCAATGATGCGCACCGCGTATCTGCCATATTCACTAGAGATGCGTGAGCGAGACGGGCACAGCCTTGCCCCCCTTTGCAATTCATTTCGGGTTGCGCTGCAACCATCTCGCGATCGACAGCAGGTGACGCCCGCGAACCGGCTCCTAGCGTAGCCCGTATTGCAGTTCGCTGCAATACGGGCTACGTGAACAAGTCGGGGCGGCCGGATTTGAACCGGCGATCTCAGCTCCCCAAAAGCCGCGCGATACCAGGCTTCGCTACGCCCCGATGGCGATGATTCTACTGCCATTCGGCCCGCAAGCAATCCATCCAGGCCTGCAAGCGGGCCCGAAGCAGTGTATTGGGCACTCGCACAGCGATCACGCCGTGGCGCGAGCGCCACTGACGGCCGGACAACTGGTTGCTGTTCGACTTCCGCTGCAGCTTGATCGCCTCGGGCTCGACGCCAAGCGTTCCACCCCAGAACTCGCGTAGCTCGCCCACGTCCTGATCAGCGTGATATTGGAGCGAGAACCTGAGCTTGGTCTCCATCAACTTCGAGAGCCAGTGGGTGGCGACCCGCATGACTGCGGGATCCGAGTTGCAGATCGAGACTTCGTTCCGATTCCGCTTATACCCCTCCGCGATGTAAAGGCAAACGAAGTCTCGAAACGTAAGATCGGCAACAAGGCCCGCATAGCTCGCAACCCCCTCTCGATAAGCCTCTTCTCGCAGCCGCCGGGACTTGCGTTGCATCGCGACCGTTCCCTTGCGCTGCGCGTGCGCTGGCCACCCCGTCCCGGAGCCCGACCCCGGGATCGGCAGGTCCCGCACCCAGTAATAGATCGTGCTGCGAGACAGCGCCAGGCGCTCGGCAAGCTCGTCGATCGTGAGCCGGCGCTCAATCCGCATCGAGCGCGCTCTCTCCCGCAAGTAGGAGGCATGGGCCATCGCGAACACATGTTCGCACGTGACACAGACAGACGTCTGCGTCATCGCTTTTGCAACGCCACACCCCTGCTGCTAGGGTCGCCCCGCCATGGCCGACATCCAACCTCTGCGCGCCCTGCACTACGACCAATCGCTGGTCGGCCCCCTCCCCGACGTCACCGCCCCGCCCTACGACGTAATCGATCCCACCCAGCGCGAAGCGCTCCTCCAGCGCTCCCCCTTCAACGTGGTCGCCGTCGACCTCCCCAAAGGCGAGCCGGATCCGTACGCCGCCGCCGGCGACCTCTGGGAGGCCTGGCAACTCCAAGGCGCGATCGTCCGCGACCCCGAGCCCGCTCTCTGGCCCCACACGCAGACCTACACCGGCCCCGACGGCCTAACCCGCACGCGCAGTGGCTTCTTCTGCCGGGTCCGCATCGAGGGCTATGGACCGGGACGGGTACGCCCACACGAGCGGACACACCCGGGGCCCAAGGAAGATCGGTTGCGGCTCATGCGCAGTACACGCGCGAACCTCTCCCCCATCTTCTCCCTGTTCTCGGACCCCGCCAACGCCGCCTGGCAAGCCCTGGAGCCAGAGACAACGAACACCCCCTGGGGCGAGGTCACCGACGGTGATGGCACCGTCCACCGCATCTGGCGCGTGACCGACCCCCAAGCGATCGCCGCCGTGCAAGCCGCCACCCGCGACGTCGAGCTGCTGATCGCCGACGGCCACCACCGCTACGAGACCGCCACCACCTACGCCGACGAGCTCGGCGGCGAGGGCGAGCACCGCTACATGCTCATGTGCCTGGTCGCGCTGGAGGACCCAGGCCTCACCGTGTTCCCCACCCACCGCCTCGTGCGTGGCCTCGATCGCTCACGCCAGGAGGCCTTGAGAGAAACATTGCGCCGCCACTTCGAGATCGCCGAGGTGCCGCTCGATCAGCTCGCGCCCGAGCCCGGAAGCGGACCACTGCAGCTCGGCTACATCGACGCCCACCACCAGCAGCCCTACCGGCTGACGCTCAAGGATCAGGCGATCGCGGACGCCGCTCTGCCCGGCTTCTCCGAGGCCTACCGCCGCCTGGACACAGGGGTGCTGGAGGCGCTGCTTCTCAAGCAGACACTGGGCCTGTCCGACGACGACATCTCCCACTTCAATGGCCTCTTCTACGCGCGTAGCGACGAGGAGGCCGTCGCGATGGTCCGCTCCGGCGAGTACGACGCGGCCTTCCTGATGCGGCCCACGCCCGTGCAGCAAGTGCGCGAAGTTTCGGCCTCCGGCGAGAATATGCCGCCCAAGTCGACGTTCTTTTACCCGAAGCTGCTGACAGGGCTGCTGTTCAACCCCCTTTCGTAGCTCAGTGCCGTCGATACCATGGAAGGAGAGGGTGCTGTGACAACCCGATCGGAAGGTGTTGCAGTGATGAAGGCCAGTGTTAGGCGCAACGATTCAGCGTTCAAACACACAGTTCAAGTGCGCGACCATCAGCTGACGGTGGATGAGCCGCTGGAGTCCGGCGGCGAGGATGCGGGTCCTGACCCGCAGGAGCTACTGGCTGTGAGCCTTGCCTCCTGTACGGCGATCACGATGGAGATGTACGCGGCACGCAAGGGGTGGGACATCGGCAAAGTGGAGGTGGACGTGCAGTACACGCCCGCTGAGCGCGGCTGCCCGACCAAGTTCGACGTCGTGTTGCGACTGCCGGACGATCTGCCCGAGGAGCAGGTGGAGCGTCTGCAGGTGATAGCGGCGAAGTGCCCGGTGCACAGGACGCTCGACGGCGAGGTCATGTTCCTGGAGCGTGTCGAGCGCACCAGCGTCCCGGTCTGAGAAGCTGCCGCGCTCAGACTCAGACGTAGGGCTGGCATCGGCCTTGCGGGAGGTTCTGCTCGACGCTGCCTCGCATTCCCAACCGCGGGCCGACGAGCAGGTGCCGGCAGCCGTGTTGGTGGCGTTGTACGAGTCTGGTGACGGCGAGCTGCGCGTGGTCTTGACCAAGCGCCGCGCCGACCTGCGCCGCCACGCGGGCGAGATCTCGTTCCCGGGCGGGCGGCGCGATCGCGAGGACGCCACGCTGATGGACACCGCGCTGCGCGAGGCCGAAGAGGAGATCGGGCTCGCCCGCTCTGAGGTGACGGTGGTCGGGGCGCTGGAGCGTACCTCCACGTTCGTGACCAATTACGCGATCCATCCTTTTGTCGGGCTGCTGAAGGGGCCCCATCCGTGGCGTGCCTCGGAGCTCGAGGTCGATGTGGTGCTCGAGCCGACGCTGCGCGACGTTCGCGCGGGAAAGACGCGTACGCAGATCGAACGGCGCGGGTTCACCTTTGAGACCGACGCCTACGTATTCGACGGACAGCTCGTGTGGGGCGCGACGGCACGCATCCTCGAGGATCTGCTGGCACGGGTCGAGCCGCTGCTCAGCCGCCATCGCGTCCAGGAACGCGACCTTCCAGCAGAGAGTTGAGCGCCTTTTGCGCCTGTGCCAGCCATGCGTCGAGATCGTCGGGATCGGCCGTGAGGATCGCCACCGGGATCGAGTTGCGCGTCGCTGTCTCCGACACCGACCGCTCGTAGCCGCCTGCCTGATACACGAAGCCACGCATCGAGCTGTCCACCGCGCGGAGCAGGAAACGCTCCGGTGAGGAGGCCTCCAGCCAGCACACGATCGCGACGTGCTCCAACGCGCCACGGTCGGCATGCGCGACGGCATTCACAACGTGGCCTTTCCGCTCCAGGGTGTCGGCCAACACCGATGCATTGGATCCAAGCCCGACGATCAGGAATCTCGCCACCCGGCAATCCTATGCGCCACGCGTTTGGGCGCCGCGGCCGGTGGGGGACCGCGGCGCCCTACAGAGGAGAGCGGCACGCCGAATGGCAGCAGGGAATATGTACGAGACGCCGTGGGAGAGGTTGGATACAACGTCTCGTCGGCCCCTGTGCGCGATCGTGCTCAGTCACTCACGCTCTTGCGATTGCTCATTGCCGCCTGACGGCGGAGAGTCCTTTCCCCGTCATCTTGTCAGCAAGAGAACACAACGTATGTAAACACAAGTACTGAGATATGTCAAGCCCGGTTTCTTTGTGCCCTCGAACGCCTCGCCGGACCGGGCCGAACAGCCGTCCCAAGCCTCCGTCGAGCAGGCTCCAATACCATCCGAGCCGATGCCCGAGCAAGCACCCCCAGGCGAAGATGTGGTGACGATGGACAAGGTCGTGGCGCTGTGCAAGCGCCGCGGCTTCATCTTCCCCTCCTCGGAGATCTACGGCGGCGTCGGTTCGACCTATGACTTCGGCCATTACGGGGTGCTGCTCAAGGGCAACGTCAAGAGCGAGTGGTGGCGTGCGATGGTGGGGCAGCGCGACGACATCGTGGCGCTCGACTCGGCGATCCTGCAGCACCCGCGCGTGTGGGAGGCCTCGGGCCACCTAGCCGGCTTCACCGACCCGCTGGTGGACTGCAAGACCTGCGGGCAGCGCTTCCGCGCCGACCACCTTGGCGATCTCCCGTGTGGGCGCAAGCCCTCCAAGCACCCGGGCGAGACCGACGAGTGCTCGCTCACAGAGGCGCGCGACTTCAACCTCATGTTCGAGACCACGATCGGGCCGGTGAAGGAGTCGGGCTCGGTCGCCTACCTGCGCCCGGAGACCGCGCAGGGGATCTTCATCAACTTCAAGAACGTGCTGCAGTTCTCGCGCAAGAAGCCGCCCTTCGGGATCGCACAGGTGGGGAAGTCCTTCCGCAACGAGATCACCCCCGGCAACTTCATCTTCAGGACACGTGAGTTCGAGCAGATGGAGATGGAGTTCTTCACGCCACCGGATGAGGCGCAAAAGTGGTTCGAGCACTGGCTGGAGCAGCGGATGAACTGGTACACCAAGCTCGGCCTGCGCCCCGACCACCTGCGCCTGCGCGCGCACGACCCCGACGAGCTCTCGCACTACTCCTCGGGCACGAGCGACGTGGAGTATCTGTTCCCGATCGGCTGGTCGGAGCTCGAGGGCATCGCCAACCGCGGCGACTTCGACCTCAAACAGCATGCGGAGTTCTCCGGCGAGAAACTCGAGTACTTCGATCCGCAGAGCGGCGAGCGCTACATACCCCACGTGATCGAGCCAGCGGCTGGCGCTGACCGAGCGACACTCGCGTTCCTGGTGGACGCCTACGACGAGGAAGTCGTACAGAGCGCAAGCACCGAGGACGGACCAGCGGATAAGGGTGGCAAGCCACCGGAAACCCGTACAGTGCTGCGGCTTCACCCACGCTTGGCCCCGGTGAAGGTGGCGGTGATGCCGCTCGTCAAGAAGGACGGCCAACCGGAGCTTGCGCGCGAGATCTACGAGGACCTGCGCGAACGCATGCAGAGCGAGTACGACGAGGGCGGCTCGATCGGCAAGCGCTACCGCCGCCAGGATGAGATCGGCACCCCGTGGGGCGTGACGATCGACCATCAGTCGATCGAGGACGGGACCGTTACGCTGCGAGATCGCGATTCGCTGGCCCAGGATCGCATCAAGATCGAGGAGCTTGCCGGCGAGCTTGAAAAACGCCTGGCGACGCCGTGGCAAACACCGAAGTTGAACGCATAAGGAGAGAGATGGACTTCGACCTGACCGACGAGCAAGAGCTGATCCGCAGCACCGCGCGCGAGTTCACCGACAAGGAGATCGTCGAGCAAGCCAAGCAGAACGCGCGCAACCACCATTTCGACCTGGAGATCGTGAGGAAGATCGCCGACCAGGGCTATCTCGGCGCGATCGTGCCGCGCGAGTACGGCGGTGCTGGTCTCGATTACATCTCCTACGGGCTGGTCGTCGAGGAGATCGGCAGGGGCTGCTCGTCGGTGCGGACCGTCATCTCGGTGCAGACCTCGCTCGTGTGCAGCGCGATCCTCAAGTGGGGCACCGAGGAGCAGAAGCAGCACTACCTGCCAAAGCTGTGCTCGGGCGAGTGGCTGGGGTGCTTCGGTCTCACCGAGCCCGACACCGGCTCGGACGCCGCCAAACAGCGCACGCGCGCGAAGAAGACCGACAAAGGCTGGATCATCAACGGCGCGAAGATGTGGATCTCGATGGGCAACTACGCCAAGGTGGCGCTGATCTTCGCCCAGACCGACCCCGAGTTGGGCCACAGGGGGCTGGCGTGCTTCATGGTGGATACGGACCAGCCCGGCTACCAGCCGAGCACGATCGAGCACAAGATGGGCTTGCACGCCTCCGACACTGCCTCGATCGCCCTGGAAGACGTGGAGGTCTCAGACGATCAGATGCTTGGCGAGATAGGCGACGGCTTCAAGGTGGCGATGTCCTCGCTCGACTCCGGGCGCTACTCGGTGGCGGCCGGCTGCGTCGGGATCTGCCAGGGGTGCGTCGAGGAGTCGGTCAAATACGCCAAGGAGCGCGAGCAGTTCGGCAAACCGATCGCGAGCTTCCAGCTGGTGCAGGCGATGATCGCTGACATGGTGCTGAAGACCGATGCCTCGCGCATGCTGGTGTATCGCGCGGGCTTCCTCAAGGACAAGGGTCGCCCCAACACCCTGGAGACCTCGGTCGCCAAGCTGCACGCCACAGAGGCGGCGGTTGAGTGCTCCAACACCGCGATCCAGGTGCACGGCGGCGCCGGCTACGTGGACGACCACCCGGTCGAGCGCTACTTCCGCGACGTGCGCGTCACCACCCTGTACGAGGGCACCTCCCAGATCCAGAAGCTGATCATCGGCCGCGCGATGACAGGCATCAACGCGCTCGTGCCCTCCTGAAAGGAGCCTCGATGCCCCATCACCCAAACAACCATGCTCATGGTCTCCTGACAAGGAGACCATGATGCACCTGGAGGCTGAGGTTTTGGAGGGATTGAATGGGCGTGCCGCTCGTGTCATCGGGGTTGTTGGCGCTGGCACAATGGGCAGTGGTATCGCCCAGCTTGCTTGTAAGGCAGGTGCCCGCACGCTCCTGCACGATCCCATCCCCGCGGCGCTTGAACGCGGTAAGGGGGGCGTGCTGAAGGGTCTGGAAAAGGAAGCCGGGAAGGGAAAGCTGACGCCCGAGCAGAGCCGTGAGGCCGGTGAGCGCCTCGAGCCCGTGCAGGAACTTGAGCGGCTCAGCTCGTGCGAATTGGTGATCGAGGCGGCTCCCGAGCGTCTCGACGTCAAGCACGAGCTGTACGGACGCCTGTCGGAGATCGTCAAAGACGACTGCGTCCTTGCGAGCAACACCTCCTCGCTGCCGATCACCGCGGTCGCGGCGGGCGCCACGCATCCGGAGCGCGTGGTGGGAATGCACTTCTTCAATCCGGCCCCACTGATGCGGCTGCTGGAGGTCATAGCGGGGCTGCTCTCCGACGAGCGTGCATTGGCGATAGCGCAGGCGACAGGCCTCGCGATGGGCAAGGACGTGATCCGCGCCGCCGACGTGCCCGGTTTCATCGTGAACCGCTGCAACCGGTCCTTCGGCCTGGAGGCGCTGCGCCTGTTGCAGGAGCGAATCGCGGACGTCGAGACGATCGACCGCATCGTGCGCCTTGGCGGTGGCTTTCGCATGGGGCCGTTCGAGCTGAGCGACCTCGTGGGCGTCGACACCGGCTTCGACGTCTCCAAGAGCTTCTACGAGCTGAGCTTCGGCGAGCCGCGCTGGCGCCCCTCCCCCATCCAGGCGCGCCAGGTGGCTGCCGGCCTACACGGGCGCAAGACGGGGCGCGGCTACTACGACTACGGCGGAGAGGGTCCGCATCGGCCCGCTGACCCGGATCCGCCCGCGGGCGGAGGCGACGCGATCGTGAGGGGCAGTGGGCCCGTGGCAGATGCCCTGCGCGCGCTGGCGCCCGGCCAGGGCGGTCCCGAGATCGTCGTTGAAGGGCTTGGCGGCAGCGTGGACGGCGAGCCGTTCTACGCGATCGTGCCGCTAGCTCTGGTCGAGGTCACCGGCGAGGCGAGCGAGCAGGCCTTCAGGGGCCTCGGCCTGCACACCGAGCGCGTGCAAACCGCCCCCGCCGGTGTGCTCGCGAGGATCGTCTGTCAGGTGATCAACGAGTCGGCGTTCGCGCTCGGCGAAGGTGTCGGCTCGGCCGATGACATCGACACGGGCATGATGCTCGGCCTTAGCCATCCGCGTGGCCCGTTCGCCTGGATGCGGGAGATCGGGCCGAGCCAGGTGCTCAGGACGCTCGAAGCGCTGGGCGATGAGTACCGCGAGGAGCGCTACCGTCCAGCTCCCGCGCTACGCCGCCTCGCGGCGGAGGCTGACTGACCTCGACGCGCGCGGAGCATCACCGCCTGCTCCCGTACTCCGCTGTTTCACAGCTGCAGTCCACCAACCTGCGATGCGGCCACCGCCGTTGGCGCCAATTCTCAGGAGGTCGCGTCGGCGACCGGGGCCGGGGCTGGCGCCGCCCACTGGGCCTCGGCTAGATCGCCAACCGGCATTCCCTCGGGCGTCGGCACCTCTGGCGTATCGCGCAGGTACCACTCGGCGTCGAGCGCCGCCTGACAGCCCGAGCCGGCCGCGGTGATCGCCTGGCGGTATGTGTGATCGACAAGATCGCCGGCGGCAAACACACCGGGCCTGTTGGTACGAGTGGAACGACCCTCGACCTTGACGTAGCCGTTCTCGTCAAGCTCGATCTGACCGTCCACGAGCGAGGACTGCGGCTCGTGACCGACGGCGATGAAAGCACCGGTGATCGGGATGTCGCGTGGCTCGGCGGTCTCGGTGTTGATCAGCTTGGCCACGCCGAGCGCGCCGTTCTCGCCCGGCTCGAAACGCTCGACCGCGTAGGGCGTCAGCAACTCGATGTTCGCCTGCTCGCGCGCCCGCTCGAGCATGATCTTCGAGGCGCGGAACTCCTTGCGGCGATGCACGACGGTGACCTTGCTGGCGAACTTCGACAGGAAGATCGCCTCCTCCATCGCGGAGTCTCCGCCACCGACGATCACCGTCTGGGCATCCTTGAAGAAAGCGGCGTCGCAGGTGGCGCAGTAAGAGACACCGCGGCCGCTCAGCTCCTCCTCGCCCGATATGCCGAGCTTCTTGTGCTCGGCTCCCATTGCGAGGATCACGGTACGTGCATGATGCTCGGTGTCGCCAACCCAGACGCGATGCACGCCGCCCGGCTCATCGGCAAGCTCCACACGCTCGACCTGGTCGGTCTCGAGCGTCGCGCCGAAACGCTCGGCCTGCTCGCGCAGCTTCATCATCAAGTCTGGGCCCATGATGCCCTCGGGGAAGCCTGGGTAGTTCTCGACGTCGGTCGTCTGCTGTAGCAGTCCACCCCAGGCGAAGCCCTCGACGACGAGTGGCGAGAGGTTGGCGCGCGAGGTGTACAGCGCCGCCGTATATCCCGCGGGTCCGCTGCCGATGATGATCGTGTTCTCGACCTCCGCCATCTCGCTGACTCCAGTTTCTAAGCTCGTTTTCTCGCTCGTCTATGCGAACGTTTCACTCAAGGTAGCCAATCCGGCGCCGCGAGCTCACACGCCACGCACCCGAGACACCCGAACCGACACCCGCTTTACTTTGTAAAGTATAGCGCGTTTGCTAGGCGTGAAGCGGTCCAGCGGTCTCGATCGGCTTCGCCGTGGCGGACTTGGGAGCCGCCTGCTCGCTGCGCCAACGCGCCACCGTACGGCGCAGCTGGAAATAGGCGATCGCACCGGGGACGGTGGGCAGCCAGAAGGAGATCGCACGGTAGGCGAGCACCGCGAGCACCGCCTGGTCGAGATTGACGCCGAAGGCCGCGAAGGCGCCGATCATCCCGCCCTCGACACCGCCGAGCCCGCCAGGCAGCGGCAGTAGGTTGCCGACCATGCCAAGGAAGTAGGCCATCAAGATGACCGTGAACGGCGGCGCGGAGCCGAATGCGTGAAAGCAGGCCCAAAGCACGCAGATGTCAAAGCCCCACCAAGCCGGCGCTCCCAGCAATCCGGGATCGCGCTCGCGCACCAGCCCGATCGCCGTGCGCACGCCGCTTGCCGCCAGCGCCGGCACGGTCACCGCGTTTGCCAGCCAATGCTCCAGGCGCCCCGAGCCGGCCGCCCAGCGAGCCAAACGCCGCTCGATGTCGCCTGGCAGCAGCGCCATCGCACCGGCCAGCGCGAACAGCAACGCGGCAACAACGGCCGGCACGATCGTCAGCGCAAACGAGCCTTCGCCGGGTAGCAGGCCGGTGCCCATGCCGATCCCGTCAAGCAATACGGCGGCGGCATAGACCACGTACAACAGCACCATGAAGGCGACCATCCGACACGCCACCAGCCGCGCCTCCATGCCCGATCGGCGCAGGGCCCAGGCGGTGAGCGCTATGCCGCCGGCGCCGGCCGCGGCGAACAGGCGCGTGGCCGCCAATCCGGCCATCGTGATCTGGTAGCTCTCAGACCAGCCGATCGGGCTGGGATCGCGCACGAAGACCGCACGGAAGAGCACGACGTAGCCCGCGAACGAGCAAATCTCCAGCAGCACGCCGATCGCGATCCACCAGGTGTCGCCACTCTCGATGCGGTGGGCCGTGCTGCTGAAACCGGCGAGCTTGGGCAACACGAAATACAGGAACGCAACCGCCGAGAGGACGAACACGCCAAAGGCGACGGCGCTGCGCCGCGTGACCGGCACGCGCGGCATCTGCTCATCGCCATTCGCCTCGGACGCAGCAAGATCAACCTGCACCGGCACGTCCCCTTGCTCGACCGCCTTGCCATTGGCCGCCACGCGATCCTCCCTCGCGATCGTCTCCTCTCGATCGGCCGCGGCGCGCTCGCGCGCTGAGCAATCCGCCGCGCTCATCTCATCTCCCCGCAGGCTCATCTCGCATCGTGTGCCCTGGCCTCGATCGCCGCGACCGCCGTACTGAGGCGCCGCAGCGCGGGACTGGCGTGTGGACCCAACCGGCGGACAGTCGTGGTCAGCGCGGCGCCGGCGATCAGGTCGACGACATAGTGCTCGCCTAGATACACCAATGCGAAGCCGAGCATGGCGGTGTAGCTCCAACCCAGGGCACCGGCAACCGGCCCAGTCTCTGCGAGCAGCTGGGCGGCCATCATCGATGTGGCGAAGTGCAGCGAGGGCATCGCGGCCAATGGATTGCCTCCAAGGACACTGTAAAGGGGGCCCCAGCCGTCTTTCCAAAAGAACTCCCCGTATTCGACCATCATGCGCCTGACCGCTATGTCCTCAGCGCCTTCCGCCGCCGTCGTCGCGGTCCTCGACATGAGCTCGCCAGAGCCCTCGATCGTGCTCGCCACGGCGAGTGGGCGACCGTCGAAGTGCAGGTCGCTACCGGCCTGCTCGGCCGCATACCAAGGCGGAGCGGTCGGCAAGATCCAGTAAACCATCGCGCCAATGTCGAACACGGCGTAGGTCATCACCGCGGAGCGGTCGAAGCGCGAGCGGTGACGCAGCATTATGTAGACGAGCGTTCCATGCGGAACCAAGAACCAAAGCCAATGCGCCCAGACGAGCACGCGGTCACCAAGCCGCCATTGCCCTCGAGCGAGCCTGCGCTGCAAACGCACCGTCGGCAGTTGACCCAGCCCGAGCACGCGGTCGACCGCTATCGGATAGTCGACCAGAACCCGCTGCTCTTGGGCGCGCTCGTCGTCGTGGGGAGCCTTGTAGGCGGCCAGATAAGCCCACATCTGCAGAGCGCATACCGCGACGTCACGTGTGCGCGAACGGCGCACGGCCACACACAGTCCGATCGGAGCGGCAAACGCGACCGTTTGCGCCACGATCGGTCGCGTCGGGAGGCCCTTGCGTAGCAGCGGCGCCATCGCGCCCGCGGCCACCAGACCCCAGGCGGCTGTCCTGATGGCCTTCGACCCCCGCACGGGGCGAGGAGTATATGACGCTAAGCGGCGGCTTCCCCGGAGGTGCGCTCGCGCATGTAGCGCTCCGCCTCTGCCACAAGCGCCCTGACCACCTGGCTGGTTTCGTCCGCCTCGGGATGCCATTGGACGCCAAGCACGAAGCGCCGATCGGGACGCTCGATCGCCTCGGGCAGGTCGTCCATCGCCGAGCAGCCGCTGATCTGAAGACCCTCGCCGAGACGATCGACGCCCTGATGGTGGTGAGACTTCGTGGCGTGATGAGTCTCCCCGGCGGCACGCGCCGCGAGCGTGCCCGCGAGCAAGTCCACGTCGTGGTCGGCGCCGTCGAAGGTGCCGGGGACGCGCAAGTGTTCGTGATGGCCGAAGCGCTCGGGCAAGTGCTGCATCAGGGTGCCGCCGTACGCCACGTTGATCAGTTGCATGCCGCGACAGATACCCAAGACGGGCAGGTCGCGTTCGATAGCGGCGCGTACAAGCGCGATCTCGAAGCGGTCGCGCTCTGGAACGGTGTCGAGCGTCTCGGGATGCGGCTCTGCCCCGTAGCTCGCGGGGTCGATGTCCGCGCCGCCGGCTATCACGAGGCCGTCGAGCAGATCCAAGACTTCCTGTGGACGCTCGAGCAGGAGCTTGTCGGGCGGCAGCATCAGCACGAGCGCTCCGGCGCGCTGCACCGCCTCGACATAGCTACGTGAGAGCAGCACGGCCTCCTGGTCCCACATGCCCCAGCGGGCGCGCTCGAGCGCCGTGCATATGCCAATCACAGGCCTACTCATCTCCGCACACCATAAACTCCCGCCCCGATGCAGCTCGACACAGTCAACTTGACACTTCTCGACGGCGCGGCGACGATCGAGCTGAACCGGCCCCAGGCGCTCAACGCATGGAACAAGCAGCTCGGCGAAGACCTGCTTGCGGCGCTGGAGCATGCGGCTACAGAGCAGGCGATCCGCGCCGTTTGCATCACCGGCGCCGGACGGGCCTTCTCCTCAGGAGCTGACCTGCGTGACATCAGCGGCGACGACTTGACGCCCGAGGGCCGTCCGAACGTCTACGGAGTGCTCACCGAGCGCTACCACCCAATCATGCACGCCATTCGCGAGATGGAAAAGCCGGTGGTGGCGGCGGTCAACGGGGGCGCGGTAGGCATCGGCTGTTCGCTGGCGCTTTGCTGCGACCTGGTGCTGGCGGCGCAGAGCGCCTACTTCCTACTCGCCTTCGTCAACATCGGGCTGGTGCCCGACGGGGGCTCCTCGCTATTCGTTCCCACCCGTGTCGGAATGGCACGGGCCGCCGAGATGGCGATGCTCGGCGAGCGCGTGTCCGCCGCCCAGGGGCTCGATTGGGGACTTGTGAATCGCGTCTTCGCCGATGAAGACTTCGCGCGCGAGAGCGCCGCGCTGATGGCACGTTTGGCCGCCGGGCCGACGCGCTCCTATGCCGCAAGCAAGCGCCAGCTCAACAGCCAGCTGTACTCGAACATGGCCGAGCAGCTCGAGCTGGAGGCGACGCTTCAGCAGGAGATGGCCGGCAGCGATGATTTCGTCGAGGGTGTCAGCGCCTTCCTTGCCAAGCGCCCGGCCAATTTTTCGGGGCGTTGAGTAGCTTTCGAGCAGCTTCACGGCGCCCTTCGCAAAGCCATTTGCGCCGGTTCCGGTTGTTGGGCACGCGCGTTCCGTCCGCTCCTGAATAGAATCCTGCCCGCCTTGAGTCATCTGCTTGCCACACCCCTCGCGTTCTTCACCCCCCAGTCGGGCGGGTCGTCCAACGCCGATCAGATCGACAGCCTCTACAAGATCACGCTGTACGTAGCGCTCGTGATCTTCGTGCTGGTCGAGGGAGCGCTCGGCTATGCCCTGTTCCGCTTCCGCGCGCGCAAGGGCGCCGTGGCCGCCCAGATTCACGGCAACACGCGTTTGGAGATCGGTTGGACCGTCGGCGCAGCGGTGATCCTGCTGGCCTTGGCAGGGCTGACGTTTGCCAAGCTCTCCTCGATCCAGGACCCGGTCAACTCAAGCCCCGAAGGCGAACATCTCGTCAGCGACAGCTCGCGGCTGTATGCGAGTGCTCAGCAAAAGCTGCCTCCAAACGGCAAGTCGCTGAAGATCACGGTCGTTGGCCGCCAATTCGTGTGGCAGTACATATACCCGGGAGCCAATGAAGCCGACGGCCTCGGTGCCCCGTACTCCTACCAGGAGATGGTGGTGCCCACCAAAACCACGGTGACGCTCAACATCGTCTCCGCCGACGTGGTCCATTCGTGGTGGGTGCCCCAGCTCGGCGGCAAGTTCCAGGCGGTGCCCGGCTACCACAACTACACATGGTTCAAGATCGAAAAACCGGGCGTCTTCCGCGGCCAGTGCGCGCTCATCTGCGGGCGCGGTCACGCGCGCATGACCGCCACCGTGAAGGCCGTTCCGCCGGCACAGTTCGAAGCGTGGCTGGCCTACCAGAAGAAGCAGATCGCCGAAGCCAACGCGCAAGCCGCGGTGGCACGCGCGAAGCTCGACAAGCAGGTCGGCGCCGGGCAGGTCCAGAACCCCTGATGCGCAGCCCTCGCCGCAACCTCCACCGAATCTCCGACTCCGGACACTAGGAGCCCAGCAAGAAGATGGCCACCTACGCAGCCCCGATCCCACAAGTAGTCGCGCACGACGTCAAGCCCGAGCCGAAAGGCTGGGCGAGCTGGATCACGACGACCGATCACAAGCGCATCGGGATCATGTACATGGTCACGACCTTTGCCTTCTTCATCCTCGGCGGCGTCGAGGCGCTGCTGATCCGCCTGCAGCTGGGCGTGCCCAACAACACGCTGGTCTCTCCCCAGATCTACAACCAGCTGTTCACGATGCACGGGACGACGATGATCTTCCTGTTCGTGGTGCCGATGATGGCCGGCCTCGCCAACTACTTCGTGCCGTTGATGGTGGGTGCGCGCGACATGGCCTATCCACGCCTGAACGCGCTCTCCTACTGGCTGCTGCTGGCCGGCGGGATCGTCTTCTACGCCTCGATTTTCTGGAACCCGCCCGAAGCGGGCTGGACCAGCTACGTGCCACTGTCCAGCATCACCTACTCGCCCGGCGGCGGGCAGGACGCATGGATCTATCTGGTCCACCTCACCGGCCTGTCCTCGATCCTCGGCGCGATGAACTTCTACGTGACGATCGCCAACATGCGCGCCCGCGGCATGAGTTGGGGGCGTCTGCCGCTGTTCATCTGGGCGATCCTGACCTACTCGATCCTGATCATCTTCGCGATGCCCGTGATCGCCGGTGCGGTCACGATGCTGCTGACCGACAGGCACTTCGGCACCCACTTCTTCGACCCATCCAACGGCGGCTCGGCGCTCTTGTGGCAGAACCTGTTCTGGTTCTTCGGACACCCCGAGGTCTACATCATGGTGCTGCCGGGCTTCGGGATCGTCTCTGAGATCCTGCCCGTGTTCGCGCGCAAGCCGATCTTCGGCTACAAGGCGATCGCCGCCTCGACCGTGGCGATCGCGTTCCTCGGCTTCTTGACCTGGGCGCACCACATGTTCACCGCGCCGATCCCGGAGGCGTTGTTGATCTTCGTGATGATGAGCTCGTTCCTGATCGCGGTGCCGACGGGCGTGAAGATCTTCAACTGGATCGCCACGCTGTGGCACGGCACGATCGAATTCAAGACACCACTGCTGTTCAGCGCCGGCTTCATCGCGCTGTTCATGATCGGCGGCATCTCAGGGGTGTTCCTGGCCGTCTTCCCGGTCGACTGGCAGCTGAACGAAACCTATTTCGTCGTAGCCCACATCCACTTCGTGCTGATGGGCGGCGCCGTGTTCACGATCTTCGCCGGAATCTACTTCTGGTTCCCGAAGATCAGCGGCAGGATGCTCAGCGAGAGCCTCGGCAAACTGAGCTTCTGGCTGATGTTCGTCGGCTTCCTGATGACCTTCCTGATCCAGCACGTGATCGGGCTCGACGGGATGCCGCGACGCGTATATGAGTACGACAACGTCGGCAACCTCGCGCTCTACAACCTGATTTCCACTATCGGCTCGTTCGTGCTCGCCTCGGGTGTGCTCGTGACGATCATCAACGTCACGCGCAGCCTCAAACACGGCGCGATCGCCGGGCCAGATCCCTGGAAGGCCAATTCGCTCGAGTGGTTCACGACCTCTCCCCCGCCGACCAACAACTTCGACGTGATCCCGCTAGTACGCTCTTACGAGCCGATGAAGGACATCCGCCGCGAGATCGAGCAACGCACCTCTGCCGTACCTGCCCCCGGAGGCGCCACTGTGCCTGCCGGGGCCACGCAAGTCGGGGTTTGACAGCGCTGGAGTCAAACGCACCGCGCACCGGTAGAGTGCGGGTCGTGATCCAGAGAAGTCGCAGCGCACGGGACGATTGCTGATGGACGGCACGTCCACGACCTACTCGTCGCAAAGCGCTGGCGCGATCGCACCGCCGCTCGCAAACGAGCGCTCCAGGACGCGCCAGGTGCTCTCGGACTACTTCGAGCTGACAAAGCCGAAGGTGCAGTCGCTGCTGCTGTTGACGACGATCACGACGATGCTCGTGGCCGGAGATCCATCCGTGGCGCTGATCGCCTTGACCTGTCTCGGCGGCTATCTATCTGCCGGCGGCGCCGGAGCCGTCAACCACTGGTTCGACCGCGATATCGACGCGAGTATGGCGCGCACTGCCAACCGACCCGTGCCCTCCGGTCGGGTGGCCCCGATCGCGGCGCTCACCTTCGGGTGCGTTCTGGCGGGGCTGTCCTTCCTGGAGCTGTCGCTGACGGTCAACGTGCTCGCGGCGAGTCTCTCGTTTGCCGGCTTCCTCGGCTACGTGCTCGTATACACGATGTGGCTGAAGCGGCGCACGCCCCAGAACATCGTGATCGGCGGAGCGGCAGGTGCGGTGCCGCCACTCGTCGCGTGGGCCGCCGTGACCGGGTCAGTCAACGGGATCGCCGTGCTGCTGTTCTTCATCGTGTTCTTCTGGACGCCACCGCACTTCTGGGCGCTGTCGCTGCTGATGAAGGGCGAGTACGAGAAGGTGGGGGTGCCGATGCTGCCGGTCGTGCGCGGTGAGGCCGAGACGCGCAGGCAGATCCTGCTCTACACAGTGCTGCTGTACGCGGTTACACAGCTGCCCTTCTGCGCCGGCGGCTTCGGCGGGATCTACCTGGCCGCCTCGCTGATCCTCGGACTCGGCTTCATCGCCGGCGCGGTGCGGCTCTATCGACGCGCCGATCGACGCAGCGCACTACAGCTCTACCTGTTCTCGCTGGCCTACCTGGCGCTGCTGTTCTGCGCGATGGTCGCCGACGTGAAGCTCTAGGAGTCTGCTGGAGGGGTCTGCTGGCGAACGCCAGGTGTCCGGCGAACGCCCTCGACTCTGGCGCGTCGGCCGGCGCGCACCGTCCACCGCGTGTGCGCTGAGCGCGATGTTGGTCGCCGCGAAGTTGTAATCTTCACGTCCTCATGGATCGTCGTCTCGCCAAGAAGAACATCCGCGCCGGGCTGATCGTGGCCGGTATTTGCATGTTCATGTTCGGCCTGACGTTCATCGTCGCGGCGGTGTACGTCTCGTGAGCCCGCTCGATCCCGAGATCCCGCCGACCGGCGAGGAGATCCATCTACCCGGACCGACGATCCTGCCGCTGTTGACCGCGGCCGGCATTACGCTCGCGGTGATCGGCATCACGCTCAGCAAGATCCTGCTCGTCGCCGGCGTGATCCTGACGGTCGCATGTGTGGTCCGCTGGGTGATGGACACGCGCCGCGAAATCGACGAGCTCCCGCTCGACCACCATCACTGACTCGCTGTAGCGCCGGTGAGGCGCCGCGCGCAGGTGGGTGGGATTCCCCAGTCCACGCGCGGCCCCGATGGAAGGTCACGCCTGCCCCTAGGGGCTCGACCTTCCGTGTTCACCCCACGGCTGCGCTTGCCGGAACAGGGCAGATAGCCCCCTCGTCTGTCCAACAGCGCACGACGTCGCGCACGGAGAGGATCCCCATTGTCTCTCCATGCTCGACGACGATCAGATGGCGAAAGTCGCCGCGAACCATCGCGGCGGCGGCCTCCTCCAACGACCAGGACGGCTCGGCGAAGACGACGTCGCGGGTCAGGTGATCGGCTACGAGCTCGAGCTCTGGGCTCTGGGCGGCGCCAACCGAGGCGAGCACGTCGCGCTCGGTCAGGATGCCGAGTCCACCGGAGTCGGGATCGATCACCACCGCGGCTCCAACGTGACGCTCGGACATCAGCCGCGCGGCATCGCGCAACGTGTGGCTGGGACCGATCGTCAAGACAACCTGACTCATCCCGTCTCGAACCTGCATCGCCTCCACCTCCAATCCTCATCCACATTTGCAACGATTGTCTCAATGTATTGCGGATAGCGCTCTTCGTCAAGCGCCTGCCGCTGGGTCCTGAAGTACCCGCGATGGGTCAGCCCAAACAGGAGCGTCAAACGCTACAAAACGCGTCCATCGGCTCGAAGCATTAGCATCAGCCATTGCGATGTACAGGCTTGCCCTGAACAGCAGCGCGGCGCACCGAGGGGGCGCCTGAGATGTCCAAGCGCACGATTGTGGGGACGATCGTGGCGGGAGTGCTTGCGACCGCGATCGGGATCGTGCTCAGCTACACGATCAAATGGTTTCCGCCGCAGGCATCCACGCAGGCGCACCACACCGACACGCTCTACCACGTGCTCGTGATCGCCTCGGTGCCGATCTTCGTGCTCGTCGTCACGGTGATTCTCTTCTCGGTCTGGCAGTTCCGCATGAAGCCGGGCGAGGAGCTCAAGGACGGGCCGCCGATCCACGGCAACACGCGCCTGGAGGTCCTCTGGACCGTTTTCCCGGCCGTGCTCCTGCTCGGTCTCGTTTCTTACTCGTTCGTCGTGCTGCACGAAAACGAAAAGAAGCCCGCCAGGGAGATCGTGGTCGAAGTCACCGGTCGTCAGTTCGAGTGGAGCTACGCATATCCGTCCTCAGTCACCGGAGGGGCGCCGCTGAAGACGACACAGCTGTATGTGCCCGACAACGAGTCGGTCGACTTCCAGATCCATTCGCTTGACGTGATCCACGCCTTTTGGATCCCAGCCTTCCGCTTGCAGATCGACGCGGTGCCGGGCATCACCACCAGCTATCGGGCGACGCCCGACCTGTTGGGCTCCTACCCGGTCGTGTGCAACCTGTTGTGCGGCGTCGGGCATTCGCTGATGCGCTCGACGATCCACGTCGTGACACCCGCCCAATTCCGCATCTGGCTGAAACACCAGACGAGCACACCGTCGAGCGTTTAGTGAGGGTAAGGTGATCGATGCAATGGGGAGATGCGATTCGATGATCGGCAGGGTTGGAAACCAAGGGGAAGCGAGCTGATGGTCGTTCGGCTGCGCGCTCCGGGCTTGTATCGCGCATTCTTCGGGCTGGCGCTCGGAATCGCGTTCGCCGCCGGGTTGACTTGGCTCGTGCGCATGGCCACCGGCCACACGACCTACCACCACTTTCTCAACGAGGAAGCCGTGATGGCGGTCTCGCTGCTCTCCGCTCCGATCTTCTTCCTCTTCGGCCTTGGCGGTTTCGACTACTGGCTCTACTGGGCCGCCGGGCGTCCGACCCGCCCTGAGGATCACTCCGGGCATGGGGCCTACACCTGGAAGGACTACTTCCGCATCAACACCGACCACAAGGTGATCGGCATCCAGTACACGGTCACCGCTTTCTTCTTCCTGCTCGTGGGGGGGTTGATGGCGATGCTGATGCGCGCGCAGCTGGCCCAGCCCGGCGCGCAGTTCGTCAGCGCCAATACCTATAACGGGCTCTTCTCGGTTCACGCCTCGCTGCTCATCTTCCTGTTCGTGATCCCCGTGTTCGCGGGCTTTGCCAACTACGTGCTGCCGATCATGATCGGCGCGCCCGACATGGCCTTCCCGCGCCTGAACGCGCTCTCCTACTGGCTGCTGCCGCTGGCCGGCGCAATGATGCTGTTGAGCTTCGCGGCTCCCGGCGGCGCTTTCGCCGACGGTTGGACCGCCTACGCCCCGCTGTCGATCGACGCGCCGATCGGACAGGACTTCTTCTCGGTCGGAGTGCAGTTCGCGGGTGCCTCCTCGATCATGACGGCGCTGAACTTCCTGGTGACGATCATCACGATGCGCGCACCGGGAATGAGCTTCTTCCGCATGCCACTGCTCGTGTGGGCCAACTTCGCCACCTCGCTGCTGGTGGTGATCGCCACTCCATTCATCGCGGCCTCGCAGTTCTTCGTGCTGCTCGACCGTGGTCTGGGCTTCAACTTCTTCAACGCCGGCAAGGGCGGAGACGTGCTCATGTACCAGCACGTCTTCTGGTTCTACTCGCACCCGGCCGTCTACATCATGATGCTGCCCGGCTTTGGGATCGTCAGCGAAATCATCGCCGTGAAGGCACGCAAGCCGATCTTCGGCTACCGCATGATGGCCTTCTCGCTGCTTGCGATCGTGGGACTCGGCTTCACCGTCTGGGCACACCACATGTTCACCTCCGGCATGCCTGCCTGGATCCGCATACCAATGGCGATCACGACCTGCATCATCGCCGTCCCCACTGGGATCAAGATCTTTTCCTGGCTTGCGACGCTGTGGCGCGGCGTACTTCACCTCGATACGCCGATGCTGTTCACGCTCGGCTTCCTGGTGACGTTCACGCTCGGCGGGATCAGCGGCGTGATGCTCGCGATGCTGCCGTTCGACATCGACGTGAGCAGCAGCTACTTCGTCGTCGCCCATCTCCATTACGTCCTGTTCGGCGGCTCGGTGATGACGATCTTCGCCGGTGCCTACTACTGGTTCCCGAAGATGACTGGGCGCATGTTCGACGAGCGTCTCGGCAAGTGGCACTTCTGGAGCACGTTCGTGTTCTTCAACCTGACGTTCGCGCCGATGCACCTACTCGGACTGGAAGGCATGCCGCGTCGCGTGGCGACCTACTCGGCGCAGTTCGCCACCGCCAACCTGCTCATCTCGCTCGCGAGCTTCGCGCTTGGCGCGAGCACGCTGATCTTCGTCTACAACATGGTCACCAGCTGGCGTGGCGGTCCGCACGCACCGGCCAATCCGTGGCGGGGAATGACGCTCGAGTGGCAGGTCTCCTCGCCACCACCGATCTTCAACTTCGACCGCATCCCGACCGTCGTAGGCGGACCGTACGAGTACGGCGTGCCCGGCGCGGTTCACGGCATGCTCGTCCCCCCGCCGACACCTGCCACGGTAGGCGGTTCCGCCGGCTCCTCCGGCACGGTCTTCCACGCAGCCATCGAGTGAAGGAGCAAACGGTCCGATGAAAGAGATCCTGGTCGTAGCCAACCGCACACTTGGAGGCGAGAAGCTGCTCGAGGTCGTGCGCGAACGCGCGGCAGCGGACGATGTGACGTTCCGCCTCGTCGTGCCCCAGACGAAGCCCACCGCGGGACTCGTCATCCAGGACGACGCTGTGCGCGAAGCGGCACAGATTCGTGTCGACCTCGCAACCTCGCTGCTTGCGACCGAAGGCATAACGGCCACCGGCGAAGTCGGCGACCACGACCCGTTCCTGGCGACAATGGATGCGATCGCGCGGCGCCGCCCGGACGAGGTGATCGTCTCCACGCACCCAGCCACCCAGTCCGGCTGGCTGCGTCGGGATCTGATCGAGCGCGTGGAGCGAGCTTCGGGCCTGCCGGTGGAGCACGTCGTCGTCGACCTGACCCAGGAAAGCTTGCCGTTCGCGGTGACACTGGTCGTGGCACACAAGACATCCAGCGGCGAGGAGCTGATCGACCGCCTCGGCGCCAAGGCGGCCGGCGGGGAGCGCCATATGTTCATCGCCGTGATCCCCCAGCAGGACCGCAGCGGGGCCGCGCACAGGGAGGCGCGCATACGCCTGGGCACGATGCTCGATCGACTCGACGCGGCAGGCCTGCTGAGCGCCGGCATGATCGGCGACCCCGACCCATACACGGCGACGATGAACGCGCTGGAGTTGTTCAAGGTGGACGATGTCGTCATCTCGACGCTTCCCAAAGAGCGCTCCGGATGGCTGCGCTCGAACCTGATCGAGCGCGTCGGCCATGCGACCACGGTTCCGGTCGAGCACGTGGTCGTGACACTCGATTCCAACGCTACAGCGGCCGCGGCCGCCAGCTAGAAGGCAGCGGAGCAGATCGCCATGGAGGCCGCCAGCATCACAGCCGCGCACGACGCCCATGCGGGCGAGCACCACGGTCCGCCAGAGGCGCATCGCAGCTCGCGCGTAGAGCCGCCCCTGCTCGGGATGCTGCTTTTCATCATTTCTGAGATCATGGTGTTCGGGGCCTTCTTCACGGCCTACTTCTTCATCCGCGTAGCCCAGGGCGACCCGTGGCCGGCACCCGGCATGCACCTGCCGCTGGAAGTCGCCGGCGTGAACACGGCGATCCTGGTCTCCTCTTCATTCACGCTGCACTGGGCCGAGCAGTCGATCAAGAAAGGCAACCGCTTCGGCCTGAAGGCTGGGATGCTGACGACCTTCCTGCTCGGCTGCGCCTTTCTGTTCATCCAGATCAACGAGTACGCCAACATCGGCTTCGCCCCTCAGGATCAGGCCCAGGCGACGATCTTCTACTCGCTCACCGGACTGCACGGCGCGCACGTGTTCATCGGTCTGCTGCTGCTGCTGACCGTCACGATCAGGTCGTTCCGAGGGCACTACTCGCCCGAGGAGCACCGCGGCATCGAAATCCCCGGCATCTACTGGCACTTCGTGGACATCATGTGGATAGTCGTATACACGACCGTCTACGTCATCTGAGACTCGCAAGCCAACGTGCTGAACCCGCTGCGCACCGAGGACGAGGCGTTTCGCTTCCTGCTCTACGCAATCGCCGTGATCGCGGCAATAGTCGTGCTGATTCTCATCCTGCGCGCCATCCTCTAATCGCAGGCCGTCCCTGGGGGTCGTGGGCCAAGCAGTCCAAGGACGCAGGCCGCGCAGTGTGCTCAGCACACAAGCGGCCGAGGACGCAGGAATGCGCCGCGCCCACGGTCACCAGGGACGTGCTGAACCCGCTGCGCAGCGAAGACGAGGCGTTCCGCTTCCTGCTCTACGCAATCGCCGTGATCGCCGTGATCGCGGCGATCGTCGTGCTGATTCTCATCCTGCGCGCTCTCCTCTGAGAGCTCGCCGCCCGAGGCCCTGAGGAGCTCCGAGCCGGGCAGCCGATGAACGACTACTTCACCGTGAGGGTGCCGTACATCCCTGCCGCGCGGTGGCCGGGAGCCTGGCAGAAGAACGTGTAGGTGCCCGGCTTGAGCTTGACCGTAATCGAGGCTGTGCCCTTGGTCTGGAAGGTCGTCGCGCCCAGCACGGGACCACTGCCGCTCGCCCCACCCGCGCCGGCTTCGATCGCGATGTTGTGGGAGACACCTGACATGTTCTTCATCGAAACGGTCACCGCACCCGGGCTGGCCGTGGCCTTGCTTGCTGTGTAGGCAAGCAGGCCCTGCGGGTCGGCTTCGAGTTCGAGCTTGCCGGCCTTCTCCACAGCCGGCTTGCCGGCACCAGGTGCCTTCACCGCGTCGGCGAGCAACCCAGTGTCCTGGCCTGGACGATCGGCCGCCTGGGCGACATAGGCGGCGATGTCGGTCAACGTGGAGCCGCTTGCCAGCCCGCTGGGCATCACCCCCTCGCGATTGGGATTCTGTACCTGACCTTCGACGACCGTACGAATCGCGTTGCGCTCCAAGCCTTCGTCGATGCTCGCGCGAAATGCTTCGTCGAGGTTCGGGCCAATGGTGCCCTTGGTATTGGCCCGGGCGAGCGTGTGACAGGAGCCGCACTTGGCGACGAACTGCTGCTTGCCGACGATCAGGTTCGCATCGCTGCTGGTCTTCCCATCGTCGCCACAGCCGGCGAGCACGAACAGCAGACAGACCGCTGCAAGCAGCACACCGACACTGCGCGCAGGCAATCCCCTATGCAGACCCTCCCCATACATCAGCGCGTCAACTCTACCCAAAGGACCGGCCGACGGCTTCTCCGCGCGCCGCCGCGATCACCCCCAATGCAACCCCTTGCCAAGACCAACGCTCGCGCACAGCCGCGACCAGCGCCTTGCGCGTGCGCTCCTGCAGGGCACTGTCGGCCTCCAGCCACGCCGCAAGACGCTCGCCAAGTGCCCAAACGGCTCGGTCGTCGATCGGAAACGAAAGCCAAGCGGCCGCCTCCGGCGGAACCGCCGCGGCAAGCGCCTGGCTCACCTCGGCCAGGCCCGAATGGGCCGCACTGATTGGCAATGCACCGCAGGCACCAGCCTCGACCGCCACCATCCCGAACGCCTCGGGAAAGGTGCTCGGCACGACCAGCGCCGAGCACGCCGGCAACACCTCCGCCAACTCCTCGTGGTCGAGGCGCCCGGTGAACACGACCCGCTCGTCGAGATCGCGAGCGGCCTCCAGGTAGCGCTGCGCCTCGACGCCGGACAGCGAGCTCAAGAACGCCAGCAGGTGGCGCAAAGGCGTCGCTTGCCCTGGATCGTGGGACTCGCCGCCCTCAGACTCCAAGGCACGCCCGAGGCGAGCGATCTCCATTGCGCCATCGAGATTGCCGGAGGCGAGGCAAGCGACCAGGCGCTCCAAGCCCGCGCGATAGGCGCCAAAGCCGACGATCGCGAGCTGCGCGTCGGGTCCCGTCATCGACACCAGCGGCCAAGCGGCGATCAGTAGGTCGACGCCCTTGCTGACGATCAGCTTGCCCACGAACGCCACGAGCACGCCCCTCCCATCCAAAATCTTCTCGAGCGCGTCTGCAACCTGCCGCTCGTCGCGGGTGAAAGCGCTCGACGGCTCCTCGACGGAGACGGGAGTGCCGTGGTGCAGACGTTGCTGCAGCCCGCGCATGGCAGCCCACGCTTGCCGCGACTCATGCGGGCGAAAGCGCTCGACGTCGACCCCCGGTGGACCGAGGCGCGTGCGTAGCCTGACTCGAGCCCCCTCCTCCTCGCCAAGCGCCCGCCACAGGCTCTCAGCGGTGTGCCGCGAGCCGACGAGCACCGTCTTGGCACCGGCAAGCCCCTCGCGCGCAAAGCCGATGAAGCGCTCAGGTTCGGGCTTGACCGTGTACTCCAGCGCGCTCCCGTGCACCTTCACCGCATAGGGCGCCAGCTCGCGGAGCGCCCGCGCCAGAATCACCGGCCCCATCACGAGATGGTTCGCCAACGCCACTTCAGGACGGACAAGTTCGGCTACCTCGCGCACGGCGTCCACGTTGGCCTGGAGGTAGCGAACGATCTCCTCGTCCGAGCAGTCGGCAAACGTCTTGGCTTCGATCCCCTCGTAGCGATCCTGGACGTACAGTGGCAGGAGCCCACCGATGTTCGGGCGATATACCGTGCAGCCTGGAGACGGCCGGATCGCGCTGCCCTTGCCGCCCTCGCCGCCCTCGCCGCTGTCGATGCCGCCCTCTAGCTCGCCCGACCGCTCCCCGCCAGCCCGCTTGCCGCGAGGCCCTCCGATCGCGCTCAGACGGAGCTCGCCGCCATCCCAGTCTCCAGCGACATCGACAAATGCGTAGCGCTCGGGATGACGATCCTGGCTGAACAGGTGCACCTCGTGCCCGAGTCCCACGAGCGCTTCGGCGAGGCGCGCGTTGTAGACGTTCGAGCCGGTCCCGCTCAGCAGGTAGCCGTGGAAGATCAAGACGCGCATCTCTGCAGCCTATTCGCCGTCTCCCCGCACTTGGCCAGACGCCCATCCGCCCGGACGCTCCGCTAAAGTGCCGGGCGTGAGCACGAGCCAGCGCTATCGCCTGCGCACCCCTTCAACCGGCCGAGAGGTCCTGGCGGAGGCAGTCCCCGGCGAGATATACCGCGACCGCGACACCGGCGAGGAGATGGAAGTGCTCGGTAAGCTGCTGCCGCTGGCCCCCGACCCTTCGCGTCTGCCGTGGGCGGTGGAGAACTTGCGCTTCTGTCCGTGGTGCGAGCAGCCGGCTCAAAAGGACCTGAACGATTGCCCCACTTGCGGCCGGCGGATGGGCCCGCTCGGCGCGTGACGCCGCGCCTGTCTAGCTCGCGCACGATCGCGCTCGCGGCAAGCGCACTGATGCTCCTCTCCGGTCTCGGTCTCTCCGCCTGTGGCGGCACCAGCGTCTCCGACGCTACGCCCAAGAGCACTCCGGAAATAACGCCGCCGAACGACACTTCGGCTGAAAAGGAAGCAACGGAAACGACGTCGACCTCGACCACCGCGACTACGTCCACGACCCCGACGACCGGTGAAAGCTCCACGAGCACGACGGGAGGCAGCGAACCCAGCGAAAGCGCCTCTGGAGAAAGCAGCCCCGAAGCCGCGGGCGGAACGCCGGCTGGCGGGGAATCGGCCGAAAAAGCCGCCAGCGAAAAAGCGGCGTCGGAAAAAGCCGCCACCGAAAAACCCGCTGAAAAATCCTCTGGCAGCGTCGGCTCGAGCGGCGGCGCCAGCGCGCCTTAACCCACCCGTCCGCGGATCGAGTCCGCGGGCACTCAATCTCCGGCCGCGACTGGCCCGCGGCGAAGTCTGGACCGACCGACGGTCAGGGCGTCGAGATCAGCGTCGCGCTGTAAGTGAGGCGCGCGGTCTGGTACAGGCAGTAGTACTGCACGCTGGTGCCGATGCCTGTCTGTGCGGTCTGAGTGCCGGTGGTCTTGCACTGACCCTTCCCTCGGCTTGCTCGCCACGAGGTGCCCTTGCCGAAGCCAAGCGCAAGCGCTGGGGCCCAAGTGGGCACGGTCAAGGCGACTATGTCGCCCTTCTTCACGGCAACTGTTGTGGCGAGCGGGAACTGGGCAGTCTTGCCAAAGTACTTTTCCAGCGGAACGACAGGGCTCTGGCCGACCACCTTGTATGTCAATTTGGGACTCTTTTCGGCGCGCAAGATTGCAATACCGGCTGACGCAGCGCCGCCCTCATTGGCGTTGAAGAACTTGATCTGAGCCGCTGTAGGCTTGCCGAGTGAGATCGTCCAGGCGACGATCGTGCCTTCGCGGGGCGCCGCCTCGGTGTTGTTGTTGGTTTCGACCTTGACCTGGAAGCCCGTTGTGCGGCTGACGGCCTCGCAGGAGGGCGTCGGACAGCTTGGCACGGTTTCCGGGGTCGTGGCCGGGATGACGCCGACTTCCGTCAGCGTGGCCTGCGAGCCCGCGGGGATGGCAAGCACAAGCCCGCAGCCAAGCACGATCGTGGCAATGAAGCGCCTCATATGGAGCATCCAAGAGGAAACACGGGAATAGGCACGATGTAGCGGTTCGACGCGCAGGCCATTATTCCCCCTTTGCGGTGACTCTCGATCTCCGCGACCGAGCTCAAGCTATGGACCCGATTGCGGCCGCCGCGGCGGCGATCTCGGCGGGGTCACCTGGCGCCGGCGTCCAGGGCAGCGTCAGCGGGTCGTCGACGTAGCGCGGAATCACGTGCAGATGGAAGTGGAACACCGTCTGCCAAGCAGCGGCCCCGCAGGAGTTGATCACGTTGACCCCATCCGCTCCCAAACGCTCCTTCGCGCGACGGGCTAGGCGCTGTGCCGCAACCGCGACGGCCTCCAGTTCGGACTCCTCGATGTTCAACAGGTCCACCGCGTGCTTACGAGGAATCACAAGCGCATGACCGCGAGTGGCGGGATTGATGTCCATGAACGCCAGCGTGTGCTCGTCCTGGTCGACAATCGTCGCCGGCAGCTCGCCCGCCACGATCTTGCAGAAGATGCAGTCTTGCCCGCTCATCGTGGCCAATCCTAGCCTGCGCGCGCGTCGCGGAGCGCGAACTCCAACGCCTGCTCCCGCGTACTGACCTCGCCCGTGTACTGAGCCCGCACAAGCGCGGCCAGCAGCTCGCCCACGCGCGGGCCGAGCGGGATGCCGAGCTCGGAGGCGAGATGGTCTCCGCGCAACAGCGGCTTGGGCGCACCCGTACGATGCCACTCGAGCGCGTCGTCGAGCATCCGTCGAGCCAGATCGACGTGCGCCGCGATCGCCTGCTCGGCTTTTGCCCCGCGCGTGGCAAGGCGATCGCATACCGACAGCAACGTGACGTCCACCTCTACCGGCTCGCAGGCGTGCAGATAGTCGTAGACCGTGCCGCGCGCCAGCGGCTGGGGCTCGTGCACGAGAAAGCCGAGACGCAGGTGATGGCGCACCAGCGCCGCTACGTGCTCACGCAGGCGCACGCTGGCACGGAGGCGTCCGAGTACGTCCCGAGCGAGCTCTGCACCTTGTACGTCGTGCCCGAGGAACGTCACACGCCGGTCGAGCAGACGCACCGAGCGCGTCGCGGGCTTGGCGGCGTCATGCAGCAAAGCCGCCCAGCGCAGTGCCTGTCCGCGAGTCATCCCGTCGGCAAGCGGCTCCGCCAGCAGCTCCAACACCGGCGTGCGCCGCTCCCCGCCCAGCGCGGCGATCGGCTCGGAGTCGCTCGCACCCGCAGTCAGCTCGATCGTGCGCTCGAACACCTCCAGTGTGTGGCCGTAGACATCGCGGTGATGAAAGCGACTCTGCTCCACCCCACGCAACGCTTCGAGCTCCGGCAACACGATGCGCGTGGCCCCGAGCTCGCTCATCAGCTCGAGTCCGCGTAGAGCCTGGGCCGAGGCGATAATCCGCTGTAGCTCGAGGAATATGCGCTCAGGCGAGATCTGCTTCAACCGAGGCGCCTCTGCGCGCGCGGCGACGATCGCCTCCAGCTCGGGCTCCATCTCCAGCTCGACCGCGATCCGGACCAAGCGCAGAACTCGCAGCGGGTCATCCTTGAAGGCCTCGGGACCCGCCATGCGCAGACGCCGGGCATGCAGGTCCTCGAGACCGCCAAGCGGATCGAGCCGATCTCCCCCGTTCAAGGGCTCGGCGATCGCGTTGACGGTGAAGTCGCGCAAGCGCAGGTCGGCCTCCAGCGAGGGGTCACGCATAGCCTCAATGTCGACCTGCCAAGCCCCCCCACGCGCGACCACACGCCACGCCCCGAACTCTTCTGAGAGCGCGAAGCAAGCCGCGGGAGCGCCCGCGCTCTTGGCGGCCTGCTCGATCGCGCGCGCCGCCTCTCTTGGGTCACCGTCAAGCACGACGTCTAGGTCAGCCCCAGGCCGTCCGAGCAGGCGGTCGCGCACCGCTCCACCGACAAGCCAAGCGCGCCGCCCTACCAGTGCCGAGCGGACGATCTCCAGCGCCTGTGTGCTCATCAACTCGTGCCGAGCGGGGGCGCCACTTGACCGTCGTGGTGGTAGACGCGCGGCACACGCCCGGTCAGCGCACAGGTCACCTCGTAGTTGATCGTGTCTATGCGCTGAGCCAGCTCCTCGGCGGTAATCCGCTGATCGCCGCGCGCACCGATCAACACGGCCTCGCTACCGCGTATGCCACGAACCTGCGAGTCCACGCCGAGATCCACTGTGAGGTTATCCATGCTGACCGTGCCCACAATCGGCCGTCGCCGTTCGGCGATCAACACATCACCGTTACTCGACAGCGCTCGTCGCCAGCCATCGCCGTAGCCGATCGGAAGCACGCCGAGCAGCGTGTCCCGTTCGGCCACGAAGCGCCGCCCGTAGCCGGCGCTCTGACCCGGGGCGCAGTCCTTGACCTCGGCAACATAGGAGACCAGCTCGAGCGCCGGGTCGAGCCGCTGTGCGAGTGGGTCGCGTCCGAAGGGATCCATCCCGTATACGCCGATGCCACAGCGAACCATGTCGAAATGGGAGCGCGGCTCGCGCAGAGTGGCGGCGCTGTTCGCGGCGTGCACGACGATGCCCGGATATGAGGCCTTCAGCTGCTCAGCCCAGTCGCTGAACGTCTCGAGCTGGCGCGCGAAGAAGGGGTCGTGCTCCTCGTCGGCGGTCGCGAAGTGTGTCATTGCCCCGGCCAGCTCGACACCGGCCGTCTCGGCGGCAAGCGCTGCCACACGCAGCCCCTGTTCGCGGTCGCGCGTGCCGAGCCGGCCCATGCCGCTGTCGAGCTTGACGTGCACACGACCGCCGCCGGCCCGCGCGACGGCGCCAACCATCTGCTCGCTCCATATGACGACGTCGGACTCGGCCGCAAGCGCTTCGTCCAGCTCGACTGGACTGAGGGCACCCATCACGAGCAGTCGTACTTCGCCAAAGCCCGCGTGCCGCAGTTGTGCTGCCTCATGCGCACCGGCCACGGCGAGCCAGGTGGCACCTCCGTCGAGCGCCGCACGCGCACTCTGCGAGGCTCCGTGGCCATAGCCGTCGGCCTTCACCACGGCACACAGCTCGCAACCGGGTTCCAGCTCCTCGCGCAAGCGCCGGCAGTTACGCTCGATTGCCGCGAGGTTGACGCGCGCGATGGCGCGGCGCGAGCTCATCGCCGCCTTGCCGCCGGCAAAGCGGCGATCACGTCGCCGGCGATCACGCCCTCGGGTGCTCCCTGCCCGCGCGCTGCCTCACGACCTGCCCGCGCGTGCAGCTGGACGCCCGCGGCGGCGGCCGCAAACGGCTCCACCCCCTGTGCGAGCAGCGCCGCGATCGTCCCGGTGAGAACGTCGCCGGTGCCGGCTGTGGCGAGCGCGGGACTGTCGCCACGGCTGATCGCGACACGGCCGACGGGATCGACGACAAGCGTGTCGTCGCCCTTGAGCACGACGATCGCCGCCGCTTGCTCGGCGACTTTGCGCGCATATTCGAGCCGCTCGCCCTGTACCTGGGCGCTATCGATGCCCAGCAGTCGCGCCAGCTCGCCCGCATGCGGCGTGAGCACCGTTGGCGCGTCTCTCACCGCAAGTCCGGCAAGCGCCCCGGCGTGGGCGTTCAAACCGTCGGCGTCGAGCACCAGCGCGAGCGGTGCGTCACGGGCCAGCTCGCGCGCGAAGCGCTCACTCTGGGGGTTGCGACCAAGTCCCGGGCCAAGCGCCAGACAGCCGGCGCGGCCAAGCGAGTCCTTGACCATCGGCAGTCCCTCGGGCGTTAGCGCGCCATCCTCGTCGGCCAGACCACGGGTCATCACCTCCAGCAGCTGCACGTCCAGGATCTGCTGCAACGAGGCCGGCACGCATGCTGTCACGTAGCCCGCTCCGGCGCGCAGCGCCGCAAGCGAGGCCATCGCCGGGGCGCCCATCAACCCACGCGAACCACCGACGACGACGACATGGCCGCTGCTGAACTTGGTCGAGGCGGCAGCCCTGCTTCGCAGCGCCCCAAGCACGCCGTCGCCGATCAGGCCGATGTCGCTTGTGTCGGGGGCACCGCGTGGGATGCCGATGTCGATCACGTCGATATCCCCGGCGTACCCCTTGCCCGGGGAGATCCACAGGCCGGGCTTGGCCACGTGAAATGTGATGGTCTTGGCGGCTTTTATCGCGGGACCGGCGACAACGCCGGTGGAAGCGTCAACTCCGCTGGGCATATCCACGCTCAACACGAGCCCGGGCGCTGCCTCGATCGCCGCGATCGCCTCGGCCACCGCTCCGCGGGCAACACCTGAGAAGCCCGTACCAAGCAGCGCGTCTACGATTAGCCGCGCATGCGCGATCGCCTCGGAGGCGGCTCCATCTGAGAGCGCCAGCGGTGGCGCCCCGGGCAGGCGTTCGAGGTTGGCGCGCGCATCCGGCGAGAGCTCCTCACCGCCCACCAGAGAGACAACCGCCACCTCCCTGGTCGCCTCGCGCAAGAGCCGTGCGACCACGAAGCCGTCGCCACCGTTGTTGCCCTTGCCGCACACCACGACCACAGGCCCGTCGGGCACGAGCTCTTCGACGGCCCGCGCCACGCCCTGCCCGGCGCGCTCCATCAGATCGAGCGACGGTATCCCCTGCTGCTCGATCGCCCACCGGTCGACCGCCCGCATCCGCGGAGAATCGAGCAGCGGCTCGCACCAGTCGGGAAGCTCCGCCATGACGAGCGATACTAAGGGCTCGCCCGGAAATCCACCCCTTTTAGACGCACAGGGTGATGGAAGTCCGACGCGCGCCTACTCGACGGTGACCGTCTTGGCGAGGTTGCGCGGCTGATCGACGTTCAGGTCACGCAGTCTGGCTATCCGGTAGGCGAGCATCTGCAAAGGGATCACTGCCAGCACCGGTTGCAGCATCCAGTCGATCGCGGGCACCGGGATCGCGACGTCAACCTGACCCTCCAAGCTGTTGCCCTCGGTCGTCAGGGCGATCACATGGGCGCCTCGGGCGCGCACCTCCTGCATGTTGGAGACGATCTTCTCCAACACCGGCGAGTCGGTTGCCACGCACACCACAGGTGTGGACTCATCCAACAGCGCGATCGGGCCGTGCTTCATCTCGCCGGCCGCGTAGGCGTCGGTTGCGATGTAGGAGATCTCCTTCAGCTTCAGCGCACCCTCGAGCGCGACCGGCAGACCGACGTGACGACCCAGGTAGAGGAAGAACTCCTTTTGCGCGTGCTCGGAGGCCACCTGCTCGATCTGCGTGTCGACGTTCGCGATCACCTCGTCGATGCAGTGCGGCAGACGCTTGATCTCGCTGACCAGCTCCCTCAATCGCTCGGGCGAGAGCGTGCCGCGCAGCTCGGCCAGGCGCAGGCCGAGCAGGTAGATGACCGCCACTTGGCAGACGAACGTCTTGGTGGCCGCCACGCCGATCTCGAGGCCCGCGCGCGTGAACAGCACGCCATCGACATCGCGCGTGGCCTGCGAACCCATCACATTGGTGATCGCAAGCACAGTGGCGCCTGCCTCGCGCGCCTTGCGCATCGCCGCGAGCGTGTCCGCGGTCTCGCCGGACTGAGAGATGCCGATCACGAGGTCGCCAGGGCCGACGACCGGGTTACGGTAGCGGTACTCGGAGGCGATATCCATTTCGACGGGCAACCGCGCCCATTCCTCGATCGCGTAGCGGCCCACCAAACCGGCGTGGTAGGAGGTTCCGCATGCGACGACAACCACTCGCTTGACGTCGGCCAGAATCGCCTCGTCCAGCGCACCCGGCTCGTCCAGATCGACGCCGTCGCCGCGTGCCACGCGGTCGGCGATCGTCTCGGCCACGGCGTCCGCCTGTTCGTGGATCTCCTTGAGCATGAACGTCTCGTAGCCGCCCTTCTCGGCGGTCTCCTCGTCCCAGTCGACCTGCTGCACCTCGCGCGAGACCTCCTCCCCTGCGAGCGTCAGGATCGTCACACCCTCAGGTCGCAGAACTGCCAGCTCGCCGTTCTCCAGGTATTGCACCGAGCGCGTCTGGGCCAGGAAGGCCGGCACAGCCGAGGCGATGAACTGCTCACCCTCGCCGCGACCGATCACCAGCGGGCACTCCTTGCGGGCGCCCACGAGCGTGTCGGGCTGCTCGACGCTCATCGCCACGAACGCGAAGTGACCCTCGAGCTCCGCGAAGGCCTTGCGTACGGCAAGCGTAAGATCGCCTTCGTAGTGGGCCGCCACCAGGTGAGCGATCACCTCGGCGTCGGTCTCGGAGGTGAACACGTTGCCTTCGCCTGCCAGGCGCTCCTTCAGCGCCATGTAGTTCTCCACGATCCCATTGACGACAACGTGCAGCCGGTCCTCGGGGTCATAGTGGGGATGGGCGTTCTCCTCGCTGACGCGCCCATGCGTGGCCCAGCGCGTGTGGCCGATGCCAGTGGTGGCTACACGCTCAGCCACCGCCACCGCCACCGCACCGGAGCGCTCGCCATGATCGAGCTTTGCCCGCAGCGCACTCAGGTTGCCGACCGAGCGCACCGCCTCGATCCGCTCGCCCGCGATCAGCGAGATGCCGGCGCTGTCATAGCCGCGGTACTCGAGCTTCTGCAGGCCGGCGAGCAGCAGCTCGCGGGCCGGGCGCTTCCCTACATAGCCAACGATGCCGCACACGGCGACGACGATATCAGCGAGTCTTGGGACTCATGAGCCCATAGAAGGTCTTTCAAAAATGACCTGCACGTTCAATACCCCCTTCTTTGGACACGAACCGATTTATTTAGGTACCTAACCTTTATCTACGCGTTCAAAAAAGGGGGTGTTGGCAGGACCAATCAAAGACGAACCAAACACCCCGACGCACAAACGGTGAGACGTCCCGCCACACAGCTCATTTTGAAACACGTTCTCAGCCCAACTCGCGCTCTACGAGCGCCACCAGCCGACCGCAGACCGCATCGGCCTCCTCGTCGCTGGGGGCCTCGACCATCACGCGCACGAGCGGCTCGGTGCCGCTGGGACGCACGAGCACCCGCCCGCGGCCAGCGAGCGCCTGCTCCTCTTCGGTCACGGCCCGCGCAACGCTCTCGGAGCGCGTGAGCGCGCCGCGATCGAGTACGCGCACGTTGACGAGCCGTTGCGGCAGCTTGCGCATCGCTTCGCGTTCGCTCAGGTCGCTCCCGGAAAGCGCCTCGAGCGTTAGCAGCGCGCCCGCGATCCCGTCGCCCGTGCTGTTGAAGCCCATCTCGATGATGTGCCCAGACTGCTCTCCCCCAAGCGCCCAATCGCTCCGGCGCAACTGCTCGAGCACGTAGCGGTCGCCGACGTCAGTGCAGGCGACCTCGATACCGGCCTCGCGCATCGCCGAATGAAAACCATAGTTGGTCATCACCGTCACAACCACACCCTCGCCGGCGAGCCGTCCCTGCTTGCGCAGGTGCAGCGCCGCGAGTGCGATCAGCTCGTCGCCGTCGACCACGGCTCCCGTGCGGTCGACGGCGAGCACGCGGTCGCCGTCGCCGTCGAAGGCGAAGCCGAGCGCATGCCCACCCGCGCGCACCTGCTCGCCAAGCGCGGCGACATGGGTCGAGCCGCAAGCCTCGTTGATGTTGCGCCCGTCGGGACTTGCCGCCACGACTGTGACGTTTGCGCCGAGGCGGCGGAATATCTCCGGGGCAACCTTGTACGTGGCGCCGTTGGCACAATCGAGCAGCACGTCGAGTCCCTCGAGGCGCAGGTTGACGAAGCGGCTCTCCAACTCGCGCAGGTAATCCTCGTGCGTTCCGCGCAGCTCGCGAACATGCCCGATTGCACGCATGCCCCGTGCGCGCACGGGGGGCATGGCGCTTTTTGAAGGATCGCCGGCACGTACATCACCCAATCGCACACCGCCTACGGCCGTCCCCGCCAGGGGGCCCGCGCCACCCGCTGGATCTTCGGCTTCCCGCAATTCCCCTTCGATCGTCTGCTCTTGCTCGTCGCTGAGCTTGAAGCCGTCGGCTGCGAAGAACTTGATGCCGTTGTCTCGATAAGGGTTGTGCGAGGCGGAGAGCACGGCGGCCAGATCGAAGCCATAACGCTTGATCAGCAGCGGTGCCGCCGGCGTTGGCAAGACTCCCCCAAGCAGCGCTTCTCCCCCGGCCGCGCTCACACCGGCCGCCAAAGCTGCCTGCAGCATCTCCCCGGACTCGCGCGTGTCGCGCACGATCAGCACTCGTGGACGATCCGCCCGGCTACGAGCAGTAACGGCCTTACCCAGTGCGAGCGCCAGCTCAGCGCTGAGCAGCTCACCGGCCACGCCGCGGACCCCGTCGGTCCCGAACAGCCTCGGTGTCATTCGCCCTCGGGGATCGTCATGCAGCGATTCTCGCTGTTGCCACTCGTCACGACGAGTGGAGCGGGTACGCGGATCAGCGCTTGGAGAACTGCGGCCGCTTGCGCGCCTTCTTCAGGCCGGCCTTCTTGCGCTCCTTGGCACGCGAGTCGCGCGTGAGGAAGCCGCGGCGCTTGAGCTCGCCACGCAGATTCGGATCGGCCTCGAGCAGCGCGCGCGAGATGCCGTGGCGCAGAGCGCCCGCCTGAGCGGAGATACCGCCGCCGTGCAATCTCGCCACGACGTCCATGCGCTCCTGATAGCCGACCGTCTCGAGCGGCTGGCGGATGTTGCGCTGCAACGTTGTGCGCGGGAAGTGCTCGTCGAGCGTGCGGCCGTTGACGAGATACGTGCCACTGCCGGGCCTGAGGATGACTCGCGCGATGGCGGTCTTGCGCTTGCCGGTGGCCTTGTAGCGCGCTCCGGCGGCCAGGTCGATGGCGGCGCTGGAGATCGGCTGGGCAAGTTGCTCGACCTCGCCGTCCTCCTCAGACTTCGGCTCCTCGTCCTCCTCTAGCGCATAAGGGTCGGACGGCTGCTCGGGCGCCAGCGGGTCTACGCCTTCGGGAACGATGTCCACTTCGAGATGGGCTCCCGGTACGCTGGGCTTCACACGCGGCGTGGGCTCTTCCTCTTCAAGCTCCTCTGCATCGGCCTCAGCCTCGGTCATGGCCTCAATCTCGGCCTCGACCACCGCCTCCGCGATGACCTCAGCGGCGAGCTCGTCGACGGCAGCCTCGACAACGGCCTCCTCGATTGCCTCCTCGACGACTGCCTCCGCGATGATCTCAGCCTCGGCCTCGGCGACCGCCTCCTCGGCTACCAGCTCCTCGGCCAACTCGACCGTGGGGGTCTCCTCGGCGGCCTGAGGCGTCTCGGCGCTCTGCTCGGTCGGCTCGGGCTGCTCGTCGGTCTGCTCTGGCTTGTCGGCCATTACGCCTCGATCTCCATCTGTTGCGGTTTCTGGGCGACGTGGGGGTGCTCGGGGCCGGCGTAGACCTTCAGCTTGGTGATCTGCTTGCGCGCCAAGCGGTTGCGCGGCAGCATGCCCTTGACCGCCAGCCGGATGATCTCCTCGGGACGGCGCTCGATCATTTCCTCGAAAGTGCGCGAGCGCAAGCCACCCGGGTAGCCGGAGTGGCGGTAGTAGCGCTTGTCCTGGCGCTTTTTGCCGGTGACCGCGATCTTCTCGGCGTTGATGACGACCACGAAGTCACCCGTGTCGATATGCGGGGTGTACTCGGGCTTGCGCTTGCCGCGCAGGACATCGGCGATCTGCGTCGCCAGACGTCCCAAAGTTTGGCCGTTGGCGTCGACGACGAGCCAGTTGCGCTCGCGATCTGTGGGCTTGGCGACGTAGGTCTTCATGGCGTGAAAAAGGCCGCACGCGATCTGTCGCGCGCGGCGAGAGCCACATCATAGGCCAAATCGGCAAAAACAGCGTGTTACAACGTCATTTCGCTTCGTTTAGCCAAATGACAGGCGGCTTCTACTCCCACTCAATGGTTCCAGGCGGCTTGCTGGTGATGTCGAGAACCACACGGTTCACCTCGCGCAGCTCGTTGATCATGCGCGAGGCGATCGTCTCCAGCAGGTCATATGGGAGGCGGGCCCAGTCGGCCGTCATCGCATCGTCGCTCGTAACCGCACGAATCACGACGACGTAACCATATGTGCGCTCGTCGCCCTGCACTCCGACCGTGCGCACGTCCGGCAGGACGCAGAAGGACTGCCACAGCTCGCGGTACAAGCCCGCCTTGCGGATCTCCTCCTGCAGGACGTGGTCGGCCTCGCGCAGCACGTCCAAGCGCTCACGCGTTGCTTCGCCGCCAACGATCCTGATCGCCAAGCCCGGACCCGGGAACGGCTGGCGCCAGACCAGGCGCTCGGGCAAGCCCAGCTCAGCTCCCACCGCGCGCACCTCGTCCTTGAACAGGGCGCGCAGCGGCTCCACTAGCTCAAACTGCATGTCATCTGGCAAGCCACCGACGTTGTGGTGGGACTTGATCGTTGCGGCACCCGTGCCTCCGCCCGACTCGATCACGTCGGAGTAGAGCGTCCCCTGCACCAGATAACGAACCCCAGGGCGGGCGGGATCGTCTCCATCACCTGCCTGCGAGATCTTGGCCGCCTCCTCCTCGAACACACGGATGAACTCGGCGCCGATCGCCTTGCGCTTGGCCTCGGGCTCGGTCACGCCTTTGAGCTTCTCCAGGAATCGCCGCTCGGCGTCAACCGCCACCAGTGGGACGCCGAAGGTGTCCCTGAAGGCACTGACCACCTGCTCGCCCTCGTCCTTTCGCATCAATCCGTGGTCGACGAACACACACGTGAGCTGATCGCCGACGGCTCGGTGCACCAACAGCGCTGCCACAGAGGAGTCCACTCCTCCAGAGAGGCCGCAGATGACGCGACCGTCCCCGACCTGCTTGCGAATGCGCGCAATCTGGTCTTCGGCGATCGAAGCCGCCGACCATGTGAGCTCACAGCCACATATCTCGGTCAGGAAGCGTGTGAGGATCTCCTGGCCGTACGGCGTGTGGACCACCTCCGGGTGGAACTGGATGCCGTAGATGCCGCGGGCCGGATCCTCGACGGCAGCGACCGGCGAACCGGTGGAGGAGGCCAGCGCGGTGAAGCCAACTGGCGGATCGAAGACGGTGTCGCGGTGTGACATCCAGCACGTTTGTTCCTTGGGCATGCCCGCCAACAGCACACCCGGCGTGGTGACGGTCAACTCGGAGCGGCCGAACTCCCCCACCTCCGCCTGCTCGACCCGGCCTCCCAGGTCGTGAACCAGTAGCTGCATGCCGTAACAGATGCCGAGCACCGGCACACCGAGCTCGAGTAGACCACGCTCCAAGCTCGGCGCTCCTGGTGCGTACACCGAAGCGGGGCCTCCGGAGAGGATGATCCCGCGCGGTTTGCGCTTGGCGACCTCCTCCAGTGGGACGTGGTGGGGCAATAGCTCTGAGAAGACACCGCAGTCGCGGATGCGCCTTGCGATCAGCTGCGAGTACTGGCCGCCGTAGTCGAGGACGACTACCTCCTCACGTGCCGAGCCGTTCCCGACTTCGTCTGGCGGCGTCCTCGGTCGCTTGCGTGCAGAGCACGCCACGCTCTCTGCGTCCTTGCCAGACTCGCCGGGAACGGCTCGGACTGCCTGCGTCTCAACAATTGAGCCAGGCGCTTCAGTCATTTACGAGTTCTGCGGCCTTCCCGTTTGAGCCCATGCCGACCGACTGGTCGCGCTGTAGCTGCTTGCCCTCGGTTTGCAACGACGGGGCGATTACGACCTCGGCGCGGTTGAACTCCGCCAAGTCCTTGTGGCCGCACGTGGCCATCGAGGTGCGTAGGCCACCGAACAGGTTGAAGGTGCCGTCGTTCTCACGCGCCGGCCCGACCAGGATCTCCTCGAGCGTGCCGTTGCGAGTCGTCGCCACCCGCGCGCCACGCGGCAAGGTCGGGTGGAACGTCGCCATGCCCCAGTGAAAGCCCCTACCCGGGGCTTCGTGGGCGCGGGCCAGCGGCGAGCCGATCATGACCGCGTCGGCGCCGAGGGCGATCGCCTTGGAGACGTCTCCGCCATTGCGCATGCCGCCGTCGGCGATCACCTGGCAGTACTCGCCGGTCTCCAGCATGTGCGTGGAGCGAGCGTGTGCCACGTCGGCGATCGCCGTCGCCTGCGGGACGCCGATGCCGAGCACGCCGCGCGTGGTGCACGCGGCACCCGGGCCAACGCCTACGAGCACACCCGCCGCGCCCGTGCGCATCAGGTGCAGGCCCGTCTGGTAGGAGGCACAGCCACCGACCACCACCGGCACGTCGAGCGAGGGGATGAACTCCTTGAGGTTGAGCGGCTCGGACACCGTGGAGACGTGTTCGCCGGACACGACGGTGCCCTGGATGACGAGCACGTCGAGTCCCGCCTCGAGTGCGATCTCGTGATACGCCAGCACCTTCTGCGGGGTCAACGAGGCGGCAACGACGACCTTGCGCTCCTTGATCTCGCGAATGCGCTGGGCGATCAGCTCCGGCTTGACCGGCGTGGCGTAGATCTCCTGCATCTCTCTTGTGGCCACGTCCTTGGGCAGCTTGGCGATCCGCTCCAACTGCGCGTCCGCGTCCTCGTAGCGCGTGAAGATTCCCTCGAGGTTGAGTACCGCCAGGCCGCCGAGCTTTCCCACGATCGCGGCCGTCTCCGGCGAGACGACGCCGTCCATCGCCGAGGCCATCATCGGCAGCTCGAACTGGTATGGGCCGAGCTTCCAGGAGATGTCGATGTCGTCGGGGTCGCGCGTGCGCCTGGACGGGACGATCGCTATGTCATCGAAGCCGTATGCGCGGCGACCGCTCTTGCCGCGGCCAATCTCTACTTCCATCTGAGAATCCTTGCAGTCGTGGCGGACGAGCATAGCAACGGGGCTGGCGCTCGCGCCGGGGTGTACCTTGGGTATTCTCGGTCAAATGAGCGACGACGATCTTGCCGGCTATGACCCCCAGGTGATCGAGGCTCGTCGTCAGGACGCTTGGCGTGAGCGGGATGCCTTTCGCACGCCAGAGATCGGTGGGGATCGTGCACGCAAGTACATCAAGCCATCGGCTCCGTTCACCTCAGGGAACATCCATATCGGGCATGTACGCAGCTATTCGATCGGGGATGCCTACGCGCGCTTTTGCCGGGGGCGCGGCGAGGACGTGCTGTTCGCCTTCGGCTTCGACTCCTTCGGACTGCCCGCCGAGCTTGGCGCGATCGCCGGCAAAGAGCCGCCCAGCGACTGGGTGAATCGCTGTGCTGAGCACATGATTCTGCAGCTGCGCAGACTCGGTTTTTCCTTCGATTGGGAGCGCACTTTCATGAGCTCCGAGGCGATCATGTACCGCTGGTCGCAGTGGTTGTTCCTGACCCTGCTGGAGGCCGGATTGGTCTATCGCGGGACCGGCAGCGTGGATTGGTGTGACACCTGCCAGACCGTGCTCGCGACGATCCAGGTCGAGGACGGGACCTGCTGGCGTTGCCACCATCCCGTGCGCTTGATCCAGCGACCACAGTGGTACCTGCGCATCAGCGAGTACGTGCCGGAGAACGACCGGCGCCTGGAGGATCTGGCGGCGAGCGGGATCTGGGACGAGAACGCGCTCGCCTCACAGCGCTTCGTGCTGGGCCGCGTGGACGGCGTCGAGCTGGATTTGCCTGCCCAAGACGGCGAGCCGCTGACCGTCTTCACACCCCACGCCGACGCGCTCGAGCTGGCGCGGTTCGTAAGCGTCTCACCGCGACATCCGCAAGTCGACGAGTGGGCGCACGACAAGTGGTTGGCTCAGCGGCTGGACGAGCTGCGAGCGGTTGGGTTGGAGCGAAGTGCGCGCGAGGCGCAAACGATGCCCTTTGTCGATACCGGGCGCCTGCTCGCCTCCCCCACCGGTGGCGAGCCGCTGCCGGTGATCGTCACGCCCACCGTGGACGGTCGCTTCGGACCTACCGCCGTGTTTGGCGTGCCCGAGCGCGACCGCACCGATGCGCTGATCGCCGAGCGGCTGTTTGGCCCCACAGATCTCGGCTCGGCAGACGGGCCAGCAGATTCAGACCCAGCCGATGATGCTCCCGCGCACGCGGGGGGCACGGCCCCCGCCGACGCCTCCACAAGCCCGTCTCACGCTCCGGCCACAAGCACGGCTCACGCTCCCGTGCCGGGTGCGCGCGAGGCCGTTCGCTACCGCGCCAACGACTTCACCATCTCCAGGCAGCGTTCTTGGGGCACGCCCATCCCGATCGTCTATTGCGACGGGTGCGGAACGGTGCCGCTGCCCAAGGACGCGCTGCCCGTGATCTTGCCGCTCGACCTGACGCCGACCGGGACCGGCAATCCGCTGGCCGAGCGCGAGGACTTCGTCCAAACCACCTGCCCCAAGTGCGGCGGTGCCGCTACTCGCGAGACCGACACGCTGGACTGTCACTTCGACGCGCTGTGGCTTTGGGTTCCCGTCTGCGTGCCGCCCGCGGAGCGTGCGCAGAGCTTGGAGCACATCCTGGCGCTCGAGGACCTGCGCGCTTGGCTGCCCTGCGAGCGCGTCGTCGCCGGCTCGGACAGCGGCAACTTCGTGTTCGACCAGCGCACCGTTACCAAGGCGCTGCGCGACATCGGGCCGCTCGAGTTTCTCTCAGACGGCGAGCCGTTCGCCGGTTGCCTGTTTCACGAGATGGTGATCAGGGACGGGCGCAAGATGAGCAAGCATCTTGGCAACGTGGTCGATCCCGACGAGCTGGTGGCGCAATATGGGGCCGACACCGTGCGGCTGGCGGTGTTGTATGCCGCTCGCGCGCAGCGCTCGCTGAACTGGAGCGACAGCGACGTCAAGCGCTGCCATCGCTTCTTGCGCCAGCTCTGGGACTACTCGCATGCTCGTTTCAAGCTCGATCCCACCGAGCTGGATCAGGGAGCCACGAACGGCGCCTCGACTGCCGACGAGCAAATCCCCGCGATGGGACCCGACAAGACCGAGCACTTGCGCAATCGCTTGCGGCAGTGGTGTGAGACCGCCGTGGAGAAGATCACAGAGGATGCGCGCGAGCTCGAGATGCACAGTGCCATTCGGAACGTGATGCGGCTGTTCGACCGCATTCGCGACTACGAGAAGCGCGTGATCGCCAAGCGCGGGTCACTGTGTGCCGAGGACTACGACGCGCTGGTCGAGGCGCTGCGGATACTGGCCCGCGTACTGATGCCGTTCGCTCCGCACATCGCCGAGCAGCTGCTAATCGACTCGACACCCGCGGACGGCGAGATCGACGCATCGTGGCCTCAGGGGGAGCTTGTGCCACGATGACCTGTACAAGCCGAAGCCAACCAACCCGACGAAGAAGGGGTGAGACCCGATGAGCACCGCTACAGGGCGCGCAGACCTGAACGAGACGACGCGCTCGTGCGTGACCGAGCTGGTGTGCCAGAGGTGCGACGTGAAACGCCCGATTACCGACACCGAGGCGTTCTGCCCGACGTGCGGTAAGTGCTTTGACATCGCCTACGACTATGAGCTTGCGAAGGCTCGCTTGCGTGAACTGCCGATGGCCGAGCGTCCCCGCAACATTTGGCGGTTGTCCGAGCTGTCGCCGATCCGCTCGGCCCACGCTCAGGCCGAAGTTGGGCAGGTGTCGGGCATGACGCCGCTGATCCCGGCGAACCGACTAGGGGCACGACTGGGCTTGAGCAAACTGTATTTGAAGGACGACAGCTCGCAGCGACCGAGCTTTTCCTACAAGGACAGGGTGGTCTCGAGCGCGATCGCACGGGCGCTCGAGCTCGGCAAGACCGAGATCGGCTGCGTCTCCACCGGCAACGTCGGCACGGCCGTCGCCGCGCTGGCGGCGAAGGCCGGGCTCACCCCCTATGTCTTCTATCCCAACCGCCTGGAGAAGACCAAGGCGCGCGTCTGCCGTGCGCTTGGCGCGCGGGTCTGCCAGGTTGCGGGCAACTACGACGAAGCCAACCGCGAGTGCAAGAAGGTGGCCGCCGCCAGCGGGCTCGAGTTCGCGAACATCACGCTGCGGCCGTTCTACGCCGAGGGCGCCAAGACGGCGGTTTTCGAGATCGTCGAGCAGCTCGGCTGGAGAGCACCGGACCACATCGTCTCCGCCACCGCCGGCGGAACGCTTTCCTCACGACTGCACAAGGGACTGGTCGAGTTGGAGAAGGTTGGGCTGGCCGAGACGAGCGCGACGAAGATGCACATCGCCCAACCGGATGGGTGCTCGCCAATCGCCGACGCGATTATCTCTGGCGAGCCTGAGATCAAGCCACGCAACCCGACGACGATCGCGCATTCGCTGGCGATCGGCTCTCCCGGCGACGGCTATCTGGTGATCGACGCTGTGCTCTCACGCAAAGGCAGTGCCGGCACAGCTAACGACGAGGAGATCTTCGCCGGGATCGACCTGCTCGCCGAAACCGAGGGGATCCTGACTGAGCCTGCCGGCGGCACCACGATTGCGGTACTCAGAAAGCTGGTGGAGTCGGGCGAGCTCGATCCCGACGCAACCGTGGTGGCGATCATCACCGGCAACGGGCTGAAGACGCTCGAGGACCATCCCGAGAAGCCATGGCCGCAGAGCCAGTGCGACGTCGAGTCGATGCTGACCGTGCTCAGCGAGCTGCAGGGGCAGGCTGCCTTGGCGCACCAGCCGCTGCCGGTCTAGCGCAAATTTGCCGCGTGTCCTCGCACATGCACCCCATGCGGGGCACCCCCCATGGCGGGGTGCAGGCAGGCGGGGGCACCGCGCTTTCGGAGTTTCTGCCTCAGCGTCCGCTGGCCGCGGCGTCGGCGACGATCCGCGCCTGTACGCGCGAGACTCGCCCGGCCGGGATCGACTCGTCGCCGGCCTGCAGTCGACCTAGCGCGTCGCGCTTTTCCTTGCCGGTGATCAGCCATAGCAATGCTCTTGCGCGGTTCAACACCGGGTAGGTGACAGTCATGCGCGACAGGCCCATGTACTCGGCCGTGAGCGCTACGTCGCGATCGCGCACGTCCAATACCGGGTCGCCCGGCACGAGCGAGGCCGTGTGCCCGTCGGCGCCGATGCCCAGGTGGATCAGGTCGAAGCGCTCGGGCAAGGCGCTTGCATAGCGAGCCGCTGCCTCGTCCCGGTTGTCGGCCGTAACCGGCATCGGATGCAGTTGGCTGAAAGCCGCCTCGGGCAGGTTGTCCCACAGGAGCGTCAAATTGCGGTTGGGATCGCCGTCGGGCGCGATGCGCTCGTCGACTTGGTAGATCGCCGATTGGTCCCAGGGGAAGTCTTTGCGGCGGGCCAGCTCGGTGAACATCTGGCCCGGGGTGTGACCACCGCTTACCGCCAGCGTGAACATGCGGCGGGCCGCGATCGCCGCACCTGCGTGCTCGATCACGATCTCGGCGGCGCGTAGCGCAACATCGGTGTCGCTCGAGAGAACCTCGGTCGGGATCTGCTCGGCGCTCATGCCGTGGCTGTTTGGTCGGCGCTCGTCATGGTGTTTGTCGGCGCTCACGCTCAGCGTTCGTTCTCTGTTCGTCAGCCGCGTAGCGAACGGTAGCGACGGATCAGCGCGTTGGTCGAGCTGTCGTGCGCGAGCTCAGGCTCCTGCTCGGCTTCGAGCTCGGGGATGATGCGCTTGGCCAGCGCCTTGCCCAGCTCGACACCCCACTGATCGAAGGAGTCGATGCCCCAGATCGTGCCCTGCGTGAAGACGCTGTGCTCGTACAGGGCGATCAGCGCGCCGAGTGTGTGCGGGGTGAGCTGCTCGGCCAATAGGACGTTGGTCGGGCGGTTGCCCTGCATGACGCGATGAGGAACGATCGCCTCGGGCACCCCTTCGGCGCGCAGTTGCTGCTCGGTCTTGCCGAAGGCGAGCGCCTCGGCTTGAGCGAAGACGTTTGACATGAGTAGGTCGTGGTGATTGCTAAGGGGATTCAGCGACCGCGCGAAGCCGATCAGATCGACCGGTATCAACCGCGTGCCTTGGTGGATCAGCTGATAGAAGGAATGCTGTCCGTTGGTGCCGGGCTCACCCCAGTAGATCGCGCCGGTGTCGTAGTCGACCGGGGCGCCCGCGAGCGTCACGTGCTTGCCGTTCGACTCCATCGCCAGCTGCTGCAGGTAGGCCGGGAAGCGCTTCAGGTATTGGCTGTAGGGCATCACTCCCACCGTCTGCGCACCGAAGAAGTTGGCGTACCAGACGGCCAGCAGGCCCATCAGCACCGGCAGGTTGCGCTCGAAAGGGGTGCCGCGGAAATGCTCGTCCATCGCGTGAAAGCCGGCGAGCAGCTCGTGAAAGCCCACCGGACCAATTGCCAGCATCGTCGAGAGGCCGATGGCCGAGTCCATCGAATAGCGACCCCCCACCCAATCCCAGAAGCCGAACATGTTCTCCGTGTCGATGCCGAACTCGGCGACCGCCTTCGCATTCGTGGAGACGGCAACGAAGTGCTTGGCGATTGCCGCCTCGTCGCCAAAGGCCGCCAGCGACCACTCGCGCGCGGAACGGGCGTTGGTCATCGTCTCCAAGGTCGTGAACGTCTTCGAGGAGACGATGAACAAGGTCTGCTCCGGGTCGAGGTCGCGCGTGGCCTCGACGAAGTCGGTGGAGTCGACGTTCGAGACGAAACGGAAGGTCAGCTCCCGCTCGCTGTAATGACGCAACGCCTCGTAGGCCATGACCGGGCCGAGGTCCGAGCCGCCGATGCCGATGTTGACGACGTTTACGATCGGCTTGCCGGTGTGCCCCTTCCACTCTCCGGAGCGGATCCGCTCGCAAAAGGCGGCCATCCGATCCAACACCGCGTGAACCTCCCGCACGACGTCGACCCCGTCGACCAGCAACGAGGCGCTCCTCGGCATGCGCAACGCCACATGCAGGACGGAGCGATCCTCGGAGACGTTGATGCGCTCGCCGGCGAACATCGCCTTCGTGCGCTCGGCAAGGCCAGACTGCTTGGCCAGCTCGAGGAGTAGACAGATCGTCTCCTCGGTTACGCGATTCTTCGAGTAGTCCAGGTAGAAGCCCGGACCCTCGGCCGTGAGGCGCTCGCCTCGCGCGGGATCGGCGGCGAACAGCTCGCGCAGCGAGCTGTTCGCGACCGCGCGAAGGTGGCCGCTCAGCTCGCTCCACGCGGGACGCTCGGTCAAGGGAAGGATTTGATTGGAGGTCGCGCTCATGAGCTTCCAGAGTCGAACTATGACCCCTCACCTGGCTATATGCGCTCAGCTGCCTCGATCACGTGTGGGCCGAGCTTTGCTCTCATCGTCACGACGGACATCCGCTTGGCGGGTACTGTCACGCTTATCGCCATCGGCTGTGAGCGCCCTGCGTACTCGATCGCCGCGGCGATCGAGCGCACGCTCCGCGCCTGCTCTTCGTCGCAGATCGCGATGCCGACGGCGCGGACGCCGAGGAGGTTGTCCATCAAAACCAGCTTGTCGGTGATGGTGTTCGGGCCCATGGCCTTGAGCCGTAGCTTGGCAATGGCCTTGCGCTGTTCAACCACACTGAGGCTCGCCAACAGCGCCTTGCCTATTGCGGTGCAGTAAACGGGAACGTGTGCGCCTACCTCGAGTCCCAGATCGGCTTCGTGCTGTCCTTGCCCATGCGCGAACAGTCGGTACGTGTAGAGCACGCCCTTCCCGTCCAGTACCCCCATACTGACCGTGTGGCCCGTGACTTCGCGCAACTCTTCGAGGATGATGCGTGCGGTCGGGGTCTCTGCGCGCAGCCCATTTATGAACGCAACGCCAGGATCGCCGGCGCGACGGCCAAGTCGGTAGCGACGACTTCCATCCTGCTCGAGATAACCCAGTTCCACGAGCGTCATCGCGTAGCGATGGGTGGTGGAACGGCTCACTTTGATCATGTCGGCGAGCTCGCTGACGCGCAACACTCCCCTCTTCGTAGTGAAACATCCGATTATCGCCAAACCGAATTCGAGCGAGCGAGAATATTTCGGCTCTGGCGAAGGCCTGATATCGGGAGAGGGATCAACCACGCTCAAGCGGAGCCTCGAATATCTCAAGGTACTCGCCGACGGCCGCCGACAAGACGTGCTTTTGAGAGAGGCACGACGAAAGCACCAGGCCCGCGACAATGCCCAGTTGGGCTATGCAAAACTAGAGCAGAGTCGAATATTCTAACCCTGACTATTTTTGCGCACGGGTCAGCGAGGGCGTCTGCCCATTCCGGTAAAGCGTCTTGCGATATGTCTGGCGCGTAGTACGAACATCGCCGGCGCCGCATGGTCTCCCAACACGGCGAGCACCGCGTCGGCCGCCAGTTTCACGCGAGGATCGCTCCCCTGGGGACTGGCGAGATAGAAGCTGACCATCGCGGCGAGCATCATCGTGTGATGTTCGCCGTCGGGAAGCGCCTGCGCGTGCTCGCTCGCCCGTATCGCGAGTGTTTGCAATCGGCTGGCCGCCTCCTCGGCGGATACGTAGAGAGCGGTCAGACAGTGCTGGTGTGTAATCGCGTCTTCAGGCTCGTCGATGAGGCTGTCGAGGAGGGTGTGGAGCGATCCGATCCAAGGGAAATATGCCACGTCCAAGGCAGTTACATGAGTTGTTTGGAGCGTCGTCCGAGCGGCTGCCGAGATCAACGCGAACACCGAGAGCGAGGAGCCCGCCGCGGCACCCGCCTCCCACCATCTCAGATCGCTTCGTGAGCCCGTTTGCTCGCGTGCCCAGCACGCGAAGGCTCGATATGAACCACCAGATCGCTGATGGTTGAGACATTGGTAGGTAACGATGCGGCCCGCCGCTTGCTGTATTTGGAGAGCCACAACTGGAAATGACGGCAGAGAGCTCACGGCCGAGCGGCATCTGTCGACGAGTCGATCGAGATATCCGCCGTCGTCGCGTCGATTCTGGTGTTCGTAATAATCCAGGTGCGACGTGCCGGGCTTGAGCGCGACAAGCAGTGCTTGATGGAGCCTGCGTATTCCCGCGCGATCGCTGTCCGGCTGCTCTGAAAGCGCGTCGGCATAGTCGTAGACGGCTTGAAACGCGATGACCGCGCGTGCCACGTCGGCCCGGTGTCGACGCGGTGTGAGAGCCGCGTACGCAGCCGCCCCCTCGAGATTGCCGCGCTCCTCGCGCAGAGCTTTCAGCGCGAGCGTACGTAGCAGCGGATCTGGAATTTCTCGGGCCGATTGCTCCCAGGCGCGTATCTCACGGCAGGCAGAGGGGAATACGTCGATCCAGTAACGCGCCGCGGTAGAGATGAACATCTTGTTGGTGGCTCGATGTGAAGCGAAGACACACACGGACACAGCATCGCGTGGGCAACTCTCCGACGGCCTATTCCTGGAGGGCCACGCGTGACGAGACGCGGGCAGTGAGATATCCGGGAAGCGCGATTACGATCAGCCCGATCCCCGCCACGAGTCCGATGTCGAGCAGCACTCGCGCCGCACCCAGCGAAAAGGGAGCTGAGAAGCCTGTCGTGAGCGTTAGCCAGCGGCTGGCGAGCACATGCCCGTATACCCCTAGGACAGAGCCGATCATGCAACCGAAGCCCAGCACGATCATGCTCTCGAGCAGTAGCGCACGCCATAGTTGATGGCTGTCATATCCTTGGATCTTCAGGGAGGCGAGAAGTGCGCGGCGCTGCCAGATCGTGGCACTCAGGGCCGACGCCACGGCGAGGGCCGCGGCGATCAGCAGAAGCGTCGATATGTCGCCGAGCGACTGTAGGGCTTCGCGCGAGTTGGACGCGTATTGCGCTTCGCGTGCTTGACGCGTTTGTGCGTCGAGTCCCGGGTAGGCGGCCAGGACAGCGCTGACCGTCCGCTCACCCGCGACCTGACCGACCCCGGGCTCGAGGTTGACCTCGAGCGCCGAGGGTTCGGATGTCTGCCAATAGCGACGGTAGTCGGCTGTGCTGATAATTAGTGCACCGGGCGGCCAACCCACATTGGTGGTGATCGCGGCGACGTTGAAGAATCTCATCCCCGACGGTGTTGGCAGCGCGAATGCGTCTCCGACTCGCAAATGGTGTTCGACGGCAAAGCTGGTCGAGACTGCCGCCCAACCACTACCGCGCAGGAGCTCGTCGTCGTGCGCCAGCTGCCCATCGAGAAGCTGGCTGGCGGGGATGATGGTGCCATCGCCCGGTGGGCGTGCGATCACCCACATGCGGCGTGAGCCGACATCCATCAGCTCTCCCTGATAGACGCGCACCGAGCTGACTCCCGGAGCTCTTGCGAGCTTTGCCTGCAAACCCGATGCTTGGAAGCTGTTGGTCGTCAGGTCGTTGCCGCCGGTGGTCACCCAAACGTCGGCGGTACCGAGATATTCACGGAAGTTGGTGTCAAGGCCGGTGAGCAGATCATGTCTTGCGCCTCCTATTGCGACGCTGCCGTAGATCGCGAGTGCGCCCACACCCGCGAGTGCGACCAACGGCATGCTCGTGGTGCGCAGTTCTCTGACAGCAAGGACGAGCGCGCTGCTGGGTATGTGCTCGCTGGCTCCTCGAAGGACTTGTGCCGCGCCTGTGAACGCGACCGGGATCAAACACAGTGTCGCCAGCGCAAGCGCGGCGCCGCCGATCAGAATGAGGCTTGAATCGAGGAGAACCAGGGCGCTCGCGAGCGCAATCAGGAGCAGCCCGGCTATCCCGAACCAGACCGCGGTTTGTCGATCGATGCCCTCGCCCGCACCTCCGGCCTCCCGCAGCACCGCGTCGCGCGCGCGCCCCGGACGTAGGTCGGATATCGGCACCAGCGATGCGAGCAGCGTCGCAAGCACGCCGCAACCGAAGGCCAATAGGACGAGTGATACCTGAATTACCTGCTGATCGCCTACTGGAAACGCGAATGCCAAATAAACCGGAACCCTGTGAAACAACGTGTGTGACAGCACATATCCGAGAACGACCCCGGCAATCGATGCGACAACGCCGAGCGCAAGCGCCTCGAACCCAATTATCAGCAGCGCTTGGCGCCAGTCATAGCCCTGCATACGTAGATCGGCGATGTAACGGCGGCGCTCCGGCATGGTCAACAGCATCGCGTTGAACGTCAGCAGGAAGCCGACCATCGCACCGATCAGGGCGAACATCGTCGTGGCTTGATTGTTGGGCTTGGCGATCGCGCGAAGCAAACGCAGTTCGTTGTCGGCAGGTACGACGTCCAAGCGCCCAGTCGCCAATCCTCGCAGCTCGCTCGCCACTTCTCGATCGGCTCCCGGCTGTGGCTCGACGAAGACCTGCGTCACTCGCCCGGGCCTGCCAGCCAATCGTTGGGCATAGCCGAGCAACGCCAAAGCCAGCGGGCTTTCGGAGACCGAGCCGATGGTTTCCGCCCCGGCGACAGCTCGCACCTTGACGAGATGGGCGTGGCCGCCTACCAACAACGTAGCCGTGTGTTCGGGCCGAACCCCAATCGCACGCGCGACACCAGAAGGCAGGCCCACGCCTTCTCCGATCAGAGACGGTCCCGCACTGACGTTCCGTGTGAGCACCCCACCGAGAGTCACAAACCCCGGAGTCACACCAATCAGGCGGACGGACAGCCGACCTCGCGGACCGATCACGGTAGCGCTCTCCTGCAATACGGGAGCCGCTGCCTGAACCCCCGACATGAGGCGTACACGATTGGCCAAGTGTTCATCGAACCCGTCATTGGAGCGTGCGGCCAGCTCGAGCCGCGCGGAGCCGATGACTCCGTGTACAGCCTGTTCGGTGGAACCAAGCAGGCTCGCGTTTGCCAACAGTACACCCAAGACAAGCGCCACCCCGACCGCGACCCCGCTGCCAGCCAACAACTCCTGGACCGTATGCGCGCGCAACCGACGCAGATAGAGGTGAAACAGAACACTTACGCGAATGTCGAAGATCGCCGGTCGCATTCCCTTGCTCACAGCGATGCCACCGCCAGCTCGCTATCCAGGCCGTCGCTGAGACGGCCATCGCGCAGCGTGTAAACACGGTCGACGAACAAGGTTGCCTCGGCGTCGTGGGTCACCAGCAACCCTGGTATGCACTGGGCATGACAAACGTCGCGAAGCAACGCAAGCGTTTCGCGCGTTCGCCTTGAATCCAGGTTGCCGGTCGGCTCATCTGCCAGCAGCAGCGCGGGGCCGTTGGCGAGCGCGCGAGCGATTGCCACTCGCTGGCGCTCCCCCATCGAAAGCTGGTAGGGCATGTGATCGGCTCGGTCGCCCAAGCCAACACGCTCGAGCCAGGGGCGTGCCCGCTCCCGTGCGGAGCGCAGGCTCAGGCCTTCTCCGATCAGCTTGGTCGTCGCGTTGTCAAGCGCGGTTGCCCCATTGGCCAGATGGAACGACTGGAAGATGAAGCCAACCTCCTTGAGACGGTACCGGGCACCCTCCCGCTCGGAAAGCCGCCCAATGTCCTTGTCCCCAAAGCAAACGGTCCCGCTGTCTGAGACCAGCAGACCTACCGCCAGCATCAACAACGTCGTCTTGCCGGAGCCGCTGGGGCCATAGAGAGCCACGAACTCTCCAGGCGCGATCCTCATAGATACGCCATCTACCGCGCGAACAGGCTCCCGTCCGGTCCGATAGTGCTTTACGACCTCGCGCAGCTCTAGCGCGCTCACGGCCCAGAATGAGAAGCCGGTGCGCCACCGGGAAAATTAACGACCGTGCCACGCTCATCGGTCGAGCACAGCTCGCCGTCGCCAACTGACATGACGACCTCGGCACCATGCAACGGCGCCATCTCTTCAGAGGCGATCACAAGAGTCGTCCCAGACGCCCTCGTAATCTCGCGAAGCAGCCCATACAGGGCGTCACGCTCAGAGAGGCTCGGCACCGACGCCGGCTCATCCACCAACAACAGGCGCGGCTCGCGCACCAATGCCCTGGCGAGCATCACCCGCATCCTCTCCGTTAGGGACAACGACCCTGTCAAATCGTCGGCATGGCTGGCCATCCCAACACGATGCAGCACTAGCCGTGCCCTGCGCCTGGCCTCAGACATCGACGACATCCTGTTTCCCAAAGACAGCGCGACGTGTTCGACGACCGTCTCCCGTGCGATCGGATGCCAGTCGCCCCCGCTCATCAAGGCGATCCCACCACGCAGAAGCCGTTCGCGTTCGAGAAGAGACATCCCAGCCACGTCGCGACCCTCGAAACATACCCGTCCGGTGTCGGGCGACTCGACTCCGGCCATCAGCCGCAGCAACGTTGACTTGCCCGCGCGTCGAGCGCCCCACACGCCAGTGAACACGCCTTCGTCGATCTCGAAGAAGGCACCCTCGAGAACCACGATCTCGCGTGAGCCATCGGGATATCGCTTACCGACGTTCTCAAAGGACAACAGAGGTGTCACCTAGATATCCACCTAACCGCGCCGCGCGAGGTATTCCTCGACCCGTCGCCGCGTGCGCCTCGCCCATTCCACTTCGAAGCGCAACTGCGCATCTACCGCATCACGCGTGCAATCGACGAGCAATCCCTTCCACGAAGGCACACTCGTCGCTGGAGGAGCAAGCTTCAAAAGCCCCAGACACTCCTGCTCATAACTCCGCAGCGCAAGTAGCAACGAGCGCGCGTCCCGCTCGCGCGCAACCGCCACCTTTGCCCGAATACCGACCCGCATCGGCTCCTTGGGGATGAGCGTCTCCATCCATTCGCTCACCGCCTGGGCCGTTAAGTCGGTCGGATAGTAGACCAGACGTGCACGCTTTCGGCCCGGCTCCCGCTCCTCGCTCAGCGATAGCAGTCCGTCTTCTTCCAACCTTTCCAGCAGCCGGTAGATGTCCTTGAGCACGATCTGCCAGGTCTCACCAAGCCGGTCCGCCAACCGATTCGCAAGCTCATACCCATGGCCCGGACGCTCCAACACCAAAGCAAGCAAGCCACCACGCAACGACGTAGAGGATCCACGCATCCACCCATCGTTCTCTAATGGTTCGCTACCTCTAGACCCAGCCACAACCACCTACCCCAAATCACGAGTATCGCGCTACCCAGCCGCTAGACTCCCGTTGCGCAGTTTCCAATCAGTTGATCTATCCGGTTCAGGACAATACAACCGTAGCCGATCTCTTCCCTCGATGCACGCCCCCCTCATGCGGGAAACGCGAGCAAGCCGCACGACGTGCGTAGGCGGCGACAGAATCCGTCAGGATCTCGCCCGTGCGCGATCTGCAACTCGTCGCCGACAGCGATGAGGCCGCCCTTGCGACAGGCTGGTGCTGAGCCGATGCCGTCATTGGAGCAGCTGCCGCGACTGCTCGGGATTACCTAGCGGCTCCTCTGTCTCGGGCCGAGCGTTCGCACCGGAACCCAGCACGAACAAATCCCCCAAAACCACGCCAACGGGACTTTGTAACACGCTTGTGACATTGGTCTCAACGGCTTTTGCGAGCTACCGTCAAGGCATGGCCAGACACATCGTGATCGCCGGCGGCGGTTTTGGCGGCTTCTACGCCGCCAAGGCACTGGAGCGGCTCACAGCTGCCAGCGGGGCGCGCGTCACGCTGGTCAACGACGCCAACTTCATGCTCTATACGCCCCTGCTACCCGGTACCGCCGGGGGCACGCTCGATCCGCGCCACGTGGTAGTGCCGTTGCGCTCACAGCTCAGACGAACCGGGCTACTGATCGGGAGCGTCACGGGCGCCCACCCGGAGTCTCGAACGTTGCTGGTGCGCCGCGTCGACGGTGAACGCCTCGAGCTCTCCTACGACCAGTTGCTCGTGGCGCTGGGATCGGTCTCGCGCACGCTGCCAATTCCGGGACTCGCCGAACACGCGACCGGCCTGAAGTCGTTGTCCGACGCGACCGCACTGCGCAACCAGGTGCTCACCTGTCTGGATATCGCCGAGTCGCTGGAGGACCCGGTGCGCCGCTCCGAGTATCTCGGCTTCGTGTTCGTCGGAGCCGGCTACGCGGGCCTCGAGGGTCTTGCCGAGCTGCAGGATTTTGCCGCTCAGGCGATCGAGCTGTATCCGCGCTGTCGGGCGGATGGCATGCGTTGGGTACTCGTCGAGGCGCGGGAGCGGATCATGCCCGAGGTGCCGGCGAGCCTGTCCGCGTTCGCCGCGCGTGAGCTTTTGGCACGCGGCATCGAGATCGAGACACGCACCACGCTCGCGTCCGTAACGGCGCGTGGCGCAACCCTCTCGAATGGCAACCAGATCCCCGCGCGCACGGTCGTCTGGACCGCCGGAGTCACGCCAAGCCCGGTAGTCGCCTCGCTTGGGCTGCCGCTCGACGACGGTGGGCGGATAGCGGTTGACAGCAAGCTACGCGTCTCAGGCCGTCAGGCCGTCTGGGCAATCGGAGACTGTGCCGCGGTGCCAGACCCGGCCAGACGCGGACAAGCCTGCCCACCGACGGCCCAGCACGCGATCCGCCAAGGGCGACTGGCCGCATCCAATATCGCCGCGACGCTCGAGCACAGACCGTTGCACGCATTCCGCTACCGCACCGCCGGAGTTGTGGCCGAGCTCGGCCACAACAAGGCTGTCGCGATCACGCTCGGACTACGCTGGCGCGGACTGCCGGCATGGTTGCTCGCGCGCACCTACCACCTGTTGCTGATGCCGGGCCTCGGACGCAAGCTGCGCCTGCTGACGGACTGGAACGTGGCCTTGCTGTTCGGTCGAGACCCGTCCTCTCCGGGCCGGCTCGGCAGCGCAACGCCGCTGCGGTTCGCTGAGGACGAGGAATCTTTGCCCGCTTCGCAGGTAGTCGGCGTGTCCTGACTCACAGCACGCACAACCAGCGGCCACGACTTCACCCCCGCTCCTCTCCACTTCCAATTTATACCGCACACGAGGCCTTCATGAGGCCCCGAGTCATGCCGCATAATCGCCCGCCACAGGTCAGGACCTATATGGAAATTGGAGGAGCGAAATGCATATGACCGAGCACGATGTGGTGATCGCCGGAGGGGGTCCGACGGGAATGATGCTGGCGGCTGAGTTGGCGTTGGCGAAGGTCGACGTCGCGGTCATCGAGCGGCGCCCCGATCACGTGCTCGTCGGCTCACGGGCCGGCGGTTTTCACTCGCGCACGATCGAGGTGCTCGATCAGCGTGGGGTTGCCGATCGGTTCCTCGCGGAGGGTCAGGTTGCGCAGGCCGCGAGCTTCGCCACGACCGTGTTGGACATGAGCGACTTCCCGACGCGTCATCCGTACTCGCTCGGGATCTGGCAGAACCAGATCGAGCGGATCATGGCCGCCTGGATCGCCGAGCTGGAAGTGCGGATCTATTACGGGTTCGAGGTGACGGGCTTCGCGCAGGACGACACCGGGGTTGACGTCCGGCTATCCGACGGCGAGCCGCTACGGACGCGGTATCTCGTCGGGTGCGACGGAGGACGCAGCCTGATCCGTAAAGCAGCCGGCATCGAGTTCCCGGGGTGGGATGCGACGAGGAGCAGCCTGATCGCCGAGGTCGAGGTGGCCGAGGAGCCGGAGCTTGGCGTCCGTCGCGATGAGACGGGCACCCATGGCATCGGCAGGTTGGAGTATGAGATCCGCGACGGCAAGGTGGTCTACATGGATGGAGGGCCGGTGCGAGTCGTCGTAGGCGAGCAGCAGCTCGGCCCCAGCGGCGAGCCCACGCTGCGCGACCTGAGCGAGGCGCTCATTGCCGTCTACGGCACCGACTTCGGGATCCACAGTCCCACGTGGATCTCCAGATTCACCGACATGACACGGCAGGCAGCCGCCTACCGCGCAGGACGCGTCCTACTCGCCGGCGACTCGGCGCACGTGCATTACCCGGCGGGTGGCCAGGGCCTCAGCCTCGGTGTGCAGGATGCGGTGAATCTGGGATGGAAGCTCGCGCAGGTGGTCAACGGGACCTCCCATGAGACCCTCCTGGATACCTATCAGGAGGAGCGTCATCCGGTCGCTGCCCAAGCGCTTCAGTACACGATGGCTCAGACCACGCTACAGCGTCAGGACGCACAGATGAAGGCCCTGATCGATGTGGTGTCGGAGCTGGCGAGCATGGACGAGCCTCGCAAGCGGCTCGCCGGGATCGTCTCCGGACTGGACATTCACTACGACCTAGGCGAGGGCCACCCCCTGCTCGGACGCCGCATGCCCGATCTGGACCTCGTGACCGCCGACGGCCCTCTCCGAGTCTTCGAGCTACTGCACGACGCCAAGCCCGTGCTGCTCAACCTAGGTGAGCCCGGCGACTTTGACGTCGCTCCGTGGACCGGGCGGGTCCAACTGATCGATGCTGAACATGCCGGCCCGTGGGAACTTCCGGTACTTGGCGAGGTCAGCGCTCCCATCGCCGTGTTGATTCGGCCCGACGGATACGTCGCCTGGGTCGGAGAGCGGATCTCCCCCGGACTCCTGGAAGCGCTGACCACCTGGTTCGGACCGTCCACTACTACATAGCCCCCAGCTTCCAGGATCAATCTAAGGATCAGAGTGTGAGGCCTGCACCGGGCTCGTTAGGGCTGCATCATCGTTGGAGGCGCGGTCTTCACCAAATGCTCCCTGAACGCGGACAGGCGAGCGAGCGGCGACGGAGCGATACGGGTAACGGCTGATGATGGAGGAGACCTCGCTCACGGGGCCACCTCCGGTGATGGGATTTCGACCGCGTGTTCCGCGAAACCCCGATCGGAGCGTCGATCCTGGCGAGCATGGACGAGTTCTTGACTGGCTCCGCAAAGCGCCCCAGCCGGGCATAGCTCGGCGGCCACGGAGCGACGGGGATTGCGGATTCCGACGAACGCAACGAGACCTCCGCTCGCCACGAGCACGGCTGCGATTGCGTCCGCGACGCGGAAGGCGTGCACCGCCGCATCGTCGAAGGCCGCTCTCAGAAGAAGACGTTCACCGGGGCGTACTTCCACCAAGCTGGGCGCGCCGAGGGGCTGGCGCTTGGCGAGGCTGATCGCCGCGCGGCCGGCGGGATCGATCGGGGACCGTCCTAGCGTAGCGTCGACCCGACTGGCAAAGGCTAGAGAGACGACAGCTCCCAGCGCAGCAACCGCGAAGAGTTGCGCGACGCGTGAGAGTGTCGTATTCACCGCGGCGGCGACACCTGCGTGATCCTCCTCCACCGCCCCAAGGACCGTGGCGGTCAACGGCGCGACAAGCATCGCGAGTCCCAACCCGAACACGAGCAGCGCCGGCAGGACCTCGCCGACGTAATCGGCGCGCCGATCGATACGCGTCAAGAGCAAGAGGCCACAGGCGGCAACCAACGCCCCGAGGCTTATCAGCGCTCGCGACCCGATGCGGTCGGCGAGCGCGCCAAAGCGGCGGGAGAGCACGATCATCAGCAAGGTGACCGGCAGAAGCGCGAGCCCTGCCTGCACGGGGCTGTAGCCGCTGACCTCCTGCAGAAACACAGGCAGCAGAAAGATCACACCCCCCAGCCCAAGGTAGGCAGTCAATGTCGCCACGTTTCCGATCGTGAAGTTGCGCTCACGGAACAGGCTCAACGGGAGCATCGGCGCCCGGGCTCGAGCCTCGCGCGCAACAAACGCGAGCGCTCCCAGAATTCCTACCGCGAGCGAGCCGATCACCAGGTTGCTCCATCCGTGCGCAGGCCCCCCGGTCACGGCGAACACAAAACCCGAGAGCGCGAGCGCCGCCAAGAGAGCCCCGGGGAAGTCCAGGCGCCCGGCGCTGTGAGCGCTCGCGCTCTGAGGCACGCCACGAGCAATCAGCGTCACGGTCACGAGTACGAGCGGCGCGTTGAGCAAAAAGATCAGACGCCACGAGCCGGCAGCGATCAACACTCCCCCGATGAACGGCCCGATGACCCCGACGATCGAGCTAAGCGCGGTCCAAGTCCCGATCGCCCTGGCCCGCTCGTCTTCGGGAAACACGTGGATGATCACCGCCAATGCGGTAGGCGTCACCAGCGCCGCGCACACCCCCTGCATCGAGCGAAACACACATAGCTCCGGGATCGACGACGCGACCGCGCAGAGAGCCGAAGTGAGTCCGAACCCGGCAACGCCAACCAAGAACACGCGCTTCTGACCCAACACATCACCAAGCGAGCCGCCGATCAACAACAGCGAGGAGAGCGTCAGCAGGTACGCGTTCGTCACCCACTGCTGGCCCGCCAGACCGCCACCGAGATCGCCTCGAATCGCCGGCAACGCGACACTGGTTACGGTCGCGTCGAGGAACACGACGCTCGTACCCAGCACGGCTGCGAGCAGGGTCAACTGCTTCTCACGCTGTGTAGCCACTCCTCGGATGTCCGGCACATGCGCAGATTGGCACGTCCCGAGCGCCACTCGCCCCGCGACCGCACCCTGGACGAGTGAGTGGTAAGCAGGAGCGCTCATTTCGGTCGAAAGCGAACGTCTCGGTCCTCGAGTCAGGCACTGTCGAATCGAGCGAGCCGAGAAAACGCCGACCGAGGACGGCCCTCCCCGCTTGCGCCGGGCGAAGCAGAAATACTCGTCCGGCGCACCTCCTACCTGGCCCTCGTCCGAGGCAGGAGCGCGCTAGCGGCTTGGGGCCCAGTCCAGACCCGTTACCGCTAGGGCCAGCCTACGGTCCGCCATACGACCACGTCGGGGGTCTTCTTGTGTAAACCCCAACCCCATTCTTCGGGGCCGGGGTTTACACAAGGCATCTGTGGTCAAGCTGACCGGGACTCGGACCATGCCCTTGCAGATACCGCTCCAGTCACAAGTTTTGGATCATCGTGGTCGATCTATCTGAGGAAAAGCGGTCCGAAGAGCAGCTCGAATAATGACGAACAACGCGCTCGTTCCGACTGAGTGTCAGCAAGTCCGTGGCGCCCGCCTCAGTCAACACGCGATCGATGCCGCGCGATCCGGAGATCACCGCAAAGTCACGTCCTCGCCTTCTGCAGGCGGCGCCATAGAATGCGATCACCGTGGCCCCGGTTGGATCGATCGCGTCGAGCTGACGGAGGTCGAGCGTGAGGATCGTGACGCCTTCTTGGCACAGGCACTCGATCTCCTCCTCGAGCTCAGAAGCCGAACGATAGTCCAACTTGCCCGTCAAGATCAGCCTGTGCCTCCAGACGGGCGTGCTCGCGAGCGTCAGGTGCGGCCGGAAGTGCGCAGCAACTGAGAAGTTAGCCTCACCGTTGCCGGCGCGGGTTCGATTCGAGGCCGCTTCCACCTCATCGTCCTGACTACGTGCATGCTGGCTTGCCGTTGACAACGTCAAATGATGCGTCATATCAATACAGCTCCTTTCAACAGAACTTCGATCTGATTGTCAATTGGCCTGGATCAGGGGTGATCCAGGGCCGAGGTAGAGAGACCGGAAGGAGCTAGTCCGGTCGCTCTGGGATCAGAACGAAGAACGACGTGCGCAATGACGGCTGCGCAAGGCGCAACCGTCGCATCGCGCGAGGTGCCGCTTGGAGGAGAACATCCACGAGTGTGGAGGATGCCGAGGAGGCGGAGCCTGAACCGCCCCCCGCAGCCGATCCACCGCTTCCTCCGCCGCCGAACCCAGATCCGGGGGCGGAGGGATGATTCTCAACCGTAGAACCATCGCCTAGGCTGCCAGCAGGTGCACCTACCGCTATCGCTGTCGGCGAGGCCTCGGCCGTGGTGAAGGGGATGTTCGATACCGACGAAGTGACCGAGATATCGAACCAGCCACCGGCGTAGGCTCCTGCGATCGATGCTCTGACACAGCTCGTCTGCCCGGCGCCGCGTGCCGAGATCGTCTGCGACCGCAAGACGAGAGGCGGCTGGTCCTGCACGGGCGACGTCGAGATTTCAGGCGCGGCGGCAGGGACGACAGAGGTCGTCACGGCAATCGAGATTTCCGGCGCGACTTCGCCCGTCGCGTCTTTGTGAGTCAGCCCCGAAGCACCGACTGGTACCTGCGAATCTTCCCCAGGCCCATGGGTGGCTTCGGAGCCTGCTTCCGCGGCCACCTCGCCGGCAGTCTGTTCGACGGTCTTTTTTTCGACCACAGAGGGGGCTTCCTCAACCACAGGCGGCGCCCGTTCCACCACAGCCGGAGTTTCCTCAACCACAGGCGGCGCCTGTTCAGCCGCGGGCGGCGCCTGTTCAACCGCGGGCGGCGCCTGTTCAACCGCGGGTGGCGCCTGTTCAACCGCGGGTGGCGCCTGTTCGACCGCAGGTGGCGCCTGTTCAGCCGCGGGTGGCGTTTCTTCAGCTACAGAGGGGGCCTGTTCCACCACAGCCGGAGCTTCCTCTGTAGGGGCGCCGCTTTTCGTTGCCGCTTCGCCTACCGGCGTCTCCGCGGCACCGTTGGAGACGTTCGTTCCCTGCGCTTGGGCACCAACGGCGAAGAGCAGACCCGCGAACACGAGCGAGACAACCAACCAAAGAGCAAGACGGCCTTTGGAAAGGACCCGCGTCGAAGGGCTCTTGACCAACTCGATCATGTTCGCTTCTATACGATAACGAGCTTTCGGCTCCAGATCGTCATTCCAGCGCTAAACTTGTACGAGAGATGACGTCGCAAAGGAAGTCTGTGCGCCGAGGGTCTGATCGGTGCATACGCCTTAAACTTGAGGTCCGACTGAGCTGTATCGAGTCGGGGAACTGAGGCTCATGCTCGTTTTGACGCGGAAAGACAAACAGAGCATCATGATCGGCGACGACATCAAGGTCATGGTCCTGTCGAGCGATGGCACAAAGGTGCGCCTCGGTATCCAGGCACCCTCGAACGTTTCGGTGCACCGAACGGAGATTTATCTCGAGATCCAAGCGCAAGGCCGAGAGAGCACCGACTCCGAGCAGCGCCATCTACCGCGTGCGGGCTGAAGACAAGCGAGACAAGCATCAAAACGCTCCGAATTTTGTTCCGCACGGAACAAATGCCGCCCAGCACCTCTCGGGCCAAAAACCCGGTTTTGCAGGTGTTTCTTGAGGGTGAGCGACGGGATTCGAACCCGCGACCGCCGAGACCACAACCCGGAGCTCTACCAACTGAGCTACGCCCACCACGTTGGTAGGCGAAGTCTAGCGTCAGATCAGCCGCGCACGAGACCTTCGGCAAGCGCCAGGCATTCGCTCGGGGTCCGATCCGGATGACCTTCCAGCGCGAGCTGCCAGGCTTGCATCAAGGGCATGGGATCCTTGCCGAGCATCTCGAGCAGCTCCGCCGCTAGAGACGTGAGCGTCGGATCGAGACCGGATGCTGGCGTCGCATGAGAACGAGCCGGCCCGCTCGTCATCGCACTCCCGGCGGTTGAGACGCTCACGCTACGCGTCGCTTCCAGCAGCTGCTCGGTGACGTCCTTGCCCTCGCGCTCGGCGATACGCCAGCCACGCCCCATCGAGAGCTGATCGAGCGGTATGTGCGGGCCCTCCAGCACGATCAACTTGGCCTGTTGAGGGTTCCACTTGCGTTCCCCGAACTCGATCCACTCACCTCGGGCCCATCCGTCGAGGACGGCCTCGAGCAGCTCCGCCTCGGTGAGGTTGAAGCGACAGAAGTTGTGGGGGAACTGACGCAACTCGACGTGGTACATGCACCAAGGCTCGCAAATCTCCGTACACGACGGCTTCCCCAGCTCAACCAGCACAGCGGGAGAGCCGATGAGCTGACATGCACAGCTTTGCGGGACGTCTGGGAAGTCGCCTGCCACGAGGGCGTGTGGCACTTGACCTGCTTGGCTGGGCGCTGTGCGGGTTGCCGCTGCCAACAAAGCCCTCTGAGCGTCCCGGCGATGGCGCCAAGGTCGCGAAAAGCTGGGGGTACTGGTGGGCAAGTCATCCGCGTCTCCTGCGCCTGCTCGTCGCCGTCGCGCTGTGCTGGTCGACGGCATATCTCACTTGGCGAATCGGCTGGAGCTGGCATCGCTCCAACCCCCTGCTTTGGTCTTGCCTGCTGCTGGCCGAGTGCTACGGCCTATGGAATCTCGCGGCACTGGCATGGCTGACGTGGGACGTAACTCCCCGCAAGCGACCAACCGCATTGCCGGGAAGAAGCGTCGACGTCTACATCTGCACCTATGACGAGGCGCCGAGCGTGCTCGAGGCGACGCTCGCCGGCTGTGCACTCATGAGCTACCCACACACCACATGGCTGTTGGACGATGGCGCCCGTCCCGAGATCGCGGAGCTCGCCCACCAGTGGGAAGTGCGCTACATGACCCGGCCCGACAAAAGCCATGCGAAGGCGGGCAACATCAACCATGCGCTGCCCTTGACCGAGGGCGAGCTGGTGCTCGTGCTCGACGCCGACCACGTCCCACTGCCTGACGCCCTCGACACGATGGTCGGCTATTTCGAGGACCCCGAAGTGGCGCTCGTGCAGACGCCGCACGACTTCTCAAACCACGACTCGATCCAGCACTACGACCTCGGCCGTCACGAGCAATCCGTGTTCTTCTCGGCCATCTGCATCGGCAAGGACCGCCACGACGCCGCCTTCTGGTGTGGCTCCTGCGCCCTGATGCGACGCGAGGCGCTGCTCTCGGTCGGAGGGGTGGCGACCGAGACGATCGCCGAGGACTTCCACACCACGATCAAGCTCCACCGGCGTGGTTGGCACACCCACTACGACGATCGCATCATCGCCCAGGGACGGGCGCCCCACGACCTCGCTGCCTACCTGCTCCAGCGCGACCGCTGGGCGCGCGGCAACCTTGCCGTGTTCACCACGCCGGAGAGTCCTTTGCGTGCGCGTGAGCTGACCTTCAGCCAGCGCATGAGCTACCTGGCCAGCCTACTGTCATATCTGGCGGGTCCGATGCGTCTGCTGATGATCCTTGTGCTCGCGGCCGTGTTGTGGAGCGGAGCACTCCCACTGCGCATCGCTCCCTTGGCCTTGGCGACGCTGTGGGCTCCCGCGACCCTGCTGATGGTGTTTGCCGGCTCGGCCCTCTGCCGTGGAAAGCAGAGCAGCGGCGAGGCGACCCACTATGAACTGTGCACCGCCGAGATCTTCACGCGTGCCCTGCGCTGCATGGTTCGCCCCGGTCGCGCGAACTTTCGCGTGACTCCCAAGGAGGGCATCGACCGCGGCGGCTGGGAGGCCGTACGCCAGTTCCGCGTGTTGCTCGTGCTCGCCACGCTGCTGGGGTTGGGCGTGGTGCTGCGCATCGTCGAGGACACCGGCGTGGGGCCATTGCCGGCGATGCACGGGTTTGCCGCTTGGTTCGTGCCGCTGCTAGGCGCTTTTGAGTTGCGCCGAATCGGGCGCACGCTTGCGTTCGTGGGGCGCCGGCGACAGCTGCGAGGCGAGTACCGAACTCCAATCACAGCTGCGGCGGTGATCGTCCCGAGCGGAGATCTGGCCGAGGACGATCCCTCGCTGCTGGGACGTATGCACGACATCACAACCGGCGGTGTGGGCTTTGAGCTCTCGCGGCCACTGCCGCTTGGGACACTCGCGGACCTCACCGTCCAGCTTCCCGACGTCAGCGGAGAGCCGGTTCCGACACGCCTGGAAGTAGCCGTGCGCTCGTGTCTGGCGCATGGCCAGGAATGGCGTATCGGCGCCGCGATCGTTGCCTGCGAGGAGGAGGATCGACGACGCGTGCTCTCCTATTGCAACGTCGTGTGGCCCTATCGTCGCTTGCGCGGCGAGAACGAGGTGGCGTCCATCCCCGTCGCACCCTCGCTCGACCAGGCGAGCGTCTCCTTCGCGCCCCGCGAAGCCACGCCCGCTTAGTTCGGCCGATTGAGCTTGCCCCCACGGCCTCTGCTGCGAGGCGCTTCGTCCGGCCAGTGTCCATGCGTGGCAAGATAGGCACGCGCCGCCTGCTCTTTCTCGCGCTCGACGCGATCGCCCTCAAAGGCGGCACGATATAGCCAGTTGATCGCGTAGATCGCCAAGCTGGAGCCGACAATGCCGGCACCGCCCTCCAGGTCCGATTCGCTGCCCAGCGACATCACGATCACGCCGGCGATCACGCCAGCTGCAGGCAGGCCATAGCGGATAGCCAACAGCAGCCAAGCCATGCGGGTCTGCTTTTGATCGGGCTGTTCGTGTGGCAATCGCTCGTCGGCCATATTCATTTCCTGGAAGCCATCAGGCTTGGCTCCCAGCCTCCTGCACCGCCACCGTGGCCACCGGCGCCAGCGTCTGGGCGAAGAAGGCCAATGTACGACTCCACGCGTCTCTGGCGGCCTCGGGCCGGTAGCTGGGCCGGGTGTCGTTGAAGAACGCGTGTCCGGTGTCTGGATAGATACGCAGCTCGTGATCGGCGCCGGCCGCGGCCAGCGCGGCGTCAAAGGCGGGGAGTCCGCCGACGATGCGTGGGTCGTCCTGGCCGTAGAAGCCACGCAGCGGACAGTGGATCGAGTCGACTTGCTCCGCATTCGGGGAGGAGCCGTAGTAGACGACCGCCGCGCTCAGCCGCGGCTCCTCACACGCCAGCAGCGCCGACAGCCCGCCGCCCAGGCAAAAGCCGATCGAACCGACCGCTCGTCCCGAACATGCCGGATTTGCACTCAAGAAGGCGATCGCGGCTCTCAGAACGCCCAGGTGGCGCTCGTTGTCTCCACCGGCTCCGCCAAACAGAGCAGCAATCGTCTCGCCGACGTTGCGCGCTTGCTCGTCGGGGAGCTTGGAGAGGGCCTCGGCCCGGCGAGTGTCGTCGCCAAGCACAGCCATCCACTGTCCCGGGGGGATCGAGTTGAGAAAGGCCTTGGCCGCTTCGACCCGCTCGACAGCCAGGACCGGCGGTCTACCTCCACCGGCTGAGTACAGGTCGGGTGCGACGGCTACGTAGCCAGCGCCGGCAAAGCGGTCGGCCACGTCTTGGATATGACGATCGACACCCCATATCTCCTGGATCACCACGACACCGGGCAGCGGCCCGTCCGCGGCGACTGGGCGACTCATATAGGCGGACACGCCTCCGGCGGGACTGTCGTAGTCGACCTGCTCGCTCCTCAGCTCCATAGTCCTCTCCTCATAGCTCATCAGCACCGGTCAGCCCGAAGGGACTCCCCTCCGAATCCTTGCAGACCGCCCATTTCTCGCCTGGATGAACAACGCACCCGCCGAGCGCCTGGACGCTCGCCAGCGCCTCAGCCATATCGTCCACGTAGAAGTACGGCAGCGAGAAAGAATCGCCTGGGCCGCGCCCCCGTGCATGGACACCGATCGCCGGAGCTCCTGAACGCGTTTGCCAGCCCTCTCCCTCCGTGTCTTGACGAACCTCGAGCTCCACGCCGAGCAGTCCACTCCAAAAGCGCAGAGCGCGCCGCGGATCGTCGGCGGGGAACTCGATGAGGGCGGCTGGGGCGTGCTCCACGAGGCCAAGGTTAGGACAACGGGTCGATGCGAACTCGCGCCCTGCCTCTCCTAGTCCTCGGGCGGGCGACGCTCGCGCTTACGCTCAGTCCGCTGGCGCTTGGCTTGAAGCCTGCGCTCGCGTGAGGCCAGGGTGGGACGCGTGGCGCGGCGGTGCTTGGGGACGGCCAGAGCGCTCGCAAGCCGCTCGGCCAAGCGAGCCAGTGCCAACTCTCGATTACGGGCTTGCGAGCGCTCGTCCTGCGCAATCGCCACCACACGCGGGCCGACACGCGCCAGTATTCGGTCCCGCTGCGTGTCGGTTAGCGTGGCCGAGGCAAGCACTTCAAAGCTCGCTTCGACTCGTGAGGCGGTGACGTTAGCGTGCTGGCCGCCGGGCCCGGACGAGCGGCTAGCTCGGATTGTGACCTCGGCCAGCGGGATCGTCAGGCCACTGGTGATCCGCAGGCCTCGATAGGCGCCTTCCTCAGTTTTGTTTAGCGCGGTCATACACAAAGCGGGGGCATAGGCCCGAGTTGGAGCCGTCTCACGCGACTTCCACTTTCACCGGACACGCAACGGAGTTCGCGATAAAGCAAGCCTGGTGCGCCCTCTCGTGAAGGGCCGCGATCACCTCCATAGGCGTGTCGGTAGCAAACTCTGCGCGTGGACGGAGCGTGATCGCCACGAACTTTTGAGCGTCCATCGTTCCCTCGGGCCTGTCCTCGTATGTGATGACTCGTAGACGCTCGCGACGCGCGAGATCTAGAAACCACAACATGTGGCATGCCGACACCGCCGCGACGAACAACTCCTCCGGATCAGTCTTCTCGGGATCGCCACCCCACTCTGACGCGCACGAGCCCGCGAGCGCCTGACCTGCCAGCTGGATTTCGTGCGCGCGCGCGTCGCGCTTATTGCCCTTCCACGTGACGGTCGCATGATGTGTCGTCGTCTCGTCTACCTCTGCGGCCTCTGACGGCAGACGCCAAGGCGGATCGAGGCGATTCTTGCCGGCGTGGTAGATGAACACGCGATGTCCTTCGGGGTCAAGGAGAATCGCCTCACGCCATAGATAGGGCTGATCGACTGGGTCGCACAGGAAAGCAAATCCTGCTCGCTTCAGGCTTTCTACCGTACGGTCGACATTGTCGACCTCGAAGTGGATGCTCGCGCTCGATCCCGACGCCTGGTCTGTCGCCATGTGCAACGACAGCGTTGTGTCGCCCTGCGGAGCGAGCAAGCGCGCATAGTGTGGGTAATCCGCGACGACCTGAGCGAGTCCCAAGCGGACATAGAAGCGGGCCGAGGACTCGACATCTCGCACAGCTAGCGTGACGTGGTTCAGGCGCATGGCTCCCGACGATACAAACCGCGTCCGCCCGGTGCATGATGGCAAGCTGACAGATGACCGGTCGACACGCGTCACCAATCATCACATTGAACGTCACCGCCGATTCCGTCTGGGCTCGGTGCCTATCCCTGCCTAAGAGCCTTGTAAATGTCCATACGCTTGATCAGCCCGTCGGCGATCAAGTAGTGGTGCTCGATCGCCTCGTCGGACAAGAGCTTCCCCGCGTGATCTCGCACCACTTGGCGCACGGTGACGACGATGCGACCGTCAGGGCAGGGCTCGATGCGCTTAGGATCGACGCGTGAGTCGATCGACGTGAACTGACGTTGCCAGTAGTCCCGCACCTCTTGGTGGCCATGCACGCGTCCACCTTCCATTCCGTTTGGCCAATCAACCTCCTGATGCAGGGTCGCGATCGCACTCTCGATGTCGCGGGCATTGAACGCCTCGTACGCACTACGGAGCAGCTTCTCTGCCTCCTTGCTCAGGGCCGGGTCGTCTCGCTGCGACCCTTCGCCAGCCAACTCCGCGAGCAGCGCCTGTGGTGAGGCGATTCGTACCCCTCGGTGCTCTCCTACCGGCAGCAGGTGTCGACGGTCACTGGACACGACGACCTGCACCTTGGCGTGCACCGCGCACGCAAGGATCAAGTCATCATCCGGATCACCTGTGATCGCCTCCGGTGCCTCATCGGGCGCCTCGACTCGCTCGCTTGCTACATCGATCAGTAGCGTCCTCAACTCGCGCACTCGCTCGGGCTCGAAGCCCAGCTTCACTGTCAGCACGCGCTCCAACTCGCCGAGGACGGGATCTGCCAGCACCAGCTCTATACGTCGGTCGATCGCCGCCTCAAGCACCCGGCTCGGGGGTCCACCAGCGATGGAGGCCGACACTAGAACGTTCGTGTCGAAGAGAACGCGCGGAGTCACGCGTTTGTCATGCGCAACTCGTCAATCATCCCCTCCACGTCCTCGGGCCCGATTCCTCGAGCCTCGGCTCGGTCGCGCCCGTAGCGCTGGAGGTCGGCGAAATGCTCGTGCCGTACGTGACGGCGCAACGCGTCTCGCACCACCTCGCTCTTGGTCTTGCCGGTTACGCGGGCGAGCGCCTCCGCCTCCGCGGCAAGCTCATCGGGGACAGACACTGAGAGTAGACGAGACATATGAAATCATCATATCGAGTCAACCAGCGGAGCAAGCGAGCCGGATAGCCGATCCAGATAAGCGCTCAAACGATCCGCGCTCTCGCGCTCGGCGCCTGGCCTAAGGTGTCCGTAGCGGTCGTAGGTGGTCGTGATCGAGGTGGCCGAGATACGCCTCTGCAAAGCCTTGGCGTTCTCGCCGGCAGCGATCGTCAGGCTCGCGCAGGTGTGGCGACAGCTATGCAGGGAGACGACCCGATGCCTTGCGGGTCACAATCGCGATGCACTGCCTCATCTAAGCAAGAGCAAAGACCATGCGCGACGATTTGTTGCGTCTCTTGAAAAGCTGTCGGCGTGGGCTAACCAATACACCAACGACTGGTTCGACTAGCCTCGATAGCTCATGTTACCGCCATTGCAGGTGACACTTCGCGACTCCTGACAAGACGTCCGGCCGAACCCAGCCGCACAAGGTGCCCGGTGGTTGGAACGATCGCTTACCGCGGCCGATACACATCCGCCCGGTGCGCAATAGCAAGCACCGACACGACCCGAGCCTCATCGTCAATGCGATAGACCACCCGATAAGGCCCTCGCCGCGCCGACCAGCACCCCTCCAGCTCAAAGCGAAGCGGCTTGCCCAGCCGGCGGGGGTTGGAAGCGATCGCCTCGAGCGCCTCCAGGACGGCAGCCGCAACCGAGACAGGCAACCGATCGAGCTGACGGCGCGCGGGCGCCATCATACGCACGTCCCATGGAGCGTCGTTCACGCCGCAGCGTTGCGGCGCCGCTCGTGCTCTGCACGGAGCTCCGCAAGTGTTGCCCCCTGCTCGCCGGCAGTGATCGCCCGGCCACTCTCGTCGATTTGAGCCATGAGCGCCGGGTCGGACATGATCGCGAGGGTCTCCTCCAGGCTCTCCAGATCTTCGGGACTCACAAGCACCGCTGCCGGCGTGCCGTTGCGGGTCACCACGACTCGGTCATGCTGGCCCTCGACGCGATCGACGATCTCGGAGAGGTGGGCCTTCACAGACGAAAGCGGCAGAGCCTCAAACATGACCTAGATTCTAGTCACGCGGCCGACGCTTTGCAAGTCACGAGTGGCCGCACATTCAGAAGGACCCACGCCACTCAGTCGTCCAGGGACGACCGGCAGGCATCTGGTTGCACTTTCTGCACGGCTCGATGCGTTTCAGTACGCCTCAGTGGGTTTTCGACCCTCCGTCCGAACCCCCGCAAAACCGCCGCTTTTCCAGGCATTCCGCCCAGATCGCCCAACGGGGGACCGAGGAATCGAACCTCGAGCAAGGGTTTTGGAGACCCCCATGTTACCGTTACACCAGTCCCCCAGAAACGCTCGATTTGCAGGCGCTTCTGCGTTTGCGCGGGAGCGCTGTCCCAGACTCTACACGCCAGCCCGCCAAGGCGGATACGCGATCCACAGAGTTGTCGCGCCCTTCTAGGATACCCCCGATTGGGGGAGCTCGCTAACCTTCTTCCTTCGGATTCGCAGCCAAGGTCTCGCGCTGCACGAACCACGAAGCCTCGATCGGGTTGAGGAAGTGGGGCGGCTCCTCCACCTGCAGGCGGTCGTCGTAGTTGGCGTCATAGGGGTAGCCGTGGATGATCGAGCTACCTGAGAACTCGCCGGTGAAGCCATTGGTGTAGAGACCGGCGACGGCGCCGTAGACGTTCAGGTTTCCGAGTTCGGGCAAACCGCAAATGTAGTTATCCACGATCACCGCATGTTTGACGGCAAGCATCGCGGCGTAGATCTTGGGGTTTTCCAGGTCACCCACGCCGTTGGGAGCGTCGCATTCAGCAGCGTCATCGGTATATTCGCATTCGCCTTTTGCGTTCAATTTGTCGCTCCCGTTGCATTTGCCACTTTTAGCGGGGTAGAATTCCTTCACCGGGTGGTAAATGCGCACGAAGTTGTTCGCGATCAGCCCCAGCAGCGCATTGGTTGTCGGCACACCCGCCGAATTCGTCGGAGTCGTGAGATTACCGTTGATGATCACGTCGTTTTCGGCCGCAATCGTCAGCGAGTTCGTGTATTCGCCACGAACGTACACGTTGCCGCATGCCTGATCTTCTGTGTACTTTGGCTTAGGCCCATATGGCGAGTAGGGGACCGAGCAGCCGCCCGCCACGTAGATGATGCCATTGGGTGGGTAGGCGACACCCACCTGAGTTTTTGAGGTCCACGTTTTCGTGAGCGCGTTTTCTTCCCAGTTGGTCACGGTCATCGTGCCGCCTTCAAGAACGATTTCCGTCTTGTTCTTGTATTCGTAGGCCGGTTCGACGATGTGTTTCAGTTCTTCATCGCCTGGCGGCGGCTCGATAGACACGACTTCCTTGGGCAGCACATGCTTACCCTTGAAGACGGGTTTTACTTCCGAGCAGACACCCTCGCCCGAATAGCCTTCGTCTTCGGGTTTGCCGTATGCATGCCCGAATTCGATGCGATCGTTTTCGCTGCGGCCGAAGACCGGCGACCCACACACCCCGGCGTGATCCTCCGTATGCATCGGCCCGTTGACAGATTCTCCGTTGATGAAGAAGTTGTTGATGCAGCGCCGCGGAGTACCGCCATCCGCGGGACGTTCGCCGTAGAACTTGGAGCATTCGGTGTAATAGTTGGCCGGCTCTTTTTCCTTGAGTGGTTCGCCGTAGATCGCGGGATCGCCCGTTTCGTACTTCGTGTACCAAACGAAGCTGACGAAGTTGGCGTTGCGGAAGTCCGCGACAAGCGTGCGCCGCTGGTTGCCCGAGTAGCCAGTCGACTCGATGCGGAAGGTGCCGACAGCACCAGGCGACTTCTCTTCGAGCATCGTTTCAACCAAGTTGTTGGGGTCGCACTTGCGATCGTTCGCCGGCGCGCTTTCGGCCGGCAGCAGCTGGATCGCGTATTCCTCGTTGAGCGATTCCCCGCTTTCGTTCGTGATCGTGGCGCGGTGTGTCGTTTCCCCGACCTGGTTCAGGGCGGCATTGGTCTCCGGGGGGTTGGTGCAGTAGGTGAGGTAGTTGCCGTCCTCGGTCAAGTGGTTCTCATAGTTCTCGATTCCCGCGAGGGCGGCATAGTAGGCCTTCTTCTGCGAAGTGTCTGTGGCGCTCAGATGGATCTCGCCGTTGGCCGCCGTGAAGGTGGCAACGAGCAGGAGAGATGTGACGAACATCACGCCGATCGCGATGATCATCGTGATGCCCTCCTGGCCGCGAAGCCTCATCAGGGCACTACGTAGGTAGCTGATGGAAGTAGTCATCACAGTTCGGCGCAGGGTAGGTTGGAGCTGTTTTCTTCAGAAGACGGAGACAGGCGCAGGATCGCGGAATCTTCCAGTGCGACCGGGCGACCTCCGCCAAACTGGGTGTTCAATTTGTTTTCTTTGCCTTCCGGCACAGCAGTAAAGCTCACGCTCACCTTGGCGACGGACAAGGCTTCTTTTTCGTTGAGTTCTTCGATTCCGGAGACTATCGGGGTGGGATCCAATTCGCCCAGCACGGCTTTGCTGTCTGTTTCCCTGTAGTACCGGTAATAACGGAAGATAGGTACAAGTTCTTTTTTTGAATTTTCGGTCTTCTGTACGCCGGTGAGCACAATGCGTTGCGTTGGTGTTTCTTTTTCGTTGAATTCGTAGTTGGGTGGGATGCCTTTACTCGTCCAAGACTTTTCCACAAACGTCCCTTCCGTTTTGCCCGACCCTGCCGTATAGACGACTTCGTGCAGCTTGATCGAGGGCAGCGCCGCAGAAGGTTCCCCGTGTTCATTTTCGGCGCTGGTTTCGCTGACAAACCTGAGTTTGCTTTCGGTGCTTTTCGGCTTGATCGGATCGGATTTGGCTGTTAGACAGGAGGAATGCAGAGCGAGCATCAACTTCTCGAGCGCGACGCGTCCCGTCTGGTCGGCGTGAACCCGTTCTGTGATACGTGTCACATCAGCCGTCGTGAAGTTGAGCAAGGAGAGAGCGATGCCAGAGACGAGGATCCCCAGCGACATCGCCACCAGCAGCTCGATGAGCGTAAAGCCGTGCTCCTCGCGCAGCGCCTTCAATGACAAGCGTGGGCGGCCCATCAGCAAACCGACCCTTCTTTGCCTTCTTCGCTTAGATATATGGTCTGCGGCGGGGTCCCACTCGCAACATCGTTATCAACCGAGACGGTATCTTCGCGCTGTTTTCCTCCCACGGTCGCCGTTACGCACAGCGAGTAAGTGCCAAAGGGCATCCACGGTCGGCTGAGAGTACCGGCGCTGCTTGTCGTGAGTTTGCGCACAGCGCTGCAGCCGGTGTCTTCCAAGAAGACGGTAGCATTCTGTATGGCCGTCGGAACCCCTTTGCTTTCCAGCACCTTAATGTCGATCGGCGCCAGCGGCACCGTCACGGACGCGGGTTCGCCCGCCGGGACAAGGACTTCCGGATTGGAGCTCTGACCATTTCTCGTCGGCAGGTCCGCTTCGCAGGTGCCGGCGTAGACCGTGTACTTGGTGGTGAAAGGAAAGATGTTGTTGGGCGTAACGGATTCGACCGTGGGTTTGTACGTTTCAAGTGTGGCTGGTTCAGGCAGCGTTTCGTAGTGGGCCATACCCGTGTTGAAATACACAACCGAGTCGCCTTCCAGTTTGCCCGACCCGCCGGCTTCGACGAAGCTGACCTGAAGCTTGCCCGCCGCCCCGAGGTTGTAGCCCTCCTTGGAGGTCGTCTCGGCTGGGAGGTACACAACTTTCGTGACGCTTTTGTCAGATTCGGTGTTCGCGTAGCCATTGGGGTCCACATAACCGGTCTTGCTGACGTTGATCGTGTATTCCCCGGGAGGCAAGGCAAGGATCGCGCACCCGTTCAAGGAGGTTTCGAGTTCGTGTGCGCTGCTCGACGGTGCCGGACCTTTGGCGACGACTTTGGCGCCTGCCAGCGGCGTGCCGGCATCCTCGACCTGCACGATCAAGGCCGAGTCGGCGGGCGGACTGATGACCCCTGTCTCCGTCACGGCTCCGTGGGGGCCCATCGACGGCCATGTGACGATCGAGATCGTCTTCAGGTAGTCGGCGGTCGGTACGCTCGAGGTGCAGCTCGCCGTGCTGGTCTCGTCGGCGATGTATTTGGCGGTCGTCGTGATCGTGTACGTGGTCGCCCCCACGGTCACGTTTTCTTTGCGTTCCAGTTCGGTGAGTTTCTTGATCGGTTCGCTACGCAGCCGCTCCTCGTCCTGTTGGGCCAACGCGTCCGCCTGCGAGCGAGCGCGGCTGTTGGCAGTGGCGCGATTGGTGCTGTCGAGCCCGAACAGAACGGCGATCACGACGAGCGAGATCAGGGCGGCGCTGATGACCACCTCGATCAGGGTGTCGCCGCTCTCGGAGCCCAGCGGCGGCAGTCGTCTCGGCGCAAGAGTCGGGGCGTGCGCGGAGGCATCTCCCCGCGAGCACACGAAAGTCGCCGACGTAGAGCGCCGGGGGCTTTGCTTTGGCCAAAGGGGGTTTGTGCGAATCATCACGAATGCCGAATACTTCTCCTCGATACGCGTTTCGGCACGCGCACGGTGCTGCTTTAGCGCTGACGGCGTCAACACACAGGCATTTGTGTACTCCCACCCAACATTCGACCGCTCCGTCGTGTAGTTTCAAAATGTGGCGAATTCACAAGACGATAGTTACTCCCAACACCCGGATCTGCTCGCGGCGGTCGTACTGCACACGCTCGTCAGCGAAGCTCGCGACGGCATGACCGTCGCCGCGGTCGCCGTTGCCTGTGAACGCGACCCCGACACAGAGCGCGATATCGAGGAGATCGTGGCGGCTTTGGAGATCCTGCTCGGGGATGGCTTGGCCGAACGCGAGCCCACTCCTCTGCGTGAGCCAGATGCCGGACGCCGGCCCGACAGCGCACAAGAGCACGCCACGGGCAACCTCAACACCGCACTGGAGCCCGACACCTCGCCCCAACCCCTGTATCGACCCACGCGCGCGGCGATCCGCGCGCACGAGTTGAGCTTCTAGCGCGAGCTCAGCGCACGCCGTCGAGCAATGCCACCGGGCTCAACTCGAGCGCCCGCGCAAGCTTCAAGAGCGTGCGCAAGTTAGGTTCGCGCCCGCCGCGCTCGTAAACACTGATCGCCGCCCGGTCGACCTCGGCCTCGTAGGCGAGCGCCTCTTGAGACAGGCCCGCACCCTTGCGAGCCGCGCGCAGGTTCGCGCCGAAGCGCACGCCCGGCCTGCTCGCAGGCTTGACCTCCGCCGGCAACGAGACCGCCTGCGGGCCGGCGAGGCCAATCCCGTCGAGCAAATCGGCGGGCGTCGTGTCCAGCGCGCGCGCGACGCGTACCAGCGTCGAGAGATCCGGAGCGCGCTCTGCTCGCTCGAGGAAGCTGATCGCCGCCCGATCGAGCTTCGTGGCCTCCGACAAGCCCACCTGCGAGAGGCCGGCACTCAAGCGCGTAGCGCGCATGCTCTCGCCAAAAGCTCGCACCTGCTCGTCGATCTCCGGGTCCTTTGTGTGCCTCACGAGCGCATCATCCACACTCGCCTACATAAACACCACTGTGAAAACACAAGCGAGCTTTCGGCGAGTTGGCAAGACATTCATGCGCTTGCCCGCAGACGTTTGAGCTCAGGATCGCGGGCTCAACGACGGACCAGTGCGATTGAGGCGGCGTTAGGGCCTAAACGCGACCCGATGGTACCTTCCCTGTGGTGATCCAGCATGTTCGATAACGCACTTGACGACGCCGTCACGCACGAACGACTCGCCAAGGCCGAGCGCCTGCGCGCACAGGGGATCGAGCCGTTCCCGCACATCCCCAGGACCGAGCGCACCGAGATCGCCAAGCTGTACGCCGCCCACGATCCCTCAGAACTCAAGGCCGGCGAGCACCCAGACTTCAGCTATCGACTCGCCGGGCGCGTCATCTCCAGACGCGGACACGGCAAGACGACGTTCATCGACCTGCGCGACTTCTCCGGTGAGATCCAGCTTGCCGTACGCCAAGACACGCTCGGCGAGGAGGCCTACGAGCGCGTCGTCGACCTCGACGTCGGCGACATCGTCGAAGCCGAAGGGCCCATCTACATAACCCAGCGCGGTCAGCTGGCACTCGGCGTGCACCGCTGCGCGCTGCTGACCAAGGCGCTGCGGCCACCGCCGGACAAGCGCCACGGGCTGGGCGACACCGGCACCCGCTACCGCTACCGCGAGCTCGACCTGCTCGCCAACGAGAGCACACGCGAACTGTTCGTCACGCGCGCGAAGACGGTCGATGCTCTGCGCGCCTTCATGGCCGAGCGCGGCTTCATCGAGGTCGAAACGCCAGTCCTGCAAGCACTCGCCGGGGGAGCATCGGCGCGACCGTTTCTCACCCACCACAACGCGCTCGACCAGGAGATGTCGCTGCGCATCTCCGTGGAGCTGTATCTCAACCGCTGCCTGATCGGCGGCCTCGAGAACGTTTACGACCTCGGCAAGTGCTTTCGCAACGAGGGCATCTCCTACCGGCACTCGCCCGAGTTCACGATGCTCGAGTGGCTGATGAGCTACTCCGACCACAAAGACGTGGCGCGCTTCACCGAAGAGATGGTCGCCTACGTCGCCCAGCACGTGCTCGGCACGACCGTGATCGAGCGCGGTGGCGAGACGATCGACCTGGCAAAGCCCTGGCGCAACACGACGATGCAAGCCGAGATCCTGCGCGTTACGGGCGTGGACTTCCTTGCCGCCGAGCGCGAGGAGCTGATGGCGTTGCTGGAGGGCAAGATCCACCCGGACGCGAGCTGGGCGCAAGCCGTTCAGGCCGTCTACTCAAAGCTCGTGGAGCCCACACTCAACCAGCCCACGCACGTGTACGACTTTCCGCTTGAGTCCTTCCCCATCACCAAGGCTCATGCCGAGGACTCGAGACTTGCCGAGCACTTCGACGCCGTGATCGGCGGCATCGAGCTAGTCAGCGGCGACTCGGAGGTCAACGATCCCGTCGAGCAGTACGAGCGCTTCGTCGAGCAGCGCAGGCAGCGCCGCGCCGACGACGACGATGCCCCCCACCCCCACGACGAGGAGTACGTGCGGGCGCTCGAGTACGGACTGGCCCCGTCGGCCAGCGGCGGCATGGGGGTCGACCGTCTGTTGATGATCCTCACCGGACACGAGACCCTGCGCGAGGTTGCACCGTTTCCGGTTATGAGGGAGATGCTGCGTTCCCCTACCGGCACGCCCGCTCCTACCACGACCGAGACGGCTGTCTCGGCCACCGGCGCTGGTTCCACCACGGGCACGCAAGCCAATCCCACAATCGATGCCGCCCCTTCAAGCTCGCAGGTTCGCGCCCCTACCGAGCCGCCCGCCGATCCTACGATCGATGTCCTCCCTGCCACGCCTGAGCGATCAGACTAGGCACAGGGCCAACGAAGGCTATAGTCGCCTGAGACCTGAGAGATGAGCCAAGGGGAGCACAACTTCGAGGAGCTGCATTTCGAGCCCGCCCCGGCGCTCGACGGCGAGGTGCCCGGTCCGCTCTCGCGCGAGCTGCTGGCCCAGCAGGACGAACTCGAGTCGAGCGCGCGCTCCTATCCCCGCAGCGTGCCCGTGGCGATCGAAGAAGGTCGCGGCGCGACGATGAAGGACGTCGACGGCAACACGTTCATCGATTTCTTCAGTGGCGCGGGAGTGCTCAACGTAGGCCACGGCCATCCGGACGTGCTCGCCGCGGCGGCCGAGCAGGAGCGCAAGCTCGTGCACGCGCTCGACTTCCCCACCAAGCCCAAGCTGCGTTTGATGAGCAAGCTCAAGACCCTGCTCCCCGGCCGCCTGCGCGAGAGCGCCAAGTTTCACTTCGGCGGTCCCACCGGCTCAGACGCGATCGAGTCGGCGCTGAAGCTGACGCGCACACACACAGGGCGCGACGCGGTGATCGCCTTTCAGGGCTCCTACCACGGCATGACGACCGGCGCCCTGTCGGTGACGAGCGACGTCGGCTTCGGCGGCCCGACCTCCAGCCCCGTGCACTTCATGCCCTACCCCTACTGCTATCGCTGCCCGCTCGGCCTGAAGCCCGACTCATGCGAGCTTGCGTGCGCGAACCTGCTCGACACTTCGCTTGACGATCCGCACAGCGGCATTCCCCATCCAGCCGCTGTGCTGATCGAGCCGATTCAGGGCGAGGGCGGCACGATCGTCCCCCCCGACGGCTACCTGAGCAAGGTACGCGCGATCACGCGCAAGCACGATGTGCCGCTCATCTGCGACGAGATCCAGACTGGCTTTGCAAGGACCGGTGCGATGTTCGCGTGCGAACACGACGATGTGACGCCCGACGTGCTCACCCTCTCCAAGGCACTCGGCGGGATCGGCTACCCGATCTCCTGCATCGCCTATGACTCAGAGCTCGACACCTGGAAGCAGGGCGCCCACATCGGTACCTTCCGCGGCCATCAGGTGGCGATGGCCGCCGGGCTGGCGGCCATCGAGTTCATGCAGGAGGTGGACCTCCCCGCCCACGCGGCGACACTCGGCGAGCTGACGCTCGGGCTGTTGCGCGAAGCGCAGGACACGCTGCCCGCCGTCGGCGACGTGCGCGGCCGTGGCCTGATGATCGGCATCGAGCTCGTCAAGGACCGCGACACCAAGCGGCCATGGCCCGAGATGGCGGCACAGATCCGCACCGAGTGCTTCCGCAAGGGCGTGATCATCGAGGTCGGCGGCCACTACGGCAACGTCGCGCGCTTCCTACCCCCGCTGGTGATCACGCGCGAGCTGCTGCTCTGTGGAGTTGAGATCTTCGTCGAGTCGGTGCGCGCGGCCGAAGAGGCGCTGGCCCGGCCCGCGGCACTGATCGCCGGCTGACCCGCCGGCGGCCGCCGTCCGAACGCAGACGTTGTGCTACATTGCATACATGTCGGTCAACGTGTCGGTGCGTCTTGATGATGCTCTTGCCGAACGCCTTCGTCTACGAGCGCGCGCTGCCGGTGAGACGCTCTCAGACCGTCTGCGTCGCTATGCCGAGGAAGGCGCTCGTCGTGAGGAGCATCCGCTGATCGTGTTTCGCGATGGGCCTACTGGTCGACGTGCCGGGTTGCTTGGTGGTCCCGATGTGTGGGAGGTCGCGATGTGGGTCGATGATCTCGCCGAGGAGCCCGATCCTTTGGCGGCGCTCGTCGAGGATTCGGCGCTCACACGCTCTCTGGTGGACGCGGCGCTGCGCTACCGCGCCGCGTACCCCGATGAGGTTGCGGCTCGCATCGAACTTCACCAGCGCGAAACCTTGGTCGCCGAGAAGCATTGAGGCTGCTGCTCGACGAGATGTACTCTGCCGTCCACGCCGAGGCGCTGCAGGCCGCTGGCATGCAGGCTACGACAGTCCTCGAGCTCGGATTGGCAGGTAGCTCAGATCCAGAGGTCTTCGCGGTGGCGATCGTGGAGGGGTCTGTGCTGCTGACAGAGAACGTCGCTGACTTCACACGAATATCCGCCGAGCACTTGCTCGCGGGCCTTCACCATCCGGGTGTCCTGATCGCGCTTTCCTCCAGGTTTTCGCGTCGCCCAGAGGGCATACCGGCACTCGTGGAGGCCATCGCTGGCCTCGCTCGACAGCCAGTTGCGGACTGTGTCCTATACCTCCAAGCTCAAAGCAAGGGTTGACGTCGCAGACGGATATCGCTGGCCGGTCAGGTATGCGGCAGGTGGGGTCCCAAAGAAACCATCAAGAACAGGTCGAGGCTCTGGTGCGGCTGCTGCTAGAGCCTGTGGGGCGGAAGCAGCGGCAGAAGGTGATCGCACTGCTGGCTTCGAGCACGTCCCACCAAAATCCTCATTGAACCGTGATCGCGTGGAGATGCTTGGGATCGAGTCATGGCTCGAGCGCGACAAGTCGACTGGGCAACCGGGGAAACGCGGAGAAATCAGTCAACGTGGCGCCGGGGTAAAGACCTTGTGTCGCGCATGCAATAGTCGGGCGGGTCGACTGTATGTCCCGGAGATGGCACGGTGGGTGCGCGTCGGGTATGCCGCCTTACGCGATAATCGAATAGTTGTTGAGGAGGCCGATATGAAGGTTGAGCGACTCGGTATCGGTTTGAAGATTAGGGACGTCTACCCTGGCCGATTCGTGAAGCAGGTTGTCACCATGCTGTTGGCTCTCGCACCGGACGAAACAGTCCTGGGGTACCCGGACCTCGCAGCTTATGCCCGCGAGCCAAATGTCACAGACTTTCCCGACGGCATGTCGCTCTACCTCAACTTCTACCTCGGCCCGATCGCGCGCTTCGTTGGCAGTTCTGCGGTTGTGCGTCAACACGACATGACGACTTATTCTGTCTCAGAACTCGCCTATCCGCCGTATGCTTACGCGCTGGTAATGGGTGAGCCTCCAGACTCGCCCGCACTTGAGTGTCGCGATATCACCGGCTTTGCTGCGGCACTTATTAATCAAAAGGCCAATGTCGAAATGTTCATGCAATGCGGGCTTGGGCATACTCCACTTCCTCTCGACTATCGCAGCGCCGCATCGGTGGCGGCAGATCGCGGAGTCTGACAATGTCACACAGCGGCATTGTGGTGCACTAGTTGGACAACTCAACCTCGACTCCAGCCGGACCAATCTTGAGTCGCTTGACCTTCTTGAACGAGCCCAAGACTCTCTCATGCACCCGTGGTCGCGAGCACTTCGAGCACCTGATTGTCGCAGTGAAGAGATAGCCCTCTCCTGTTACCTTGACGTCGAGCACGTCAGGAGTCATTGATGTACTCGGGCCACACTTCGGGCACCCAAAATCTGCACACTCTATAGGCACATACTGGCGAAGAATGGAATACGTCGCCCCGCAGTTCGGGCAGAAGTCGTCAGCGGCAACATGACCTTGCGCAAGCCAGCCGTCTTCGATCTGCGTGATCTCAAGGATACGCACCTGCTGGGGATCGTTTCCGAGTGCCACGCCGCAGGTGCGACAAAACGCAGGTGCGATCTCAATGGCGGCGATAGTCTCTTCTTGCTCGATCGGAGCTGTGGTTCGGCGTCTACGTAGCATGTCGGCTCAGTGCTGGGATGGAGCCCAGACCGTACCATCCGCGCGGATCCCATGGCCTGGTCGCACAATCGGCGGCGGTCGAAGTAAGCAGTGTGCCCACCTAACAGGTGTCGTCGCGTAGTGCTTCGTCGAGCGATACCCCAGATGTTGCCGCTTTACCCAGTCGTTGTAGTGCCTCAAACTGAATATCTGAGAGGTTAGGGGGACGCTCTGCTATGGACTGCTTTACAAGGTTGAGCAGATTCTCCCCGGCGGCAGCAAATCGTTCGCCGAGCTCCTGGACGGCTTGTAGCTCCTTACGCAAGTCAGGGGATTAGTCCCTTCTAGGGTGCGCCGCAAGTAACGATGTGCCAGCTCATTGCGAGCCTCCACTAGCTCATCGAGTTCAGGACGAAGCGAGTCAGAGAGTCCATCTGGGAGCAAGTTTTGTAGCTCTTTTGCCGACGCCCGCGCAAAACGGTGACTGTAGACAGCAAACTGCTTCTGGAGGGCGCTGTAAGCCTTCTGTGGAGTATCGATTAGTCGCTCTGGTTTCTTGACCGGAGAGCGCAAGATGGAAAGTGCGGCGAGGTAATATTCGAATCTCTGGACCGTCCACATCGTCCAACCATACATCGCCAAGAAGGCCATAGTTTCATCGGTCTGAGTGAGAGGACCCCCGGAGGGTGATGGCGCCATGCTCATAGAGGTGCTTTATACCACCGAGTCAGAGTCGATCTAGGACCTGGCCTCATCAACGTCGCACAAGCGGTGTTGTACGAGTTAGACCCCGAGTCTCAGTTTCGTCTGAAAGCGCTCTCGTCCAGGCCGGACTGGCGCAGGATTGAGCGGAAGGTGCCGCGCGGGACCTGCTTGCGCCCAGCCGGGACGATGACGGTGTAGATGATGCTCGCGCCGGTCTTGCGGTACTTGACGTGGCTGCCACGCTGGGAGACGAACACAAAGCCCTCGCGTTCAAGCGCCTTCACGATCTCCTGCGAGGAGTAGAGCTTAGGCACCCTGAAGCGTTAGGGTTCGGACTTCAGCGTCCTCGACCGGCACGGCATCGCTGGCTGGAGCGTCCTCGAAGTACAGCTCAAGAGCCTCTTGAAGGTTCGCAAGAGCCTCGGTCTCGGTATCGCCAAAGCTGGCTACGTCGACGTTGAGGCACTGGGCAACGAAGTGCTCGCCTTCATGGTAGACAACGGATTGTAGGTTGAGTGTGCTCATGGCTTGGGTTCCTTCTGCTCCTATTCTACAGGACTAACCTTGGTGACGGCAAGGGGCGGCCCGTAGCCGACGTTTGCCGTCGCACAACGGGCAAAGCGCGCGCTTAGTTCCCGCGTACATCGTCGAGTACAGACCGGTATCCGCAAGGAGCTGCTGGCAAAATACTCCGGTGGGCGGGGCGCTCGCGAGGCTACGTGAAGTGGCTTCGTATTCCTACCGCGCGGCTGGTACAGAGTCCGCGTGACCCCACAAGCGGTTTCGTGGCATTATTTAGAATCTGATGGGCTTGGGGCGACGGATCAACTGGAGCCACCCGATGGTCGTCGCGGTAGTGGCAGCCTTGATAGGAGGCTTGGCAGCAATCATTGCAGCCCTCGTCGGCGTCTTCGCAGCGAGTGGCAATACGCCACCCAAGCTGGTCCCCCCGTCCGAGCTGTCTGTGGAGAGAGTCACACGACAGCCGCAGGGAGAACTATCAGGGGAACTGATTATTGTCGAAGGTACCGCTCATGACCTTCACACTGGCTATCAGGTGTCCGCCGTTGCTAGACCAGCGGTTGCACACAGCGAGGCGGCAACGCCGTCAGGTGCCAAGGCACCCGTTCGCCCAACGGCAACGCGGTGGCTAGTGTCTCGCGGGGTCGTGCCAAGAAAAGATGGCAGGTGGAGAGCTGAAATCTACGTCGAAGTCCCTCGGACTGCCGTCTACAGCTATGAAGCCACCGAGATGCCTCCGGCGGTCGAATACCCAGGCTGCGACGGGTGCATCCCAGCGAGGATTGACCGCAGTCAACAAGCACTCGAAGCGCACGGCTCACGAGCAGCACGCGTTGTTTCCGAGCCCTTCACACCACGAGGTCAATAGCTGAAGAGCATTTGGGACATATGCCCGCGCCGGGGCGGGCTGCCGTACAAGCGGCAATGAGCGACTGGACTCACTCGTGTAACAGGCCGGATGGCACCTGCCGGGATTGCTTGAAGAGCCACCGTGTCTGTCCTGGCCTCCCGATCGTCGGTGCCATCTAGGCACCCACGGGGTTTGATGTACGCGCCCCTGCAACCACGTACCAGTCCCATATCTCCTCAGGTGCTCCTGGGAAGAAGCCATAGTCAAAGCGGCGCACAAGCGACCACGGGTAGTAGATCTTCGACAGGGTCTCTATCACGAGCCCAGCTTGCTCAAACTCGCGTCGAATAGTTTCGGGCGTGTGGTAGCACTGACTTGTACGGCCGTCCTCAGCGTAGGAGCACAATACGTCGTCCGCCATCTTAGATTCGACCAACGCACGGATTACCCGTGTGGCATGACCTGGACTTACATGCTCGGTGTAGTACTGACGCCAGAGGTCTCGTGAATATTGCGTCGTGTCATACGACGGCAAAATCGCTACCAGCCGCCCACTAGATCGAAGGTGACGCCGAATGACTTCCAAGATCGAGACGACGTCAGTCCTGGTGGATGGCAGAATGGCGTTTACGCACACGATCACATCGAACTGGTCCTGCATCTCAAGCTTGCACAGGTCTTGCTGACGGGCTTCAAATGGAACATGTCGACGCAACGCGGTGGCACTAGCAAGCTCAAGAGCGGTCTTGCTCTTGTCCACCCCGACCACGCGCCCAATATCGTTAGGAAGGTACTCGATAAGATTGCCGGGGCCACACCCAAAGTCAGCCAGGTCGATGCCTGAGAGTGAGCCAAAACGGTCATTTTCTACAAGATCAGCAAGCAACTGGTTGCGCATCCGTCCGGAGACGGCGCCGTTAACCATCTCTGGCGCAAATGGACCGAGGATGTAGCGATGGTAGTCGCGACTGACAACGCCCCAGTCGATGTCGTCGTTTGCGGTCGGAAGCGGTTGGTATTGAATGAGCAGGTGGGGGGCATCTTGAACTGTCTCAAGCAGCTTCCAGAACGCCTCATGCGTAAAGAACTGCGGATTGAGTTGGATCCATCGCAGATGATAGGCCGCAGTCCACTGAATGATTGACGCATATTGCGAATCCTTGTGGAAACCCTTCACCACAATATCATCGATGAAGCCCCACGACTTGTAGCAGAAAGCGTCATACCCTACCCGCTCATCTTCGCTCATCGCTCGATCGTAATTAGCAGTAACGCTGATATTGAAGAACCGCGGATACTGAAGCGCTGAGTCTAGTATGGAGTTCCAGAGATTGGCTAGGTACACATAGGTATCGTCATGCCTGCGACGCCAGTAGGTATACAGCGTTATGCTGAGCGCCGCTAGGGAAGCCAGCAGGGCGGCATAGGACGTAAAAGTTGTCGATGTCATTGCAAGCACGATCGCCTCTCCTACTGGCTGTGGGACGCCAGGACAGTGCACCCTTGCACGGCGACGAGTTGTATCACGTTCCGCCGACCCGGTGCGTTGCACCCGCATAGCTCATCGAAGTTAGCTGTCCACCCCCAAGAGAGGTCCGCCCGCGCCTCTCTAGCTACGCTCTTTGCGTAGGTCAACGACCCAATCTACTTACTCACGTGGACCGACGCGCCCAGTGTCACACAACCGGTAGTGCGCGATGCTGTCCCTCGGCTGGAACCGCTCACGCACCTACTCAGCTATGTCTGCACCGAGGTCTCGTATGCGCTTGATCAGATTGTCGTATCCACGGACGAGATGCTCGCTTCCGCGCACGGTGGTATGTCCGTCGGCTATGAGACCGGCAATAAGGAGAGCGGCACTTCCGCGCAGGTTGTCGCCGGTGACCGTCGTACCGTGCAGGCGCGTCGGCCCTTGGATTTCTAGGACCTGCCCCTCTCGCGATACATCGGTGAATCCATAAGCGGCAGTCTTAGGCATGTCATCGAGGCTGACTACGGCACCCATGCGCACCAGCTCCGCGATGTGGGAGAATCGCGTTGAGTATACGGTCTCATGGAATGTACTCACGCCCGAAAGGCGGGTCATAAATACCTGAACGAGGGGTCCCCAATCCGTGAGGAAGTCCGGGTGCGGCCCGCTTGCGAGATGGAGAGCCCCACCACCATGCCATGCGTCGCCATGCACCACGAGAGAATTCGTGGCGATGGTGTCGATGAAGATGTATTGCAAGTCGAGCAGCAGCGCATCGAGGCCGAGCGCACCCAAGCACGCCGCTGGATCACCTCAGCCACCCACGAAACCGAGGAGGCCGAGACGGCTCTCGACGAGGCGCTGGCGATCATCCAGGGCTGCCATGCGACCTATCTCGAAGCCGATCCGGAGCTACGCCGCCTAATGAACCAGGCGATCTTTGTGCGGCTACTCGTCCGAGCGGACATTCTCGAAGGCGAAGAAGCACCCCTCATCGGTCATATCCACCGCCTGAGCGGCTCAAAGGCTCCCGTCTGCACCACAGGCCCCCGAAACGGCCAAGACCCCCATTCTTCAGGGGGCCTTGGTTCCAACGTCGATCAAATGGTGCGGGCGGAGGGACTCGAACCCCCAAGGGCATAAGCCCACTGGCTCCTAAGGCCAGCGTGTCTACCAATTCCACCACGCCCGCGGGTCAAGTTGCGTGAGGACCGCCTGAGATTGTATGGTCATCTGTGCGATGGCATCCAGTGGGGAGAGAAGTGGGGAGCCGGGCGTGATCATCACGCACCCAAACCGGGGCAAGCCGGTGGCTCAAGCTACGCGTGTGACCGTCGTGCTACTGCTGCTCGTTTCCACCGCTTTGATCCTGATCATCACGATCGGCGGCTGGGGAACACTCGAAGGTGGCATCCCGATCCTGCTCGCCTGGGCGATCGTCTACTTGCTGATGGCCTATTTCACAGCACGCTGGAGTCGTGGCGTGCTGCCGATGGCGGCCGCGCTCGCGCTGATACTGCTCGTGTTCGCGCTGGTCGCCGCGCCAAGCTGGTTCGCGCGCAACAAAGCCGGCTTCGCCCAGCCAACTCTCAACGCCGGCCTGCTCGGCGTGCTCACGCTCGTGATCATCCCGGTGCAGATCCTGCTGATCGCATTCGCGATGCGCGGCTTCCAGCAAGGCTGGAACATCGAGCTCGAGCAGCTGGACCCGCGCGCCGAGCGTGACGCGCTGGCACGCCCTGTCTAGCGTACTATTGGAATCCGTTGCGGCGGTGGCGGAACGGTAGACGCGATGCTCTCAAAAGGCATTGTCCGAAAGGGCGTGTGGGTTCGATTCCCACCCGCCGCATCGAATCGGTAGGGGAGAACAGCGGTCGGGCTATAACTCCTGGTTGCTCTCAGCAAACGTGCTCAGCCCACCAGCTCGAACAGCTTCCCGGCAAGCGCGGGTGCCGCGGCGAGCACGCCCAGCGGCAGCCCTTCCCGCTCCGGCAACTCTTGCACCTTGAGTCCGGCCTGTTCGCAAATGAGCGTGCCGGCGGCTATGTCCCACGGCTTGACCGTGCGCTCGTAGTAGGCGTCGTAGCGTCCGCAGGCGGTCCACGCCAAGTCGAGCGCGGCCGAGCCGAAACGCCGGATGTCGCGCACGCGCGGCACCATGCGCGCAAAGACCTCGGCTTGAGCGGCCCGCACGGAGGCGTCGTAGGCAAAACCGGTGGCCACCATCGCGCTTGAAAGCTCCGTGCGACTAGATGCCGCGATCGGAGCACCGTTCAACAGCGGATCTCCGTCGCGCATGGCGACGAACAGCTCGCCACGACACGGGTCGTAGATCGCCCCCGCAAGCGTGCCGTGCTCGTCGGTGACGGCCACGCTGACACACCACTGCGGAATCGAGAAGAGAAAGTTGACGGTGCCGTCGAGTGGGTCCACCACCCAGGTGAGACCACTGGTCCCCTGCGTGCCTCCCCCCTCCTCGCCGAGGATGCCATCCGCCGGCCGCAGGCGCGCGAGCCTGTCGCGGATCAGGCGCTCGGAGGCGAGATCGGCCTCGCTGACAAGATCGGTGGGCGTACTCTTGCTTTCCAGCGCCTGCTCGTCCCCGCCCTCGAAGCGACCGAGCAACAATGCGCCTGCGTCACGGGCCAGCTCGACGGCCAGCTCGAGCAGATCGTCGATCTTCGCGCTTAGACTCATCGGCTCCTCCGGTCGCTCGCCAGCACGTTCTGTGCGCCCGAGCCCCTCTCTATCGGTCGCGCCGCTCACGCGAACGCGTCGGGACGGTGCCGCGCCCAGGGACGCTCAGCCTCGAGCTGGCCGGCAAGCGAGAGCAGCGTTGTCTCAGCGCCGGGGCGCCCGACGATCTGTACGCCGCGCGGCAGCCCGTCGGAGCCGAAACCCGCCGGCACCGAAGCAGCCGGCTGGCCCGTGAGATTCCAAGGAGCGTTGTAAGGGACCAGCGCTGTCACCGCATTCAGCGTCCACAGCGCTCCGCGTCCGTCGTACTGGCCGATCCGCGGCGGCGGCTGGGCGGTCGTCGGCGTGATCAGGACGTCGTGGTCGACAAGCACTCGGTTGAGCTTGTCCGCGAGCGTGTGCTCGGCGGCGCGAGAGCGCTCCAGCAGCGTCGATGGCACAAGCGCCCCGAGTGCCGACATCGAGCGCGTACGACGCGACAGGCGCTCGGGATAAGGACGCGCATTGGCTTCCTCGTGGATCCCACGCAAATAGCGCATCAACACGGCAGGCATCGTGTCGAAGCCGTAGTCTGGATCCTGCTCTTTGACGTCATGCCCCAGCGAGCGCAGCAGCTCGACCGTCTCATCCAAAGCGCGGCGCGCATCGCCGTCCAGGCGCGCGACGACCAGCGGCGGGATCTTGGTCGAGAAGGCGATGCGAAGTCTGCCGGGCGGGGTGCGCGCGGCGGAAAGGAACGGGATCGAAGGCGGCTCGGGACGGTCGCGATCCACTGAAGCCGAACCGGAGCCGACTTCGTGGAAAAGCGCCGTGTCGATCACCGAGCGGCTGAGCACCCCGTTGACCGACATGCCAAACCAAGCCTCGGCTTTGGGGGCCATCGAAACACGCCCGCGCTGGGGCTTGAGCCCGAACAGTCCGCACCAGGCCGAGGGAATGCGGATCGAACCGGCACCGTCAGAGCCGAGCGCGGCACCGACGAGGCCGGCGGCTACCGCAGCCCCGCTGCCACCACTGGAGCCACCTGGAGCGCGCTGCAGGTCCCAGGGATTGCGCGTTGCGCCAAAGGTGGGCGTCTCGGTGAACGGCCAAATGCACAGCTCGGGCACGTTGGTCTTGCCGATCACGATCGCGCCGGCCTCGCGCAGCCTGCGCACGACCTCGGCATCGGCGGGTGCCGCGACGTCGCCGTGGGCGTTGCTGCCGAGCGCAGTCACCTCGCCGGCTACGTCGATGTCGTCCTTGACGGCGATCGGCACGCCCAGCAACGGGCGCTCCCCTCCAGCCCCGCGGCGCGCGTCGGCCTGGTCGGCTTCGAGCAGCGCGCGCTCGGCGAACACGACCCTGAAGGCGTTCAGCTGTCCGTCGAAGCGCTCGATGCGCCCGAGATAGAGCTCGACCAGCTCACGTGAGGAGACCTCGCGGGCGGCGATCAGCTCGGCCTGTCCGGCGATGCCGGCGAACGCTAGGTCGGTGGCGTCCATCACGGGCATCCTAGACGGTCGTGGGGCAAGCGAGACAAGTCGAAATGCCCACCCACCCGCGTGGCGTGCATCGCACGCGAGCGACCGAGGACGCAGTATCGCGCCGCTCCACCACCGTCTAGACGGGTGTCACGGGGTTGCGCTTGTCCGGCCACTCGCGCCGCTTGCTCTCGGCATGGGCGAAGCGACGGATCAGCTCGGCTCTCAGCTGCTCGGGCTCGACGACCGCATCGATGACCAGCTCCGAGGCGAGGTGCAGCAGGTCGATGTCCTCGGCGTACTCGCGCCTGAGCTCCTCGGTCTTGGCGACCCGCTGCTCGCCATCGGGAATCGCCTGCAACTGGTTGTAGTAAACGGCGTTGATGGCCGCCTGCGGTCCCATCACCGCGATCGAGGCGCTTGGCAGTGCGATGCAGCAGTCCGGGTCGAAGGCTGGACCGGCCATCGCATAGAGCCCTGCTCCGTAGGCCTTGCGCACGATCACAGAGATCTTCGGGACCGTGGCTTCCGAGACGGCGCTGATCATCTTGGCGCCATGACGGATGATGCCCTGACGCTCGACCTGAGTGCCGATCATGAAGCCGGGCACGTCGGCAAGGAACAGCAGCGGGATGTTGAATGCGTTGCAGGCCCAGATGAAGCGTGCGGCCTTGTCGGCCGAGTCGGAGAACAGCACACCGCCCTTGTGCTTGGGCTGGTTGGCAACGATCCCGATCGCGCGACCGTCGAGGCGTGCATAGCCGACGATCAGCTCCTTGGCCCAGCGCGAGTGGACTTGCAAGAGCGAACCCTCGTCGACGATGGCGTCGATCAACAGGAGCATGTCGAAAGGCTTGTTCTCGTCGATGGGAATCAGATCCGCGATGGCAAGAGCGTCCGATCGAGACGATGCCAGCCCGGACTCCGCGACCTCAGCCACCGATCCCGTAGCTCCCGCCGGCAGCTCAGCCGGCATCGCGGGAACTGCCGCGGGAGGCGTGTGCGTGGGCGGGTGGGTTTCCCAATTATTTGGGAAGTAGGACAAGTAGCGTCGCGCGAACGCGATCCCCTCCTCGTCGGTCTTGACGAGCTGGTGCGCACAGCCGGAGACGCCGGTATGCATACGCGCCCCGCCCATCTCCTCGAGTGTGACGTCCTCGCCGATCACCATCTGGGCCATGCGTGGGGAGCCCAAGTACATCGAGGCGTTGCCGTCGCGCATGATCACGATGTCGCAGAAGGCGGGGATATAGGCACCTCCGGCGGCACTCGGCCCGAACAGCACGCATACCTGCGGCACCACGCCGGACATGCGCACCTGGTTGAAGAAGATCCTTCCGGCGCCTCGCCGACCCGGGAACATCTGCACCTGCTCGGTGATCCGTGCGCCGGCGGAATCCACGAGATAAACCATCGGAACTCGCAGGCTGGCGGCTCGCTCCTGGATGCGCAGGATCTTCTCGACCGTCTTCGGCCCCCACGAGCCGGCCTTGACCGTCGGGTCGTTGGCCATCAACGCCACAGGCCGCGCGTCGATCGTTCCCACGCCCGTGACGACCCCGTCGGCGCCAAGTCCGTCCTCATTCCAATTGGCAAGCAGAGCCTCCTCCGAGAAGGAGCCCTCGTCCAGCAGCAAAGCCACGCGCTCACGCACGGGCAGCTTCCCTTGCTCGATGGCCTTCTCGCGGTGGCGCCGCGGTCCGCCCGCGAGCGCACGCTCAGTTGCTTGGCGCAGATCGCTCATGTGCGGCTGAGCCTATCGGGCGGCCGTCTAGGGCAATAGGCGCCGACGCCGAGCGCGGCGGTGCTCACGCGCCAGGTTGCGCTCGTGACGGGCCTGCAGGCGCGCCTCCACGACATCGATGTCGGAGCCCGGACCCAGCAGCATGAAGCCGTCGCGCAGCGCCGGCAGCAGCGTGAGGAGAATCACCCATACCGGCCAGAAAGCGCCGCTGGCGCCCGCCGCGATCCAGACCCCGACACAGATCAGCGACAAAGTGATCGAACCGCCGGCCTCGTGCACCAGGCGCCGCCTGAGCTTCGACTTGCGTTCGACCAGCGCGAGTTGGGCGGCAACCGAGCTGACTGGGAGATCGGCACGTAGCGCGTCGAGATCCGCACGCGTACGGGCGGTATAGACGACCTCCAAACGCTGCTCATACTCCTCGGCGGTGAGCCGGCCCGCGACCGTGTGCTCGTGCAGCTCCTCGACAAGGCGCTCACGCTCCGCATCGGATACGCGTATTTGGCCAGGATCTGGCATATCTCAAATGTAGATCACAAAGCTGGCAAGGGACCGCACGTCCTCGATGGGCGTGGGAGTAGCCTTTCCGATAGATGTCCGCCGAGGATGACTTCGACCTCTCCGCCGCCGGGCTGCGTGCCGATGGCTCGGATCTGCGCATCTCGGTCGCCGTGCTCGCGAGCAAGCTGGAGAGCTCGCTGCCCGCGAGTACGCGTGTGGAGCGTCGCGGCGGGGGGCTATTGGGGCGTGGCGAGAAGCAGGTGCGTCGCGTCGAGGTCAATCTCGGCGAGACTTCGTATGAACTGACCGTCGAAGGCGATCGTGTGCAGGGCAGTCGCGAGCGCAAGGTCGGCGGCATCGCGATCAAGCGCGAGCAGCTCGATGCGGGACGGTGGGTCAGCGAGCTCGCCGCCCAGCTGCGCGAAGAGGCCGAGCGCAGCACCGAGGCGCGGACAGCACTTGAAAGGCTGATGGGATGAGCCCGGTCTGCTCAGCTGGGAAAATCGCTTGCCTGCCGCGTACGAGATGGACAGGCAAGACGCGATGAGCACGCACGAACCACCACTCGATGTCGAGCAAGACGACGAGCCGGCTGACCCAGGCGAGAGCCCTGCCGAGCAGGCTCAGTCGCTCGTGCAGGTCGAACGGGGTGGCATCCCGCTGGGAGCGGAACGGCGGCTTCGCGAGCTGGGCGAACATGGCGGTGCCTTCACATCCGACCTGTCGGTCGGCGATTTCGCCCTGTGCAACCAGCTGGGGTTGAAACCGGTTTCGCAGGTGATGGGCAGCTCGATCTACCAGGTCGGCTACCAGTCGACGCCATGGCCGTCGGCGATGGGCGGCGGCTTCATGTTCGAGATGCAAGCGCTCTCAGAAGCTTGGAACGAGGTGCGCGAACTCGCGCTGGGACGCCTTGCGCAGGAGGCGAGCCATGTGGGCGCGGATGCGGTTGTGGGTGTGGATCTACGCACCGGCGAGCACGACTGGGCCGAAAACGCGATCGAGTACGTAGTCATCGGTACTGCCATTCGCCACCAGGACACCCCCCAGCCGGCTGACACGCGGCCCAGCGACACACGCAGCGGCGGCGGCGATCCGACGGCCGGTAGAGGGCAGCGTCGGCGCGGCGTCCCCGTCCTCACGGAGCTGTCGGTCGCCGACTACGCGAAGCTGCTCAGCGCCGGCGTGGAGCCGCTCGGAGTGGTGGCGTGGAGCTCGGTGTTCTTCGTGGGCGCCTCCTACTCGACGCAGATGATGAGTGGAGTTGGCGGCATGGGCTTCACCCAGAACCAGGAGCTACCCGAATTCACCCAGGGTGTCTACAGCGCCCGCGAGAGCGTTGTCTCCCGCCTAACCCACCAGGCGGCGAAGCTCGACGCCAGCGGCGTGATCGGTGTGCGCATCGCTCACGGCATCCAGCGGACCACTGTTGGCGCCGGCACTTATTCGCGCGGCGGACTAATGGTGACCTTCCACGCGATCGGGACCGCAATCCGCGAGGACAGGGCGACGATCCCGTATGCGCCCGAGACCATTGTCGATTTGACAACTTAGAGGAGCGCCAGAATATGAACCCGACAGAAGGAGCAGCGGCATGAGCGACGTCGAAGAGAGCGAGAGCGCCTACGACCCCACATCGCTCGAGGGCGTTCCCGAGGCAGGTAGGGCCCGCCTGCAGCAGAACCGCGCGGGGCTGTTTACCTCAGACCTGAGCGTGAACGAGTTCCTGCTGATCAAGCAGGCCGGCTTCGATCCCGTCGGGCTCGTCGTCGGCAGCTCGATCTACCACATCGGCATCCAGGTGGCCGGCTGGAAGAAGAGCCAGGAGATGACGGTCCTCTCCGAAGCCATGTACGGCGCCCGCCAGCTTGCGATGACGCGCATGGAGGAGGAGGCCGACCAGCTCGGGGCCGACGGCGTGGTGGGGGTGCGCCTGGACATCGGCCGCTACGAGTGGGGTCAGGACATGGCCGAGTTCATCGCGATCGGCACGGCGGTCAAGCACCGTGAGGGCGTGCTGCACCGCGCTCCCAACGGGCGCCCCTTCACCAGCGACCTCTCAGGTCAGGATTTCTGGACGCTGCTGCGCACCGGACATCGTCCCGTGGGCATGGTGATGGGCAGCTGCGTCTACCACGTGGCGCACCGCGGAATGCTCAAGTCGATGGCTCAAACCGGGCGCAACGTGGAGCTTGCGAACTTTACTCAGGCGCTCTACGACGCGCGCGAGCTGGCGATGGAGCGCATGCAGTCAGAGGCGCAGACGCTGAGTGCCGAGGGCATCGTCGGCGTGGATCTGCAGGAGAAGAGCCACGGCTGGGGCAGCCACACAATCGAGTTCTTCGCGGTGGGCACGGCGATCGTGCCAAGTGAGAATCACGACGGCAAGATCGAAGCGCCGACACAGGTACTCGATCTGAGCTGATGACAACCCTGAGTTGAGGACAGCCAATCCTTAACGCCAATGCACCTCCGTCGCTCAGCCCAACCCCTGTCCATCTAGACCCCACGCGCGTGGGGCAACCTGATTTGGACTTCACACCGACACGAGGAATCAAGCCGATGAGCATCGTCACCACAGAAGACCGCGGCGCGGCCCGTCACATCGTGCTGAACCGTCCGGAGAAGCGCAACGCGATGAGCCAGGAGCTACTGCGAGCGCTCGCCGACGCTCTGCGAGAGGCAACGGCAGACGAGTCGGTGCATTGCGTGGTGCTGCGCGGCGAGGGTCCGGTGTTCTCAGCCGGCGTGGACCTCGGCGAGCTGATGGCATCGGCCGGCACGCCAGGCAACTTGCGCCCTTTCAGGAACACGTTCCTTGAATGTCCGAACCTCGCCGAAGCGATGCCCAAGCCGGTCGTCTGCCAGATCCACAAGACCTGTGTGGGCGGAGCGCTGGAGGTAGCGCTGGGCTGCGATCTGCGCATCGCCTCGGACGACGCGCGACTGGGCCTGCCGGAGGTGAAGTTCGGGATCATCCCCGACGTCGGCGGCTCCACGCGCCTGCCCGCTGTTGTCGGGCTCGGCAGGGCCAAGGAGCTGATCATGACCGGCCGCACGATCGACGCCGTCGAGGCCGAGCGCATCGGGCTGCTCAACCGAGTCGTCGCGCCGGAGGAGCTGGAGCAGGCCACACAGGCGCTTGTGGATGAGCTGCTGGCCAACTCACATGTCGCCGTAGGACGAGCGAAGCGTGTGATGGACGCCTCCGCACGCCCCGCGCTTGCCCAGACGCTGGAGATGGAGGTGTCGGTGCAGGAGTACTGCGTCGCGGCGATGCGCGAGCAGGCGCGCGAGAGCCAGACTGAGCCGGCGCCTGCGGCCGACTAGCCGTTCGCGTCGCGCCAGTCCACAGCGCCGGCCACAAGCGTGTGCGAGCCGAGCGGGCGCCCGAGCAGGTCCTGAACGCGACGCGCACAGGCAAGCAGTGCATCCAGGTCGATGCCCGTAGAGATACCCATCTCGTGCAGCATCGAGACGAGGTCCTCGCTGGCGATGTTGCCGGTGGCGCCGGGAGGCACCGGACAGCCGCCCAACTCGCCAAAGCTCGACTCGAAGCTCGTGACGCCCGCCTCCAGCGCGACAAGCACGTTGGCAAGGCCCTGCCCGCGTGTGTTGTGGAAATGGGCGGTCAGCTGCACACCCCCCTTGTCGGGACCGCCGTCGCGCGAGCTGCCGAGCAACGCAAACGCTCGCTCGAAGAAGGCCCCCACCTGGACCGGATTAGCCATCCCAGTCGTATCGCCGAAGCCGATCTCCCGAGCGCCGGCGTCGCGTAGGCGCGCGGCGATCTCGAGCACCCGCTCGGGCGACACATGGCCCTCATATGGGCAACCGAAGGAAGTGGAGATGACCGCCTCGCAACGCAGCCCAGCCATGCGTGCCGTGGGAAGCACCTTTTCGAGCGAAACCAACGACTCCTCGACCGAGCGATTGACGTTGTGGCGATTGTGGCTCTCGGAGGCCGACAGGAAGACGTTGATCTCGTCAAACGCCGGGCGTACGCGGGCCAGGCCCTCGCGCACCTCCAACGCCCGCTCGAGGCCCCGCTCGTTGGGGACGAGCACGCTGAGCGCGACCTCCTCGGATACGTCGATCCGGGCCAGTACCTCTGAGGCATCTGCCAGCTGCGGGATCACATCCGGCCGCACGAAGCTCGTCACCTCCAGGCGGCGCAGGCCGGTGCGAGCGAGCATCTCGATCAGCTGCACCTTGCGCTCGGTGGGAATGATCTCCGGCTCGTTCTGAAAACCATCGCGCGGCCCGACCTCCCTGATCTGGACCGACGACGGCAGACCGCTCATGATGTTTGGGGAACCTCCGGGGGGTCTGGCGTGGCATGCCCGTGCCGTGAGACGACCTGCCCCATCACCACATCGACAGGCCACCGCTGACGTTCAGCGTCTGGCCCGTCACATACGAGGCGTCATCCGAGGCGAGAAACGCGATCGCCGCGGCAACCTCCTCTGGCTCGCCGGAGCGCTGGAGCACAGTCTGGTTGACCATGCCCTGCTTGAGCCTCTCCCCCAGCTCGCCGAGCAGCTGCGGTGCGGCATTCAACAGCGGCGTCTCGATCGGCCCGGGAGCGACCGCGTTGCTGCGCACGCGATAGCGCGCCGACTCGCGTGCGATCGCCTTGGTGAAGCCGATGACGCCGGCCTTCGCCGCCGAGTAGACGGCGGAGCCCTGCGAGCCGACGCGGCCCGCCTCGGAGGCGACGTTGACGATCGAGCCGGAGCGACGCTCCTGCATCGATGGCAGAACCGCGTGCGTGACGGCAAGCACCCCACGCAGGTTGACTCCCAGCACGAAATCCCACAACCCCTCGTCGCTGTTGACGAAATAGGAGAACAGGTCGGTGCCGGCGTTGTTGACGAGCACGTCAACCGGACCCAGCTTCTCTTCGATCGCTCCCACGGCAGCGCGCACGGAAGCGGTGTCGGTGACGTCGAGCGCGCACCCGAACCCGTCGAGCTCGCCCGCCATCTCACGGGCGCCGTCCTCGTTGACATCGCCGATCGCCACGCGAGCGCCTTCGGCGGCGAGCAGCCTTGCCGTGGCGGCGCCGATTCCCGACGCCCCGCCGGTGACGAGTGCAGTCTTGCCCTCGAATCGCATTCGTGGAGCATACGGGTCGAGCGGGGAGACCCGCCTTCAGCCGGCCATGCCGATTTCCCTTCCGATAGGAAGCCTCGCCGTCCTATACTCCGCCGCCGTGGCCGTCTCCTCCACCGACCCCGTCGCAATCATCGGAGCATCGGGAGCGCTCGGCTTCGGTTTGGCGGTGCGCCTCGGAGCAGCCGGCGTGCCAGTCGTGATCGGATCGCGCGACGAGAGCCGTGCGATCGAGGCGGCCGACCGCGCGCGTGCGGTCGTGCCGGACGCTGGCTTCACAGGCGCTGAGAACGCACAGGCCGTTGAGGCCGTGGAGACGATCATCCTGAGCGTCCCCTTCCGCAGCCAGTCCGAGACGCTCAAAAACATCAAGGGGTCGCTGCGTGAGGGCCAGCTGCTGATCGACGCCACCGTCCCGCTCGCAGCCGCCGTCAGCGGGCGCGCAACGCGCATGCTTGGCGTATGGCAGGGCTCGGCCGCACAAGCCGCGCTGGAGATGGTGCCCGAGGGGGTGAGAGTCGTCTCAGCCCTACACACGGTGTCCGCCGCCTCGCTGACAGACCTCGACCACGACCTTGCCCAGGACGTGCTCATCTGCGGCGACTTGCGCGAGGACAAGCGTCGCGCAGCGCTCTTGCTCCAGCGGATCGACGGGCTGCGCTGCGTGGACTGTGGGCGCCTGGAGATGGCGCGCATCGCCGAGTCGATGACAGCCCTGATGATCTCGATCAACGCCAAGCACAAATGTCACGCGGGCGTGCGCATCACCGGCCTGCCCGACGATTCCTGGGAGTGAGCGACCCGCGCGGACCGGTCGTGGTGCTCGCCGGCGGCACCGGCGGTGCGAAGCTCGCGCGCGGCATGCTCGACGTCGTCGGCCCCGACGAACTGGTCGTGATCGCCAACACCGGCGATGACATCGACATCTACGGCTCGCACGTCTCCCCCGACCCTGACCTCGTGTCCTTTTGGCTGGCCGACCTCATCAACGAGCGCGGCTGGGGCATCGAAGGCGACACCTTTGCCGTCATGGACGCTCTGCGCGCACTCGGCGCCCACGTGTGGTTCAACCTCGGCGACCGCGACCTCGCCTGGTGCTTGGAGCGCAAGCGCATGGAGGGCGAAGGACTACGCCCCACCGAGGCGCTCGCAAGACTGAACGCAGCGATCGGCGTGGGCGCGCGTGTACTGCCGATGTGCGACGAGCAGTTGCGCACGCATGTGCGCACCGATGCCGGCTGGCGCGACTTCCAACAGTTCATGATCGGCGATCGCGCTGAAGGTCAGGTGCACGAGGTGGCATTCGCCGTGCCGGCACGAGCGCACTTGGCTACGCCGGCCGGCGACACCCCTGCCGGGCGTACCTCTACGGTCGATCCGGACAGCCTCGCAGGTGACGTGCCCCCCCCGCGCGCGGGGGGGCCTCCGACAACGGGCCCTCCACCCCACCCCACACCCGAGGTGCTCACGGCGCTGACCGAGGCACGTGCGGTGATCGTGGGCCCCAGCAATCCCGTCATCTCGATCTGGCCGATCCTGCACGTGCTCGGCGACGTGCTCGTCGCACTCGACGCACCGGTGGTCTGCGTGAGCCCGATCGTCGGCGGCGAGGTCGTCAAGGGGCCCACCGCCGCGTTCCTCGCCGCTTACGAGCAACCCGCGAACGCCGCCGGGGTGGTCGCCTTCTACGAGCAGATCGCGCCAGGCCTACTTGACGGGGTCGTGACCGACGAGCCGCTCGTAGGCCTCGCCACGCTCGAGATCGACACGAATATGCCGGACGCTCAGGGTCGTGCGCGCGTGGCCGAGCAGACGCTCGCGTTCGCCGGGTCGCTGTCCGGGTAGCCTCTCAGAGCACATGCGCACCGCCGCGATCCTTCCCGTGAAGCGCTTCCCGCTCGCCAAGCAGCGCTTGGGCGAAAGCGTCGCCGAGTCACTACGAGCGAACCTCGCGCGGGCAATGGTCGGCGACGTGCTCGGCTCCCTGCGCGAATGCCCCGCGATCGACGCCACAATCGTGGTCACGTGCGAGCCTTCCGTAGCTGCCGCCGCCCGCTACATCGACGCCATCGTCGTGGAGGACACCGCTGAGGAAGGCCAGAGCGCGGCCGCCTCGCTCGGCCTCGCGCACGCGCTGCGGGAAGGCTTCGAGCGGGGCCTGTGCGTGCCGGGCGATTGTCCAACGCTCGACCCGGGCGAGCTGATGGAGCTGCTCGCCGCCGACACGCCGAGTGCGGATGTCGGTCTCCAATTCGGGGTGCCGCGCGCACGCGGAGAGGAGACCAAATCGGCAGTCATAGTCCAAACGGAAGTCGTGATCGTGCCCGACCGCCACGGCAAGGGCACAAATGGCCTGCTGCTGAGCCCTCCCGACGCCCTCTCCCCCAGCTTCGGCCCCGACAGTCGCGCCCGTCACGAGCGACTGGCAACCGAGTCTGGCGTGAAGTGGCGGATCGCGCGGCCGGCGTCGCTGCTGCTCGATATCGACACAGGCGAGGATCTGGCGGCATTGCGCGAGCGGCTGGCTGGCGAGCGCGTCAGGGCTCCTCGTACGCGCGCGGTGCTCGCGCGGGCCGAGTCCGGCAACCGCGCGAGCAAGGCTACGCAGACCGATCCAAGCACGACCACACAAGCAGCCTGAGCCTGTGAGCATCCTCTCCGCCCGCGGCCTGAGCGGGATGCCCGAGATCGCCGCCGGGACAGACTTGGGCGAGCTGATCGCGGCCGCCGTCGACGCCGAGCCGACGACGAGTCCGCTGTCCGACGGCCAGATCGTGGCGATCGCCCACAAGGCTGTCTCCAAGGCCGAGGGCGCGGTGGTGGACTTGCGGGGAGTTACCCCGCAAGCGCGCGCGGAGAGCATCGCCGCGGAGCAGCACAAGGATCCGCGCGCCGTGCAGGTCGTGCTCGACCAGTCCGAGGAGATCTTGCGCGAGGCAAATGGGGTGCTGATCTGCCGTACCGAGCACGGCTTCGTGTGTGCCAACGCCGGGGTGGACGCCTCCAACTCGGCCGACTCGGAGACGCTGATCGTGCTCCCGCGCGACCCCGACGCTTCGGCTCGTGCGATCCGTAAGCGCCTTCACGAGCTCACGGGCGCACGTGTGGGAGTGCTCATCAGCGACAGCTTCGGACGGGCCTGGCGCCACGGTCAGTGCGACGTGGCGATTGGCTGTGCCGGCATCTCGCCGCTGGAGGACTGGCGTGGACGCACCGACAGCGTGGGGCGCGAGCTTCACGCCACCTGGCTGGCGGTGGCCGACATGATCGCCGCCACCGCCGACCTCGCGCGCGCCAAGGACTCGCGCGAGCCGGTCGTGATCGTGGAGGGGCTGGGGCGCTTCGTCAGCGAGGAGGAGGGGCCGGGAGCGGCTGCGCTACTGCGCCCGCTCGAGCAGGACCTGTTCCGATAGAGCGTCGCGCGTGCGCCAACGCGGCGAGAGGCAGGCCCGTGGCCAGCATCCGCACCGGCCCGATGTGGCGCGTTCCGAACGCCTCGAACATTCTGCCAGTGCGCGCGTCGTAGCTGGCCGCGGAGAACAGCAACTTCTCCCCCGCGTTGAGCTTGCGCCCGCCCGCGTAGTCGAGGATCATCCGCGTGTGGCCCGCGAGCCCACGCGCGTGGCGACGGCGATAGCGCTTGAGCCCCCGTTCCAACGGCTCGGTGCCCCCCAGCGCCGGCGCGACGCTGTCGGCGAGCCATTCAGAGGTCTGCAGCGCAAAGCCGCAGCCGATGCCCCACAGTGGGTCGAGCGCGCCGGCGGCGTCACCGACCAGCGCGAGACCGGGCGCGGTCTGCGTGTGCATGACGTTGGTCATGTCGACCTTGCCCTGCACCGGCTGGGTGAGGCGCGAAGCGAGGATCGGCGGAGCCTGCGGGACCTCTGAGACCATCTTCTCGAGCGCCGCCTGCGGGTCGGCGCGGAATTCGGGCAGGTGCTCCTTGGTGGGCATCACCGCGTAGAACGTGAGCCCGTCGTCGGTGGGAAACGCGCCGACCATGTTGGGATCCATCATCCACAGCGTCGCGGCGGGCGCGCCCTCGTATGCGGGTCCTTCGTAGTAGCCACCGTAGGCGATGCGTGCGTGCGGCACGCTGCGCGTATGCACCCCCGACAGCTTCGCCACGCGCGAGTCGCGACCGTCCGCGCCGATCACCAGCCGCGAGCGCAACTCGATCGTCTGTCCGTGGGAGTCGTGCGCCTGCACACCAGATATCCGCTCGCCTTCGCGCAACAGCTCCCGCACGGCGTGCCCGAGCAGCAGCTCGACGCCGGGAGTCGCGGCGGCCATCTCGCGAATCAGCGGATCGAGCTTCTCGCGGCGCAGGTTGATCCCAGCAGGAACCTTGCTCCGTGGAGGCGGCTCGATCACACCCCAGCGCGTCCACATGCGGATGCGCGAACGTATCGCTCCCGCCTGCATCATCGGCTCGATCAGCCCCAGCCGTTCGAGCGTCGTGATGGCCGAGGATTGGACGTAGTGCGTGCAGATCCTCTTGTAGGACTGCGGGTCGGGGCTCTTCTCCAAAAGCGCGACACGCGCGCCTGAGCGGGCGAGCAAGATCGCCGTGGCGCATCCGGCGAGGCTCGCGCCCACGACCGCTACGTCATAGTCCGAGCGGGTGGGCGCGCCACTGGAGGGGGCGGCACCTGGGTGCGGCGCGTCGTGGTCCGGGGCGTCGGAGAGGATGTTCTCTGCATGCGGTTGATCGGCCATCGATTGAGCTCCTCGCGCAGGCACACTCCCGCCGGTGCGAGAGGCACGTTGTATAGTTCGAGCCGAACTATACAGGACGAACTATGGAAAGCAAGGCCATCCAAGACATGTCCGCGCCAAGCAAGACGCTTCGTCTGACCACCACCTCGTATGCGGTGATGAGCCTGCTCGAGACGTTCGGCGAGGCCACGCCGTATGAGCTCAAGCAGGCCCTCGAGCATACGATCGAGAACTTCTGGCCGGTCCCGCACACGACCTTCTACGACGAGCCGGCGCGTCTGGCGAACGCCGGCTATCTCTCACACAGCCAAGAGCGGGGCGGGCGTAGGCGCAAGCGTTATGCGCTCACCGACGCTGGACGCGAGGCGTTGCGCGCGTGGGCCGACGCTCCCGGCTCGCCACCCTCGCAATATCGCGACGAGGGCTTGCTGAAGGTGTTTGCCGGGGCCGACCCGGAGGTAGTCTTCGCAGGGCGGGGAGCCTGGCACCGCGCCAAGCTTGCTGAGCTGGAGGGGTACATGAAGGCACTGGAGTGCGAGCCCAACGGGTCTATCGAAGACAGATGGCGCGGCGCGCACACGACGCTCGTGGGCGGTATCGCCTACCACCGCCAACTGGCCGAGATCTTCGAGCGACTAGGCGAGGAGCGCTCGCGGCAATAGCTTGGTAAGACGCTCGTCCGCTTCGCCAGGTGCTCGTTCTGTCGAGGCAACGGTGGAGGACTGTCCCAGTGGTCGAGGCCGGACATCTACCCCAAATACTCGGACAGAAGCCTTCATCGGCAAGCGATTCGCCTTTACTATCCGCTCCCATGCCCGGCCGAATCTCCGTCAAGAGAGTGCTGCTCATCCTCGTGGGTGTGCTGGCGTTGGCGGTCGTAGTGCTCAACTGGACCTATGGACGTCTGCCTGCCGAGCCAAAGCCGACCGGTTCGTTCATCCAGGTTGGCAAATTGCGCATCCACTACATCGAACACCCGGGAGCCGGGACGCCTGTGATCCTCATCCACGGGCTACCCGGCACTGCCGAGGACTGGGAAGACGTGACGCCGTTGCTGGCAGGGCATCGCACGATCGCGATCGACCGCCCGGGCTTTGGCTACTCGACCGGCGGCTATGTGCCGTTCAACCGCCAACTGGAAGTGATCCACGAACTATTGGGGAAGCTTCACGTTGTGCGCCCGATCCTCGTGGGCCATTCCTACGGCGGGACCATCTCATTGGGATTCGCCGAGCGCTATCCGAGCGACGTGCGCGGACTCGTGCTCGTGGACGCAGCCGCCGCCGGGCAGAAAATCGAAGCCCTCACAGCCGCGCAGGCGCATTTGGTGAAATTCCTACAGCTCCCCGTGATCCGCCAGGTGTCAACGCGACGTTCGGCCAGCTGCTCATCACCGTCTCGGCCGACCGGGCGGACGCCGAAGCATTTTCTCCATTGCCGGTCGTTGCCGCGCATCGCCGGCGGGTGCTTGAGATCAACATGACCCACGGCAACCTGGAAGCGTGGTCTGGGGAGATCCTGGCCTCCACCGACGTCATTGCTCAGATCGACAAGGGCCTGGGCCGCATCGAGACTCCGGCTGTCGTGATCCAAGGCGAGCAGGACGAGCTCGTCAACCAGAGCCATGGGCGCAAGCTCGCGGCGACACTGCCTCACGCGCGACTGGCGATGCTCTACGGAGGGCACATGCAGCCCTACGATCATCCGGCGGCAATCGCCGTCGCGGTGCGCAGTCTTGCCGGTGCTGGTCCCAACACCGCCTCGGCCGCCTCCGCTCGCAGCCAGCAGACCGCACCGGTCGCCGGCGCGCACTGACCAGCCGCGGCGATTCAGCTACACCGCAATCGGCTCGTGCGGTGAGCCCTGCTGGAGTGGGTAGCTCCGCCTGATGCCGTAGAGCGTCGTGCGCTCGGCCGCCGGGCGTCCGGCTCGGTGGGCGGCCGCGACGAGCTGGTCTGGGTCGAGCTTGGTGCCGTGGTAAGAGCCAGCGAGCCGCGAGATCGACTCCTCCATGAGCGTGCCGCCGAGATCGTTGACGCCCCAGCGCAGCGACTCGGTAGCCGCGTCAAGGCCCATCTTCACCCACGAAGCCTGCAAACTCGGGATCGTGCGTCCGAGCGCGAGGCGGAAGACCGCGGTGTGCTTGAGGTTCTCCTCGCGCGAGATCTCCTCCACCCCGTGCGTGCGCCCGAGCAGCGTTTGGAACGGGATGAAGGAGAGTGGCACGAACTCGGTGATGCCGCCACTGCGCTCTTGCAATTCACGCACGACGCGCATGTGCTCGGCGAGCTCCCACGGCTCCTCGATGTGTCCGAACATGACCGTCGAAGTCGAACGCAACCCAGCGGCATGAGAGGCTTCGATGATCTCCACCCAGCGCGCGACGGGTAGCTTGTTGGGCGAGATGCGCTCGCGCACGCCATCGTGGAGTACCTCGGCTGCCGTTCCCGGGGTCGAATCCAAACCCGCGTCGCGCAATTGCTCGAACACCTCAGACGGGGGTAGGCCGGAGATGTCGCACATGTGCGCGATCTCCATCGGGGAGTAGGCGTGCAGGTGCAGCTCGCTACCCACAGCACGTGAGGTGGACTTAGCCAGGCGCAGCCAGCCAAGGTAATCCTCCAGCTCCCAGTCGGGGTGGATGCCGGACTGGATACAAAGCTCGCTGGCGCCGTAGTCGATCGCCTCATGCACACGGCGCACGAACTCGGCCTCGTCGTGCTGGTAGGCGTCAGGCGAGCGCTTGCCCTGGCCGAAGCCGCAGAAAGCGCAGCCTACCGTGCAGACGTTGGAGATGTTGATGTTGCGGTTGACCACGAACGTGACCGTGTCCCCCGCCAGCTCGGCGCGCAGCTCATCCGCGGCGAGGCGCATCTGCTCGATCGCCTTGGGGCGCGTCTCGGCAAACATCGCGGTCAGCTCCTCGGCGCTCAACGGCAGACCGTCGCGACCCTTTTCGATCGCGCCGCTCACCAGCTCGGGGCGGATCCGAGCAGGCGGATCGGTACGTCCGGAACCGCTTCTGGGGATGAAGCTCCAATACTTGAGCTTGATCGTGTCGAGCACGCCCTGAGAGACCCAGTCGGGGTCGATGTACTGCGGGTAGACGCACAGCCGCTCGGTGAGCGCGAAGCCATCGGCCTGCAAGCGCTTGCGCACCTGATGGGGCGAGGGGAACGGGTGCTCAGGGGATATGTGATCGCCGTTGGCCGACAAGCCGCCGAGGTCTGTGGCGCCGGCCGCCACCAGCTCGCTCCACCAGTCGGCGAGGTTCGGCGGGACCTGGATGCCCACGTCCGGCATCAGCCGCCGCGTCTCGGCGATCAACCGCTTCATGTCCTCGATCGAGACCGGGCCGGCGCCCTGTGTGGCCCACTTCGGAAGCGCAGGCCCCCCGCGCGCGTGGGGGGCCTCGCCCTTTTCGAGACCACCAGACCCATCTGCCCCACCAACCGACTCGATCCCGCTCTCGTGGTCTCTGACGCCCGTCTGCCAGTAGCGACGGGCGGCCGACTCGGCGATCTCGGCCGGCTCCCGCCCGTAGTAGCTCTGGTGGGGCACGAAGTTCTGCAGGATCACCTCTTGGATGTGGCCGTGCTCGGCGTGTAGCGCGGCCAGCGCCTCCAACGAGGCAAGCCGCTCCTCCAAAGTCTCGCCAATCCCCACGAGGATGCCGCTCGTGAACGGGATACGCAGCTCGCCCGCCGCGCGAATCGTCTCCAGACGCCGAGCTGGATGCTTGGTGGGCGACCCGGCGTGGACGGTCTGCATCAGCCGCTCGGACACCGACTCGAGCATCAAGCCCTGCGAAGCCGTGACCTCGCGCAGGCGGCCTAGGTCCTCGCGCGAGAGCACACCAAGGTTGGTGTGCGGCAGCAGGCCGCGCTCCAACGCCCGCTCGCAGGTCCATACGACATATGCGATGAAGTCCTCGTGCCCGTAGTCGCTCAAACGCTCACGCACCTGTGAATTGACCTCGGGACGCTCGCCGGTCAGCACAAGCAGCTCCTTGACCTGCCGGCGTGCCGCCCCGTCGAGGATCTCGATCACCTCCTCAGGGGTGTACAGGTGCGCCTTGTGCGTAGCGAACGCGCAGTACTTGCAGTAGCACTGGCACGTCCGCGACAACGAAAGCGTCAGGTTGCGCGAGAAGGTGACGCGACGGCGCATGTAGGCAGTCTATGACGCATCGATGCTGTTCCATCTGGCGCATGCGCCAGATGGACGAGCGGTGCATGCACCGCTCGTCGGGGCGCGCATGCGCGCCCCGTGGTCAGGGCCGCATGCGGCCCTGACTGGAGCCGCACGTGTGCGGCTCCACCGGACGGCACATGTGCCGTCCGGCACCATCCCTACATTGCGCGCATGTCCCAAGACACCTTGCGTCGCGCCGTGGCCGAGATGATCGGCGCATTCACCCTCACTTTCATCGGCGCCGGGGCCGCGGCAGCCGCCGGCGGCATCCACGACACCGCGCTGATCGGCGTGGCGGTCGCCAACGGGCTCGCGATCGGCGTGATGGTCTGCGCGCTCGGCTACATCTCCGGCGGGCACTTCAACCCGGCGATCACGTTCGGTTTTCTGATCACCCGTCGGATCAAGCCGGCGCTCGCGGGCGTGTACTGGGTCGCACAGTTCGGCGGCGCCGCGCTGGCCGCGCTCTTCGTCAAGGAGCTGCTGCCGCGAGAAATAACCGAAGCGGTCAACCTCGGCGTGCCGGCGCTCGGCCACGGCGTCGACGCAAGCTCGGGCTTCTTGCTGGAGGCGATTCTCACCTTCTTCCTCGTGCTTGTCGTGTTCGGCTCGGCCGTGGACGAACGCGGCCCCTTCGGCGCGGTCGCGGGCCTTGCGATCGGCCTCACGATCTCGATCGACGTGCTGTTCGGTGGACCCTTCACGGGCGCCGCGATGAACCCCTCGCGCGCGTTCGGCCCGCAGCTCGTCGGCGACCATTGGGCCAACGGCTGGGTTTGGTACGCGGGACCGGTCTTGGGGGCCGCGGTGGCGGCGTTGCTTTACCAGTACCTGTTCATAGGCAAAGCCGGCGAGGCCGCGCAGCCCGTGCCCGCGAGCGACTAGTCCCACTGTCCAAGAACAGCTCGACCGGTGCTTGCGCGCCCCCGCCTCGTCAACGATGACTCCGGCGAACGTCTACCTGGCCCGCCACGGCCAGACCGCATACAACCTCGAGCGCCGCTTCCAAGGTCACCTGCCGGTCCCGCTGGACGACACAGGACGCGAGCAGGCGGCCGATCTTGCCGAGCGTGCCGCGGCGGGGACAGCCGGCGGGATCCCATTCGTCGCGCTGTGGTGCAGCCCACTGCTGCGCGCGCGCGAAACCGCCGACATCGTCGCCGCGCGCCTGGGCCTGGAGCCACTAGAGGAGCCGCGCCTGATGGAGACCGACGCGGGTGATTGGACCGACCGTCTCTTCACCGACGTGCAAGCCGAGGACCCGGATGGCTTCGCCGGCTTCATCGAAGGCCGTCCAGACTTCGGCTTCCCAGGCGGCGAGTCGTTCGCGCAACAGGGCATCCGCGTCGCGGCCGCCCTCGCCAATGTCGAAGGAGGCGATCTTCCTGCGCTGGTCGTCTGCCACGGCGTCGTGATCCGCATCGCGCTCTTTCAACGAGCGGGCCGCAAGGTGGCCCTGGCGGAGCGAGTTCCGAACGCGGCGCTGGTTCCGCTCGATCCGGCCGAGGCGGAAAGCGCCGATGTCGGCGGTGGCCAGGCGTTGCCGCCTAGCTGAGCAACCGCGCCACCAAATCTGCCCCTTCCCGCGCCATCCGCGAGCGCGGGATCACGAGATCGAAGCCTGCCTTCTCGGCTATATCGCGCACCTCGGCCTCTACGTGCGAGTAGAAAGCGAGCGTGGCGACTGCCTCGAGCGAGCCGGCGGCGAGGAGGGACTCGACCAGCACCGCACGTACGGCTGGCTCGTCGGTGAGATCCACGACGAGCACATCCACACCTAACAGACCCTCTTGGACACCATTAGCGTCCGCGACCAGGACGACCTCGTGCCCAGCTGCACTCAACGCCGCCTGTACTCGCGAGCCGAACAGAAGATCTGGGATGAACGCCAGGACTTGCGCCATCGAGTCGGCGGCTTGCGCCCGCTGCTCCCGAACCCGGCTACTGCGCCCGTAGGCGCGTGAACTCCTCGCGCACCGAGTGCGGACGGCCCCACATCTGCGTGACCTCGACGCGCCCGGCACGCTGCTCGCGCACGGCCAGCTCACCCTCGATGCCGGCTTCGTCGAGCAGCCGTAGCGTGCCGTGCACCGTGGGCGCCGAGGCGGCGTGTCCGAAGCGGTGGGCAACGAGCAGGCGCCAGTGCCAGTCATGGTGTGAATAAGGCCGCGCGTTGCAGGTGGCCAGGTACACCGAAGCGTCGATGTAGCGCGACTCGTCGGCGATGCGCAGGTCGAGCTCGAGGTCGGTCCAGTCGTCGGGTAGAGAATCGACGATGCTCTGGAAGGTATCCGCTAGTGCCATGGCGTGAAGCCTAGCGTGGCTATCCTCGGCAACGTGGCGAGCATCGACACAACAGCGCTACTTGAGGAATACACGACCTTGACCGAGCGTTGCGGACTGGTGGACCACTCCGAGCGCGGCAAGCTGGCGCTCACGGGCGCGGGCGCCGCGGAGTTCCTTAACGGTCAAGTGACAAATGAGCTGGTCGGCCTGAATCCCGGCGACGGCTGTTACGCAGCCTTCCTCACGCACAAGGGCAAGATGCTCGGCGACCTGCGGATCCTGGCTGTCGGCAACGACCCAGACGAAGAGCCAGGCGAGCTGCTGCTCGACACCGAGCGCGGCGCCCTGCAAGCGCTGTTCGACATGATCCGCCGCTTCAAGGTCGGCTACGACGTCGAGTTGCACAAGCGCACGCTCGAGTCCTCGCTACTGTCGCTCATCGGGCCCGATGCCGAAGCGGTCGCGACGAAGGCGTTCCTACTTGATGAGGCCAAATTGCCCGCCCACGAGCACGCCCATCTGCTTGCCCGCCTGGATCGGAGGCCCGTGCGCCTGATCCGCACCAACCTGGGAATCGATGCCCTGTTCGAGGCCGGCGCGCTGGAGACAATGCGCGACGCACTCGAAGCGGCCGGCGCCGTCTCGGTGAGCGAAGCGGCGGCTGAGATCGTGCGTGTCGAGCACGGTCGACCCCGCTACGGGATCGACCTCGACGAGAGCACGATCCCCCAGGAGGCGGCCCTCAACGAGCGCGCCGTGAGCTTCACCAAGGGCTGCTACGTCGGCCAGGAGACAGTGGCGCGCCTGTACTACAAGGGCAAGCCCAACCGTCACCTCCGTGGCCTGCGGCTGTCGGAGCCGACCGAGCCAGGTGTGCTTCTGGCGCTCGGCGAGAAGTCGGTCGGCAGCCTGGGCAGCTCCGTCCTCTCCCCCGGACTCGGCCCGATCGGGCTGGCACTCGTGCGTCGCGAGGCAGAGCCGGGCGCAACCGTCTCCGTCGGCGAACTGGGCGCGAGCGCAGTGGTGGTCGAGCTGCCGTTTGCATAGGCCGAGCCTGTGCTCACGGGCCATCATTGGAGCATGCAAGGCGCGGCGTCGCCCATGCACCCATCCCAAACCGGCCCCAGGTAGGATTGCTGGCCCCATCCCCTACACGTGAGGTTAAGACGCACCGTGGCAATCGATCTTCAACGAGTTTCAAGCGTGGACACAGAGCCCGGCGAGCTGCCGAGCACGATGGCCGCCTGGGTGATCCGCGAGGAGCGCCAGGGCGAACCGAAGGACGCTTTCCAACTGGAGGAGATCGAGGTTCCCGAGCCTGGCGCCTTCGAGGTGATCGTGCGCGTGATGGCTGCCGGCGTGAACTACAACAACGTGTGGGCGGCGCTGGGCAAGCCTGTGTCGGTGATGAAGTACGGCGATCATCCCCAGTACGGGCATCACATCGGTGGCTCCGATGCTTCCGGGATCGTGTGGAAGGTGGGCGCCGGCGTGACGCGCTGGAAGCCGGGCGACGAGGTGGTTGTGCATTGCAACCAGGCTTCCTACGAGGACCCCGAGGTGCACGGTCTCGACCCGATGGCAGCTCCGTCGCAGAAGATATGGGGCTATGAGACGACCTGGGGATCGTTTGCCCAGTTCACGAAGGTGCAGGCCCAGCAGCTGCTGCCCAAGCCACAGGCGCTGAGCTGGTCGGAGTCGGCCTCCTATGGGCTCGTCTACTTCACCGCCTATCGCATGTTGATGACCCGCTGCAAACTGCAGGCTGGGCAAAAGGTGCTGATCTGGGGCGCGGCCGGCGGCCTCGGCGTGTTCGCCACCCAGCTGTGCGCGGCGGCGGGCGCGCACAGCGTGGGCGTGGTCTCCTCCGCCGAGAAGGGCGAGCTGGTCAAGCGCCTCGGCGCCGTGGACTATGTCGACCGGGCCGAGTTCGCGGGGATGATGCGCAAGGGAGGCGAGACCCCCGAGGAGGACAAGGCGCGTTTCCTCGTCTCGCGCGAGTTCTCAAAGCGCGTCAAGCAGATCCTCGGCGACGCCCCCGACATCGTGTTCGAGCACGTTGGCCAGGCGACGTTCCCAACGTCGGTGTTCACGGTCAAGCCTTTTGGGAAGGTCGTAATCTGCGCCGGCACCACCGGCTTCAACCTGGACTTCGACGTGCGCTACCTGTGGATGAAGCAGAAGGAGATCCTTGGCTCGCACTTCGCCAACGCGTATGAGTGCATGAAGGCCAACGAGCTGATCGAGTCAGGCCAGATCAGGCCAGTGCTGTGGCGCACGCTTGGTTTCGAGGGCGTCGCCGAAGCGCACCAGTTGATGCTCGAAAACAAGCATCTGGGCAAGATCTCGATCCTTGTCGGCGCAGAGTCCGACAGCGAGGGCAAGACCGCGGACGGTCCGGGAGCGATACACGCCGAGGTGGGTGGCTGATGGCCAATTTGACGGCGACAAGCACGGAGGTGCGAGACTGATGGATGGCACGGTAATCGTCCCCTGGTATGCGACTGGCTTTCGCGCGGACGGCTTCGAGGAGGTGTTGGGCGAGGTCGCTGCAACGGCACTTCGCTATGGCGCCAGCTCCTATGCGGTGTATCGCTCGAAAGACGACCGCTACCGCTTCCAGCAGTTCGCCCACTTCGCCAAGCACATCGACTGGGAACGCTATTGGGACGGCCCTGAGATGACCGACTTCCGAGTGCGATATTCCAGCTGGTACCAGATCCCGGTGCTCTACGGCTGGTGGGATCGCACGGCGGCGGGCAGCATCGAGGACGAGCCGGTGGTGCCCGTCGCTCCAAACGGCCTCCCGGGCGATGGCTCCAACGGGCATTCGGGCGATACGCCCAACGGGCAGCCAAGCGACGCCCCGGCGCCCCATTACGTCTGAGCCTCGCGCCCGCGAGCGATGACTCTCTCGGAGGCAGCCGACGGCCCCGATGCCCGATAACTCGCTGGGACGCTTGGCGCTGGCTGCCCGCCACCCGCCACTGTGGGCGCGCTGGCTGCTCACGATCTTTGCTTTCGCCGTATTGATCCTCGCGGGCGCGATCGTGATCCACGACAACAGCGAAGGCACCTCCTCCCCGACGAAGTCTGAACGCGAAGCGGAAGTCGAAGCCAATCGCGAGGGGAACATCGTCATCGAAGAAGACCAGGCACCGCACACCGCTCGGCTTGGCGCCGGTGTAGCGACGCTCCCCGAGCTGGAACGTTCGATCTCGGGCGACGCGCGCGGCCGGGTCCGGTCCGGAAACCTCACGGGGCCATTTCAGAGCGTGCACTGCGAAGCGAAGGGCGCCGCTGGCGCCAACCGAGCGTTTCGCTGTACTGTCCGCGCCGCCGGCGTGAGCTACCCCTACCTGGCGGTGCTCAACGAGCACACACGGCAATTCACATGGTGCAAGCTGGACCCGCCGCCGGTGAGCGGCGCACCAGAAGTTCCCGTCAGCGCACGCTGTAAGGCGTAAAGGTCTCTCAGCACTGCTCCAAGGGTGCCATCGTCAGACCTGCGCCCTTCAACAGCTCCCAGTAATGCTCGGCCGCCTCCTGGTGGCCGCTGAAGACGATCGCCTGGCCGGAGTTGTGGATGATGTTGGCGATCTCGTGGCCGCGCTCGATGCTCACGCCAGGGATGAAGCGCGCGAGTGTGCGGGCGACGTGCTCGAAGGTGTTGTGGTCGTCGTTGCGTACGATCACCCTCCAGGAGTCTCCGTGCCCGCTTCCGGGAAGGCGTGTACGTGGCAGCTCGATCGTCTGGCTCATGGACCTTCAGGATAAAGCCCGCCGCTCCCGCATACAATTGCGGGCATGAGCAGCGATCCGCCTCCGCGCCTGCCCGAGCGCGATCGACCTTGGATGATGCGTACCTACGCCGGGCATTCCACGGCGAAGGCTTCGAATGAGCTGTACCGAGGCAATCTGGCGAAGGGCCAGACTGGCCTGTCGGTGGCCTTCGACCTGCCGACGCAGACGGGCTATGACCCCGACGACGAGCTGGCGCGTGGGGAGGTTGGCAAGGTCGGCGTGCCGGTGGTCCATCGCGGCGACATGGCGGCGCTGATGGACGGGATCCCGCTCGGGGAGATGAACACGTCGATGACGATCAACGCGACCGCGGCGTGGCTGCTGGCGCTGTACATCGTGGCCGCCGAGGATCAGGGAGTCGAGCAGAGCAAGCTCCAGGGCACCACCCAAAACGACATCATCAAGGAGTTCCTGGCGCGCGGAACCTACGCGTTTCCGCCCGCGCCGTCGATGCGCTTGATCGCGGACATGATCGCCTACACGGTCGAGCACGTGCCGAAGTGGAATCCGATCAACATCTGCTCCTACCACCTGCAGGAGGCGGGCGCGACTCCGGTGCAGGAGATCGCCTACGCGATGAGCAACGCGATCGCGGTGCTCGACGCGGCACGCGCGAGATTGAACACCCCACCCGCCCCGCGCGCCGACGAGCTGATGGCCGACGTGTTCGGGCGCATCTCCTTTTTCGTCAACGCCGGTGTGCGCTTTGTCGAGGAGCACGCCAAGCTGCGCGCTATGGGCATCCTCTGGGAAGAGCTCGGACGCGAGCGCTACGGCGTGAGCGACGAGCGTCGTCTGCGCTTCCGCTACGGCGTGCAGGTCAACTCGCTCGGCCTCACCGAGGCCCAACCGGAGAACAATGTGCAGCGCATCGTGCTGGAGGCGCTCGCGGTGACACTTGGTCGCGACGCGCGGGCCCGGGCGATCCAGCTACCGGCGTGGAACGAGGCGCTGGGGCTTCCACGCCCGTGGGACCAGCAGTGGTCGCTGCGCATCCAGCAGGTATTGGCCTACGAAACCGACATCCTCGAGTACCCGGACATCTTCGAGGGCTCGAAGGTGATGGACGGGCTCGTCGCCGAACTGCTAGAGGGGGCACGGGAGGAGATGGCGGTCGTCTCCGAGCACGGGGGCGCGGTGCAAGCCGTGCCGTACATGAAGGCGGCACTGGTCGATTCCCATCGTGCGCGCATCCAACGGATCGAGTCGGGTGAGCAGATCGTGGTGGGGCAGAATCGCTTCACCGAGACCGAGGTGTCACCGCTCACCGACGACGCCGAGGGCGGCATCCTCGTGGTGGACGCGGCAGTGGAGGCCGAGCAGATCGAGGCGGTGCGCAAATGGCGCGCCGAGCGCGACCAGCAGGCGGTTGACGCGGCGCTCGCCGAACTGGCACGAGTCGCGGCCGAGGAGCACAGCCAGGAGAATCTGATGGTGCCGACGATCGCCGCCGCGCGTGCCGGAGCGACCACAGGCGAGTGGGCGCACACGCTGCGCGAGGTGTTCGGCAGCTACCGGGCACCCACCGGCGTCGGGGAGGCGAGCGCGGCGCCGGCCGACAATGAGCTCTCACAGCTGCGTGAGGAAGTCGCGGGCCTGGCCGAGAAGCTCGGGCGCCGCCCGAAGATCCTCGTGGGCAAGCCCGGTCTCGACGGCCATTCGAACGGTGCCGAGCAGATCGCGGTGCGCGCGCGCGACGCCGGCATGGACGTGGTCTATGAAGGCATCCGCCTGACCCCGGCGCAGATCGCCGCCTCGGCACTGCAGGAGGGGGTGCACGTGATCGGGCTGTCGATCCTCTCGGGCTCGCACAGAGAGCTGATCCCGGCCGTTATCGGCGCTTTGCACGACGCCAAAGTGGACGTGCCGGTCGTCGTCGGCGGGATCATCCCCGAGCAGGACGTGGCCCAGCTCAAGCAGGCCGGCGTGGCCGCCGTCTACACCCCGAAGGATTTCGACATCTCGCGGATCGTGCATGACATCGTTGGGATTGTGGGTGCCGAGTGCAACGGACACGGGCCCTCCTCCAACGGCTCGGCGTGAGCGACAGCCCGTCCACTGGATCGGGCGAGCGCTCCCCCGCCGAGAACGAAGACCAACAACGCGAAGGCTCTGTAGGAGTCACGCTTGGCAAGCGCTTGCGCGAACGCGACCTGAGCGCGGCGCCGGCGACGCTGAATCTGCTGGAGAGCAGCACACCAGCCGATCGTGAGCAGACCGCGAAGCTATTGCGTGAGCTCTCCCCCGCCGCGCTCGGCGGTGAGGCCCCCGGGCATATCGTCGGCGTGACCGGCCCCCCAGGCGCCGGCAAGTCGACGCTGCTCTCAGCGCTGCTGCACAGCTGGCGCGCGGGCGGCAAGAGCGTGGCGATGCTGGCCGTGGACCCCAGCTCCAAGCGCTCCGGTGGGTCGCTACTCGGCGACCGCGCACGCATCGACTTCGATCCGGCCGATAGGGCCGTACTGATCCGCTCGACCGCCGCCGGCGAGCGGCTTGGCGGCCTCGCCCCCGCAACGCGCATAGCGGCACAGGCGTTGGCGGCCGCGTTTGACGTGGTCGTGATCGAGACAGTCGGCGTGGGACAAGCAGAGACCGAGGTGGCGGACGTCGCCGACACAGTCGCGGTGGTCGTCCAGCCCGGCAGCGGAGACGTGCTGCAGTTCTTGAAGTCCGGAATCATGGAGACTCCAGACGTGCTCGTCGTCACCAAGGCCGATCTCGGCCAGATCGCGCTTGCAACCAGGCGCGATCTGAGCGCGGCGTTGCGCTCACTCGGCACGAAGGCAACGTGTGTGCTAGCCGTTTCCTCTCTATCGCCGCCCCAGGGGGTTGACGAGCTGGTGGGCGCATTGGAGGAGCACCGGGCGAGCACCGACGTCTCCGCCAGACGCTTGCGCGCGCGACGCTCGGGGGCGCTGCTTGATTTTGTCGCCGAGCACGGCGAGCGTGGCCTGCGAGCGCTGGGCGGACGGCACGCGACCGAGCGGCTGCTCGAGCAGCAGGACCCGACACTCGACGCACAGGCACTCGTGGATGTGCTCGAGACGGCGATGGCGAAAACATGAGACCGATAGCGCGCGACCTGGCGACGATGTTCGGCGCGTTCGTGCTCGCCAGCGCGCTCGCCGGGGCACTCGGCGCGATCAACCTCGGCACGGCGCTTGCCTTCGGGCAGATCGCTTTTGCGATCGCCACCGTCTACATAATGCTCAAGCGCTGACGTTTAGTAATGGCGTTGCGCGGCCGGTGTCGGCCATAAGCTAGGTGGCGAGATGTTGATCCTGCTCGGCTTTGCGTTTCTCGCTGGCGCCGGTACGGCGCTGTCGCCCTGCGTGCTACCCGTACTGCCGGCGCTGCTCGCCTCGGGCGGCGTGGGCGGGCGACGCCGGCCACTCGGCGTCGTGATCGGCCTGACCGTGACGTTCACCGTGGTGATCGTGGGCGTGGCCAACGTGGTCGATGGCGTCGGTCTCGGCTCCGACCCGCTGCGCGACATTGCCGTTGCCGTGCTGCTCGCATCGGGCCTGGCGCTGATCGTGCCGGGGCTGGCCGACCGTCTGGAGGCGCGCATGTCGCGGATCGCCGCGCTCGGTCCGCGCACGCGCGGCGACGGCTTCCGCTCAGGGCTGCTGGTCGGCGGCGCGCTCGGCTTCGTGTACACCCCCTGCGCGGGGCCGATCCTCGCCGCCGTCATCTCAGTCAGCGCGGCGAGCGGGCGCACCGTCGCCGTCGCGATCGCCTATTCGGTGGGTAGCGCAGTGGTGCTGTTCGTACTGACGCTCGGTGGGCGAAAACTGTTCGACCGCGTCCGTGCCGCCGGCCGCGGACCGGCGCTGCAGCGCACGCTCGGCGTCGTGATGATCGTGACTGCGCTGGCGATCGTCGTCGGCGTGGACGTGGACTTCGACCAGTACGTGGCCGAACACATCCCCAATGTGAACCTGACCGCTGGCCTTGAAAAAACCAAGGCTGTAGAAAGCCGCCTGCCCCAGGTCACCGGACACACAGCCAAGTTCGTGTCGGGCTCGAAAACGACTACGGCGCCCCGCAACGCGAGCCAGGCGACGCTGCTGGCAGACGCGGCCAAGCTGAAGAATCTCGGGCCGGCACCGGAATTCGCCGACACCGAGGACTGGTTCAACACGGGCGTGGGTGGGCATTCAAACACGTCGCTCACGCTCAAAGGGCTGCGCGGGAAAGTGGTGTTGATCGACTTCTGGACCTACACCTGCATCAACTGCATCCGCACGCTGCCCTACCTGAAGGCTTGGGACGCCGCCTACCGCAAGGACGGCCTGACGGTCGTCGGCGTGGAGACGCCGGAGTTCGCCTTCGAGCACGAGGCATCCAACGTCAAGAACGCGATCGAACAGTTCGGCCTGCGCTATCCCGTGGTTCAGGACAACGAAATGGGGACCTGGAACGCCTACGGCAACGAGTACTGGCCGGCGGACTATCTGATCGACGCCAAAGGCGACGTGCGCTACGCCACGGCGGGCGAGGGCGATTACTCCCAGACCGAAACCGCGATCCGCTCGCTGCTTGCCGAAGCGGGAGCGAATGTCGGCGGGATGGCACACCCGACCGACGTCGTGACGCCCAGCGAAGTGGCCACACCCGAGACGTATTTGGGCACCAACCGCGCGCAAGGGTGGCGCAACGGGCCACAGTCCGGCCTGCACGACTACGGCACGAGCGTGCCCGCAAGTCTGGCGCTCAACGAATTCGCCTACAGCGGCACGTGGAATATCGCCGGTCAGCCGGCGACAGCGGTGTCGAGTGCTGGGATCGACCTGGAGTTCGAGGCCAAGAACGTGTATCTGGTGCTCAGCTCCGAAGGCGAAAGGCCACGCCAGGTGCAGGTGCTGCTCGACGGTAAGCCGATACCCAACAAGTACGCCGGAGCCGACGTGCACGACGGCGTGCTGACGGTGCGAAACGAGCGTCTGTACTCGCTCGTGTCGCTGCCGGGCGATCAGCGGCACCGCCTGTCGCTGCGCTTCGCTCCCGGCGTCTCTGGCTACGCGTTTACGTTCGGATAGCGGAGAGCTCGTCGCATAGGCATACAATGAGGCCCATGGAGGGAGGCCCAGCACCCGAGACCACCGCCAGGGCGTGGCTGCGGTGCTATCGCTGCTGGTCACAGAACCTCGAGGTGCAGGTGCACTACGAGGGCATCCACAAGATCGACCCGGAAACCGGCGAGCGCTCGGAAGTCGTCGACGAGCTGCAGGAGGCGGTTGTGCAGTGCTTGGACTGCATGCACGACCAGCCGCACCTGGGCTTCTCCGGCGGGCGCGTGGAGCCGATCGAGGACCGCTGGGAGCGGATGATCGCCGGGACGCCTTGGGTTGCCTCGTGCACGGTGACGGTCGAGGCCGACGACGTGGAGATCTGCTCCGGACCCGAGGCCGGCGACGCCCTCTCCTATGCGGCCTTCGGCGAGTACGGGGTGCGCGAGTTCTTCACGCATGTGCGCTTTCACAAGCACGAGGAGGATCAGATCGTCGTGCACCTGCTGGTCGAGCTGTACGCGCGCTCGCTGGAGGAGGCGACCGAGGTGCTCGAATCGGCCGCCAGGGGGTTGCTGACGATCACATCGCTGGCCGAGGAGTCACGCCCGCCTGCATCGTCGGGGAGCAGCGAACCCCACGAACACGATTAGCGGCCCGCTGAGCGGCGCGATGCTGCGTCCTCGCTCGCTTATGTGCGATGCACACTGCGCTCGCTGCGTCCTTGCCTCGCTTGCTCAGCGGGCCGCTAATGGCCTGTACGAACACGTCATCATCTGACCGGTGGGAGTGCTCGCGGCGAAGATACTGCTCGCGCCGACGTTCGTGATCGCGGCTTCGCTTGTGGCGAGACGCTATGGCGCTCGGATCGGCGGGCTGGTGGGCGGACTGCCGGTGGTCGCGGGCCCGATCCTGCTCGTGTTCGCCCTCGATCACGGAGCCGCATTTGCCGCCCGCGCCGCTGCCGGCACCCTGCTCGGACTCGTGTCATTGCTTGCCTTCATCTTGGTGTATGCATATTTGGCCAGTCACATGAGCTGGGTTGGAAGTCTTTTTTTGGGATGGGCTGCGTTCTTTTTGATGACAGCGGCGCTGAGTACCACTACAGTCAGCGCCGGTCCGGCACTTGCGGTGGTGCTCGTGGCGATTGGAGTGACGCTCCTGGTCCTCCCTCGTGCGCGGCACGGGCAGCGAAGCGTCGCCGAGCTGCCGACTTGGGATTTGCCTTTGCGCGCGCTCAGCGCGGTCGCGCTCGTGCTCATGCTGACGGCCGTCGCGGGTCAGCTGGGAGCGAAATTGAGCGGGCTGCTGGCGCCGTTTCCCGTGATCGCCAGCGTGCTCGCGGTGTTCACACACGCCCAGTACGGCGAGCAGGACCTGCTGCGAATCATGCGCGGATTCGTGCTTGGCCTGGTCGCCTACGCCCTGTTCTGCTTCGTGCTTGCGGTATCGCTCGAAACCCTCGGGATTGCAGAGGGCTTCCTGTTTGCGACGCTCGCGGCGCTGGCGACACAGGCGGTGGCTTTGACCGTCACCTGGCGTAGGCGCGAGCCGGCGGTCGAACCGCTCTAGAGCCGGCATCTCTCCTGCTGGGCGGGCGCCGCCCTCTTGCGACAGCGGCACGTCAGGCTCAGCCCAACGCCCGCATCAAGGCAGGGCCGCTAGGCGGAGAGCCGCTGCTCGAGCGCCAGCAACTGCTCCTGCAACTCTTTGGGCAGGCGATCGAACTTGCCAAGGTGCTCGTGGAAATGGGGCAGTTGCGCCTTCCATTCGGCAACGTCTACGCGCAGCAGTTCGGCGATGTCCTCATCTGAGACATCGACACCGCGGGTGTCGAGACCATCGGGGCCCACGGGCGGCATGTGGCCGATTGGCGTCTCCACAGCCGCGCCGTGACCCGCGCAGCGCGCAAACACCCAGGCCAGCACGCGTGAGTTCTCACCGTAGCCGGGCCACAGGAATTTGCCCTCGGCATCCTTGCGGAACCAGTTGACGTAGAAGATCTTCGGCAGCTTCGCCGTATCGGCTTCGCGCCCGATCTGCAGCCAGTGGGCGAAGTAGTCGGCCATGTTGTAGCCGCAGAAAGGCAGCATCGCGAACGGGTCGAAGCGCAGCTCACCGACCGTGCCGGCTGCCGCGGCGGTCTTCTCAGAGCCCATCGTCGCGCCGAGGAACACGCCGTGCTCCCAGTCGAATGCCTCGGCCACCAGCGGCACGACCGTCGAGCGACGGCCGCCGAACAGGATCGCCGAGATCGGGACGCCGGCTGTGTCCTCCCACTCCGAGGCGATCGCCGGATCCTGCGCGGCGGCAACGGTGAAGCGGGCATTGGGGTGTGCTGCCGGCGTCTCCGAGGCGGGCGTCCAATCTTTGCCGCGCCAGTCGATCAGGTGCGCGGGTGGATCGTCGGTCAGCCCCTCCCACCACACATCGCCGTCGTCGGTCAACGCGCAGTTGGTGAAGATCGTGTTGGCGCGCACGCTCTCGATCGCGTTCGGGTTGGTGTGCTCGCCGGTCCCGGGGGCCACACCGAAGAAGCCGGCCTCCGGGTTGATCGCGTACAGGCGGCCGTCCTGCCCGAACTTCATCCAGGCGATGTCGTCGCCGATCGTCTCGACCTCCCAGCCCTCCAAGGTCGGTATCAACATCGCCAGGTTGGTCTTGCCACACGCGGAGGGGAACGCCGCCGCGATGTACTTGACCTCCTTCTCGGGCGAGGTCAGCTTGAGGATCAGCATGTGCTCGGCCATCCAGCCCTCGTCGCGCGCCATCACCGAGGCGATGCGCAGCGCGAAGCACTTCTTGCCAAGCAGCGCGTTGCCACCGTAGCCGGAGCCGTAGGAAGTGATCTCGCGAGTGGCGGGGAAGTGGACGATGTACTTGTTCTCGGCGTTGCATGGCCAGGACACGTCCTCCGCGCCATCCTCGAGCGGCATGCCGACCGAATGCAGGCATGGGATGAAGTCGCCTTCCTCGCCGAGCGCGTCGAGCGCGTCAGAGCCCATCCTGGTCATGATTCGCATCGAGACCGCGACGTAGGGTGAGTCGGTCAGCTGTACGCCGATCTGGCTCTTGTCCGAGCCGATCGGTCCCATCGAGAACGGCACCACGTACATCCTGCGGCCGTGCATGCAACCGGCGAAGAGCTCTTTGAGCGCTTCCTTCATCTCCTCGGGCTCGCGCCAGTTGTTGGTCGGACCCGCTTCCTCCTCGGTCGGCGAGCAGATGAAGGTGCGGTCTTCGACGCGGGCGACGTCGCCGGGGTCTGAGAGGCCGAGATAGGAGTTGGGGCGCTTGGCGTCGGAGAGGCGCTTGAAGGTGCCGGCGTCGACCAGCAGCTGGCAGAGGCGGTCGTACTCCTCGGCCGAGCCGTCACACCAGTAGATGGACTCAGGCTCGGTGAGCGTGGCGATCTCCTCGACCCAGGTCAGCAGACGCTCGTGGTTGGTGTTTGGGGCTGCGGTGGCGGTGGTCTCCATGACGTGCGAGCGGCTCCTCGGTGTTGCGGTGGCTGCGGGCGGGTGGGCTTCAAACCCCGGCCGCCGGGTGGGTGGGATTTGAATCCCGCCTGGGAACGGAAAAAACGCCCGTGCGGGGCGCGTACTTGCAAGCCTATCGCACCGTGGCGAGACGTTTCGTCCAAAAACGCATGTCCCCGCGCGTGGGGACAATCGCGATTTGCGAACCACCGAGACGACAACCACTCCGATAGCGGGACCTCGCTTAGCGGCCGTCTCAATCCCGACAGCCGCAGCTGGCCGTCTCCTGCGCAAACGGCCAGATGCTCGCTACGTCTACTCGACGTTGCCCTCGGCAGCCGAGCCGCCGGGCTCACGACGAGGGACCAAGACAAGCCGCTTGAACTCGGCGACGAGCACTCCGTCCTGGTTGTAGACGCGTGTATGCACCTTGACCGTGCCGCGGTCGGGCTTTGACTGGGACTCGCGCTTCTCCAGTACCTCGGACTCGCAGAACAGCGTGTCGCCGTGGAAAACGGGCGCGGGGTGCTTGAGCTCTTCGGTTGCGAGGTTGGCGATCGCCTTGCCGGAGACGTCCGAGACGGACATGCCGAGCGCGAGCGAGTAGACCAGCGGGCCGACGACGACGTTGCGTTTCTGCTGCGATTTGGCGGCGTAGACGTCGTTCAGGTGCAAGGGGTGGTGGTTCATCGTGATCAGACAGAAGAGGTGGTCGTCTGACTCGGTGACGGTCTTGGCGGGCCAGTGCTTGTAGGTCGCGCCGACCTCGAACTCCTCCAGGTAGCGGCCGTAAGGGTGGGCGCCGGACGCCTCGCGCGCGGCCTGCTCGGTCTCGACGGGGTGGGTATCGCTCATGGGTGGGGGGTGTCTCCTGTGGTGTGCGTGGTGGGCGTTGAAGCGAAGGGGAACTCTATTGAGCAGCGTAGGCGGACGGCTGCCCGGAGCATCGTCGAGCAGCCGTCGCGGCGCCGAGGCGATAGCGTTCAGACGACCGAGAGCGATCAAAGCGGACGCCGCGGCCAGCGAGCGGGCGAGCCACGAAATCAGGAGAACAGACTTGCGCAACCCCAGAGCCTTCGACAAGCCCCTTGCGATCGGCGCGCCCGAGCCCGCGCGCGAGATCCCCTTCAAGCCGTCGCGGATGATCCATTTCCTCGACCTCTCGAACGAGAAAATGGTGGAAAAGGTGCCCGCCATCGCACCGACGGTGGACATCCTGCTCGGCAACTTGGAGGACGCCGTATCGGTGGATCGCAAGGAGGCGGCGCGCGCCGGCCTGATCAAGGTGGGTCGCGAGATGGACATGGGCGATACGGCGTTGTGGACGCGCGTCAACTCGCTCGAGTCGCCATGGGTGCTGGACGACCTGACCGAAATCGTGGGCGCGATCGGTGACAAGATCGAGGTGATCATGGTCCCCAAGGTCGAGGGCCCGTGGGACATCCACTACGTGGACCGACTACTTGCCCAGCTCGAGGCAAAGGCCGGCATCGAGAAGCCGATACTCGTGCATGCGATCCTCGAGACGGCGCTGGGCGTGGCCAACCTCGAGGAGATCGCGGCGGCCAGCCCGCGCATCCAGGGGATGAGCTTCGGCCCCGCCGACCTGGCGGCCTCGCGGCGCATGAAGACCACACGGGTGGGCGGCGGGCACCCCGGCTATCGCACGATTGCCGATCCCGACGCCGAGAATCCCGAGCTGCCGCGCCCCAGCTACCAGCAGGACCCTTGGCACTACTCGATCGCGCGCATGGTGGACGCCTGCACGGCGGTGGGCGCACTCCCCTTCTACGGCCCCTACGGCGACATCAAGGACGAGCTCGGCTGCGAAACGCAGTTCCGCGCGGCGTTCCTGCTCGGCTGCGTGGGCGCGTGGTCGCTGCATCCCGTGCAGATCGGGATCGCCAAGAGGGTGTTCTCACCCGACCCCGAGGAGGTCATCTTCGCCAAGAAGGTGATCGAGGCGATCCCGGACGGGCGCGGCGTGCACATGATCGACGGCAAGATGCAGGACGACGCCACCTGGAAGCAGTGTCAGGTGATGGTCAAACTGGCTGAGATGCTGGCGCGCAAGGACCCGGAGCTGGCTGAGGCTTACGGGTTCGTGCCGGTTGAGGCGTAGCCGCCGCCGCCGACTACGACATGTAATACCGGCCAAGACCCTGTACCGATTTGGTACCATTATGGGATGAGCAAGCAAATCGCTGTTCGCCTACCAGACGAACTTGTCGAGTTCGTTGACGAGATCGTCGGTTCTGGCGGCGGACGCAGCCGAGCGTTCGTGGTCACGCGAGCGCTCGAGCGCGAACGTCGCCGCGTGGTTGCCGAGCGCGACGCAGAGATCCTTGCTCGCACCGGCCCAGATCCGGAGCTTGCGGGATTGGCCGAGTACGCGGTCGGCCTTCCTTCCCAGCTTGACTGATGCGCGCTATCCACGTCGCGCACCTTGACAAGGCGCGCCCGGTCCTCGTCCTCACACGCGACCTTGTGCGGCCCCACCTTTCCACAGTGACCGTCGCACCAATCACGACGACGATCCGCGGACTCTCAACTGAGGTGCCCGTTGATGCCTCGAACGGCCTCGCGGGGCCTTCGGTTGTCAACTGCGACAACATCAGTACGATCCCCACGAGCGCTCTTGGAGTACAGATAGGCGTCCTGCTCGACCGCCAGGAGTCGGCTCTCAGCGACGCAATTCAGGCCGCGTTCGACCTCGACTGACGCGCACCCTCAAAGACGGCGTATCACTTCAGCAGTTCGGGCGCGAGAGCGAGAGAGAGCCACGACCGCTTCGAGCGGGCTTGCATATTTCTGTCGAGCGGCTATTGTTAACTATATGGCTAACAATGCCCTCCTGGACCGCGCTTTTGTCGCGTGCTCCCATCCGATCAGGCGCGGCATCCTCGAGCGCCTTGCCGGCGGCGAGCTGACCGTCGGCGAGGCCACCGGCGACTTTGGCGTGTCTAAGCCCGCGATCAGCAAGCACCTGAAGCTGCTCGAGGAGGCGGGTGCGATCACACGCGTGATCGACGGGCGCACGCACCGTCTGCAGTTGCGCGAGCAGCCACTGGACGAGGCGTACGCGTGGATGACGAATCAGCGCGAGCTATGGGAGCGAAAGCTCGACACCGTCGATCAGTACCTGCGCGAGCAGAGAGCGCCAACAGCCTCGACAGGGAGAGCCACAGCAAGAGAACAACCAGCGAAGGAGTCGAAATGACCGAGATAACCAAGCCGAACGAGACCAGCCTGCGTCTGCAACGCACATACGACGCCCCCGCCGAGGATGTGTTCGACGCGTGGACCAACCCCGAGGTGCTGCGACGCTGGTGGAAGGCGAATCCCGCGTGGATCACACCCGTCGCCGAGGTCGATCTGCGCGTCGGCGGGCGCTATCGCATCTCGATGGAAGATCCCGAGAGCGGCAAAAAATACACGGCGGGAGGCGAGTACAGCGAGATCAGCCGCCCCACTCGACTCGTCTACAGCTGGCAGTGGGAACAGGAAGATGGCGAGCTCGGCCACCCCAGCACCGTGGCGGTCGATTTTCGCGACGAGGGAGAGCAAACGACGGTCGTACTCGAACACACGGGCTTTGAGTCACTGGAGGCTCGCGACTCGCACGGACACGGCTGGGAAGGCGTGCTGGAGGCATTCCAGACGCATCTGAACAAACGCGTCGCACAGACGTCCTGACAGACCCTCGCAAAGCCCGCCGGGGCCCGACAAGGCACTTCCGACGGGTAGCGCGGACGAAACACATACAAACAAACCAACAGAAGGAGCAAGAAGATGGCGAACTACCTACTGGCATACACGGGTGGCGGCATGGCGGCGACAGAGGCCGAGCGCGAACAGGCGATGGCCGCCTGGGGACAATGGTTTGGCAAGCTCGGCTCGGCGGTCGTCCAGCCCGGCAACCCGGTCGGCGCATCCACGTCGGTGAGCGCTTCCGGCAGCAACGGCGGGGCAGGGTCCGGCCTAACCGGCTATTCGGTCATCGCCGCCGACAGCCTGGACGCGGCGGCGGGCCTCGTCGCCGACTGCCCGATCATCGCCGCGGGTGGCAAGGTGGACGTGTACGAGACGATCGAGGTCATGTAGCGGTCCACGGACCCTTCCCTCGCAGGCGAGGCGATCACCGGCGGGCCAAGGTCATGCGATGCGGAAAGGAACTTCGCGTCGCATGACCGGTACGCTCCCAAATGACCACGATGCTCAGTGTCCTACTCGACCCAGCATCTACAGATGTCAACTCAATACGTCCGCCTCACGTATCATTGGCCCAGTAGCTTACGCCCAAGCTTCACGAGCAAACGCTTCGCACCCCCCAAAGACGGAGGCGACGCTTCTTCGAGGAAGAACCCCGGCGGAGCCTCGAGCGGATAACCGTCGTCCGGAGACAACTCAATCTTGGCCTGCGAACCAATGATCTCTTGTGGCGTTATTTCCATGTCTCGATCCTGCCGATGAGACTGATGGTCCAGAAGATGGCCTTAGCCGCAAGCAACAGACAACTCAAAGCCAGGCAGTAGGAGAGTCGCGCCATCTCACGGTGATTGACTTCGATCCGGGGCTCAATCCACCGGCCGGCTGCCCGATAGGCCTGCCTCACATCTCGCGAACTTTGATGCAGAAGTCCGCCTCCGCGAGACGCGAGCGCGAGCTTGTGCGGAACCAAGACCCAGACGGCAGTACCGACACACAAGGCAAAGCAGACCATTGCCAAGACACCACATACGCCGAGAGCGCTGCGGCTCGTCTTGGTAGCAAGGAATGAGCCAGCTATCGATGCAACGGCGAGCACAGTCCCTGCCCGAGCTCGCAGCTCCGCAAGAGCGCGCTCTTGCTCGGCAAGCGCGTTTGCGGTCAGCTCCAAGCTGAGTTGCTCAATGGATTCGGCCACCCCAAGTTTGTATCGAGCACTTGGGATGATATTCGGCGCAGGCCACCGCGCCATCGCATCTCGACTCCGTATAGGGTTCCGACGCCCCGTCCCCAAGCAACCAAGGACGCGATGAGATTCTTCGAGTTTGAGGCGCGCGAGGTAGTCAAGCGCGCCGGTATCCCGGTAACCGACTACGGCTTCACCACCGATCCCACCGAGGCGCGGCAAATCGCCGAGCGCATCGGCGGCCCCACAGTCATCAAGTCCCAGGTGCTGACCGGCGGGCGTATGAAGGCGGGCGGCGTTAAGTTTGCCGACACGCCCGAGCAGGCCGAGGAGTATGCGCGGGAGATCCTCGCCCTTGAGATCAGCGGCCATATGCCACGCGGAGTGCTGGTCGACCCGAAGGCCGAGGTCGCCCAGGAGTACTACGCGGGGGTCGTATGGGACGGCATCCGCAAGCAGCCGGTGATGATCTTCTCCCCCGTCGGTGGCATCGACATCGAGCAGGTGGCCGAGGAGCAGCCCGACAAGGTAGGGCGCCGGCACTTCTCGAACATCCTGCCGCTGAGCGACTTCCAGGCCAAGGAGGTGATCGCCTCCACCGGCGTGACCGGCTCGGCACTGAACAAGCTTGTCCCGATCGTGACCCGTCTGGCGAAGCTGTTCGTCGACAACGACATGACGCTGGCCGAGATCAACCCGCTCGGACAACTCGAGGACGGCTCGTTCGTGGCGCTCGACGCACACATGGACATCGAGAACGAGGCACGCGGCCGCCATAAGAAGCTGCTGAAGGATCTGGGCGTGGGTGACGAGGAGACCCGCCAAGCCCGCGAGGCCACGCCCTTCGAGCTGGCAGGCGAGGAAGTCGACGCCACCGATCACCGCGGCGTGGCCGGCAACGTCACCGAGTTCGACGGCAACCTCGGCCTCGTGATCGGCGCCGGTGGCGGTTCGCTCACACTGTTCGACGCTGTGCGCGCCCACGGCGGCAAGCCCGCCAATTACTGCGAGATCGGCGGTAACCCCTCGGTCGCGAAGGCCTGCGGGCTTGCCAAGCTCGTGCTGCAGAAGCCCGGCGTCGACAAGATCGCGGTGATGATGTCGATCGTTTCCAACACACGTGTGGACATCGTCGCGCGCGGCGTTATCAAGGCATGTCTCGAGCTGAACATGGATCCGGCCGAGAAGATCGCGATCTTCCGCATCCCCGGCGCCTGGGAGGAGGAGGGCTTCAAGATCCTCGAGAAGTATGGCGTCGAGTACGCCGACCGCTCCGTCTCGCTCAACGAGGCCGCCCGCAGAGCGGTCGAGAAGATCCAAGGAGTAGCGGCATGACGAGTGCGAAGAGCAGCGATATGACGAGCGCGAGCCGAACGGAGGAGCCCCGATGAGCATCCTCATTGACGCAGACACCACCTTCATCGTCCAAGGCATCACCGGCCGCGAGGCCGTCAACCTGACACGCGAGTGCTTGGACTACGGAGCCGGTGCGAAGGTCGTCGGCGGCGTGACGCCAGGACGCCTAGGCCGTGATGTCCATGGTGTGCCCGTATTCGACACCGTCGCTCAGGCGGTCGCCCACCACGGGGCACCGATCTACGGCTCGGTCGTGACGGTCCCCCCCGCCTTCACCAAGGACGCGGTATTCGAGGCTATTGAGAACGCCGTCAAGCTGATCGTGATCGTCACGGAGCGCATCCCGCGCCGCGACGTGGCACAGATGGTCGAGCTGGCGACGCTCAGAGGCGCGCGCATCATCGGGCCGAACTGCCTCGGGATCATCGTCCCCGACGTGATCAAGATGGGCGGCATCGGCGGTCCGGCACGCAATGCCGCGCAGGCCTACACCCCAGGCCCGATCGGCGTGATCTCCCGCTCGGGCGGCATGACGACAGAGATGTCCTCAACCTTGAGTGCCGCTGGGCTAGGACAGTCAACGGCCGTGTCAATCGGCGGCGACGCGATCATCGGCTCCAGCTACGCCGAGCTGATGCCGCTGTTCGAGGCCGACGAGCAGACACAGGGCATCGTCATCTACACCGAGCCCGGTGGGCGCATGGAGGCAGAGCTCGCGCGCTGGGTCACCGAGAACAAATCGCGGCTGCCGATCGTCGCCTTCATGGCCGGACGCTTCATGGACGAGATGCCCGGCATGAGCTTCGGCCACGCCGGCACGATCGTCGAAGGCAAGGAGGACACGGCCACAGAGAAGATCGCGCGCCTTGCACAGGCCGGGATCACCGTGGCCGAGCGCATCGAGGACATACCCGGACTGATTCAGTCCAAGATCTCCGAGAGGAGCCCAGCATGAGAGCCGATGGGACCTTCATCGCCGTCGAGGTCGATGACCAGGCAGCTGCCGACTCCGCCCTCGCGGTCAAGCTCAGCGACGCCTGCCCGGTGGACATCTTCGCCCAGACCGAGAGCGGCGGCGTGAGCATTGTCGAGAAGAACCTCGACGAGTGTGTGCTGTGCGGGCTGTGCCTGGCCGCGGCACCAGAGGGCGCGGTCACCATCATCAAGCTCTACGACAACGACGCGATCCTCGCGAAGGCCTGATCTCGCAGGGCTCGCGAAGCCGGCTTCTCGCTGCAGCAGCTCACCACTGCAAAAGCATCAGCCCAACGGTGACCCCCGGGCCTACGGTGACCATCAAGCCCAGATCCCCGGCTTGCGGTTTGCGCAAGTCCACCGCGCGCTGCATCACATAGAAGATCGACGGCGTGCCCATGTTGCCGTGCTCGGCGAGCACGTCGTAGCTCGCGGCGACATCCTCATGCGAGAGCTCGAGCGCTTCCTGCACGCTCTCGATGATGCGCCGTCCGCCCGGATGCACGAGCCAGTGGTCGATCGCCTCTCGCTCCAAGCCGTTTGCCTCGAGGAAATCGTCGGCCAGCTCGAGCAGCCCTTCGCTGGCAACGTCCGGGAGCTCACGGATCAAGTGCAGATAGCTGTCCTCGGGTGTCAGTTGCATCCGTACCGCGCCAAGCGTGCCCGCCACCTGGTGGACCTTGGATGCGAGCACCACCGGGCCCGCAGCCTGTGTGGGCGCCTCGTCGAACTCGATCAGTGCCGCGGCGCAGCCGTCGCCGAAGATCGACGAGCCGACCGTCTTGCTACGAGCATCGTCCTCGGCCGCGCCCATGAGAATGCCCGTCATGCTCTCGGCCGCAACGACGAGCGCCTTCTTGCCTGGGCACTCGCGCAGAGTCTGCGAGGCGAGTCGTATCAGCGGCACAGCGCTTGCACAGCCGACGCCGACGATGTGGTACTTGTCGGTGGACGGGTCCATCTCGTAGTGATCCACGAGCCGATGGGCGATCGTGGGGCCGCCAAGCGAGTAGAGCGTCGCGCTCACGACCACGCCGATCTCCAGCGGATCGATTTCGAGCTCGTCGATCGCCCGCACCGCATAGCCGAGCAGGTGCTCCTCGATCGCCGGCGTACGGCCCTGAACGGTGGTCGCAAGAAACTCGTCGGTCAGCGTCAGGCTGCGCCGCTGCACGCCGCAACGGCTGAAGATGCGCTGCGCGAACTCGTCGCCTGAGAGGCCGAGCAAGCCGAGTACGTCCTGTTGGGTGAACGACGTCTCAGGGCCGGCCAGCGCGAGACGACTAATGTGCGGGAGTCTGGGGCTCTGATCGTCCCACGCAAGTGGTTGCTCTCGCAAGCCGGGGAGGTCGGCTATAGCCTTCAAGATGGACCCCCTGGAGTCTCTCGGTTCATAGGGCGGATGAGTGGGCCGGGCGAAATACGAGGATACGTGAGCAACCCGTCGGCACCGGCGAAAGAGCGGCACCTAGGTAGCTTTTCTTCATAGACTCTTCATCCTATCGACATGTTTCTTCACAAACCCTTCGACAGGCGTCCATGATTAGCCTGCAGGGACTACAACCCATGGAGCCTGGAGGGAAGCAGATGAAGGTGATCGGAGCCGGAATGCCGCGCACGGGCACGCTGACGCAGAAGGTGGCGCTCGAGACGCTCGGCTTCGAGCCGTGCTACCACTGGGTCAACGTCATCGCCGACCTCGACCAGGTGGACGTCTGGAACCGCGCGCTCGACGGGGCCGAACCTTGGGAGGAGGTGTTCGGCGACTCTCAGGCAACGGTCGACTGGCCCGGTGGCTACTTCTGGCGCGAGCTGATGGACTTCTACCCGGACGCCAAGGTGCTGCTCAGCGTACGCGACCCCGAGAAGTGGGAGCCCAGCTTCCGCGAGACGATCTGGAACATGTGCTACGGCGAGTCGCTGATCCGGCTGCTCTCCAGCGCCCGCGGCCAGGTCGATCCGCGCTGGGCTCGCTATCTGAAGCTGGTCGAGCGCATGTTCTGGATCGACCAGGCACCGTTCGCCGCCGGGCACGAGCAGCCCGAGCAGCTGATCGCCGGGTTCGAACGCCACAACGAGCTGGTCAAGGCGACCGTGCCGCCCGAGCGGCTGCTCGTGTGGAACGTGAGCGAAGGCTGGGAGCCGCTGTGCGAGTTCCTCGAGGTGCCGGTGCCGGCCGAGCCCTTGCCGCACGTCAACGACCGTGAGACCTTCCTCGGGCGCGTGATCGACGGCGCGCTTGGTGCGCTGCAGACCTGGCGCGCCGAGGAGACGGACGCGCAAACCGCCACGACGGCCTAGCTGGTAGCGCGGCCGTCTGGCATGAGCAGAACCCGCTCCGTCATCGCCCTACTTGCAGCCGCGGTAGTGATTGCCGTGGCGATAGTGCTGGCTACTGGCGCACTGTCTGGCACTGACCACAAAGCGAACACGTCCGGCGCCGCATCGCCATCGTGCCTGCCGTCCACCCTCAACCACAGCGCCAAACTAGAGGGGCTGCCCGTCGACGTCTCTCCAGCGCCGGCAACCGACACGGCCAACCCGCACACGCAGATCAGCTTCCTGGGCGTGGCTCCGGCGCAGATCCAGGACGTTTCCGTCGTCGGAGAACACAGCGGCCATCACTCTGGCGAGCTCCATCCCTACTCCCAAGGTGACGGCGCGAGCTTCGTGCCCGACACCCCCTTCGACGCGGGCGAGCGCGTGATGGTGAGCGCCACCATCGGCACGAGTCAGTCCGGATCTGCCTTGAGCGGTCGACCAGAAGGCACTGCGAACGGCCAATCCAGGAGGGCTGCCAACAACCGGTCATTGAGCGCCGCGAACGACAAATCCGGGACGGGCACGAACGGCAAGCGGGTCTCCTTCGACTTTCGCGTCGACACCCCCTACTCGACGGCAAGCGCACCAGCCTTCCCCAATCCACAGGCCGCGCCGGCTGACTACCAGAGCTTCGACACGTTGCCCGGCATCCAAGTCCCTGTCCTGAGCGTCACCGTGCCCGATCGCGATCCGGCAGCAGGCGAGATCCTCACGACCAACGGGCCCGGGCCGGGCCAGTACGGGCCACTGATCTACACCCCCCAAGGCCGACTTGTTTGGTTCGACCATCTTGCGGGAGGCGAAACCGCCGAGGACCTGAACGTCCAGAGCTACGAAGGCCGGCGCGAGTTGACCTTCTGGCACGGCAAGGTGCTCTCGCTCGGTTTCGGCCAGGGCGAAGACGTCGTCATGAACTCCCATTACCAGACTGTCGCCAAAGTCCCGGGAGGCAACGGCCTGCAGGCTGACCTGCACGACTTCCAGATCGTCCCTCACGACGTCTCCTACACGACGGCCTTCAACGCGATCCGTTGCAACCTCTCATCGGTTGACGGAGCCAGCGACGGGGTGATCCTGGACACCGCCGTGCAGGAGATCGACATGAAGACGGGGCTCGTGCGCTGGGAATGGCACAGCATCGACCATGTGGGCGCGGCGGAGTCCGAGACCCCGGCGCCCAAGAGCACTGCTCCTTGGGACTGGTTTCACATCAACTCGATCGACCCTCAGCCCAACGGGAACATCTTCATCTCAGCCCGCAGCACCTGGGCCGGCTACCAGTTGGAAGGCGGCAGCGGCAACGTCCTCTGGCGCCTGGGCGGCCTGAAGAGCTCCTTCAAGATGGGCCCAGGCACCGAAACCGCGTGGCAGCATGACGGGCGCATCCTCTCGAACGGCGAAGTCACCTTCTTCGACGACGGCTCGAACCCGCCCATCCACCAGCAGTCGCGCGGCCTGCGGATCGCGCTCGACTTCAGGACCCGCGAAGCTCACCTCATCGCGGCCTATACACACCCCAACCCCGCATTGCTCACCCCAAGCCAGGGCAATATGCAGACGCTGGCCGACGGCAACGCAATCGTGGGCTATGGCGGAGTGCCGGCAATCAGCGAGTTCGCCCCGGGGGGCGCGCTCCTGTTCGATGCCCACCTGCCCTTCGACATGTCCTTCTACCGTGCGTTCCGCTTCCCCTGGAACGGGCGCCCCTCCACTCCGCCAACTGTGCTCGCCAACTTGAACAACACCGGCGAAGAGACGATCGTGCACATGAGCTGGAACGGCGCAAGCGAAGTGGTCTCCTGGCGCGTGCTTGCGGGAGAACGCGCCGGGTCGCTCACATCCCAGACCACTATCCCGGCCAGCAACTTCGAAAGCTCGACGATCCTGCCCAAGAAGTACGCCTACGCGGCGGTGCAAGCCCTGGACGCGACAGGCAAGGTGCTTGGCGACTCGAAGGCCGCCAAGGTCAGCACATACGCGGCCGCCCTACCTTCCACCCCGCGGTCGGGATGAGCAGGATGCCTAGTAAGCCGGTTTTGTGGAGTGCTTGTGCGGAGCCGTGCCCGAGGTACTCGTCGTGCCGCTCGTCTGCGTGGAGCTCGAACTGCTCGTTGTTTTACCGCCGCACCCTGCCACTACCAGCGTGGCCGCAAGGACGGCCAGCAGCGTTAGCATGGCGGCCAGTGACGTTCGTTTCATCGGCCGGCTTCCTCTCGTCGCTCACTTGCTTGCCCCCTGCCACCGGGGGTGCCCGTGCGAGTACGGACTTCGGCGCCCACCCTACCAGGCGTCGACAACACCAATCCTGACATGAGCACCGTGACACCGACAAACCCGGGAGCGATGGGCGCAGAGCCATCCAAGCGCCGGCTGGGCTCGCGCGAGGCTTGGCTGCTTGGCGTCTGCTGCGCCGCACAGTTCATGGTCATCCTCGACCTGAGCATCGTCAACGTCGCGTTGCCCTCAATCCAATTGAGCCTCAACTTCACGGCGCCAGAACTCCAATGGATAGTCGATGCCTACGCGATCACTTTCGCGGGCTTCTTGATGCTGGGTGGTCGCGCAGCCGACCACTTCGGCCAGCGCCGCATGTTCGTCATCGCGCTGCTCGTGTTCGGGCTCGCCTCGCTGGCCGGCGGCCTTGCCACGGACCGCGCAACGCTGGTCCTTGCTCGCGCGGCGCAGGGCATCGGGGGAGCCCTTATGGCGGCATGCTCGCTGGCGATCATCACTTCGTCGTTTGCGCCGGGGCCAAAGCTCAACCGCGCGATCGGTGCCTGGGCGGCGATGAACGGACTCGGCGGCGCCGCCGGGATGCTGTTCGGTGGGCTGATCACCCAGGAGCTGAGCTGGCGCTGGGTGCTGCTGATCAACCCGCCGATCGGAATCGCCGCCGCGGTCGTGGCCTACGCGGTCGTCAGCGAGCGCCGCCGCTCCCCAGGCCGCACTTTCGACCTCGCGGGCGCGTTGACGCTCACGATCGGCCAGATGATTCTCGTGTTCGGCGTGGTCGAAGCCGGCTTGGCGGGTTGGGACACGTTCGCGGCGCTCGGACCAATCATCATCGGTATCGCCCTACTCGGCGTGTTCGGCGTAATCGAGACACGCCTGGCAAAGGATCCGCTGATCCCCTTCAAGGAGTTGACCAAGCCGCTGCGGGTCGCCAACAACATCGTGCTGCTGTTTAGCGCCTCGCTGTTTCCGATGTGGTTCGTCAGTTCGCTCTATCTGCAACAGGTGCTCGGGCTCTCGCCGCTGCACACCGGGCTGATCTTCCTGCCGATGACGCTGATGATCATGGCAGTCGCCTCGCGCACCGGCAAGCTCGTCAGCCGCTTCGGCGTGCGTGTCGTGCTCGGTGGCGGGCTGGTGATGCTGACGGGCGGGATGCTGCTGCTCGCGAGAATCGGCTCCAGCGGCAGCCCGATCGTCTACATCATGATCCCTGGGCTCTTGACCGCCGCCGGGATCGCGATGTCGATCGTTCCCTCCACGATCGCCGCAACCCAGGGCGCCAAGGAGGGCCAGGCCGGGCTCGCCTCAGGCCTGGTCAACACCTCGCGCCAGATCGGTGGCGGGCTCGGGTTGGCGGTGCTCGTCACGCTGGCTACTCAGCATTCCAGTCATCTGATCGGCACCGGCGCACTCGTGCCACAGGCGCTTACCGACGGTTTCCGGCTCGCCTACCTGATCGGCGCCGGCCTGGCCGCGACGGCGGCATTGGTCACGTTCACGGCGTTGCCCAAGCCCGTACCCGCGGGGGGCTTTGGAGCTGGGCGCGATGAGGGAGCGGGACCGGCCGGCGGAGCGGCTATTGAGGCACGACGCGCCGCCCGGCGATTCGCGGCAGCGATCGCGCTCGTCGTCGCTACATTCGTCGCGCTCGACCTTGCCTTCGCCGGCTCGCACGGCGCTCCGGTAGGCGCCTACACCACCAAAGGTGCCTACAGCTTCGTCACCGAGCCAACACTTCACCCCCCGAAGCTCCACCAGGACGGCCCGATCCTCACCGGCAAGCTGGCGAGCGGCTACATCTTCACCGCCAACTTCTACAACCTGAACTATCCCCCGCTCGTCGGCCAGAGCGGACCGTTGATCCTCGACCACAACCTGCAGCCCGTCTGGTTCCAGCCGGTACCGGAAAAGATGGTTGCCTCCAACTTGAGCCTGCAGACCTATGAAGGCAAGCCGGCGCTCGCCTGGTGGCAGGGGGTTGTCACGAACACCGGCCAAACCGAGAGCGGCGAAGACGTGGTCGTCAACCAGCACTACCGACCCGTGGCGCGGTTGAAAGGGAAGGACGGCTGGGTGCTCACGCTGCACGAGCTTGAGATCTCAGGCGAAGACGCCTGGGTCACGGCCAACAAGAACGTCGCCAAGGACCTTTCCAGCTTCGGCGGCGCATACAACGGCGCGCTGATCGACTCGGCCGTGCAGGAGTACAACCTCAAGAGCGGCGAGCTGCTGCACAGCTGGGACGCGCTCGATCACATCCCGCTGGACGATTCCTACGCCAGCGTGCCCACCAATGGCTTTCCCTGGGACGCCTACCACGTCAACTCCATCGCCCTCACCGGCAAAGGCGACTTCCTCGTCTCGATGCGCAACACCTGGGCCGCCTATCTGGTCAACATCGCCACAGACAAAATCGAATGGACGCTCGGCGGCAAGAAATCAAGCTTCACGTTCGGACCCGGCGCGGACTTCCAGTGGCAGCACGACGTTGCCTTCGGGGTGGGTGGGAATTCCGATTCCACGATCACGATGTTCGACGATCACTGTTGCCAGTTGACCGGCGGAGGTACATCGGTCCCGGCGACAGGGGCCTCCCGCGGACTCGTACTCAACCTGAACCACAGCACGCGCACGGCGACACTCCTCGCCCAGTACACCGGCGGAGACAAGTTCGAAACCGAATACATGGGCGACACGCAACCGCTGGCAAACCGCGACACATTCGTCGGCTGGGGCTCGGAACCGTACTTCTCGGAGTACGGGCCCTCGGGCCAGCAGCTGCTGGAGGCGAACTTCCCCGGGCCCGACCTGAGCTACCGCGAGACGTTGGAGCCGTGGGTCGGCCTACCTCTCACCGCGCCGGCGGGCGCCGCTCGCCAAGCCGCTGGCGACAAGACGACGGTGTACGCAAGCTGGAACGGCGCAACCGAAGTCGTGTCCTGGCGGGTGCTGGCGGGAGCGGCCCCCGGTAAACTGACCGCCGTGGCAAGCGCCGCGAGGGTCGGATTCGAGACGGCGGTCCCGGTGCCGGCGAGCTACAAGAGCTTCGAGGTTGAGGCGCTGGGTGCCAAGGGCCGGGTGATCGGAGCTTCCCGACCATTCACTTCGCGGGGGGAAACATGAGGATAGGCGCGGCAATGGCAACGACGGGAGCAGCGCTGACGCTGTGCGCAGGACTGACGGCGTGCGGTGAAGCAAGCTCCTCACATGCCGCGGTCAACGCGCTGACGCCGACGGCCGACAAGGCCGAGGCCCAGGCCAACGCGGTCGCCGTGTCGCCGCTGCCCGGCACCGAGGACGCGTCTCCCGACAGCCAGATCAGCTTCCTCGGCGAACCCGGCACCACCGTGGCCGATGTGAGCGTCGTGGGCTCGCGCAGCGGCAACCACTCCGGCAAACTCGAGCGCTACTCGACCGGCACCGGCATGAGCTTCATACCCAACTCGCCGTTTCAGGCCGGCGAGCAAGTGGCCGTTCACGCTCTGGTCGGCGCCGGCTCCGGCACCCCTGAAAAGCCAGTGACGACCGTGTTCACCATCGCCCACCAGGCGGCCGTGAGCCAGGAAGAGTTCCCTGACAATCCGGGCAATGCGCACGACGTGCAGCACTACGCCTCGGCGCCTACGCTGACGCCTTCGACCGTGAAGTTGACAACACCCGCCCAGACTGGGGCTTCGCCCGGCGACCTGTTCCTCGCGCCCTACCAGGGCGAGGGGGCTCCAGGACCGATGATCTCAGAACAGGACGGCGCGCTTGTCTGGTTCCACCCGCTGCCCACGGGCTACGAGTCGACCAACTTCCAGGTGCAGCAGTACGAAGGCAAGCCGGTGCTCACCTGGTGGCAAGGACGCATCCTCAAGGTCGGCTTTGGCCAGGGCGAAGACGAGATCTACAACAGCTCCTACCAGCCCGTGGCGAAAGTGAGAGCGGGCAACGGCTACAGGGCCGACCTGCACGAGATCCTGCTGACCCCGCAGGGAACGGCTTGGATCGACTCGTTCGACCCGATCCACATGAACCTCAGCTCCGTGCACGGCGCGTCCAACGGCATCTTGACCGACTCGGTCGTGCAGGAGATCGACGTCAAGACCGGGCTGGTCATGTGGGAGTGGCACGCGCTCGGACACATCCCGTTGCACGACTCCTACAACACCGTCCCCAGTAACAGCTACCCCTGGGACTACATCCACGTCAACTCGATCGACCCGGGAACCTCCGACGACGTTCTGCTCTCCGCGCGCAACTCGTGGGAGCTGTACGACGTGAACATCAAGACCGGCACCTTCAACTGGCAGCTCGGCGGCGGCCACTCGAACTTCAAGCTCGGCCCGGGGGCAAGGACCTACTGGCAGCACGACGCCGAATGGCAACCAGGCGGCCTGATCTCAGTGTTCGACAACGGCTCGACGCCGCCCAAGGAGAAGCAGTCGCGCGGCGTGCTGCTCAAGCCCGACTATGCCAACAAGACGGTGTCGCTCGTGAAGGCGTTCACGAACCCGACAAAGACACTGCTCGCGCCTGCACAGGGCAACCTGCTCAAACTCCCCGAAGGTAACTGGCTGATGGGCTACGGCAACCTGCCCAACTTCACCGAGTACAACGCGGCCGGCGGGGTGCTGCTCGACGGCGAGCTCGGGCCGAACGTGCAGGATTTCCGCACCTACCTCTCCCCTTGGAGCGGGCATCCGACGACATCGCCGGCAATCGTCGCCAAACGCAGCGGTTCGAGCATCACGGTACTGACAAGCTGGAACGGCGCCACCGAAGTCGCCTCTTGGCAGCTGCTCGCCGGCAACTCGCCAAGCTCGCTGACAGCGCTTGCGACCGTGCCCAAGAGCGGCTTTCAAACGGACGCGACGCTGACGAGCAGCGCGACGTATGTGGAGAGCCAGGCGCTCAACGCAAACGGCGCCGTGATCGGCAGCTCAGCGCCGTACAAGGTGCCCTGAGCCGACAAGGACCGGCCCAAACGACCCCTGTCAGCGGTATGGTATGTGGACCGTGAGCGAAAACTTCTCACTGATTGTGATGTGCGTCTTCATGCTTGCCTCGCTGGCCTTCCTGGCGCAGCAGATTCTCGCCTACCACTAGACGCCTGCGTCGAGCGGACGCGTCGTTCTTGCTTCTCAGGAATGCTTGCGGGCGCTCTTGAGCCGTTCGCGTTCCTGGTGCTTGTCGACCACGGTCGAGATCAGCTTCAGGAACTGCGTCGGTCCGGTCGCCTTGGCCTTGCCGTAGGTGAAGGCCTCGATCCAGTCGGGGACCTTGCCCTCGGTGGCCATGATGTTGAAGAACTCGCGGCGCATTTCGACGTTGATGCGCGCGTCGTCGGCGGGACCCTTGGTCACCTGTGCCTCGGGCATCTGCAGGCGGAAGTGCTGAACGTCGCCGCGGCCGTGCAACTCAACTCCGACGACGAGCTTCATCGGCGCAAGCGCCGGCACTTCCTCGACGAAGCGTCGTGCTGCCGTCCCGATCAGGGTCTTCGCGTCGCCGCTCATCAGCCGCCTCCCTCCGAATCCCGTGTGGGTGACACAGGGCTCAAATCTTGTGTCTTTGCAGAAGCTTCTTGCCGATCACCATGCGCTGGATCTCAGACGTACCCTCTCCGATCAACAGCAGCGGCGCGTCACGGTAGAGACGCTCGATCTCGTACTCCTTGGAGTAGCCGTAGCCGCCGTGGATGCGGAAGGACTCCTCCACGCAGAAGCGGCCGGCCTCGGAGGCGAAAAGCTTGGCCATGCCGGCCTCCAGGTCCGAGCGCTCGCCGGCGTCCTTCAGGCGCGCCGCGCGCAGCGTGAGCAGCCTGGCAGCGTCGACCTGGGTAGCCATGTCGGCGAGCTTGAACTGAATCGCCTGGTGCTCGGCGATCGGCTTGCCGAAGGTCTTGCGCTCTTGTGAGTAGCGCAGGCCGAGCTCGAGCGCGCGCTGGGCAATGCCGACGCCGCGGGCGGCGACATTGACGCGACCGACCTCCAGCGCGTCCATCATCTGCGCAAAGCCCTTGTTGAGACCGACGTCCTCGCCGCCGAGGATGTTCTCGGCCGGGCAGCGATAGCCGTCGAACACGAGCTCTGTGGACTCGACGCCCTTGTAGCCCATCTTTTTGAGCTTCTCCGGCACGATCAGGCCGGCGTAATCGCCCGTGTTCTCGGAGACTCCCCCCTGCTTCTCGGCGATGAAGCAGGTGAAGCCCTTGTGACGTGGCTGGGCGTCTGGGTCGGTCTTGACGAGCACGAACACGAGATCGGACCTCAGGCCGTTGGTGACCCACATCTTCTGGCCGTTGATCTCGTACTTGCCGTCCTCGCCCTTCTTGGCGGCGGTCTTGATCGCCTGCACGTCGGAGCCCAGCTCGGGCTCGGACAAAGAGAAGGCGGCGCGAATCTCGCCCGTGGCCATGCGCGGCAGATACTTCTGCTTCTGCTCCTCGGAGCCAAACTTCATCAGCAGGTAGGAGCCGATGAAATGAGTGTTGATCACACCCGAGATCGAGATCCAGCCGCGCGAGAGCTCCTCGACGATCATCGCGTAGGTCGTGAGGTCCAGACCCATGCCGCCGTACTCCTCGGGGATCGTGACCCCAAACAGGCCGAGCTCCTTCATCTGCTCGACGATCGGCTCGGGGAACAGATCCTCGTGGTCGTAGTGCTCGGCGTTCGGCAGGATCTGCTCGTCGGCGAACTGATGCACCATCTCGGTGATCGCCTTCTGCTCGTCGGTCTTCTCGGTAAAGGGGGCTGAGGCTACGGCCATTCGTGCGGCTCCAAGGTCGGGAATCGGGGCGTCCTTGCAGGATACCTGGGCGTGGCGAGACAAACTGGCTCGCGCACCGTCCAATCGCCGCGGCCTGGCAGACTGCGAGCGCGTGAACTTCGCATTCGACCTCTTGCAAGCCCAGCCGCCGGACCGGCTCGCGCTGGTGGAGTTGGCGCGCGACGGCGCCCGGCGCGAGTGGAGCTTCGGCGATGTCGAGTGGCGCAGTGCGACGATGGCAGGTGCCTTTGTGCGATATGGGCTGGGACGTGGAGACGTTGTGATGACGCTGATCGGCAACCGGCCCGAGTGGGTGTTCGCGATGATGGCGTGCTTTCGCATCGGTGCTGTTGTGCTGCCTTGCACCGAGCAGCTGCGTGCCAAGGACCTGCGCTTGCGCCTGAGCGTGGCCCGTCCGTCGCTGATCGTGGCCGACGAGCGCAACCGTGAACAGATCGAAGCCGCTACGCCCGACTGCCCCGTGCTGTGGGTCGGAGGCGAGGAGACACACAGTGGGGATGCTTCGCAAACGGCGATGCCCCCGCGCGCACGGGGGGCATCGCATTCCGGGGCACTCCCCGACACCGAGCTTGCCGAGGACACAGCATCCGGTACTGGTCCTTCGAAAACTGGACTCCCCCCGCGCGCGCAGGGGGCATCGTCCTTTTTCGAGACACCGCCACCCCACGCCGAGCTCACCGACACAGACCCGGCTCTGATCACGTTCACAAGCGGCACGGCTGGCGAACCGAAGGCCGTCGTCCACGGTCAGCGCTACCTGTACGGACAGGGCGTGCAAGCCGAGCACTGGCTCGGCGCAAAACGGGGCGAGCTGGTTTGGTGCACGGCTGCCAGCGGCTGGAGCAAGTCGGCTCGCAACGTGTTCATGGCACCCTGGCTGATGGGGGCACCCGCCCTGCTGCACGACGCGCGCTTCGATCCACACGAGCGTCTCGAGATAATCGAGCGAGAGCAGGTGAGCGTGCTCTGCATGGCTCCCACCGAGTACCGCGTGATCGCCAAGCGCGCGGAGCTGCGTGCTTTGCCGAGCCTGAAGGGGATGGTCGCGGCCGGCGAGGCGCTCAACCCGGAGGTATTGAAGGTCTGGCGGGACGCCACGGGACTGGACATTCGCGATGGTTACGGCCAGACCGAGACAGGGCAGATGACGGGTATGGGGATTGGCGTGCGTGCCCGTGCCGGCTCGATGGGGCAGGCACTGCCTGGCACGCACTTGAGTGTGATCGACGGCGAGCTCGTGGCCGATCCTCGCAGCGTGCCGACGTTCTTCCTTGGCTATCTCGGAGAGGATGTGCGGCACGATCCGGACGGGAGTTGGACGGTCCAGGATCGCCGTGCCGGCGACAGCTGGCACACGGGGGATCGAGTCCGCGAAGACGACGACGGGTATCTGCATTTCGAAGGCCGTGCGGATGACGTGATCATCTCGGCCGGGTATCGCATCGGTCCCTTCGAGGTCGAGTCGGCACTTGTCGCCCATCCAGCTGTCGCCGAGGCTGCCGCCGTGGCAGCTCCGGACGAGGAGCGTGGAGCGGTGGTGCGCGCAGTGGTCGTGTTGCGCGAGGGCTACGAGTCCTCAGATGCTTTGGCGCGCGAGCTGCAGGAGCACGTCAAGTGCGAGACGGCGCCATACAAGTACCCGCGGATCGTGGAGTTCATGGACGAGCTGCCCAAGACGGCGAGCGGCAAGGTCAAGCGGGCGGAGTTGCGCCGCAAATAATGCTGTTCCGGTCGGTGCATGCACCGACCGGCCGAGTCGCACATGTGCGACTCGGGACATCGCCGCATGCGGCGATGTCTTCCCTAAATTGATTGAGGGATGGCGACTATGGCGTCTATCTCTACCTGGGCGCCTCGTGGCAAGGCCGCCACGCCGACGGCCACTCGTGCCGGCGGCGCGTCTGGGAAGAACGTCGCGTAGACCTCCCCCACCTCGGCAAAGGCCGAGAGGTCGGTCATATAGACCGTGAGGCGTACCGCGTCCGCGAGCGACGCACCCGCCGCCTCGCAGACGGCCGTCAGATTCTCCAGGCACTGCCGCGCCTGTTCAGGCGCTGTCTCGCCGACCAGCTCGCCGCTTGCCGGGTCGAGCGGGATCTGTCCCGAGCAGAACAGCAGCGAGCCGGCACGCACCGCGTGCGAGTATGGCCCGATCGCGGCAGGGGCGCCCGGTGTGTCGATTGTTTCGCGATCTTTGCTCATTCGCACACGAGCCTATCGTCCCGTACGTCACGATACGGCGCCGTCGACAAGGCGTGTACTCATAGTCATTGGACGCTGACGGGTGTCGGCGCAAGCCCCGCTGATGGTGCGCTAGATTCCGACTGTGCGACGAGCAGCCGGGATATTTGCGAGCGTATTCCTGGTGACGATTACGTGCGTGGCGCTGTGGTCCACCGTCGCACAGGCCCAGATCGAATGGAAGCCCTGTGCAGGCACAAACGAAGTTGCTTGCGGTCACCTGACGGTACCGGTCGACCCGAGCGGAGCGATCCCGGGGACGGTCACGTTGGCGATGCGCCGGCACCTCTCCCCGGTGGGTAACGCCAAGACCGCCGTGATCGCGCTCGCCGGCGGACCCGGCCAATCGGCGATCCCATTCACGAGCGACTTCGCTCAAATCCTCGGTCCGATCGTCTCGACGCGCGACTTGATCGTGTTCGACCAGCGTGGCACGGGACTCTCCCACCCGCTTTCCTGCGCGGCTTTCGAACATCTCAAAGGAGGGATCACGCCGCTCGCGGTGTCAATCTGTGCGGGGCAGATTGGACAGACACGCGGTCTGTACACGACCGCAGACACGGTCGCCGACATCGAGGCCATCCGCCAGGCCGGCGGCTATGAAAAGCTCGTGCTGTACGGGACGAGCTACGGCACGAAGGTCGCCGAGCGCTACGCCCAGGAGTACCCAAGTCACGTCGAAGCGCTTGTGCTCGACTCTGTCGTACCGACCTCCGGCCGAGACGCATTCGAGGAACCGACGTTCACTGCCGTCAGTCGCGTCCTGCGCCAACTGTGCTCGGCGGGGGCATGTACCCACATCACCCCCGAACCGGTGGCCGATCTCGCGCGGCTCGTGAAGCGAATGGGTGGCGGCTCGCTGAGTGCTCGCTTCATCAATGGCCAGGGCCACACCGAACCAGTGCGCATCTACGCAAACGACTTGCTCGGGATCTTGATGGAGGGCGACTTCAATCCAATCCTGCGCGCGGAATTCCCAGCTGCCGTTCGCTCGGCGGTGGATGGCGACACGGCCGCCCTCGCGCGACTGCTCGCGCGCGCGGACAGCGGCGAAGAAGGCGAAGGCGAAGAAAGCCTGAGCGAGGGATTTGACACGCCGCTGTACTACTCGACGATCTGCGAAGAGAGCATATTCCCATGGAATCGTTCGTCGAGCCCGAAGGCGCGCCTGCGCGAAGCCCTCTCCGCCCTGCGCACGCAGTCGGCAAACGCATTCGCGCCGTTCACGCCGGCCAACGCGCTCGCATTGAGTGACGTGGTCCCCTGCGCCTCGTGGCCTTTTGCCTCCTCCGGACCAGAAGTCGACGAAGCGCCGTTCCCGAATGTGCCGACCTTGATCCTTAGCGGCGCCGACGATCTGCGCACTCCCACCGCGAACGCGCGTGAGGTGGCGGCGCAGATACCCGACGCACAGCTGCTGGTCGTGCCCAACACGGGCCACTCGGTGCTCGGCGCCGACCCCACCCCCTGTGCCCACAACGCCCTGCAAGCACTGTTCGAGGGCAAGCCGGTCCAGCAGTGCAAAGATCGGACACCGCCGGCGTTGGCTCTGCCCACTCCGCTGCCACCGCGCAACTTGAGCGCCGTCCCCCGCGCGCGGGATGGTCACGGCAAGGCAGGGCTGACGCTCGATGCGGCCGTATTGACGCTTGCCGACTGCGATCGCCAGCTGCTGCTGACACTGCTCGCGCAGGCCGGCGCCGAATCGCTCCAGGGCGCCTCGGCGCGTGCCGGCGGGCTGCTTGGGGGCTGGTGCGGGATCTCGGGCACCACGCAGTTGCTGCAGGGCTATTCCTATGTGCCCGGCGTCACCGTGTCCGGCAAGGTCTCCTCCGGCATAGCCAAGCTGAGCATCGGCGGCTCGGCGGCCGCGCGCGGAACGCTCACGGTCGCACACGGAGCGCTCACCGGCATGCTCGCCGGAAAGCACGTCCATCTCACGGCCACGGGAGCAGCCGAAGTCGAGCACGGCGCCTCGATGCTCACTGTCGAGTCGCGCTTGGCCGACCTGGTGGCAACACCCGGGCATTTCGCAGCGCTGCGCTCCGCCGGTACCGCGGCGCTCTTGCGCTACATGCTCGGCTGAAGCCCCAGTCAAGACAGGGCCATGCCCGAGCGGCCGAGGTGGACCAACGCCCTTGACCGGCTGGTCGGGTCATGATCGTGCAGCGTCGCTCCCATTTACGGACGCTTACGGATCTGCCGCTAACGTCTGTCGCTGTGCTGCGGCGGATCCTGACACTGGTGCTCGGCGCGCCGCTGCTCTCCATCGTCATCGCCGCGGTTCCCGCCACGCAGGCACAGGCGTTGACGTTCGCGCCGTGCTCGACCTCGACGCCGACCGGGTTCACGTGCGCAACGCTGACCGTACCGCTCGCGCGCAACGGAGCCGCGCCCGGCACGGTCGGCCTGAACATCGAGCGCCTGCAAGCCAGTGCCGTGCCGACCGGTTCCGCCGTCATCGGACTGGCCGGTGGCCCAGGCCAAGCGGCGCTGCCGCTGGCGGAGGGGATGGCCAAGGAGATGGCACCCGCGCTCGGCTCGCGCGACCTGCTCGTGTTCGACCAGCGCGGCACGGGCAGCTCAGGCCCGCTGACCTGCGCGGCACTGGAAAGCTCAGCCGAAGTCTTCGGCGCGATCGGGCAGGCCTTTGAACGGTGCGCACAGCAGATCGGTGCCACGCGCGGTTCCTATACGACCCAGGAATCGGTGGCCGACATCGAGGCCATCCGTCAAGCCGCCGGCTACCAGAAGCTCGTGCTGTTCGGCGTCTCCTACGGCACGAAGGTGGCGCTCGAGTACGCCGAACGCTACCCCCAGAACGTCGAAGCGCTGGTGCTCGACTCGGTCGTGCCGCCGGAACGAGACGACCCCTTCTCGGTGGCGATGCTCCAGGCCATGAAGCCGGTGTTCGAAGAGCTCTGCTCGGCGCACGCTTGCGCCGGCATCACCGCGAACCCGCTCGGCGACGTCGCACGCCTGGCCGCGACCCTTCAGAAGCATGCACTGAACGGCTACATATACGACGGCTCCGGCCACCGCCACCGCGCGAGCATGTCCAACGTGGACCTACTCAACCTGATCGGAGCCGGCGACTTGAACCCAGCCCTGCGGGCGCTGCTGCCGGCCTCGGTGCAGTCGGCGCTGCACGGCGATCCAGCTCCGCTGCTGCGCTTGAACCTGCTCTCGGAGGGGTTGATCCCGAACCTGCCAGGTAACCCATCGGCGAGCGCCAACCGCAAGCAGAGCGCTGTCGCGGCGGGGCCGACCAGCAAGCAGGACACGAAGACCACCCCCGCTGCGAACACAAGCCACCACCGAGGTACGCCGCTGGCCAGCTCCGACGGCATCGACGAAGCCCTATTCGTGGACACCACCTGCGAAGAGGAGCCCTTCCCCTGGCAGCGCTCGGCGCCGGCGAGCACCCGGCTGGCCGAAGCCTTGAACACACTGCACACCCTGCCCGAATCTGACTTCTACCCGTTCGACGCGAGCGTCGCCTGGGCCGACAGCATCCTACCCGGATGCGCGCAGTGGCCAAACCTGGCCCCGCCGCCCCCGGCCATCGCCCCGCTGCCGAGCGTGCCAACGCTGATCCTCTCCGGCGCCCAGGACTTGAGGACGCCCACGTCGGGCGCACAGGCGATCGCGGCGCGCATCCCCGGAGCACAACTGGTCGTGGTGCCTTATACGGGCCACTCGGTGCTGGGGACCGATTTCAGCGGTTGCTCCCAGGCGGCAGTCACCGCCTTCTTCTCAGGCGGCGCCGTACAGCCATGTCCGGCGACGCAAAATCCGTTTCCCCCAACGCCGATCACTCCGACGAAGCTCGCGTTCGTGAAATCCGTGGGCGGAGTTCCCGGCCGTGCCGGCAGCACGCTCGCGGTGGCGTTGGACACGATCGTCGACCTCGAACGACAGGTGATCGGAGCCACCCTTCAAGCCGACGAGGAACTGCCAAGCGGGTCGAGTTTCGGCGGCCTGCATGGCGGCTTTGCACGGATCACGCCCTCAGCGCTTCAGTTGCACGGACTGTCATTTGTCAACGGCGTGCAGCTGAGCGGCAGCTTCCCGGTCAAGGACGGCCATCTGCAGGCAGCCAACCTGCGCATCGAAGGCTCGCAGGCTGCCCGTGGAACAATCCGCATCGGCGCAAGCGCACACGTCAGCGGGACGCTTGGCGGCCGTCGCTTCTACGTTGACCTAGCCAAAGTCAAGCTCGCCCGCGCGACACAGGCCGACCGCACGCCGGCCAGCTGGCCGGCGATGCGCCTGAGCTTTCCAGTGCCGTCTCTCGCGCAGGCTCGTTGAGAACTCTGGGTTAGAGTCGAGCACTTGCTCAAACTTGCTCTGGGCACACGCCTGTCAAACCACCGCGACTAGGCTGGAGGCAATGCCCAACGCACTCGCCGCCGAGAGCTCCCCCTACCTGCGCCAACACGCGAACAACCCCGTCGACTGGCGGCCTTGGGGACCAAGCGCGCTCGGACTGGCACAGGAGCGTGACGTGCCGCTGCTCGTCTCGATCGGCTACTCCTCCTGTCACTGGTGCCATGTGATGGAGCGCGAGTCCTTCGAGGACGAGCAGACCGCGCAACTGATGAACGAGAGCTTCGTGTGTGTGAAGGTCGATCGCGAGGAGCGCCCTGACGTCGACGCCCTGTACATGGAGGCGGTGCAGGGCATGACCGGCCACGGCGGCTGGCCGCTGAATGTCTTCCTGACCCCTGAGGGCTTGCCGTTCTACGGCGGCACATACTTTCCGCCGCGGGAACGTCCGGGGATGCCGTCCTTCACGCAGGTGCTGTTGGCTGTGTCCGAGGCATGGGCAGAGCGTGGAGCGGAGATCAGGGCAAGCAGCGAGCAGCTACGTGAGCGGCTCGCCGGCGGCGCCTTGCTGCGGGCCGTCGAGGAGCCATTCCAGGAGAGCCTGCTCGACGCCGCCGTGCAGACGCTGAGAGCATCGTTCGACACGGTGAACGGTGGCTTCGGCGGGGCGCCGAAGTTCCCGCAAGCCTCGGTTCTGGAGTTCCTGATGGCACGGCGAGAGCGTGAGATGTCGCTGTACAGCTTGCGCAGCATGGCCGGCGGTGGCATCCATGACCAGGTGGGTGGCGGCTTCCACCGCTATGCGGTCGATCAGACCTGGACGGTGCCGCACTTCGAGAAGATGCTCTACGACAACGCCTTGCTTGCACGCGCCTACCTACACGGCTTTCAGCTGTCGGGGGACCAGGCCCTCCTGGGAGTGTGCCACGACACGCTGGAATGGGCGCTGCGTGAGATGCGAGGGCCTGAGGGAGGCTTTTACAGTGCGCTCGACGCCGATTCCGGCGGTGTCGAGGGGAGCTTCTACGTGTGGACGACCGCAGAGCTGAAGGATGCGCTGGGCGAAGACGCGGATGTTGCGATCCGCTGGCTTGGCGTCACCGAGCAGGGCAACTTCGTGGATCCCCACCATCCCAAGCCCGGTTTGAACGTGCTCGAGGACCGCGGCCCTCGCCCGGATGAGGCAGTGTGCAAGCGGATCCGCGTGCGCTTGCTCCAGGTGCGAGAGCACCGCACCAGGCCAGGCCTCGATAACAAGCGTCTGACCAGCTGGAACGCGCTCATGATCGCGGCGCTGGCCGAGGCAGGGGACGTGTTCGTGGATGAGGCCGTGGCATGTGCCGAGTTCGTGCTGCGTGACCTGCGCGACGAGCAGGGACGCCTACTGCGCTCCTACAACGACGGCAAAGCGAAGATCGGCGCCTACCTGGAGGACTACGCCTTTCTGCTGGAGGCACTGATTGCCCTCTTCGAAGCAACCTGCGACGAACGTTGGCTGACCGAGGCCACGATGCTTGCCGACCAGCTGATCGCGCGCTTCTCAGACGCCGAGCACGGCGGCTTCTTCTCGACCGCCGCCGACAGCGAACAGTTGATCGCCAGGCGCAAGGAGCTCGAGGACTCGCCGATACCGGCCGGCGGGTCGAGTGCCGCGATGGGATTGCTGCGTCTCGCCCAGCTGACGGGCGAGGAGCGCTACGAGCGCGGTGGCGCGAGCGTCATAGCGCTGCTACACACGATCGCCCCACGGCACCCGACCTCATTTGGATACCTGCTGCAGGCTATGCACTGGAGCCTGGCCCCGCCGCGCCCAATTGCCTGCGCGGTGCCCGGCCCGGCGCCTCAGGTGAACTGACGCCGAGCTCTCCCCTCGTCCTTGGGCTTTGCGCCGTAGAGCTTCTTTGCCTTGACGATACAACCGGCCCTCTTTTTCTTCGGCTCCTTCTTGCACTGCTTCAGAGCCTTCGCCAGCTTCTGGGCACGGGTCAGCGGCTTTGATTTGTCCTTGTTTGCCGCTTCTTCTTCTCGCTTCTTCGTCGCGGCGGCTTCTTCTTCGTCGTGCCTGTTCGCGGCTGCGGTCGCTTCTTCTTCCTGGTGACGTTTAGCTGAAGCGGCCACGAGTTCTTCTTCGTGTTTCTTCTTAGCTGCCGCTTCTTCTTCTTCTTCGAACTTCTTTTTGAGCGCTTCTACTTCTTCTTTGGTCTTTTTTTCAGCTTCCGCTTTTTGGATTTCTTCTTCGTGCTTCTTCTTTTCGGCTGTCGCTTCTTCTTCGTGCTTCTTCTTTTCAGCAGCCGCTTCTTCTTCATGCTTCTTCTTTTCAGCAGCCGCCTCTTCTTCATGCTTCTTCTTGGCGGCTTCCACGATACCCGTCACTGTCTGGACGCCACCGCTCTCGTGATACTCGATCTGAATCGTCTGGGAGCGGTCTTCGCACGCTTTTGCGTACTGGATCGGTATTTCGTGGCTTTCGGGAGCATTGCCAAATTCGCCTTCTATTCCTTTGGTGCTCGAGACAAACGTAAATTCCTGCCCAACGGAAAGGGACGGGCACGACTTGCCTTTAGCGGGAGGCGTCACAACCATGCCGACCAAGGATCGACCGAGGTTGATCGCGCCGGAGGAAACCAGATGTGAGTAGTCCGTTCCAGCACTCGAGCCCGAGCCGGTAATCTCGAAGTCGACCAAGCTGGCTGAGTCAAAGGTAGCGCTTGCGGCGGTCAGCGTTCCCTCCCCCCTACTTTCGCCACTGGCCACAGCGATGTCGGCACTATTGCTGTTCAGATGGCCGACCGCTCCGGCGCCATAGAAGAAGACATGGTTCAGATCGACCGGCTCTTCATCGGAGGAATCGAGGTCCCCGCCGTCGAACGAAACGATCCCATTCGCGACAATATCGTCCGTGTTTGCTCCATCGATCGTCACAGGGCCCACCTCAGCGTCGTTTCCCGCCATAACAAACAACGGACCGTCGTCCAGTTCGATCGTCAACGCGCTGCCTGAACCATTGAGCGCGCCCGCCAGCAGCAGACCGTTTTCACCGAGTTCGCCGCCACTGCGGCCGACGATGCTCCACTTCTGCGAGGCGCTTAGGCGAAGCGGCGCTTCGATGAAGTCCACTGCTCCGCCTGTGCTGCTCACCGCCGGCGAAGCGCTCAGACCCATACTGCCGATCGAAAGTTCTTCACCACCGATCAGGTATTCATCTCCGTCGTCGATCTGCACCGATTCGGCAGTCAGCCCACTGACATCGTTATAACTGACGTAACACCGGTGCGTGGCTGGTTCGTCCAGGCAAACGGTACTGGTGAGCTCGGGGAACGAGAGCGTTCCGATGTCTTCTCCGGCCAGCGGCGCCGATCCGCCTTCCCAGTTTGCCGGGGCGCTCCAGTCTTCGGTGACCGTGGATTGCCCGCTCCACGTCAGCGACGAGCTCGCGTCTGCCACCGGCGCGAGCGCCAATCCCGCGCCGGCTATCGCGAGCACGACCAGCGCCCGGACTGCCCGCACATGAACTCTCGCCCTAACCAATCGCGATGCGCCGGTCGTCCGTCCCGTCGGTATCACTGCGCCGCCTCCCTGCTTCACTCGTTGACAATACTCGGCATGCGTCTATTGCTCGTTCACGATCTTCGTTATTACGACCGTGCAAGTGCCTAGGTGCCCTCCAGCCGCACATCTTTGGTCCTGGTCCACTCCGGGCCAAGTTCGGGTTGAACGACAACCATGCGAGCGCTGAGGCGTCCGTGGTCGGCGTCCAGCAGCGCACGACCGGTCCTATTCAACACGAGCTTCACCGTTGTCGATGCGCCGTGCCGGATCGAGAACTGGCGGGTTGCGATCGTGACCTTGCGACTCCGACCATGTGCTCCGCTGTTGCTCGCGACGGTGAGCGTGAGCGTGCCGATGCAGCCTTCGCCGGCCTTACAACCGAGCTTGACGAGCGCAACACCGTCGCGCCGAACCGCAATCTTGGAGCCCACAAGCGAGACTTCGCCCGCGTCCGGGGGAATCGTTTCCGCGGGTATCGGCAGCGGAGGCGGCAGTTGATTGGCCCGCCGGTTGGCCGCTTCCTGTTCTTCTTCTGCCTGCTTCGCCTTTCGCTCTTCATTCGCCCTTTGTTCTTCATACTCTCGCTCTATCTGTGCGGCTGAGCTGGCGGCTGCCAATGCGACCCCTGGTTCAGTTGTGGGTTCGTACGGGGTCGCTTTGTTTTCCGGTATTGGCGGTGGTCCACTTTGTAAACCCCCAACAGCCAAGGTCCTGAACTGCTGTTCCTCCGCTACCACGTGACCGATGGAGTTCACGGCAGCCACCACGTAGACATACAGTTCGTTCGCTTCCAGTCCCGTCACAGCTGCACTCACCAACTGTCTCGCGTCGCCCGCCATGTAGCCCTCACCCAGCGGACCCATAACTTCGACATGGCATTGTTTTTCATACCCAACAACTTCCGGGCTGCACACATCGTGCCCCACCCAAAACGCATACGTGGTTTCGAATCCTCCCGGATTGATCCGAGCTTCGAGCGTCGCGCCGTGTTCGGTCAAGCCGGACACCGACTCGCTTTCGACAGTAGGCGCCGACGCGGCGCTTGACACCGCGGGTAGACATACGCACCACAGGAGAGGGAGCGATGCCAGCAAGAATATAACGACGTGGCCGCGAAGCCAAGCGCAAGCACTATCTGCCGATATTGCGACCTTTAACACATCAGTCTCCTTGTCCTATAGCGAGATGCGAGCACGTCAAGATAGGCCCTCTGCAACCTCATTTATCTTGTCCGCATCGGCTGTAAGCGAATCGTCTGGACCAACTGGCCAGGCATCGAGTCTGGCGCAGCCGGGATAGACGAGGATGGACCCAGATGTAAGTTACCCTTGGATCCAGTCACTATATGAAATTGGTGATCGGTGCCTAGACATAGACGAATAAACATTTTATAATGACGGCTTTGCTCCATAGTATTCTCTTTCTATCGCTTGGAGATATCCTGGTGGGGCTACCCAAGTCACTTCTGCCCACCCCTGAGAAATACCAACCTGGCAGGAGACTGCTGTGTTTGCTTGGCGGAGGCCACATTCCCCTTGTAATATAACCCGATTCTGATACCACACTGTGGTTGCGGAACAACGTCGGCCATCACAGCGCTACATTTGAAGGTTGCCACGACATTTACTATTCCAGGTTAATGTATTGAACTGGCCAGAAGGTCGACGACAAAGACCAATGTCGAGTTGGGAGGTATGGTAGGAGGACTACCTTTTTTGCCATAGGCGAGACTAGCAGGGACAACCAGTTCTCGACGTCCTCCCACCCGCATGCCGATGAGTCCCCGTTCCCAGCCTTCGATAACCTCACCTCGACCCAGCGGGAATACAAAAGGTTCATGACGACTCCAGGAACTGTCGAACATTTTGCCGTTTCTATAAAAAGCGCCGACGTAGTCGACCGTCAATACCTCTCCGTTAGTTGCACGCGGACCGACACCTCTTATGAGGTCCCTGGTCACAAGTCTCGCCGGCGGTGGCCCCATATGGTGCTTGACCGTAGGCCTTTTGGAGAGGGGCCCGTGAATGGGAATACTTACGACTCCCCGAGCTCCCGCAGGCTCCAGAAACACCAAGAAGAGCAGACCTATTAGCCCACATGCACTCAATATAAAGGCAGACATAAGTATGTGTTCTGAGGATCTTTTGCGCGAGATGATCAAGATGGGGAAACCGACTAACTCTCAGAAAGCTTTCTATTTGCCCTCGTTGGAGCACGAGACCAACCAAATCGCCAGGCTTTAACAGTGACGTGAACCAACCGCCACGCTACTACCGCAAGAACAATAAGGCTCGTCAGGAATGACAAAATAGGCTCGTGGCGATGTGCCGATACCTCGAATCGATTGACAAAAACGCGCTCTACAACGAGCAAAACGAATACAAGCAGCACCGCAGCAAGCACTGCGATCACTCTACAGGTCCATCGCGGCATCGTCGCGTAGGACCAACGAATACCCCGCGCATGGATGGGACGACGGGGAGACGGGCTTTTCCCGCTCACGATGATCACTATGCCCCTGACTCCCCAGCAAAGTTCATTACTTCATAGATTATGGCCCTACCACCGTTAATGATCTGTTCGATAGGTACATAAGTTTCTTTTATGCCTTTATTTATTTCCGATAGACCTTTCTCTACTGCAAGAAAATTTGCGTTGTCTTTCTTGTACTCCGACTTGGCTCTACTTAGAGCGTCTAACAGAAAGAGGTTTTGGGATGCTGTTGTCGTAGACGGTGTTTATGGCGAAACCTTTGGTCAGTGATGGGTTGTGGGCTCGTATCGAGCCGTTGTTGCCGTGTGTTGAGCGTCGGTATCGGTATCC
>DATAXK010000015.1:0-38855 GCA_036266805.1 Solirubrobacteraceae bacterium
ATCTCCTGGCTGCACCAACACCGCCGCCTCGAGCGCCGCTACGACAGGCGCGCCGACATCCACGAAGCCTTCCTCACCATCGGTTGCGCACTCATCTGCCACCAACAACTCCAAAACTCATTCTGTTAGGGGCCCTAAGGAGTTCGGGCCCATCCAACCATCAAGGACCCAGCTACATAACACCATGACAGGGGCTCCAAGGGCGCCTGTGGTGTCTTCCATTAACAGTTCTCCCGACATTTCAACTAATAATTCCGTGGTCACCGCAGAACCACCGACTAACCATTCCGCTAATAAGTAAACATTGGCAGCCGACGCCGACACCGCGGTGAACGCAGCAAACACGAACAACGCAAGCAACGCGACCCCCAACAATTGAATCTTTCTCATTTCCTTCCTGCCTTTCCCTCGAGGTCCAGCCGAGCCTCTACCGAGGCTTGAGTCGGCCGGCCAGAAGCACCCACACAAGCTCAGAGAGCACCATGTCCGCCCATAAAAACCGCACGTCCTATAACTTGCAGCTACTGTGCAGCACTGCCCGTACTACAGCCACAGAAATATCCTCGCAGAGAGCCTCGGCGAAGTCTACACGTGTTTCCTATTCAAATATATGGGCTGATGTTATCGCGGTAAGGGCACGTCGCCGCGACTGATGCCGGACTTGCACGGAGAGGCTATTTTGCCTTGTGCGTCTTCTTCTTGGCTTTCTTTGTGCTCGCGCATCCGGTGACGCTTATCGGCGTGTTCTCGTGGATGGTGGCGCCGTTCTGCGCGGTGAAAGCGGTGGGCATCTGTAGCGACGACGGCAGCGTCTCGCGTACCTTGCGCGTGACGGTCTTCGTGTGGCCCTTGACCGTGACCCTCACCTTGTGCTTGACGAGGACCGTCTTCTTCGGGGTACACAGGTTTCCGTTCGCGGCCAGCGCCGCGAGCTCGGCTTCAGAAACGCGCCTGAAAGCGAGATCGTTGTCGCGTGAAGGCGATGGGTGGAAGATCGACTCGCTCTTCGACGACCTGCTGACATAACCCCGGGCCGCGCTCAGGGTAGCGGCCGGCCGAGCACTTCTACGATCTTCCACGCGTGGCCTTCGCGCGCCAGGAAAACGCCGCTCGCCGGCATCGTGCGCGAGCTGAAGATCGCGCGCGCGGTTTCGCCTTCGACGCGCACCGCGAACAGCTTGATCGGCGCCGCTAGTTCCTTGTGGTAGTGAGCGAAGAACTTGGCGAGCGTCGCCTGACAGGTCTTGCCCCCGCGTTGATAGGCGGGCTCCTGGGGCCCGCCGTAGCTATCGGGGATCGAGCGGGCAAGGCTGCTCGGCAGCAGGGCACAGGCGACGGCGCCATCGCCTGCGGAAGCAGCCGTGTAGTAGCGCTTGACGATGTTCGTGATCACGCGGACGGTGGCAGCACCGGGGCGATGGCCGTAGGCGAAGGCGGGACCGTCGTCGCTATCGGGGAAGCGGTGGCTCTGGAGCGTCGGGGTGTCGGTGTCGCCGTCGGGGCCACCGACGCGCGGAGCATCGCTATCGCCGTTGCCGTCGATGTCGGCGGGGTTGTCGGCATCACCGTCACCTCTGACGTGCTGCCCCGGTGGGATCACGCTGGTCGTGGTCGCCGTCGGCAGCGGTTCTTCGGCGGAGGAGACCTGCGCCGCGCCGCCCGGTTTCGCTGCGTCGTGGCGCTGTGAACCCGCGCAGGCGCCCACGCTCGCGCCCGCAGCGAGCAGGACGAGCCCGAGCAGCGCGGCCGGCAGCCGGCGGCGCAGTAGGCGGGTTGCGCTCATCGCAAAGCCCGGCCTACGCAACCGGACAGAGCCCGCCATCGAGATTCACGGCCGCCCCGCTGACATAGGATGCGCGCGGCGAGAGCAGGAACGAGCCCAGGTCGGCAAACTCCTCGGGGCGGCCCACACGCCGCATCGGTATGCCGCTGGTCGTGACCATGCGCTCGTAGTAGGCCTCAGGCGTGATCCCGGCCTCGGCCGCGTAGCGGCGCAGCTGCCCGCTTTCGATCACGCCGATCAGCACCGCGTTGACGCGAATGCCCTCGGGCGCCAGCTCGCGCGAGAGCGCCTTGGTCAAGGCAAGTCCCGCCGCGCGCGAGACCGACGTCGGCGTGGACAGCGCATCGGGCGCCTTGCCTGAGATCGCCAGCGTGTTGAGCACCGCACCGCGGCTCTCGCGCAAGGCGGGCAGGCACAGGCGCGTGAGCCGCACGGCGCCCATCAGCTTCAGCGCCAGGTCCTGCTCCCAAACGCTGTCGTCGTGTTCGGCAAACGCCCCCGCGGACAGCTCGCCCGCGTTGTTAGCAAGGCCGTCGATGCGACCCCAGCGCTCGAGCGCGGCCTCTACGAAACGGGCGAGATCCTCGGCGCGCCTGACGTCGCCGGCATGCTCGCAGACGTCGCCGCCGGCCTCGCGCAGGCCGCTTGCCGCGTCGGCCAGGCGCGCGCCGTCGCGGGCCATCAGCGCAACGCCGCGGGCCCCCTCCTGTACCAGACGGTGCGCAAGCGCCAGCCCGAGCCCGCTCGAGCCGCCCGTGATCAGGAAGACCTTGCCGGAGAGCTCCAGGTCCACGACGCGCTAGGAGCCCTCGGGCGTACGGCCGTCGTGGCCGATGTAGCCATCCTTGCCACCCGCGCACACGTAGACGGTGTCGCCGGGCCCGAGAATGCGAATTTTGCGCACCGTCGCCGCGTCGACGCGGGCGAAGCAACCCTCGCCGAGCAGGTGCGTGCTGCCGTCGCCGAACTGCATCTCGATCGAGCCGCGGTGGACGAAGTACAGCTCCTCCTGCAGGTCGTGGTAATGCCATTTCGTCTCATAGCCGGGCGGGCGCACGAGCGCGTTGACGCCGAAGGCGGTCACATCGAGGGCTTTGCGGACTTTGCGAAAGCCGTAGCCCTCGCCGATCGCGTCGATGTGGGCGACGGCATACCCCTCGCCCTGCACCACCTCGCCCTGCGTCTGGCTCATACGACGAGGCCCTCTTGCTCGGGCAGCTCCTCTTCGAACAGCCACGGTATGCGCTGTCCGATCAGCTCCCCTTTGTAGCGCCGGCGGTGCCCGTAGAGCAGCCAGGTCGTATCGACCTCGCCATAGCGCTCGCTCACGCGCAAAGCCTCTGGGTGTTCTTCGGCAAACGCCACGAAGGTGACGCCGGCGTCGTACTTGCCGGCCAGCAGGTTGTGCGCGACGATCGGGTTGGCAGGCTCCTGCACGACCGTCTCCCAGCGCGTGAGATCCGGATAGCCCATCGCGGCCGGCACCACCCCGAGGCTGCGTGGCACTTGCACGTCGCCACGCACGATCAGACCCATTTCCTTGGCCGGGAACATGAACGTGTCGACCACGAACACCTCCTGGCGGTAGCGCTCGGTCACGATGTGCACGTCGGGATGCGAGCTGCACTGCAGCAGAAACCCGTTCGGCTGCTCGTGCACCCGCTCCAAGCCGATCTCGAAGTCACGCACGAGCTCCACGCGAGCATCTTCGAGACCCTGGAACTCCAAATAGCTCAGCAGCGCGTGCTCGTGACACGTCCCTGTCGGTCCAAGCGTGATGAACGTGGGAGCAGCCATACGATCCCTTGTCATACCCACGATAGAGACCCGAGCCGAAGGTGCCCGTCCCAGGCACCTCGACTCCAGGCCTTGCCCATTCGTGTCCTGTGTTGGTTGGCAGACGCCGTAGGCATTCCTATCATAGTTCGGCCCCATCTACCAGTCAGAACTTTTCATCGCTTGCTGGACCAATGGAATTCGCCCGAAGGATGCACACGACTTTTCCCTGCGCACAGCGACTTTTCTCGACCACGGCGTCGAGCGCGGAGAAGTCGGAGACAATTCCGCGCTGGACGAATGATCGAGCAGCATACAGACGCTCAACGCCCGAGCGCGCCTCGCAGCGCCTGCGCCACACGCGCCGCCTCGGCCTCCCCCAGCCCCGGGTAGAGCGGCAGCGCCAGCGAACGAGCGGCAACGTCCTCGCACACGGGAAATTCTCCTTCGCGATGGCCGAAGCGCTCGCGGTAGAAGCTCATCAGGTGGATCGCCGGCAGGTAGGGCTTGCTCTGGATGCCGAGCGCCGCAAGCCCGCGCACCGTCTCGTTGCGATCGACGCCGCGAGGCAGTTGCACCACGTACACGAACCACCCGCGCCGAGCTCCGTCGTGGTCCTCGCAGGGGAGCTCGAGACCCTCGATCCCGGCGAGCGCCTCGCGGTAGAAGCAGGCGGCAAGCGCACGCAGCTGCAGCATCCCCGGCAGCCGCGCCATCTGCCCGATGCCGATGGCGCAGGCGATATCCGACAGGCGGTAGTTGAAGCCGAGCCGATCGTGATCGAGCCAGTCCATGTCCGGCGCGCGTCCCTGGTTGCGCTCGGAGTCGATCCGCGCCTTGACGCCAGCATCACCAAGCGTGACCATCCCCCCCTCGCCCGTCGTGAGCTGCTTGTTGGCGTAGAACCCGAACACGGCGGGATTCCCGCGCGCGCCGACAGGCGTGCCGTCGCCGTGGACGGCGCCAAGCGCCTCGCAGGCGTCCTCGACGAGTCCAAGCCCGTGCCGGGCCGCGATTCCCTCGAAGGCATCCATGTCCGCCGGATAGCCGAAGATGTGTACCGGCAGGATCGCTCGCGTGCGCTCGCCGATCGCCGCCTCGGCCGCCACCGGATCGAGATTAAGCGTGAGCGGATCGATGTCGGCAAAGACCGGGCGGGCGCGCTCGTAGAGCGCCACGTTGGCCGAGGCGACGAACGAGAAGGGGCTCGTGATGACCTCGTCCCCGTCGGACACGCCAACGGCCCGTAGGGCGAGATGAAGCCCGGCGGTGCCGCTGGAGACGGCGCAAGCAAGCGGGCTGCCGACGAACTCGGCAAACAGCCGCTCGAACTCCGCCAAGCGAGGGCCGAGTGAGAGCTGCCCGGAAGTCAGAACGTCAGAGACCAACCTCTCCTCTGTTAGCCCAAGAACGGGCCTGGCGAGCGGCATGACCTCCAGATCACCCAAGGCGCGACCCGGCGACGAGCTCATTCGCTCGTCTGGTCCTCGGTCCAACCATCGCCCCGCGAAGAGTCCCCGCCATCCTGGCCTGAGGATCGAATCGACGGCGACGACGCGACCGGTGACGCGGGCTGCTGCACGCCAACGGCTAGCGAATCGACCAGAGCTTCCCAGGAGGCGGCGATGATGTCTCCGGACACCCCGATCGTCCCCCACACGCGCTCCCCGTCAGACACGTCGATCAGAACCCGCGTGACCGCCGCCGTGCCCCTGGCCTCGTCGAGGATACGCACCTTGTAGTTGACCAGTTTCAGGTCGCGCAGGTGCGGATATACCTGCTCGAGCGCCTCGCGCAGCGCGTTGTCGAGCGCGTTCACCGGGCCGTTGCCCTCGGCCGTGCAGATGAATTCGACCTCCTCCGGCCCCGGCGGCGCGACGATCTTGATCGTCGCCTCGGTTTCTACCTCGCCGTCGAGGCGCTGCTCGGAGATGACCCGCCACGACAGCAGCGTGAACAACGGCTCGTAGAGACCGGCCTCCTCGCGCATCAAGAGCTCGAGCGTGCCGTCGGCGGCCTCGAACTGGAAGCCTTCGTACTCGGCGTTCTTCACGCGCTCGAGCACGCGCGCGATCGCGCTCTCGTCCAGCTCGATCCCAAACTCGGCGGCCTTCTCGATGACCGTGCCGCGCCCCGAGAGCTCTGAGACGAGCACGTCGCGGGCGTTGCCGACCAGCGCCGGGTCGACGTGCTCGAAGGTGGCCGCGTCGGCGCGAATCGCCGCCGTGTGCAGCCCGGCCTTGTGCGCGAAGGCATGCTTGCCGACATACGGCTGGGCCGCGTTGGGCGCGCGGTTGAGCAGCTCGTCCACGAGGTGCGCCGTCTCGGTCAGCCGCATGAGCCGCTCGGGCGCCAACGTCTCGTGGTCCATCTTCAATTGCAGATCGGCGACGATCGTCACGAGGTTGGCGTTGCCCGTGCGCTCGCCGATGCCGTTGATCGTGCCCTGCACCTGCGTGGCGCCGGCTTCGACGGCGACCAGTGTGTTGGCCACGGCACAGCCGCCGTCGTCGTGCGTGTGGATGCCGAGCGGCAGGTCTCCCAGCTCGGCGTGCACCGCCTCGACGACCGCGCGCACGCGCCCGGGCAGCGAACCGCCATTGGTATCGCACAGCACGACCCGCTCGGCGCCCGCGTCGGCGGCGGCGCGCAGCGTATCGAGCGCGTAGGCGGGGTCGGCGGCGTAGCCGTCGAAGAAGTGCTCGGCGTCGAACAGCACGCGCTTGCCCTGCGCGTGCAGAAAGGCGATCGACTCGGAGATCATCGCCAGGTTCTCCTCCGGGGAGACGCGCACGACCTTCTCGACGTGCAGCGGCGAGCTCTTGCCGACCAGCGTGCAGACCGGCACGAAGGACTCCGCCAGGATGCGCAGCCCCTCGTCCTGCTCGGCCGGAGCATCGCGCCTGCGCGTCATGCCGAAAGCCACTATCTCACTGACGCTAAGGCGCTCGCGCTCGAGCAGGCCGAACAACTCCAGCTCCTTAGGGTTCGACGCGGGGAAGCCCGCCTCGACCAGGTGCACGCCGAGCGCGTCGAGTGCATGCACGACGCGCAGCTTCTCCTGCGCGGTGAGGCTCATGCCGCCTCCCCCCATGCCGTCACGCAGGGTGGCGTCATAGAGCTCGATGTGGACCATCAGCCCGCCGGGCTCGGTGCGCTGGGCGCGGGAGCGCTGATGCTCACGACATCCAGCCATTCGCGGTAGGGCTCCGAGCGCCCGTGTATCGCGTCGTCGAAGGCGCTCTGCAGCAGGCGGGTCACCTCGCCCGGCTTGCCCGAGCCGACCTTGTGGTCGTCCACCTCGACCACCGGCACCAGCTCGGCCGCGGTGCCGGACATGAAGACCTCGTCGGCCAGGTACATCTCCGCACGCGCGATGTTGCGCTCCACCACCGGGTAGCCCAGATCGGCGGCCAGCTGCATGATCGAGCGCCGCGTGATGCCGTCGAGGATCGAGTTGTGGTGGCCCGGCGTGACGATCTCACCGCCGGCGACGATGTAGATGTTCTCGCCGGTGCCCTCGCACACATGGCCGTGGTCGTCGAGCAGGATCGCCTCCTGATAGCCCGCCTTCATCGACTCGACCTTGGCGAGCACGTTGTTGAGGTACTGACCCGAGGCCTTGGCATGCGGGATCAGCGAGTCGGGCGAGATGCGCCGCCACGAGGAGACCTTGGCGCGGATGCCGTTGGCCATGCCGTCCTCGCCCAAATAGGTTCCCCACTCCCAGCAGGCGATCGTCACGTCCACGGGCGCCTCCATCGGGTTCAGCCCCATCGAGCCGTAGCCGCGATAGACGATTGGGCGGATGTAGCAGGAGCGCAGGTTGTTGCTGGCCACGAGCTCGCGTGCGGCGGCCTGTAGTTCAGGCGCCGTGTAGGGCACGGGCATGTAATAGAGCTCTGAGGACTGCAGCAGCCGCTCCATGTGCTCGGCGTTGCGGAAGATCGCCGGACCGAGCTCGGTGTCATAGCAGCGGATCCCCTCGAACACTCCGGTGCCGTAGTGCAGGCCGTGCGTGAGGACGTGGACCTTGGCGTCCTCCCAGGCGAGGAACTCTCCATTCATCCATATGAGGTCGCATGTGTCCACGTTGTCGTCTCCTGGTTAGACCGGCTCGTCTTGACAGCCGATTCTACAGGCACAGGCTTGCGTTCCAAGGCTCTTAATCGCGGATTGATAGGAAATCTGCCTCTCTGTACGCCGAGTTGTCCTCTCTGGGAGACAACGTCCAGAGCCCGCGTCATGTCCTCGTTTGTTGGGGGTCCTGGCGACTTTGATGATTGCCCAGACCCTCTTCTGGCTGACGAGCCTTGTGATAGGCTGACGACAATAAGCAACAATAAAGGCGCGTGACCAATGAGCGACGAACCGCTGCCAATCGATCAGATCCCAATCCTGCCGCTCGACATCGGCATCGAGGAGTGTCGCGGACAGTCCGTGCGGCGCGAAAAGATTCGCCTGGAAGAGCGGCTACGCACCTGGACGGAGAGCCCCAGTCGCTGGCGGAGACTGTACGGGCGACTGGTGGTATCGCACCGCCGCTGGTAGAGATCCGCTTTCAGATCGCCGCCCCGCCGACATGCTTGGCAGACGAACGACGCACCGTCAGAGGTGGGCCAGCACAGCGCCAGTCGCCTCGCTCGTGCTCGCGTCGCCTCCCAGATCGGGTGTGAGCAGTCCATCCCCAAGCGCGAGTTCGACCGCGGATTCCACGGCCGCCGCCTCGCCCTCCAAACCAAGGCCGTGGCGCAACATCAGGGCGGCGGAGAGGAACATGGCAAGCGGGTTGGCTATCCCCTGTCCGGCAATGTCTGGAGCGGAGCCGTGCACGGGCTCGAACAGGCCCGGACCATCGGTCCCCAGTGAAGCGCTGGGAAGCATCCCAATCGAGCCCGTGATCATCGCGGCCTCGTCGCTCAAGATGTCGCCGAACATGTTCTCCGTGAGGATCGTGTCGAAGTGGCGTGGAGCGGAGACGAGCTGCATGGCGGCGTTGTCCACGAGCACATGCTCCAGCTGAATGTGGGGGAACTCGCGCGCGTGCAAGTCCATGACCACCTCGCGCCACAGGCGCGATGTCTCGAGCACGTTGGCCTTGTCGACACTACTCACCTTCGCGCGTGCCGCGCCGAACGCCGTGCGCGCGATCCGCTCGATCTCCTCGCGCGAATAGGCACACACATCTGAGGCGTAGTCGTCGGTGCGCGTCTTCTCGCCGAAATAGATGCCGCCGGTGAGCTCGCGCACGACGAGCAGGTCGGTGCCCTCGATGCGCTCGCGCCGCAACGGTGATGATTCGTACAACGCCGGCAGCGGCTTGACGGGCCGTAGGTTGGCATACAGCCCGAGACCCTTGCGCAACCCGAGTAGTCCCTGCTCGGGTCGTGGGGCGTGCGGATCGGTCGTGTCCCACTTGGGCCCGCCGACCGCCGCAAGCAGCACCGCGTCGGCCTGCTTGCAAGCGGCAAGCGTCTCGTCCGTGAGCGCCGTGCCATACAGGTCGATCGCCGCCCCGCCAAAGGGATGCTCCTCGAACTCGAAGTCGCCGAGCGTGTTCAGCAGATCGAGCGTCGGCGCGAGGATCTCAGGACCGATCCCGTCGCCGGGAAGGGTGACGATGTGGTGTGCCATTGCTCTCCTCTGGGGACGGTGATGAGTATTCGAAGGCTGCCGATACCGCTACGCGGCGATCCTGACAGCTACAGAGCCGTCGTGACCGGTCCTGAACGCTCGCGATCGCGCTCGTAGGCGACGATCGCATCCTGCTCGGCGAGCGTGGCGCCGATGTCGTCGAGGCCCTCGAGCAGCCGTCGTCGGATCTCGTGGTCGATCTCGAAGGCGACCTCGCGCTCGGCGAAGCGGACCTCCTGGGCGTCTAGATCGATGCTGCCCTCGCCGGCGTGCGCGAGCGCCTGGCAGTCCTCCTCGGAGAGCACGACCGGCAACAGCCCGATCTTCGTGCAGTTGGAGTAGAAGATGTCGGCAAAACTCGGCGCGACGACCGCCTGGAAGCCATAGTCCTGTAGGCCCCAGGGAGCGTGCTCGCGCGAGGAGCCGCAGCCGAAGTTGCGACCCGCGACGAGGATCGGATTGGCAGGTAGCTCCCAACCCGGCTCCTTGGCCCAATCAAAGAACAGGAACTCGCCGAAGCCCGTGCGCTCCACGCGCTTGAGGAACTGCTTGGGCATGATCTGATCGGTGTCGACGTCGGCCCGATCGAGGTGCGTGACCTTGCCCGAGATCGTGTTTATCGGCTCCATGCTCAGCTCCACTCCCTGATATCGGTGAAATGCCCCTCGATCGCCGCAGCTGCTGCCATCTGCGGTGAGACAAGATGCGTGCGCCCGCCTCTTCCCTGGCGCCCCTCGAAGTTGCGGTTCGAGGTCGAGGCACAACGCTCGCCGGGCGCGAGGATGTCGGGGTTCATGCCCAGACACATCGAGCAACCGGCGACGCGCCAGTCGAAGCCGGCCTCGCGAAAGATGCGATCCAGACCCTCGGCCTCGGCCTGTGCCTTGACCTGCTGGGAGCCGGGGACGACCATCGCGTTCACGGACGAGGCGACTTTGCGCCCCGCGACGACCTCGGCGGCGGCGCGCAGGTCGCCGATGCGGGAGTTGGTGCACGAGCCGATGAACACGCGGTCCACGGCTATCTCCTCGATCGGCTGGCCGGCCTGTAGCGCCATGTAGTCGAGCGCTCGTTCGGTCGCCTCACGATCGGCCGGCGAGTCGAACTCCTCGGGGGCGGGAACACGCTCGGTGACCGCGCGGACCATGCCGGGGTTGGTGCCCCAGGTGACCTGCGGGGAGATAGCCGAGGCGTCAATCACGACCTCGCTGTCGAAGTAGGCGCCATCGTCGGTGCGCAGCTCGCGCCAACGCTCGATCGCCTGCTCCAGCTCGGCCCCGCGCGGGGCGCCGGGCAGCTCGCGCTCGCGAAACCAGGCGAAGGTGGTCTCATCCGGCGCGATCATGCCGGCGCGGCCGCCACCCTCGATCGTCATGTTGCAGACGGTCATGCGGCCTTCCATCGAGAGCGCCTCGATCGCGGGCCCCGCGTACTCGACGACGTGGCCGGTCATGCCACCGACACCGAGCTGGCCCAGCGTGCCGAGGATCAGGTCCTTCGCCGTCACGCCAAAGCCGAGCGCTCCCTTATAGCGGATGCGCATCGAGCGGGGGCGTTGCTGAACCATGCACTGCGTGGCGAGCACGTGCTCGACCTCGGAGGTGCCGATCCCGAACGCCAAAGCACCGAAGGCACCGTGCGTTGAGGTGTGCGAGTCGCCGCACACGATCGTCATGCCAGGCTGTGTGACGCCCAACTCGGGGCCGATCACATGCACGATCCCCTGGCGCTCTGAGCCCAGCGAGTAGACGGGCACGCCGAACTCGGCGCAGTTGCGCTCGAGCGTTTCGACCTGCACGCGCGAGAGCTCGTCCTTGATGCGGGCCGCTACGGGGGTGCCATCCGTGGGCGTGTTGTGGTCGGCGGTTGCCAGCGTACGGTCGGGCCGGCGCACCTGCCGCCCAGCAAGACGCAAGCCGTCGAAAGCCTGCGGACTAGTTACCTCGTGCACCAGATGCAAGTCGATGTAAAGCAGGCCGTCGGCTACCTCGTGGGCCTCCCAGATCTTCTCGAACATCGTCTTAGTCGCCATACGAGCGTATGTTATCACAGACATACCCATACCCGATGCGTTCGCCAAGACCCTCCCTCGCCGACGCCGCCCTCGCCCTCCAGCCCCATGAGCGCTGGCCGAGCCCTTTCTGGATACTCGTATAGCCTTGTCATGTGGGCTTTACCCGACTATCTGCGCGTTTGCTGCTTGTGGTCTTCACCGCCATCGCGATCGCGAGCCTGTGCGGTTGCTCGAACTCGTCGCGGGAGCTGCGCACCCCGGCCGAGGCGGACGGCTTCGTCGCCGAGGTCGCATCCGGCGAACCGTACGGCGAATGGAAGCTAGCGAACGGCGCTTCGCTCCAGGCCGCGCAAGCCTGGGCCGCGCGAGCCACAATCGGCGACCTTGGACGCAGGCTGCAAAATGCCGCCAAGCTCGAGACGCCCGGCAACGCCACATGGACCTGCGAAATGGCGCGGAATCTGGTCGGCCTGGGAGCGGTCAGCGAAGTGACGTCGTTCGACAGCTTCGACGTTGAAGCCGTGACGAGAGAAGCCGTCAAGCTCGGTTACAAGCGAGACGAGATCGCGGCGATGACCCACGACGCCAGCACCGTTCCCTTCCGCGACTTGGCGATCGCAACCGCCGTGGTCTGCGGTCCGAAGGTGTCCTGACGCATACCGTCAGACGTACTCGCGACTATTCAGCTGCGTCTCAGGCCCGCGCTCACCACCGCGAGCAACGCGGCCTCGGCATCGGTGGGATTCTCGAAGTGGTGCGGCAGGTCCGCGTCGAAAGTGACACAGTCACCCGCACCTAGCTCATAGCGTTGACCGTCGCACACGAGCACGACCGCGCCGCCCTCGATCAGCGCCGTCTCACGGCTGCCGGGCTCGTGCATCGGCGGATCGTCGGGGGCGCCGGTGGCGCCACCGGGCGCGAGCGTGTGACGCGAGAGCTCCGAGCGCTGGCCCGGCTGCGCGGCGGTCAATACCTCGAAGCTGTGCCCACGCTTGACGTTGCCGCCTCGCCCGCGTTCATCGGCATACACGACCGTGACCGAGCCGCCCTCGTCGAGGCGCAGCAGCTGCGAGAGGCGCAGATCAAGTCCGGCGGCGATCCGCGCGGCGACCGTCAGCGTCGGGCTGGTCTCACCGCGCTCGACCTGCGAGAGCATCGGCGCGCTGACGCCGCTGCGCTCGGCCAGGTCGCGCAGCGACAGCGAGGAGGCCTCGCGCAGCGCCTTCACACGCGCGCCGATGACGCTCGAGTCAAACGCCTCCCAGCGCGCGTCGGAGACCGGAGACTCCTCGCGCCGCTTTGCCTTGGTCCTCGCCATAGACTCGACTGCCGCTCAGGCCGCCGGCTCCGGCAGCCCCACCCCACGCTCGCCTTCGCGCGCGCGCATCACCCCGATCGACAGCGCGCGCGCATATGCCCGCGCCGCTGCCTCGATGATGTCGGTGGAGACGCCCTGGCCGGCGCCGGTCTGGCCCTCGACCTCAACCACGACCGAGACCTCGCCCAGCGCGTCCTGGCCCTCGGTGACGGCATCGACGCGGAACTCGCGCAGGGCGGCATCGACGCCCGTGGCCGCGTTGATCGCCTTAAAGATCGCATCAACCGGCCCGTCGCCGGAGGACTCCCCCAGCTTGACGGCGCCGTCCTCGACGCTCACGTTGACACGCGCCATCGGCGGGCTCGACGAGGAGGCGGCCACCTCGAAGTCGACCAGGGAATAGGCGGCCACGTCGTCGCCGCGCAGCTCCTCGGTGACCAGCGCCTCCAGGTCCATCGCGGTGACCTGCTTCTTGCGGTCGGCGATCTCCTTGAAGCGCTTGAAAGCCGTGTTCAAGGCTTGGCCATCGACCTTGAAGCCCATCTCCTCCAGCGCCTTGCTCAGCGCGTGGCGACCGGAGTGCTTGCCCAGCACGATCGCGTTGCTCTGCAGGCCGACGGTGGTGGCGTCCATGATCTCGTAGGTTGCGCGCTCCTTCAGCACGCCGTCCTGGTGGATGCCGGCCTCGTGCGCGAAGGCGTTGCGCCCGACGATCGCCTTGTTGGGCTGCACCGGATAGCCGGTCAGGCGCGAGACCAGGCGGCTGGTGCGCGCGATCTCGGTGGTGTCGATGCCGGTCCACAGGCCCAAAGCCGGCTCGCGGGTGTGCAGCAGCATCACGATCTCCTCCAGCGACGCGTTGCCGGCGCGCTCGCCGATGCCGTTGACCGCACACTCCACCTGCCGGCAGCCGGCTTGGACGCCGGCCAGCGAGTTGGCGACCGCCAGGCCCAGGTCGTCGTGACAGTGAACGGAGACGACGACGTCGCGCAGGCCCGGCACCAGGCGGTACAGCTCCGTAAACATCGCCGCGTACTCATCGGGCATCGTGTAGCCGACGGTGTCGGGCACGTTGATGGTGGTGGCGCCCTCGTCCAGCGCGATCTGGATCACCTCGGCCATGTACCGCACGTCCGAGCGCGAACCATCCTCGGGTGAGAACTCGACGTCGTCGGTGTAACTCTTCGCATGGGCGACGGCCGCGCGCACCTGGCCCTTGACGTCAGCGCGCGTGGTCTGCAGCTTGCGCTCGATGTGAATGTCGGAGGTGGCGATGAATGTGTGAATGCGCGGGCGTCCGGCGTCGCGCACCGCCTCCCAAGCGGCGTCGATGTCCTGCTTTGAGGTACGCGCCAGGCCACAGATGACGGGACCTTCAACCTCTCGGGAGATGGCCTGCACAGACTCGAAGTCACCGGGCGAGGTGATCGGGAAACCTGCCTCGATCACGTCCACGCCCAGGCGCGCCAGCTGCTGGGCGATCTCCAGCTTCTCCTGCCGGTTCAAGGAAATGCCGGGCGATTGCTCGCCGTCGCGCAGCGTCGTGTCAAAAATGCGCACGCGGTTGCGCTCGTCTTGGGGTTTTGCTTGCTCGCTCATGTCGCCCTCACTTCTCCAGTTCTCTCGCTTTGACGCTTCTCCTTTGGGTTTGCGGCTACGCGGCCGCCACGCGCTATTCCCCCCGAGGGGGGAGCAAAAGGAGAAGCGAAAGGGAGAACTGGAACGACATCTGCTCCGAGATTAGCACCGGCACGAGCGAATCGCCAGAGCCGGTGCCATTTTCAGCTCAGCTCGACGGCCCAACCGGCGACAAAGCCCTCGGAGGCGACGATCTCCCGCACGACCTCGGCCGGTACCTGCGCGTCGGTCGTGACGACCATCGCCGCCAGACGCTGCTCGTCTTTATCGGGGGTGTGGCCGACCGCGGCCGAGGAGATGTTGATCCCGTGGCCGCCGAAGATCGTCCCCACCCGACCGATCATGCCGGGCAAATCGGCATAGCGAAAGACGCACACGTACGGCGTCAGCTCGATCGTCAGACGTCTACCCTGCACCTCGACCAGGTGCGGCACGCGGTTGGGCCCGATGCCGGTGCCCGCGACCGCGACCTTCTCGCCGCCGGCGACCACCGTCACGCGGATCAGCTCGTTGAAGTCCTGCGCCTCGGTGACGGACTTCTCCTCGACGACGATGCCGCGCTGCTGGGCCATCGAAGGCGCATTGACGAGGTTGACCTGCTCCTCCGTGCGACCCTCCAGGGCGCCGCTGATGACCGCCAGCGTGAGTAGGCGCGTGTCGAAGTCGGCGATGCGCCCCATGAAGGCGGCCTCGATGCGCTCGACCGAGCTGCCCTCGGCCAACGACATCGCGAGGCGACCGAGGCGACGGGCGAGCGGCAGGAACGGGCCAAGCACCTCCATGTCCTCGGCGCCAACCGAGGGAATGTTGACGGCGGTCGAGACGACGCCGCCGGTGAGCGCAGCCACGACCTGCTCGGCGCTCTGGTAGCCGGCGCGATCGGTTGCCTCGGCTGTCGAGGCGCCGAGGTGCGGCGTGACGACAACCTGCGGGTAGCCCTGGAACAGGGGGTAGTCGGTGATCGGCTCGGAGGGGAACACGTCGAGCGCGGCGCCGCCGACCTTGCCGGAGTCGAGCGCGTCCTTGAGGGCCGCGTCGTCGATCAGCCCGCCGCGGGCGACGTTGAGGATGCGCACGCCGTCGCGCATCTTGGCGAAGGCCTCCGCGTCCACCCAACCGGCCGTCTCCGGGGTCTTTGGCAGGTGCACGGTGATGAAGTCGGCCTGCGCGTAGATCTCCTCGCTGTTCTCGGCCTTCTCGACGCCAAGCTCGCGGTAGCGCTCGGCCGAGACAAAGGGGTCGAAGGCAAGCACGCGCATGCCGAAACCGCGCGCGCGCGCGGCGACCAGCTGGCCGATGCGCCCGAAGCCGAGGATGCCGAGCGTCTTCTCGTACAGCTCGACGCCGGAGAACTTGGAGCGCTCCCACTTGCCACTGGTTAGCGAGGCATAGGCCTGGGGAATGTTGCGCGCCATGGCAAGCAGCAACGCCATCGTGTGCTCGGCGGCGGTCACGACATTGGACTGAGGCGCGTTGGCGACGACGATGCCACGGCGCGTGGCGGCCTCGACGTCGACGTTGTCGACGCCGACACCGGCGCGGCCGATCACGCGCAGGTTCTCACCGGCGTCGATCAGCTCGGCCGTCATCTTCGTGGCGGAGCGGATCAGGATGCCGTGGTAGGGGGCGATCTTCTCCGCCAGTTCCTCGTTTGACCAGTCGATGCCGAGGTCGACGTCGAAGTGCTCTTCGAGCAATTTGACGCCCGAGTCACCGACCTTCTCCTTGACGAGCACCTTCAGGCGCTCCGTGCTCTGGCTGTCGTTCGCAGCGGCACTCATGACGCGATCCTCTCTGTTACCCAATCGATACAGGCGGTAAGGGCACGCACGTCGTCGGGCTCGACGGCCGGGAACATGCCGACGCGCAGCTGGTTGCGCCCCAGCTTGCGATAGGGCTCGACGTCGACGATCCCATTCGCGCGCAACGTGCTGGCAAGCAGCTTCGCGTCGACGCGCTCGTCGAAGTCGATCGTGCCGACGACGAGCGAGCGGCTGGCCGGTGCCGTCACGAACGGAGTCGCGTACCGGCTCTGCTCGGCCCACTCGTACAGGTGCGTGGAGGACTCGCTGCTGCGCGCCACGCACCAGGCAAGCCCGCCGCCGTCGAGCATCCAGCGAATCTGGTCGGCCAGCAGGAACAATGTCGCCAGCGCCGGGGTGTTGTAGGTCTGATCCTTGAGCGAGTTTTCAAGCGCGATCGGCAGCGACAGGGAAGCCGGCGTAAAGCGTTTGGAGGCCTCGATCCGCGAAATCCGCTCCACCGACGCGGGGCTCAGCAGAGCGGCCCAGAGCCCCCCATCCCCGGCAAAGCACTTCTGTGGGGCGAAGTAATAGGCGTCGGCCTGAGACACGTCGACCGACAAACCGCCGGCGCCGGAGGTGGCGTCGATCAGCACCAGTGCGTCGCCGGCGGCGGCAGGCCGCAGCACCGGCACCATCACCCCGGTCGAGGTCTCGTTGTGGGCCCAAGCGATCGAGTCGACATCGCCGTCGACGCCGGCGAGCGCCGCTTCGACCTCCTCCGCGCCCGGCGCGCCGCCCGGCTCGGCCTTGACGACCACAGGGTCCTCGAGGAAGGGAGCGTCGCTCGTGACGGTCGCGAACTTCTGGGAGAACTCGCCAAAGGCCAGGTGCAGCGCGCGCCGCTCGACCAGGCCGAAGGAGGCGGCGTCCCAAAAGGCGGTCGCACCGCCGTTGCCGAGCGCGACCTCATAGCCGTCGGGCAGCGAGAACAGCTCGGCAAGGCCGCAGCGAACCTCGCCCACGAGCCCCTTGACGGGCTTTTGGCGGTGGGATGTCCCCATCAGCGCCACGCCGTCGCTTGCCAATCGCTTGAGCGCCTCCGGGCGTACCTTCGAAGGGCCGCAGCCGAAGCGCCCGTCGGCGGGCTTCAGCGCGGCGGGTATTTCAAGTTGAGTGTCCTGCGGAGTGAGCGTCATGGGCGTCCTCGCGGAGTATCGATGATCGAAGGATGCCCAGGCGCGCGGCAAGACGGCTCGTCGCTCCCCGGTGGTGAACTCCACCTAGTGCGCCAGTCGCGACGACGCAGTCGAGTGTAGCGGACGCGTGGCCCCGGCGGAGGGAGCGCAGTGCACGAATACCCGTTGCACGAAGACACCCCCCTTTACCGAACACGGCGTACACGAAGACACCCCCCTTTACCGAACACCGCGTGCACGAAGACACCCCGTAAGGCGCATACGCTCGCCGGTCGATTACCCCCGTCCGTGCGGCGCAGCCCAATCCGGCGCGGGCCCGAGCGGAATGATGTGCTTGGGGTTGAGCTCGTCGTGAGTCGTGTAGTAGTGCCGCTTGATCTGCTCCATCGCAACCGTACGCGCGACCCGTGGCCATTGGTAGAGCTCGCATGTGTAGCCCCACAGGTTGGGGTACTCGACGATCCGCCGATAGTTGCAGCGAAAGTGCAGGTGGTAGACCTCGTCGAAGCGCACGAGTGTCGGAAACAATCGCCAGTCGGCCTCGGTGATCCGCGCGCCCAGCAGGTAGCGCTGCTTGCCGAGCAGCTCCTCCAACCAGGCAAAACTCTCGAACAGCCGCTTGAAGGCGCGCTCGTAGGCCCCTTGCAAGCGGGCGAAGCCGGCGTTGTAGACGCCGTTGTTGATCGTGTCGTACACGCGCAGGTTGACCTCGTCGATGTCCGCGCGCAAAGCGGAGGGGTAGAGATCGAGCTTGGCCTCCTTCTCGCCCAGCCGGCCGAGCGAGTCGCCGGCGGCAAGCATGCGGATGATGTCGCTGGACTCGTTGTTGACGATGCGCTTGTTCTGCGTATCCCAAAGCACGGGCACGGTCACACGCGCGTCGTAGCTCGGATCGCTCTTGAGATAGGCCTGGCTCATCAGCTTCCAGCCATTGAGCGGATCGACGTACAGTCCACCGGGCCCGTCCTCGAAGCGCTCGCCCGTGAACGCCCAGCCGTGCTCGTCGCGGAAGGGCGCAACGTAGTGGATCGGCACGGCCTCGCCGAGCCCGGCCAGCTCGCGCACGATCGCGGCGCGATGACACCAGGGACAGGCAAGCGACACGTACAGGTGGTAGCGCCCGGCGCTCACGGGAAGCCCGCGCTGGCCGGTCAGCGGGTGCACGCCAACCCATTCGCGGAAGTGGCTGTCCTGGCGCTTGAACTCCCCGCCGCGCAGCTCGCGTCCCATCACGCGATCGACTGGGCGGTCGGGCGGCTTGCGTCCTTGCGCGTTCATCGCTGCGTGCCTCGGTCGCTCATCTCGCCGGGGCCCTCAGCGGCTAGAACGAGGTTTTTATCCAGGCCATGTGCGAGCGCAGCTCGCCGCCGACGTGCTCGACTTGAGAATCGGCCTGCTCGGCGCGCATGCGCTTGAAGTTCTCCTGGCCGGCGCGGTTCTCGGCGATCCACTCGCGCGCGAAGTCGCCATCCTGGATCTCCTTGAGGATCTGGCGCATTTTCTCGCGCGTCTCCTCGGTGATCACGCGCTTGCCGCGCGTGTAGTCGCCGTACTCAGCCGTGTTGGAGATCGAGTAGCGCATGCCGGCCAGACCCTTTTCATACATCAGGTCGGCGATCAGCTTGAGCTCGTGCAAGCACTCGAAGTAGGCCATCTCCGGGTCATAGCCGGCGTCGACCAACGTCTGAAAGCCGGCCTGCACCAACTCGGAGGCGCCACCGCAGAGCACGGCCTGCTCGCCGAACAGGTCGGTCTCGGTCTCGTCCTTGAAGCTCGTCTCGATCACGCCGCCGCGCGTGCAGCCGATGCCCTTGGCGTAGGCGAGCGCGAGCGCGCGAGCGTTACCGGTCGCGTCCTGCTCGACGGCGATCAGGCCGGGGACACCGCTGCCCTCGGTGAACTGACGACGCACGAGGTGGCCAGGCCCCTTGGGGGCAATCATCGCCACGTCGACGCCCGGAGGCGCTACCACCTCTTTGTAGTGGATCGAGAAGCCATGTCCGAACAGCAGCGCGTTGCCCTCGGCGATGCCGTCTGAGATTTCATCCCAAACCTGGTGGTGCAACTCGTCGGGCACGAGCATCATCACAAGGTCTCCGCGGCTGGCGGCCTCGACCGGCGCGAGCACCTCGAAACCGTCCGCGCGGGCCTTGGCGCCCGAGGAGGAGTCCTCGCGCAGGCCGACCACGACTTTTACACCGGAGTCCTTCAGGTTGAGGGCGTGGGCGTGGCCTTGTGAGCCGTAGCCGAGGATTGCGACGGTCTTGCCGCCGAGGAGGGTTAGGTCCGCATCGTCGTCATAGAGCATGGCGCCAGGGTATCCGACCGACCGTGTCGAGGCGGTCCGCTGGGTTTTGAGTGTTCAAAATCGGCGTGTCACGAAAAGGGGGGTGTTTACGTGCACACGCTTTTTCGGTGTCTTCGAGTCCAAGGCCTTCAGGCCGTGCCGACTCCCACCAAAGTGCGCATCGGGATCTCCAGCGAGCCATCCCCAGCGGTATACGGCTCGAAGCGCTTCGCCAGGCTGTCGCGGATGTCCGCGATCTCCGACTCCGGGCGCGAGAGCACCGCGTCGTGGAAGACGCGTGCGATGTCGAGCGTCGTCTCCCAGAACTCGTCGAAGTTGGCCGCGCGCTGGGTTAGGTTCAAGCGCTCCACCCACACCTCGTCGAAACCGGCGCCTTCCAGCAGATCGCGCACACGCTGCTTATCGCCGAGCGCGAACGGGCCCGGAGCGCCCTCGGCCGGCGGCTCGATCAGGCCGCGCTCGGCCAGCTCGGCGCCGGGCAGCCGCGCCCACGGGTTGTGCTCGATCGCGTCCCAAACCGCCAGCGCCACGTGACCTTCCGGTCGCAGCACGCGGCGTGTCTCGGTCAGCGCCGCCAGCGGGTCGACCATCAGCATGTAGCCCCAACGACAGAACACCACGTCCACGCTTGCGACCGGCAGATCGATCCATTCGGCGTTGAGCACTTGGAACTCGACATTCGTCAGGTTCAGCTCGCCCGCGCGCTTGCGGGCGCCGTCGAGCATCGCGTCAGCCTGATCGCTGCTGATCACCCCACCGACGGGCGCCACCATCTCCGCCGCGAGAAAGCCCGTCTCACCGAGGCCGGCCGCCAGCTCCAGCACGCGCTGGCCGGGTTGAGGATCGACCGCGTCGATCATCCAGTGCGACACGGGCGCCGACAGCTCACGCAGCGTCTCCTGCCGCGCAACCCAGCCCGATGCCGCCTCTTCCCAGTGGGCGAGACTCGCCGTGCGGTGCTCGCGCGCCGCCTGCTTGCCGCGTCCTTCCTCAGGTTGAACGGTGCTCATCACAAGATCCCATTACAACTCCCGTCGCAACAGCTTGCCAGACGCGGTGCGAGGAAGGGGGGCTGAGGCAAAAGTCACATGCTTTGGCACCTTGAACGGGGCCAGGCGCGTAGCGCAGTAATCGCGCACGGCGCGCTCGCTGAGCGTGGCCTCGGCGGCGGTGACGACTATCGCGCTGACAGCCTCCCCCCACTGCTCGTCCGCGCGTCCCACGACCGCCGCCTCGATCACGCCGGGGCAGCTTTCGAGCACGGCCTCGACCTCGCTGGGCGCGACGTTCTCGCCGCCACTGACGATCGTGTCCGCCTTGCGCCCGGTGACGTGCAGGAAACCGCGCTCGTCGATGCGCCCGAGGTCGCCGGTGTGCAGGCGACCGTCTGTGCCCAGCGCGCCACGCGCGACCGTGGGACCGGAGAGCAGGATCTCCCCGTCCGCGGCGATCTCGGTGCGCGTGCAGAACAGCGGTACGCCCGCGCCCAGGTCGGGAGCTGGCTCCCCGGCTCGCGTGTCACCCAAAGGGGGGCCTTGTAAAGGGGGGCCTTGTAAAGGGGGGCCTTGTGCGGGGGGGCCTTGTGCGACACGTGCAGAGGTGTCCTGCACCACATCCGCCAAGGCTCCCGCCGCGCGCTCACCCTCGCTCGCCGCCAATGCACTCAGCGGTGCCGTGGCCGCTTGCGAACAGCACTCGGTGAGCCCGTATGTCTCTATGACCGGCACGCCCACGGTGCGCGCACGCCGCACGAGCGCAGCCGGCACCGGCCCACCGCCCGTCAGCGCGCAACGCAGGTGCGGCGGGTCGCCCAGACCGGCGTCGAGCAAGCGCGCGAGCGTTGTCGAGACGAGCGAGACGAGCGTGATGCCCTCCTCTCGTATGGCCGCGAGCACGCGCTCGGTCTCGAAGCGCTCGTGGATCACCGCGGTCGTTGAATAGATGGCACTGCGAATCAAGATCGACAGGCCGCCGACGTGCGAAAGCGGCAGTGCGCACAGCCAACGCTCGTTCGGATCGACGCCAAGCGCCACCCCAGAGCCGATCGCGCTCCAAAGGAAGTTGCCGTACGTCAGCTCGATTGGACGGGGATTAGAGGTCGTGCCGGATGTGTGGATCACCGCACAGACGGCATCGAGATCGTGCTCGGCATCCCGCGCGAGCGCCTGCGCCTCTCCCCCCGCTCCCACCGCGACCGCCAGCGGCTCCTCCACGAGCACGCTCGCGCCGGCGGCGATGCGCTTGCGCTCGAGCGGCGTCAGACGCGGATCCACCGGGACCGCCACGGCCCCCAGCAGAAAGCAGGCGTGCAGCGCCTGGGCAAAGGCGATACCGGGCGCCAGCGCGATCGCGACGCGCTCGCCGGAGCGTGCCCCGCGTTCGCTCAACTCCAGTGCTCCGGCACACGCCGCACGCTCCAGCTCGGCATAGGACAGCCGCGCATCCGGCGCCTGAAGCGCGGTGACAGTGGGCGCCGTACGCGCCGCGCGCCGCAGCCATGCCTCGACCAGCATCGCTCACAGGCTAGCCTTCGCTTTGATTCTTCGGCGCGCGCGGTGGAGCGCGCGGATCCAAGACAGGAGCACCGATCGACCTTGAGCACCAACTGGACAGCAGCCGCCAGCTTCACCGACATCCGCTACGAGAAGTCAATCGAGCCCGACAGTCGCCCCGTCGAGGGCGACGCCGAGGACGCGTCCGCGCGAGCTGACGCTCCAAACGAGCATCGGGCTCCCTGCATCGCGAAGATCACGATCAACCGGCCCGAGGTCAGAAACGCTTTCCGTCCACTGACGGTCGTCGAGCTGTCCAAGGCGTTCGAGCTGGCGCGCGAGGACCCCGAGGTTGGCGCGATCGTGCTGTGCGGCGAGGGGCCCCTGGCCTTCTGCTCCGGTGGCGACCAGCGCGTGCGCGGCGACTCCGGCTACCTCGCCGAGGACGAGGCCGGCAAGGCCGGAATCGGGCGCTTTCACGTGACCGACCTGCACATCCAGATTCGCCGGCTGCCCAAGCCGGTGGTGGCGATGGTGGCGGGCTATGCGGTCGGCGGCGGGCACGTGCTGCACCTCGTCTGCGACCTGACGATCGCGGCCGACAACGCACGCTTCGGCCAGACTGGGCCGCGCGTCGGCTCTTTCGACGGCGGCTTCGGCGCCGGGCTGCTGGCAAACGTGGTCGGTGTGAAGAAGGCCAAGGAGATCTGGTTTCTGTGCCGCCAATACGACGCTCAGCAGGCGCTTCAGATGGGCCTGGTCAACACGGTCGTACCGCTCGAGCGACTGGAGGAGGAGACGGTGCAGTGGTGCCGTGAGATGCTGGCGCTCTCACCCTTCTCGCTGCGCCTGCTGAAGGCAAGCTTCAACGCGTCCGAGGACGGGCTAGCGGGAATCCAACAGTTGGCGCACGATGCCAACCTGCTGTTCTACGGCAGCGAGGAGGCCAAAGAGGGGCGCGAGGCCTACAAGCAAAAGCGCCAGCCGGACTTCGACCAGTTTCCGAGGCGAGCGTAGAGGACGCACAATGGCCTCGGCGAGAACGAGGTCGGACATGACACGATCAGAGCGGGAGAGAATTGCGTGATGAGAGCGAGACGAGCGTGACCGCGATGGGGACGATCGGCGCGCCCGCGCCCGCTGCCGCTCCGGCGCCGAAAGCATCGAGCGCCGTGCACATCTGGCTGATGGCCGCGCGCCCACGCACGCTTCCGGCGGCGGTGGCGCCTGTGCTCGTCGGCACCTCGCTCGCGCTCGGAGCCGGCCACTTCCGCCCGCTTGCGTTCGTGGCGGCCCTGCTCGGTGCGATCTTCATCCAAGTGGGGACCAATCTGTCCAACGACTATTCCGACGCGCGGCGCGGCGCCGACACCGAGGATCGCCTCGGCCCGGTACGGGTTACCGCCGGCGGGCTCGTGCCACCCGGCAGGGTGCTGCTCGCCACCTACGTCACGTTCGGACTGGCGGTGCTGTGCGGTGTCTACCTCGTGATCGTCGCCGGCTGGGAGCTGATCGCGGTCGGCGGCGCCTCGATCCTGGCCGGCGTGCTCTATACAGGCGGCCCGCGTCCCTACGGCTACGAGGGCCTCGGCGAGCTGTTCGTGTTTCTCTTCTTCGGGATCGTGGCCGTGACCGGCTCCTACTTCGTGCAGGTACAGCAACTTCCCTGGCAGGCATTCGCCTGTGCGGTGCCGGTCGGTTTGCTGGCGAGCGCGATCCTCGTGGTCAACAACGTGCGCGACCTGGAGACCGACCGCCGCGCCGGCAAGCGCACGCTCGCGGTGCGCCTCGGGCGGCGGCGCACGCGCACGCTCTACACGGCGATGGTCGCGGGCGCGTTCGTGCTCGTACCGCTGCCCTGGCTGCTCGGCTCGATGAGTGCCTGGCTGCTGCTGCCGTGGCTTGCGATCCCGCTTGCGATCCCGCTTGTGCGTGTCGTTCGCTCACGCGTGGACGGGCCGGCGCTGAACGGCGCACTGGCCAAGACGGGAATGCTGCAACTCGTCTTCTGCCTGCTGTTCGCCGCCGGCATCCTCGCAAGCGGCGGGATTTGACGCTGAAGCTACCCATCACCTTCACCTCCCCACCGCCCATCACATTCACATCTCCTCCGCCACGGAGGATGGGGCTGTGACCATCTCTTTCCCACTCCCGATCACTCCCCGCAAGCGGAGTCGCGTGACACGAAGCGGGGCGCAATGAGAATGGTCGTGCGGCGGCACGCGTTGCGCCTGCGCGAGCCGCTGCAAACCTCTTACGGCGCCGTCGCCGAGCGCGAGCTGCTCGTCGTCGCGATCACAGGAGAGGACGGCCTCAGTGGCTACGGCGAGGCGGCGCCGCTACAGGCCTACGACGGGGTGAGCATCGCGCGCGTGGAAGAAGCACTCGAGCGCTACCGGCCCGTGGTCGAGGGGGCGGCCGGCATGAACGGCGCGGAAATCGTCGATGCCTGTCGTCGCGTGGACGACTTGCCGGAGGCGTTCGCGGCGATCGATCTCGCGCTGTGGGACCGCGCCGGACGGCGGGCGGGGCGGCCGATCGCCTCGCTCGTGACCGACACGCCGGCGCGCACGGTTGAGGTCAACGCGACCTTGTCGGCTCTCGATCGCGCGGGCGCGGCCCTCCAAGCAAAACTCGCCGTCGAGCAGAAATTCAGGTGCCTGAAGATCAAGGTCGGCATCGGCGACGATCCCGGTCGAGTGGCGGCGGTGCGGGCGGTCGCCGGCCCCCATGTGGCGCTGCGTATCGACGCCAACGGCGCATGGGACGTCGAGCAGGCGGTGCGCAACGTCGAAGCCCTCGCCCCCGTCGGCCTGGAGCTCGTCGAGGAGCCGGTCCACGGGCTGGCGGGCGTGCGCGAGGTGCGCGCCCGTGTCGCCACGCGCATAGCGATCGACGAGACCGCCGCTGAGCACGGCGCGCTGACCGCCGGCGTGGCGGACGCCGTCTGTCTGAAGATCTCTCGTTGCGGAGGCATCTCGGGGTTGCTCGCCGCCGCCGCACTGGTGCGCGCCTCCGGCGCCGAGGTGTACGTCGCCTCGACGTTCGATGGGCCGCTTGGGGTGGCCGCCGGGGTGCACGCGGCGGCCGCGCTCGCTTCGCGCGGGCCGCTGCCCGCCTGCGGGCTGGCCACGCTCTCGATGTTCGAAGACCTCGCCAACCCGCTTGCTCCGCTGCACGGTGAGATTGCGGTACCCGCGGGCCCAGGACTCGGAGTCGAGCCACTGTGAGCAGCGCCCCAAATTGTGGAGGCTCACCGAGTCTCAGAGACCACACGACTTCCCGCACGGCTCCTCCCTATGACAAGGCCATCGCCACGTTCTTCGGATTCTCGAACAGCAGACAGTGACCGCCACCGGTCACGTGCAACAGCGAGTCGGGCAGCAGCTTGACCATCCTTTCGCCGGTTCTCACGAACTTGCGGTCGCGGTGGCCCGCCACAACGGTCACCGGCATCTCGAGCTCCACGAGCTTCTCCCACAACGACTGCATCTCACCGGTGCCGATACCGCGCAAGGCCGCCGCGACTCCGCTGGGGCGGTTGCATGCCTGGTCGGCGCGCGCCAGCGCATCCACCTCTGGCGGGTCCTGGGCGAACATCGGCTTGGAGCGCCAGCGCTCGATGAAATCCTCGATCGAGCCCTGTTCGATTTCCTTCGCAAAGCGACGATCGCGCTTACGGCGCGCGGCTCGTTCTTTCTCGTCCTCGATGCCGGCGGTAGACGAGACCAACACAAGGCGCTTGACGCGTTGCGGCGCCTGAAGCGCGACGTGCAGCGCGACGCGTCCGCCCATCGAGTAGCCGCCGAGCACGAAACGCTTTGGGCTGCGCTCCAGCACGCTTGCCACGCACTTCTCGAAGGTGATCGGCGGCCGCACGTCGGTCTGCTCGCCGTGTCCCGGGAGGTCGAGCGCAAGCGGGCGATAGCGTTCGGCGGGCAAAAGCTTTTCGACACCGGCCCAGGCACCACGCGTACCTCCGAATCCATGCAACAAAACGACATCCTCGATCACGCTCACATCCTATGAGCTGTCAAGCCCAACGATGAAATGAACCGCCCACGATAAAAATGACCCGCCCAACCTCCTCATGAGCTCCGCCACCGACACCTACGAGCTGCTCGGCGCATTCGTCGATGAGCTGGCGCGCTGCGGCATGCGCGATGCCTGCACCTCGCCCGGATCTCGCTGTACACCGCTGTTGCTCACCCTCGCCCGCGAGCGGCGTCTGCGCTGCCACTCGCATATCGACGAGCGCTGCTCTGCTTTCTTTGCCCTGGGACTTGCGAAGGCCTCGCGATTGCCCGTAGCGATCACCTGCACCTCGGGTACGGCTGTCGCCGAGCTGCTGCCAGCCGTCGTCGAGGCACACGAGGCGCGTGTGCCCTTGATCGTGTTGAGCGCGGATCGTCCTCCCGAGCTACGCGAGCTCGGCGCCGGACAGACGATCGACCAGCTGAAGATCTTCGGCGGCTTCGCCAAGTGGTTCTTCGAGGTCGGCACGCACGAGGCGAATAGCGAGCGGCTGCGCTGGATACGGACGCTTGCCTGCCGCGCGTGGTGGACGTCGCTCGAGGGCCGGCCCGGGGTCGTGCACCTCAATTTTCCGTTGCGCGAGCCGCTGGTGTGCGACGAGCTTCCTGAGGAGCCTGGCGAGGGACGACCCGGCGGGCGGCCCTACCTGAGCCGTCCGGCCCAGGGCTGGGCGATGGACCCGGAGGCCAGCACGAGCATCCCGGCCCAACCCCCCCCTGACCAAGGCCGCGAGACGAACCCGCAGGCCAACTTGAACATCCCGGCCCAGGGCATCCCGGCCCAAGGCCGCGAGACAGACCCGGAAGCCAACTTGGCACCGGTTACAGCCCCCAGCCCACCCGTGAGCACACTGCTCGAGCTGATCCGCGCGTCCCGGCGAGGCGTGCTCGTGGCCGGGCGCCACGAGCGCGATACACCATTGGGACAGGAGGCGGCGCGCTTTTGCGAGCTTGTGGGCTGGCCGCTGCTCGCCGACCCGATGTCGGGCGCGCGACGCGGTAACGCGGCGGTGGCCCACTACGACGCGCTGCTACGCGAGTCATCGTTCATAGGAGAGCACACGCCTGACTTTGTCCTCCGGGTCGGCGATCTGCCCGTGTCAAAGCCACTGCGCACATGGCTTTCAGATCTCACGGACACCTCTCAGGTCGCGCTCGATCCGGAGGGCGCCTGGCAGGACCCGGCGAGTGTCCTCTTCAGTTCGCTCGCGTTGGAGCCCACGGCAACCTTGAGCGCGCTCACGGGCATGCTCAAAGGCTTCTCTACGCCGAGCCCCCATTGGCTGGCGAGCTGGCGCAGCGCAGACGAGCTGGCCGCCGAGGCGATCTTGGGGGTGCTGGCGGCCAGCGGCTGCAGCGAGCCCTCGGTAGCCGCCGAGCTTGGCGTGCTGCTGCCCGAGGAGGCGACGCTGTTCGTGGCGTCCTCGATGCCGGTACGCGACATCGAGACCTTCTGGCCGGTGCGACCCGACCCGCCACGGGTGCTGTGCAATCGCGGCGCCAACGGGATCGACGGCACCGTCTCCAGCGCGTTTGGCGTAGCCACCGCCAGCCGCGAGCCGGTTGTGCTCCTCATCGGCGATGTCGCGCTCGCCTACGACGTAAGCGCCCTGCTCGCCGCCCAGCGGCTCGATCTGAAGTTGACGATCGTGCTGATCAACAACGACGGCGGCGGGATCTTCGATTTCCTGCCTGTCGCCGGATCGCCGATGGCGCTGATGGACGACGTGTACACCCGCCACATCGCGACCCCTACCGGCCTCGACTTCGCGTCGGCGGCGAAGCTGTATGGCCTGGACCATGAGGCTGTACAAGACGTGGCCACGTTTCGCGCCGCGCTGGAGCGGGCCTTGGCATCCCCTCGCTCGACGATCGTCGAATGTCGCACCCAGCGGACCGCAAACGTCGAGCTGCACAGCCGTGTTTGGAGCGCCGTATCTGGGACCCTCAGCCTCTGAGCCTCGCCGAGCAAGCCCTAAGACCCCCGGCTTCTGAGCTTCGCTGGGCAAGCAAGACAAGGACGCACCGACCGCGGTGTGCTTTGCACACAAGGGAGGGAGGACGCAGTATTGCGCCGCCCAGCGAAGCTCAGCTTGTGAGCAGCGGCAGCAGAGCCTGCAGCTTGACCTCGGTCTCCGCAAGCTCGGCCGCCGGCTTCGACCCGCGCACGATTCCGTTACCCGCATAGCAACGGGCGACATTGCCGCGCAGCAGAGCGCAGCGCAGAGCGACGCAGAACTCGCCGTCCCCTGCCGCATCAGTCCAACCCACCGGACCTGTGTACCAGCCACGATCGAGGCCCTCCAGCGCCGGAATCAAACCCAGCGCCTCAGCTGAGGGCTCACCACCGACCGCCGGCGTGGGATGCATCAAGCCGGCCAGCTCGATCGCCTCGACCGGTGCCGCCAGCTGTGCTCGGATCGGGGTCGCCAGATGCTGGATGTTGGCCATCCGCACGAGCGTCGGCTCCGGCGGAGTGGCGACCCAGATCGCGTAGCGGTTGAGCGTGCGCTCGATGCGTCTCGCCACGATCGCGTGCTCCTCGCGATAGCTCTCGTCACGCATCAATTGCTCGCCCAGGTGAGCGTCGACGGCAGGGTCGGCGCTGCGGCGTGTGGAACCCGCCAGTGCGATCGTCGAGACGCGCTGACCCTCGCGGCGCACGAGCAGCTCGGGACTCGCGGCCACCAACGTGGCATCGCCACGCCCGATGCAGAAGACGAAGCACGAGGGAAAAGCGTCGCGCAGCACCCCGAACACGGCCGCCGGGTCGTAGTCGCTCGGCGCGTGCACCTGGACCTCGCGCGCGAGCACTATCTTCTGCAGCTCACCCGCGCGGATCGTCTCGGTGGCACGGGCGACGGCCGCCTCGAAGTGCTCGGGGGGCATTCCGCTCGAGACCTGAAAGCGGCCTGTGGGGGCGGGGTCGAGCAGCGGCAGCGGCGGATTCGAGAGCTCCTCCAGGCGACCGTCGATAGCCGCCAGCAGCTCCTCGGCGGTGTCGTCGGGCTGGGTCAAGGCGGCAAGCGTGAGGCGCACGCGACGCTCGCCTTCGTGCTCCTCACGCGTCAGCGTCACCTCGGGAACCACCAGCGAAGCGGGCTCGAACCCACTCCACGCAGGAGAGCCGCCGCCGTCAGGGGCGAAGGCAAAGCCACCGACGGCTATGGGACCCCCGCCTCCCGGCTCACCCGGAGAGTCCGCGACCGCTCTGGCCGACAACGAGCGCCAGCGATCGGCCACCGTGACAAAGCGATCGGGACCTGCGTCCTCGATTCGGATAACCTCGCCCAGACCTGCCAGTGCCGCGCCGCCGCGGTCGGGCTGCTCGAAGACGAACCACGACTCGCCGGCGCGACGCGAAGCACAGACAACCGCGGAGGGATCCACCTCCTCAGAGAGCGCGCAGGTGATCGTCGCAAGCGTCGGCTGACCTGAGCGGCGCGCACGCTGAAGCGCGAGATCGAGCCGCGCGCCCAAACGTTCGCGGTCTGCCTCTATGAGCGTGAACGGCGATCGCTCGCCAGTTTGAAGCGTCACGGACTCATCTTTCCACGACTTGGAAGGTCTTTCAAAATGACCTGCACGTATCTATACCCCTTGATGTGAGTTGGGGAATTTATCTTGGTGCCTAACCTTTACCTGGGCCTTCACAAAAGGGGGGTGTTAAGCAGATCATTCAAAAATGAGCAATACATCCCGGCCATTCATGATCCATGAGGGAGGACGCAGCATCGCGCCGCCCAGCGGGCGTCTAGGTCTCCGCCCTACCTCGCGCGATTGCTATCTCACCGGTGCGCATCATCTCGATCAAACCGAACGGTCGCACCATGCTCTCGAACGCCTCGACCTTCTCGGTCGTGCCCGTTACCTCGACGATCACCGAGCGCTTGGTCACGTCCACGACCTTGCCGCGAAAGATCTCGGTTATCTGCATCAGCTCGCCGCGCTGGGTGCCATCGGCTGAGATCTTGAACAGCGCAAGCTCGCGCGCGACCGTGTCGGTCGGCTCCAGATCGCGGATCTTCAGGACGTTGACGAGCTTGTGCAGCTGCTTTGTGACCTGGTCGATCGGATGAATCGCTCCGTCGACGGTCAGCGTCACGCGCGAGATGTGATCGTCGTCGGTCGGCCCGACCGTGAGCGTGTCGATGTTGAAGCCGCGCCTGGCGAACAGGCCGGCGATGCGCGTGAGCACACCCGACTTGTTCTCAACCAGGATCGAGAGGACGTGCTTGCGGCCCGAGCGCAGGTTGCCGGAGGCCTGCAGCGCCTCGAGGCTCAACGGTTCCTTGGTGGCTGGCTCACTCATGACACTCACCCCACCATCTCACGGGCAGCCTGCCCCGCGGGGATCATCGGGTAGGTGTTCTCCTCTCGCGTGACCTTCACGTCGACCACGACCGGGCCATCGGTTGCGATCGCGCGCTTCATGTCCTCCACGAGCGTCGTCTTATCATCAAATCGCATGCCGGTCGCCCCGTAAGCCTCGGCGAGCTTGACGAAGTCGGGGTAGTCACCCGTCTCCACGTGGCTGTAGCGGCCGTTCCAGAAAAGCTCCTGCCACTGGCGCACCATGCCGAGGTAGCCGTTGTTCATGATGAAAACCTTGATCGGGATTTTCTCCTGAGCGCATGTGGCCAGCTCCTGGGCGTTCATCTGCACTGAGCCGTCGCCGGCGATGCAGCAGACCGTCCGCTCGGGACAACCGACGGCGGCGCCCATCGCAGCCGGTAGGCCGAAGCCCATCGTGCCCAGTCCACCAGAGTTGATCCAGCGGCGCGGCTGGGGGAAGTCGTAGTACTGCGCGGCCCACATCTGGTGCTGGCCGACGTCGCTGGTGATGATCGCCTCGCCGCCGGTGGCCTCGTGCAGCGCCTGGATCATGTACTGCGGCTTGATCTCGGTGTCGCTTGAGTCCTCGAAGCCCAACGGGTACTTCTTGCGCCAGCCCTCGATCCGCTCCCACCACTCGTTCAAACGATCGCTGGGAGCGCTCAAAGCGCGGTACTCGACCAGCAGCTTGGCGAGTACGTGCTTGGCGTCACCCACAATCGGGATGTGCGCGGGGATGTTCTTTGAGATCTCGGCCGGGTCGACGTCGATGTGGATGAACTTGGCGTTCGGGGCGAACTCCGAGAGCTTGCCGGTGACGCGATCGTCGAAGCGCGCGCCCACGGCGCAGATCAGGTCGGCCTCGTCCATCGCGTAGTTGGCCGAGCGCGTGCCGTGCATGCCGAGCATCCCCAGCCACTGCGGGTGCGGAGCGCCCTCGGGAGTCCGAGCCGGGAACGCTCCCAGCCCCATCAACGTGCAGGTCACCGGGAAGCGGTCGGCGGTGGCGAACTCGACCAGCTCGCTCGAGGCGTTCGCGTTGACGACGCCACCACCCGCGTAGATCACGGGACGATGGGCCGCCGCGAGCGCCTTCGCCGCCTGGCGAATCTGCTTCTGGTTGCCCTCGAGTGTCGGCTGATAGCCGGGCAGACGTACGTCGGCGACCGGCTCGTAAGGGATCTCGGCTCGCGAAAGATCCTGCGGGATGTCGACCAGCACCGGGCCGGGACGGCCGCTGCGCGCCAGGAAGAACGCCTCGTGGATCGCCCGCGGGATTTCCAGTGGGTCCTGGATCATGAAGGAGTGCTTGACGATCGGCATCGTGATGCCGATCGTGTCGGCCTCCTGGAAGCCGTCGGTGCCGAGCAGCTCTGTGCGCACCTGGCCGGTGATGAACACGACAGGCACCGAGTCCATCATCGCGTCACAGATCGGCGTGATCAAGTTGGTCGCGCCCGGCCCGCTCGTGGCAAACGCCACGCCGACCTTACCCGTGGCCTTCGCGTAGCCCTCGGCGGCATGTCCACCGCCGGCCTCGTGGCGCACCAGAATGTGGCGCAGACCACCGTCTACGAAGGCGTCGTAGGTGGGGAGGTTGGCGCCACCGGGCAAGCCGAAGACGACATCCACGCCCTCCGCCTTCAAGCATTCCATCACCGCGTCAACTGCACGCATTGCACCGACCTCCTTTCGTTCGAATCCGGGATCACAAAATCGCAAGGGTCCGGCGGGCCCTGGCACAAGTGCAAGTCTACCAGCGGTTTTTCCCGCCACACGGGTGTATTCCTGCCCTCAGGAGCTACCGATTGCCACGCCGATGGCGAGCACAATCGCGCCCGCGAGCGTCACGACGATCAGCGAGGAGCGCAGTGAGACCTCCAGGAAGCGCTCGCGCACCCAGGCGATCACGAACAGCTCGACGGCGACCACGCAGCCGGCAACGATCAGGGCCTTGTGCGTGTCTGAGATCAGGAAGGGCAGCGTGTGGAAGATCCCGCCGAGCGCGGTCATGCCGCCGGTGATCGTGCCGCGCACCAGCGGCGTGCCGCGACCTGTGGTCTCGCCTGTATCCGAGAGCGCCTCGGAGATGCCCATGCTGATCCCGGCGCCGAGCGCGGTCGACAGGCCGACGACGAACGCCGTGTGCGAGTTGGACGAAACCGCCGCTGCGAAGATCGGCGCGATCGAGGAGACGGTGCCATCGATCATGCCGACCAGCGCGGGCTGCACGACGCGCAACACGAACGAGCGCTCGTTTTCATAGCCGGCCCGATGGATCAGGCCGGCAATTCGTGACTCCCTCGCGGGCTTGGGCGGCTTCTCGGCGGTAACGGACATCCATCACAGCGTATGCCAATGACCGGCTTAGGGCAGCCGAAATCGGCTTAGGCAAGCCGAAGTTACCGACCGCACGTCAGCCGGAGCGAGGTGCGGCGCTGCCCTGGAATGCTTCGGGCACGAGTACCTGCTCGGGATACTCGAGCTCCTCGCCGCAGCGCGTGCAGAGCGCGTCGTGGAGCTTTGTCACGCGACCGCATTTCGGGCATTGGCGGCGCAACTCGTCGCGATCGAAGCGGTAGGCGACCGCGGACATCAGTCCGAAGATGGGCACGACAGCCGAGATCAAGAACCACAGCACGAACGAGCTTCCCTTGATGCGACCGACGATCCCGCCCGCCAAGCCGAAGAAGAAGCAGATGACTAGATATGCCATGTGGTGCTCTCCACGCGGCTAATCACGAGGGTGATGCTTAGAACAGGACCTTGAGCGCCCAGATGACGCCAACGACCGCCAGTACCACGACGGCGATGCCCGCGATCGCGACGGCGACCCCGATCAAGACGTGAAGCAAGAAGTAGCCGACGACAAGTAGGACCAGGATCGCGACGATCGTGCGTCCGAGCGAACCTGAGGAACTTTCTTGAGTGGAGGGGCTCACAACTCAGAGGTTAGCTCAAAAAGAGAGGTGTGCGGCCGGGCAGGCTCTGAGACCCTGCCCGGCCGCACACCATTCGCCACGAGGAGGGGACTCGTGGCGAGGTTTGGCGCTACATGCCATCCCTGGCCCTACACGCACCATCCGCCTGGCTATGGCACCCGTGGCACATTCCCCGCACACGGCGCCGGGGGACGATCCAAGCCATGGGAGCGTCCGACGCTCGTGAGGCGATAGCGTCGGATGCGCACACCTTGGCCGGGAACGTCCGCGGCGTCCTCTGGCAGCAGGAGAAACCGCCGAGGGGGAGTTGCCATCGAATTTGAGTTCGGCCTGTTCATGACGACCATATTGCCCTCGTATGGCCCAGATGTGTTTGGCCTTTCGTCCAAAATGTAGGCCGCGCGGGTGTTCTGAGTGCGGAGATGCCCACCGGCGGGCTAAGTGCTATCTAGAGATGTTCGTGAAAGGGGGCCTTATACGGGAACGCTGTTTTTTAGACTCCCAGCTGCTCGTTCACGAGCCGAGTGACCTCGCCGCCATCCGCGCGGCCCTTGGTCTCGCGCATCACGTAACCCACGATCGGGCCGATCGCCTTGGCATTGCCGCCCTTGACACGCTCGGCGGCGTCCGCGTTGGCCGCCAGTGCCGCGGCCACGACGGCGGCAAGGTCGTCTCCCCCGTCAAGCGCGGCCAGGTCCTCCGACTCGACGATCGCAATGGGATCTCCCCCCTCTGCCACGAGCCGGTCGAGCACCTGACGCGCGGCACCTACGCTCACGCGCTTGGCGCCGACCATTCCGCAAAGCATCGCCAGCGCGGCCGGCGTGGCGCGCGAATCGGCCGGGCTCTGGCCGTCCTCCAAACGAGCAAGCAGGTCGGCGACGATCCAGTTGGCAAGCGCCTGCGGCGCCGGCGCTGGGTCAACCTCAGCGGCGAGGCCCCGCTCGAAGTAGTCGCCGAGCTCGATGGTGAAGGCCAGACGACGTGCGCTTTCGGTACTGAGGCCGAGCCGCTCGAAGCGCTCCGCGCGCGCGGCCGGCAGCTCCGGCATCGCGGCGCTTGCCGCGTCGAGCATCGATTGGTCCACGGCCACCGGCACCAGGTCCGGCTCGGGGAAGTAGCGATAGTCGTGCGCCTGCTCCTTGGAGCGCAGCGAGGTTATACGGCCGCTGTCAGGGTCGAAGTGCAGCGTCTCCTGAAGGACGCGACCGCCGCTACTCAGGATCTCTTCCTGGCGAATGATCTCGGCGCGGATGCCGCGTTCGATGAAGCGGAAGGAGTTCATGTTCTTCAGCTCGGTCTTCGTGCCCAGCTCGCTCGTACCAACCGGGCGCAGCGAGATGTTGGCGTCGCAGCGCAGCGAGCCCTCCTCCATGTTCACGTCGGAGACGCCGAGCTGGCGCATCGTCGTGCGCAGCAGCCGCAGCCACTCCCCCGCCTGCTCGGCCGAGCGCAGGTCGGGCTCGGTGACGATCTCCGCCAGCGGGGTGCCACCGCGGTTGAAGTCGACGATCGACGCATCGGAGGCGTGGATGCGACCACTGGCGCCGACATGGACGAGCTTGGCGGCGTCGTCCTCCAGGTGCACGCGGTGGATGCGCACCTCCGCCAGCTGCCCGCCCAGGCACAGGGGCTCGTCGTACTGGGAGATCTGGTAGCCCTTGGGCAGGTCGGGATAGAAGTAATTCTTGCGGTGGAAGATCGAGCGCGGCGCGAGCTTCGAACCGACCGCCATGCCGATCATCAGGCCGAAGTGAATCGCGCGCGCGTTGGCCACCGGCAACGCGCCCGGGAGGCCGAGACAGACGGGGCAGGTGTGGGTATTGGGGGGATCGCCGAAGGACAGTTCGCAGCCGCAGAACATCTTCGTGCGAGTCGCCAGTTGGATGTGGATCTCCAGGCCGATGACCGACTCGTAGGTCGTCGTCATGAGCCATGCCCCCTGCGCGCGCGGGGGGCATCGCCAATTTGCGGGCAAATATCCCAAGCATGCAGACACACGAAAAAGGCGTGTTTGCTCATAGCCCCCCTTCCCCGGAACCCGTCATCGCGGTGGGCAGGCGGACACACGAAAATGGCGTGTTTGCTCATAGCCCCCCTTCCCGGGACCCACCATCGCGCTGGGCAGACAGACGCGCCGGGCTCGCATCGAAGGCGAGCGTCCGCTCCAGCGCGAATGCCGTGTCGAGCAGTGCGTTCTCGCTGAAGGCCGGGCCGGCAAGCTGCAATCCGACCGGGAGACCCTCGCTCAGCCCGCACGGGATCGAGATCGCCGGGATACCAGCAAGGGACATTGGCACCGTGCAGAAGTCGTTGAGGTACATCGACAGCGGATCGCCGGTCTTCGCGCCCAGCTCGAAGGCGACCGTCGGGCTCGTCGGGGTGACGACGAAGTCGACACGCTCGAAGACAGAGCGGAAGTCCTCCACGATCTTCGTGCGCACCCGCTGGGCCCGACCGTAGAAAGCGTCGTAGTAGCCGGAAGACAGCGCGTAGGTGCCGAGCATGATGCGCCGCTTGACCTCGGGGCCGAAGCCGTCGTGGCGCGTGCGCGTGTACATGCCCACGAGATCGTCGGCGTCGACGCGCAAGCCATAGCGCACACCGTCGAAGCGAGCCAGGTTCGACGAAGCCTCGGCTGGGGCGATCACGTAGTAGGCCGACAGCGCATGCGGGGCGTGCGGCAGGCGCACCCGCTCGATCTTTGCGCCCAAAAGCTCGGCCTGGCGCAAGCTGGCGTTGAAGGCGGCGAGCACGCCCGCCTCGATGCCCTCGCCCGTCAGCTCCTCGGGCACGCCCAAGCGGATGCCCGCAAGACTCTCGGCGCTTGGCAAGGCGATCTCATGCGGGAAGCTCAAAGAGGTGGCGTCGCACTTGTCGCGACCGACCATGTGGCGCAACATCAGCGCCGCGTCGGCGACGTCGCGCGTGAGCGGGCCCGCCTGGTCGAGCGAGGAGGCAAAGGCGATCATGCCGTAGCGCGAGACGGCGCCGTAGGTTGGCTTGAGACCAACGATCCCGCACAAGGCAGCGGGCTGGCGGATCGAGCCGCCCGTGTCGGTGCCGAGCGCCCACGGCGCCAGGCCAGCTGCCACAGCCGCGGCGCTGCCGCCGGAGGAGCCGCCGGGCACGCGCGTGCGGTCCCATGGGTTGAGAACTGGGTCATAGGCAGAGTTCTCGTTCGAGGAGCCCATTGCGAACTCGTCCTGATTGGTCTTGGCCAGCAGCGGGGCGCCTGCCTGCTGCAGGCGCTCGACCACCGTGGCCGAGTACGGCGGCAGGTAGCCCTCGAGGATGCGCGAGCCTGATTGGCTAGGCACATCCTTGGTGCAGAACAGATCCTTGACCGCGAGCGGTACACCGCCGAGCGGGGTTTCGGACTGAGGCGCCGCTGACTGTGGCGACGGCCCCTCAGGCGCGATCCAGGTGAAGCAGTTCAGCTCGTCCCCCTGTGCGCGGGCGCGATAGGCGTCGAACAGCTCGCTCGCGCCGATCTCACCGGCCTTGAGCGCCCGCATAGCCGCGACGGCGCTCAGCTCCAGAAGCTCGCCCGTGCTCACGCGAGCCGCTCCCCGGAGCCGATGCGCGAGCTGGGAATCGCGCGCAAGGGGGTGTTATGCAATGGGGTGTTAGGCAATGGGGTGTTAGGCAAAAGGGGGTGTCATGCAAAAAGGGGTGTCATGCAAAAAGGGGTCATGGCTCAATACCCAGGCGTCCCGGCCTGGGTGAACTGGCGCATCGTCATGCCTGCGGTGAGGGAACTAGAAAGCCATCGCCACTTACAGCTGGGGCCTGGGCAAGCACGACCTCGCGCGGGAGCGACTCGCACGGCTCGTCCGGGCGCAACCTGCCCGTCACCTCGGCGACGTGGGTGGTGACCGGCACACCCTCCAGATCAAGCTCGGCGATCTTGGCCACGTGGTCCAGCACCGCGGAGAGCTCGCGCGCCATCGGCTCGACCTCCTCCTCGCTCAAGCGCAGACGCGCCAAAGTGGCTACGTGCAGTACCTCGTCGCGGTCGATCATCGGCTGCGCATTCTAGGTCGAAAATTTGCGCGGCTCGGGGGTGGCCGGCGGGTACAGCGACGTGCGTTCGTCGCGCATCGACTGCCACGAGCCCGCGAAGATCAGGATCGTGCCCGCCAGCGCCAACCAGGCGCCCGCGCACAGCGCGGTTGCCGAGTCCGGTCGCTCGAGCACGCGCACGATCGCGGCGATCACACCGATCAGGCCGAACAGAACACCCCAAACGGCTGACGCGACCGGGAAAGCCGTCGAGCGCTCGGCGATCGTGGTGAACACGAGTGCCAGGGCGCTCAGCGCGGCGATCATGATCAGCACCACCGCCGGCCCAAACGTCGACCACGCGCTGAGCAGGGCTCCGGCGTTTTCATACCAGGGGCGCGTGAGCGCGACGATCACCAGGATCGCGCCCACAAGGGCGAGCAACTCTCCCGAGCGCAGCCGCGTGAGCTTCACGATGCCTGCTCCGCTAGGTCCATGCCCCGCGGGCGCGTGAACCCACATGCTCCCTCTGACCCGCCCTGCCTACGGAATCGTATCCGTCTCATCACTACGGCCCCGCCATCTTTGCCGGCTGCAACCCACATGACCTTCATCATGCCCCTACCGCCATCCCGGACGATGGATTGTGCTGAGCGCGAGCAGCTTGCAGTGTGTTTCTGAGAAGCATCGCGATCGTCATCGGCCCGACCCCGCCCGGCACCGGCGTGATCGCGCTCGCAACTTCGCTCACCGGCGCGAAATCGACATCGCCGACGAGGCCGCTCTTGGTGCCCGCCTCCTCTGGGGAAAGGCGGTTCATGCCGACGTCGATCACGATCGCGCCCGGCTTGACGAACTCGCGCTTGACGATTCTCGCCCTGCCCACGGCCGCGATCAGCACGTCCGCCCGAGCGCACACCTCGCGCAACTCGCGCGTGCGCGAATGGCAGATCGTGACGGTCGCGTTCGCCTCCAGCAGCAGTTGAGCCATCGGCTTGCCGAACAGGTTCGAGCGGCCCACGACGACCGCCTCGGCACCCTCGAGCCGTGCGCCTGCGCTTGCGAGCAGCTCGATCACGCCGGAGGGGGTGCACGGGCGCAGACCCGGCCGCCCGAGCGAGAGCAAGCCCGCGTTGACCGGCGTGAGCCCGTCGACGTCCTTGCGCGGGTCGATCAGACCCGTCAGCGTCGGGCCATCGAGATGGTCGGGCAGCGGCAGCTGCAGCAAGACGCCGCTGACGGCGGGGTCGTCGTTGAGGGCCTGCAGACGGCCGGCGACCTGCTCGAACGTCGCGTCGGCCGGCAGCCGTTCGTCATACGGCGTCATCCCGACCTCGGCGCACGCACGCTGCTTGCCGCCCACGTAGACGGCCGAGGCCGGATCCTCGCCGACGAGCACGGTCGCAAGGCCGGGCGGCTGTGCTCCCTCCGCCACGAGCTCGGCGACACCGCGTGCGACATCTGCCCGCACGCGTGCGGCTATGGCCTTGCCGTCGATGATTGTGGCCGTCACGAATTGGATCGTATTGATGATGTTCCAGTCGGTGCATGCACCGACTGGCGGGGACGCACATGTGCGTCCCCTGACCGGGCCGCATGCGGCCCGGTCCCCGACAGTGCATGCACTGTCGGGCC
>DATAXK010000020.1:0-50956 GCA_036266805.1 Solirubrobacteraceae bacterium
CACGCTCAGCCGTCGCCTTCACGACGAGCGCCGGATCCCACGGGCTGTCGGCCAAGAACTGTTGCACCGACTGGTAATCCGCCTCACCGCCCAACCGCGCGACCAACGGCTCAAGCGACTTACGCGACCCGTCCTCCAGCACCCCCCGCACATACAAACCGCCGTTGACCATTTGCACCGGCCGGTTCATCGCCGCCGCCAACACGTCAGCCGCGAACGCCTCCAAACGCCCCCCAACGACCCCCAACCCATCCACATCCGCAACAGCCATAGCCGCCAGGATCCCTCCCCGTGCCGATGACCAAACACGAAAAAGGTTCGCCACCCCACCCCCGAAACCTACAACACACCTAACAAAGCACTACTAAGTTGCCAGGCTCAGTAAAGCGAGCTCGGTCACTCTTTCTTTGAGCACCGCTTGAAGCTATCGTGCTTCGTTGCGGTGATCGTCGCTTGGGTTGTCCGGTCTTCCCAGCGATAATATTGGCCTATATATCCGAATAAGAAGCACCTCTGGATTTTCTTGCCGTTCTCTGCAAGGATGTTCTGTGGCTCGTGGGCCGGGCGTGTGCTCGAACCACGGTCCTTGTTGTGAGCAATGCAGTTCATGGGGCCGGATCTGGTGCTCTCTGACCTTGTATGGGTGCTCTGGTCGGCCGATCTCAAAGCCTCGGTAAGGGGCTCAACCAGGCCTCGGGCGAGGGAAAGGCAGAAAAGAAATGAGAAAGATTCAACTGCTGGGAGTCGCGATGGTCGTGTTGTTCGCGTTTGGTGCGCTCACCGCGATGTCGGCTTCGGCTGCCAATGTTTACTTATTAGCGGAATGGTTAGTCGGCGGTGCCGCCGTGACCACGGAATTATTAGTTGAAATATTGGGAGAACTGTTACTGGAAGATGAAAAAGGTGCCCTTGGCAGTCCTGCCATGGTGTTATGTAGCGTGATTTTGGATGGTTGGGTTGGTCCGAGCTCCTTAGGATGGATCAGCGAAGTGTTAAGTTTAGGAGGTGTGGCGATAAGTAATACACCGTTAAGTGGTACAGCACTAGAATGTACCGGCCAGACCGCTTGTGAAACAAATACTACAGTATTAGTGTGGCCAATCGGTTATCCGACTGAAACAGAAGTGGAGTTACTAGAACAAAATGGTATATTCTTCGCTGTCTTATTCTTGAAAAAACTCGGTTATGAGATCACCCAGTGCTTAGTCTTTGGTGTATCCGCTGAAGACGAATGTACGGCCGTTGGTAATGGTGCCGCTGAGCTCACGTTAACGGGCGCGTCTCTGATAGAGAGTTTCTCGCCGGCGATCTCGGTATTAAATGAATTCCAAGTGGCGAATTGTACAAACGGCGGCGAACGTACTGGCGTAATCGAAGGTAGTGGGACGTTCGAAGTCGGTGGAGGGGGTGAAGTGACGGCGTCATCTGAAACGTCGGTAGCGTAGGGTGGGCTGAGTTGCCTTTGACTTAGACGCATGTTGTCCGGGCGGTACGGATCGTACGTATCGCCCGGACGCCGCGTCCAGTGCTCGCCTTTCGCCCATCTCAGCAGGCGAGCACCCCGGTCACTCCCCCTTCGAGCACCACTTGAAGCCATCGCGCTTCGCCGTGGTAATCATGTTCGTTTGGAGCGCCGCAACCTTTACGCGCAACGAGTTCGGGATCGCTACGCGGTGTTCCTTCAGGTTTTGAGACGCGATGGTCGTGTACTCGCCGTACACGTGAATGTCGTTGATGATCTGTTCCCAGTCATGAGCCTTCGACTTCGGCGGCACGAGCTTGCTCAGGTTTTCCGCCTCGGCCGCATAGAGAATGGCGGCCTGAGGAAGGGCGCGTTCCATCGCCGCCTCAGTGCGGGCGCCGAGCGTTTCCAGCTTGAGTTGGACGCCTTCGCAGATCGCGTCTCCCGCGGCGATCCAGCGAGCACGCGGCAGCGGTGCACCCGTGGCCACGGTTGGCGTCGTGGTGGTCGGCGTTGTCGTTGCGGCCGTGGACGTAGTGGGCGTCGTTTCGGTCGTGGTCGTGGTTGTCGTGCTTTTCGACGAACCACAACCGGACGCCGTCACCGCGGCGACCGCGAGCGCCAGCGCGGCCAGTTGTGTGTGTAACATCGAGTCCTCCCGAGAGTTTGGTTGTCTGCTTGGCTTCTGGGATAATTCTACAGGCTGATAAGCATGCCTGTCGAGCTACCGGACTGTGCTTTCTGCCGACAGTCGCTATGTTTCCATCAAGGGGAATACATGAGAATCAGGTCGACCCTATCGCTCGTGGTATGCGCGCTTCTCGCTCTGGAGACACTCGCGTGTGGAGCGAGCGGCTGCGGTAGTGAGAAACAATCCTCTCTGCGCTCGGCACCGCTCGCGACGCTGCCGAAGATCGAAACCAAAGACGACCCGGACGAGGACTCCGACAAGTATCCGACGGAGCAGCCCGACCGCGATGAAGTGCCCTATTTCAAGACCGAACCGCTTGGGCACCCGGCGGATGTCGCGGAAACGCGCGCGGCCGCGGCGGTCGTCAAGCACTACTTCGCCGACGCCGCGCACGAGGACGGTGCCGCGGCCTGTCGGCTGCTGTACGCACCGCGTGCTGAAACGGTCGCCGCGGAATATGGCAGCGCGAACAGCTTCGCGAGCAAGCCGGGCGCCACGTGTAGCTCCGGGCTCTCGCGGCTGTTCAAGCAACTGCACGGGGTGTTTGCCGGCGAGAGCGCGGGGCTGAGCGTCAGCGCCCTGCGCGTGGAATTCAACCAGGGCTCGGTGCAGCTGCATCTGGCCCATGTGAGCACCGCTCACTACATCGAAGTGCACCGCGAACGCGGTGTGTGGAAGCTGGGCATGCTGGTGGATCTCGACCGTCCCGTCGGTATCGAATGAGCGGCGCGCTTGACAGCTGGCGCTCACCGCTCGCGGCGCTTGTCGCGGTGTCGCTTGTGCTTGGTGCGGGCGCTTGCGGGAGCGCGAGCAAACGGTCACCCCGAGATCCGACCGTCTTGTCGGGAGCGGGACATCTGCTGGGCGACGAAGATGGCGACAGCCAGGGCGACTCCGGCTCCTTCGATGCCGACGACGGCCCGGTCCGCTCTTTCGGCCACGCCGCCGGCGCACGCGAAGCGCAGGCGATCACGACGCTGGTGAGGAGCTACTACGCGGCCGCAGCGACGGGAAGCGGGGCCAAAGCTTGCGCGCTGTTGTACTATCTCGTCGCCGAATCGCTGCCTGAAGACTACGGGCGCCCACCGGGGCCGCTCTACCTGAAGGGCGCCGACAGCTGTCCTGTGCTCATGTCGCGTGTGTTTGCACACTTCCATACGCAACTGGCGAGCCCGCCGACGATCGTCGCCGTGCGCGTCAACGGCGACCGTGCGTATGCCCTGCTTGGCTGGACGGACCTGCCGGCGGGCTTCATCGAAGCTAGGCGCGAAGGCGGCTCCTGGAGGATCAACGTTCCCCTGGCGACGCCGCTGCCATGAGCCTGTGGGCGCCGCTGGGCGCCTGTCTGCGTGTGGCGATCACGCGGGCGTGGAGGTGCGGTACGAACGCGATCGCGCTCTTGCGCGGGCGCTCCGAGCGTGGCTCGAGCACGCGCAGGTCGACCTCGGCGAGGACCGTGGCGATCACCTGCTTCATCAACAGTTGTGCGTAGGGAGCAGCCAGGCAGCGCCTGACGCCGCCGCCGAAGGGGATCCATGTGTAGGTGCCGGCCGGGCGCTCCAGGAAGCGCTCGGGCCGGAACGCCAGCGGCTCCGGGTATACATCGGAGCGGCGGTGCACCAGGTGCACGCACGGCGCGACGGTCGTGCCGGCGGGAATCGTGTAGCCGCCCAGCTGCATTGGCTCGAGCAGCTTGCGCACCACGATCGGAGCCGCCGGGCACAGGCGCATCGTCTCCTTGACGACGGCGTCCAGGTAGGGCCGGTCCTCGCCGACAGGCGCTTGTTCATGCCCTTCAGGGTGCTCCCCGACAGGGGGGTCGATCTCCGCTCGCAGGCGCGCGTACTGCTGCGGATGGCGCAGGATCCGCTCGAAAGCCCACGAGATCAGGCTGGAGGTGGGGCCGTCGGTGAGCAGTGTGACCAGTTCGTCGCGCAGGTCCTGCTCTGACATCGGCGCGCCGTCCTCGTAGCGAGCCTGGCCGAGCATCGCGGCGATATCGCTGCCGTCGGTGTAGTCGGGGTTGCGTTGGCGCAAGCGCACCTGCTCGAGCACGCCCCGCTCGACCGGCCCCATCATCGCGCGGTAGTCCTTATTACCGGCAAAGTGGCTCGGGCCGGCGGCCGCCAGCAGGTTGAGGCGCTTGGGGTCGTTCATCCAGTTGGTCAGCCGCCGCAGCGAGCCGCGCAGGCGCCGCAGCTCCTCGGTTTCCACCGGCCCGAAGACCACGCGCATGATCGCCTCGAGCGTGATCTCCTGCATGCGCGGCCACAGCTCGAACGGCTCGCCGAGCGGCCATTTCGCCACCTCGCCGCGTGTGACCTCGGCCATCATCTCGCTATAGCCCTTCATCCGCTCGCCGTGGAAGGGGGGAAGCATCAGCTTGCGCCGCTTGACGTGCTCCGGCTCCTCCAAGAGCATCACCGAGCGCGGCCCGAGCAAGGGCCCGAGGATCGAGTTGGCAAGACCCACGCCGAGCACGGCGTGGTCGGCCGTGAACACCTTCTTCACGTCCTCGGGATCGGCCAGTATCACCCAGGTGCCGGCGTGCTTCACCTGGATTGTGAAGATGTCACCAAAATGTTTCTGACAGCGCTCGAGGAAGGGCAGGGGCCTGCGCGCCCACGCCACCGCCTGCAGCGTGCTGGGCAGCTTCGGACCCGGAGGCAGCGTTTCACCAATGGTGCGACGAATCAGAAGATATGGTATTGTCGCGCCCAACATTTCATGGGGTGTGGCCCCATTGGAGCCACGACATCTGGTGGGATGGGCACACGGGCACCAGTACCTTAAGCGGTGAAAGGGGCGGACTTAAAATCCGCTGATCCGGGTTCGAGCCCCGGCTGGTGCATCGGGTTAGGACTGATGCGGGAGACGGGACCGGGGTCACTCTGCGCTCCCGTCTCCCGCGGCGGCCGGTTGGGCGATCAGTTCGTCCTCCATCTTGCAGGTCGCACCGATCAAGAGCTCGAACAGGGCGGCGGCGAAGTCGGCGGGCAGCGCCGCCTCGCCGCCGCGGCGCATATAGCGTTCGCGCACTTCGACGACGCGCTGGGGCTGCATCATCGCGATGTCGTGCTCGCGCTTGTGGTGGGCGACCTGGCGGCAGACATCGAAGCGCTCGCCCAGGAGTCGCAGGATCTCCCCGTCGAGGAAGTCCAGTCGCGCGCGGAAGGGGGCCAGGCCGGTCGTGGCGGCGTCGCCGGCGCGATTCGAGGAGTCCGTGCCGGTGGAAGCGGCTGCCGCACTGCTCTTTGGTGTGTCCTCGGGAGCACTCATCAGTCCTCGTCCTCCTCCATCAGGATGCCGGCGGCGAACGCCTCGCTGCAGTTGGCCAAGGCGTCGAGCGCGTAGCCGCCCTCCTGCACGACGCACACCGGCAGCCCCGCGTAGGCGAGCACTTCGCCGATCTCCATGAAGATCAGCCGCGAGAAGGACCACGAGCCGTGCGGGTCGCTCTCGACGATGTCGTAGCCGAGCGAGAGCACGAACGCCTCGGCGCCTTTGCCGACTTCGATGATGACCTCTTCGAGCGCCTCCAGGTAGGTGTCCGCATGCGGCTGGTGGTTGAACTCGATGAAGTACTCGCCTTCGGAGGGCTCGACGTGGCGCCAGGGCACCTCGGCCAGCGTCGAGGCGTGCAAAGAGCCGAGCGTGATGTTCTGAAACGGGGCGACGATCGCCGCCGTGCCCGTGGGGAAGTGAAAGTCGAGGTCGAGGATGCACACCCCTTTCAAACCGCCTTCCCACATCGTGTAGGCCGCCGCCGCGGCGGTGTTCAGGTAGCAGTAGCCGCCGAGGAAGGCCGGTCCGGCGTGGTGGCCCGGCGGGCGGCACAGCGCGTAGGAGAACTGCTCGCCCTCGACGATCGCCGTGGCCGCCGTCATCGCCGTGCGCACGCCCTCGAAGGCGGTGTCGAACACGCCCGCCCACACGGGGCTGTCGGCCGGCAGGCCAGGAGGGGCCCACTCCGGCATCATCCGCGGCTCGTGCCAGTCCACCCGCCTGAGCGCTTCCAGGTAGCTGGGCTCGTGCAGCGCGGAGAGCACCCGCTCGACGTGCTCTGTCGGGACGTCCGCCTGGGTCGTGCGCACGTCTTCGTGGCGTGTCAGGCCCTCGCGCAGCCGCGCCGTGCGGCGCTCGTCGTCGCGGCCCTGCATCTTGCGTCCGTGACGGTCGAGGATGAACGGGGCGCCATGGCCATTGCCGTTGCCATTGCCGTTCGCGGCGCCGGAGAGCTGCTCGACCACCAACATTTCACTCATACATTCCTCCGCATGCGTATGCCGATCTGGGTGAAGCCGTTGTTGACGTAGAAGGCCTCGGTGGCGCTCAGTCCCGGGTAGCGCTCGCTGGGCAGGCCAACCTCGATGCGCTGCACGCCCTGCTTGCGCGCCAGCTCGGCCAGGGCTCCGATCAGCTCGGCGCCGATCGTCATGTAGCGGCACTCCGGCTTGACCCACAGCTCCTGGATCACGCCGTAGCGGCCGGGTATGCGCATCGCGATCTGCCAGCTGACGCCGAGGATGCCGACGACCTCGCCCGCCTGCTCGGCCACGAGCACGACACCGGCGCCGTCGTCGTCGACCAGTGCGTGCGCGGTCTCCGCCAGTACCGGCGTCGCCAGCGGTTTGCCGCCGAGCTCGACGAGCAGTTCGCGCACGCCCTCGACCACCGCCGGCACGTCCTCGTGTGTGGCTTGGCGTATCTCCCAGGTCACTCCCCACTCCTCCTCGGCATCGGGTTCGATCGGGCTGAGCGGGCTCATGAGACGGTCCCCGCGTACGCATCCCGAGGCTCCAAATCGACGGTCCAGGCCTCGGGGGCGTCGCTGCCCGTGACGGCCTTTGCGATCGCGGCCATCGGGGCTCGCGCCTTCAGCAGGATCTCCTCGAACTCCTCTTGCGGGTCGGACTGCATCACGATCGCCCCGCCGGCGCCGATCGTCGTCCGGGCGGGTGGGCCCGATCTCATCACGATCGTGCGGATCACGATGCTCAGGTCGACCACGCCGTCGAGGCCGAAGTAGCCGATCGCACCCGAGTAAACGCCGCGCGCCTCGCGCTCGATGTCGTCGATGATCTCCATCGTGCGCAGCTTCGGTGCGCCGGTCATCGAGCCGCCCGGAAAGCAGGCGCGTACGCAGTCGATCGCGCCGCGGCCCGGCTCGAGCGTGCCGACGACGTTGGAGATCATCTGGTGCACGGTCGTGTACTGCTCGATGACCATCAGCTCGGGCACGCGCACCGTGTCGACTTCGCACACCCGACCCAGGTCGTTGCGCAGCAGGTCGACGATCATCAGGTGCTCGGCAAACGTCTTTTCGTCCTCGGCCAGCTCTTTGCGCGTGGCCTCGTCCTGCTCTGGGTCCGCCGAGCGCGGGGCGGTGCCCTTGATCGGACGCGCCATCACCTTGCGCTCGCGATCGACCGAGAGGAAGCGCTCAGGCGAGCTGCTGACCACTGCCAGCTCACCCAGCTTCAGATAAGCGGCAAACGGCGCCGGGTTGGAGCGGCGCAGGCCGCGATACAGGGTCCACGGGTCCGGTTCGGCATCCGTGTGGATCTGGTCGGTCAGGCAGACCTCATAGGACTCGCCGGCGCCCAGCGCGCTCTGGCAGCGGGCGATGTCGGCAAGGTATTGCTCACGACCGCGCCCGGGGCGAAAGACGACTTGGTCTTTTGGGGGAGGGATTGGCGTGCCGTTCGGTGTCAGCTCGGCTTGCTTTGCAGCGAGCGCGTCGCGTGTCTCCCGCTCCGATGGGGTGGGCGTGCCGGTTGGTGACAGCTCGGCGAGCTTCGCGGCCAGCGCCTCGCGCACCTCCCGCTCCGCCTCTTCGAGCCACTGCTGTGCCTCGGGTTCGTTGCCCTTGGCCACAGCGAGCACGTGGGTGCGCCCGCGCACGTGGTCGACGGCGATCACGCGGTTGGCGAGCATCTGCACCGCGTCGGGGACGTCGGAGCTGTGTGCGTTGGTGGCGCCGCAGTCGGCCTTCAGCTCGTAGCCGAGGTAGCCGACGAAGCCGCCGACCAGCCCATGATCCGGGTCCTGGGGCGGCTCGATCGCACGGTCTTCCAACTCGCGATCGAGCACCTGGAAGAACGAACCATTTTCCTTGAAGACTCCAGCGGCGTCGTGGCGGGTGAGGATGCCATGCTCGACGTCGTATTCGAACACCAGCCGGTTGGGCCCCATCGAGCTGCCGAGGTATGAGTTCTGGCCCAGTTCCGTGGACGTGCTCGCGCTATCCAACCAGAACGCAAAATCCTCCTTGCCGAAGAGACGTTCGAACAGCAGCTCCGCGTTGGGCTCGCCCTCGAGCGTACGCGAGAGCAGGCGCACGTCCGCGTCGCCGGCGCTGCGGCGCTTGCAACGCCTGGGCGGAACGCTCGGCCGGTTCAGGCGCCGTGCGCGCTTGGGCTTGCGCTCCTGCGCCAGCGCGTAGAAGTTCTCGAACAGTTGATGACCGTATTCGGTGCAGATCGACTCTGGGTGGAACTGCACGCCCCACAGCGGGCGCGTTGCGTGTTCGATGCCCATCACGACGCCGTCGGAGGTCCAGGCGATCTCGCGGCCCTCATCGCCGAGTGAGCCGGACACCGCCAGCGAGTGGTAGCGGACTACCTCGAAGTCCTGGGGGATGCCGGCGAACAGGCCAACGCCTGAGTGCTTGACGGGGGAGAGGCGTCCGTGCATCACCGTCGGGGCGTAGGTGACCGTCGCTTTGAGCACGTGCCCGAGGCCCTGGTGGCCGAGGCACACACCGAGCACCGGGATCTCGCTCGAGCGCAAGATGTCCGCGCACACGCCGAAGTCGTGCCAGCGAGCGGGATGGCCGGGACCGGGGGAGAGCACGATCGCGTCGAAGTCCCAGCGCTCCAGCGCCCGCCAGGAGACCATGTCGTTGTGCACGACGATCGGCTCCTCGCCGCAGGCGGCGGCCAGCAGGTGGAAGACGTTGTAGGTGTAGGAGTCGTAGTTGTCGACCAGCAGCGTGCTCATCGTCCGGCCTCCAGCCCCAGGCCGCGCGCGCTGCGGTCGAGCAGCGTGTGGATCACGCGCTCGACGTGGCTGGAGCGCTCGGCTTCCATGTACCAGCGCGCCAGGTGGCGCAGGTAGAGGGCAAGCGGCGTGACGTCGTAGCGCTCGACCGCCAGGCGCAGGTGGCGACGGTAGATCTCCGATTGCACGACGGCGCTGCGGTAGTCGGGGTCGTCGGCCGGGCGGTGACCTGGGGAGGTGGCGCGGTTGCCGTGGTGGGCGCGGGCACGCACCAGATCCCAGCCGAGCGACTCGCGCGCCAGCAGCAGCTTGCCCGTGTCGAAGTCCACGCGCGGGGTCACCGGGTAGGGCAGGAAGTAGCCGAGCGCCACCTGCGCCGGGATCCGTTCCGGGGCCGGGTGGGCGCGGCGCACCTCATGCATCCGCGGGTCGGCGGCTATCTGCGTCTCGATCCACTCGATCAAGTCGTCGATCAACAGCCCGCCTTCGTCGCTCGAGCTGACCGCGCGCTTCTGCTGGGCGACCATGCCGTGGAAGATGTCGTGCGTGGGGTGGATGCCGCGGCTCCCAGCCCCGTTGCGCGAGCCGTTTCCTTCGTTCTCTGCGCTCGCCGCCGAGCCCTCGGGGTCCAGTGTCACGACGCCGGTGCTCGCTCCCCCGTTCTCAGAGCGGCTCAGCTCTTCCATCAGCAGGCGAATGCATGTCGCGTGCGAGACCCACTCGGTGCCGCAGATTTGAAGCGTCGTCACGCCCTCCAGGCCAGGCGCGCCCATCCAGTAGGAGACGGCGCGCATGTGCTGCGTGGTCTGCCCGTCGGCGCGCAGCAGCGGCATTTCCTCCAAGTCCTCGACACCCGTCGCGAAAACGACGACGCCATCCTCGCGGCGCGTCAGCTTGCCTTCGCGCAGCCCGCGCTCGGTCAGCTCCAGGCCGTCGTCGAGGAAGTCCGACTCGAAGAAGACACGGTCGAAGGCCACGCCAAGGCGCGCGAGCGTCTTGCGCTGGCCGGAGATGACCCAGGCGCGCGTCTTGAACCACAGCTCGAGCGCCTCGCCCTCGCCGCTCATCACGCGTTTGAGCAGCTCGTCGGCCGCGTCGTTGCGCATACGCAGCTCGCGCGTGAGCGAGTCCTCGCGCTCCTCCGGTCCTTCCTCGGCAAAGCCGCCCGAGGCGACGTAGTCGGCGTAGCAGAGGCCGACGAAGTGGTCTGACTTCTGGTCGCCCTCGGGCCAGGATTGCGTGTGGTGGCCGCTGCGGATGATGCCCGCCATCGCCTCGCCCATGCTGCGCCCGGCGTCGGAGATGATGCTGCGCCGCTCGACCTCGCCGCCGGCCTGTTCAAGCGACGCGGCCAGCGCGTTGCCGATCGCCAGGTTGCGCAGATGCCCGACGTGCAGTGCCTTGGTCGCGTTCGCGTCCCAGAACTGCACGGCATAGCGCCGCCCGCGCGCCAGGTCGACGAGTTCGGCTTCGTCGCCGCCGCCGGCCTCGAGCGCCGCCCCGGTCGTCTCGATCCAGCTGTCGCTCAGGCGCAGCTCGACGCCGTCGTCGCGGCGCGTGAGCGTGCCCGCCCACGGCTGCCCTTGCAGGCGCTCGAGCGCGTCGAGCGACTCGGGGTCGTTCCGCCAGTCCGGCGCGCGCGGCACGAGCTTGACGTCGAAGTCGGCGTTCGCCCGCCTCGGCGCGCGCGCGGCCCAAGGCGCATGAGCGCCATCATCTCCCGATACTTCCTCGAAATAGTCAAAAAGGTTGGTTGTCATGAGCTAGCGAGGAGGTCGAGTCGAGCATACCGAAAGTGGAGCCTCGCGCGGAGCGAGTAGTGAGAAACATGAAGCGTCTCCTGACAGCTGGTTTCACTGTGACGCAGACTCCGCCAAAAAGTGAGAAACACTTGTATTGATCTGCTTGCGCTATGCCCCTGTGCATGATAGGAAGCACGCGGCCCCTCCAGGCTAACCGGCTGCCGGGGCGTCTCTGACCTGAACCTCGACGCGCCCCGGCACCGGTGTTTTGACAACCTGCTCGGGAAGGATTTGGGTGTGTGATGGTCCTCATGGGTTATATGACGAGAATCAGGGTCTGATGACCATGCGCAAACATGGCCATCACGGGTGGCAGTGGACACCCACTTACGATGCGCGCCACGGCACCGCCGGCTACACGATCCCGCGCCGCCAGGGCTGGGATCTGCGCTGCGAGGAGGCGCCGTGCGCACAGATCGGCGGGCGTATGAGCCCGCGCCGCAAACCGCGACGCGCTCGTTGGCGCGCGGGAGGTCGGCCGCGTTGAGTGTCGCGGCCCTTCTCGAGCGCCGGCGTCGGCTCTGTCGAATCTCAGGCCGGCGACCGCGCGGGCGGCACTGGCTGGATGGCCGGCCAGCCAGTGCCAAGGAAATTGAATATTTCCGACTAATCCCGACTACTGACAGTCAAAGAAATTTTTGTGACCGCGCGCCAGGTGAGGTGTAGTCTTACGCCCGTGCGTGAGATACGCCTGTATGACTCGCTGAGTGGAGAGCTCGTGCCAGTCAACGCGGGAGACGCCATCAGGGTCGAGGTGCGCACCTCGCCGATCGGCCTCGAAGGTGGGGTCGACGTCGCCTCGACCAGGCCGCTGGTGCTGTTCAGCTTCCTCGAGCGCTTCCTGCAGCGCGAAGGCTTTGCCACGAAGTTCCTGTTCGACTCGCCCGGCGGCGGCGACATGCTCTACCAGCTGTCCGAGCTCGAGCCGCCCAACGCCCGCGACTCGCTGGACTCTCCCGATCGGCTGGACGCTCCCGGCTCAGGCGACTCATCCGGCGTCGAGGCGGACGCCGAGCACCGAGCCGCTCGGGAGGGCGCTGGGGACGGCGATCGGGATGCCGAGCGCGACGACGAGTCCGACTACGACAGCGGGCCCGACGTCGGGATGAGCCTGCTCGAGGTTCCGCGCTCGGACGTCGACCGTTGGGTCACCGTCTGCTTCGGCACCGGCCGCGATGGCGTCGAGATCGATCCTGGCGCCGCAGGCGAGCGCATCCTGCTGAGCGACGCGCTCGAGCACTTCGGCCACCCGGCGGTTGCGCTCTACCTGCTCGGCACCCACTATTCGCTGCCGCTCGGAGACGCGCTCACGGGCCTTGCGACCGGCTCCAAGAACGCACTGCGCATCCGTGAGGCGCTGGAGAGACTCGTGCCCGACCAGCCCAGCCCACCGGACATGCGCCACTACATGGAAGCCTTCCGTGACGCGCTCGCCAACGACCTCGACACGCCGCTGGCCTTTGTCGTCATGTTCGAGTGGCTGCTCGAGGCCGAGCGTCGTGGCGGCGACGTGGGCGACAACGACCTGCGCGTGATGCTCGAGGTGCTGGAGCTGGAGGACCTGGCGGCGCCCAGCTGAGGAGGGAGTGGATGCCGCGCGTGAGCATCGTCATCCCGGCCCACAACGCCGCTCGCTTCGTTGGACGGGCGATCGAGTCGGTCCGCGAGCAGACGTATTCGGACTGGGAGATCGTCGTCGTCGACGACGGCTCGAGCGACGACACCTGGGAGCTGTTGCAGGCCAGCGGCCCGCGCGTGCACAGCTTCCGCCGCGAGCACGCCGGCGGACCCGCTGTGGCGCGCAACCTGGCACTCGAACACGCCGGCGGCGAGCTCGTGGCCTTCCTGGACGCGGACGACCTGCTGCTTCCCCGCTACCTGGAGAGTCAGCTTGCCTATTTTGACGTCGCGAGCGAAAGCAGGGGCGCGAGCGAGAGCTGGGGGGCGAGCAATAGCCCGGCCGCGAACGGAAGCCGGGGCGCGAGCAAAAGCCGAGTCGCGAGCGATAGCCAACCGGGCGCGGTGGGACTGGTGACCTGCGACGCCAGGATCCTGATCGACGAGCGCTACGCGCCCTACACGCACCTGCAGACCGTCCCCGGTCGCTACGCGCCGATAACGCTCGAGCGCGAGCTGCGCCTCAACGTGATCTACGGGGCGTGCCTGGTTCCGAGCGCCGTCGGCGCGGCCGTCGGCTGGTTCGACGCGGAGCTGTTTGGCACCGAGGACTACGGACTCTGGATCAAGATTCTCGAGGCCGGCTATCGCGCCGTGCTCAACGAAGAGGTGCTGGCCGTCTACCGCCGCACCGCCGGCAGCGTCTCCTCGAACATCGCCAGCCAGGGGCTGAACAATCGCCGCGCCTATGCGCTGGCGCTCGACCGCGGCTCGCTGACGGCCCGCCAGCGGCGGATCGCACGGCGAGCGATCCGCTACAACCGCGCGATGGAGGAGGTCGCCCTGCTGCGCTTCTCCGGCGCCCGGCGAGGAAGCTCGGCCTTGCGGCGGTTGCACCGCCTGCCGTCGCTTCTGTGGGTGGCCCTCACCAACCCGCGCATGTGGCCGGAGTGGCTACAGCTGCTGCGCACCGGACAGGCCAAGGACGCGGCCGAGCTGCGTGCGCATCGATGAACGACGACATCACGGTCATCGTCACCTGCTTCAACTACGGGGCCTTTCTCGCCGAGAGCGTCCACAGCGCGCTCGCTCAAGCTGGCGGCGAGCCGCGGGTGATCGTCGTCGACGATGGCTCCACCGACGAGCACACGCTTGCCGAGCTCGAGCGGCTGCCGCCACGCGTCGAGCTTGTGAGGCAGCCCAACGCCGGTGTCGCCGCCGCGCGCAACGAGGCACTGCGGCGTGCTCGGACGCCGTACGTGCTGGCGCTCGACGCCGACGACAGGCTTGCCGAGGGCGCCCTGCGTGCGCTGCGCGCGCCGCTGCGGGCCGATCCGAAAATCGGCTTCAGCTATGGCTTGATTCGCTTCTTCGGGGCTTGGCAGGGAGTGATGAAGCTGCCGCCCTACGACCCGTACGGACTGCTGTTTCGCCATAGCATCGGTCCCAGCGCGCTCGTGCGCCGCGAGCTGTTCGAGGACGTTGGCGGCTACGACCCCTTGTTCCGGGGCTATGAGGATTGGGAGCTGTGGCTACACGCGCTCCAATGCGGTTGGCATGGGCGGCGTGTGGACGAGGTGACCCACCTCTACCGGCGACACGGCCCGACTCGCCATCACGACGCGCGCGCCAACTATCGCGCCATCTTCCGCCAGCTGCGCGACAAGTACCCCGCGCTCTATTCGCGCGCCGGGCGTCGCCGGCTGGGAACGCAGTCCGCGCTTGGCTCGGCCGGACGCTTCGTCTACCGCTGGTGGTGGGGAATGCGCCCATTGCCCGCGCGAGTCGAGCTGGCCCTGCAGTCCGCGCTATGGCGCCCGCGCGGGCGGTGAGCGCCCCGCACCCGCGTTGAGTGGGTAAAGGGGCTGCCATCTTGGGGCCCACACCCACTTTGTCCTCCACCTTGGGGCCCCTACACCACTTTTGCCCTCCACCTTGGGGGACCCATACTTCCACCCTGGGGGTCTAAAAAATGGTGGTCCCGGAAAAGGGGGGTGTAAGCGAACAGAGGAACAATATTTTGGTACCGAAGTATTCCTGGCGAGCCCAATCTAAGGGGTGCGTTTTCGGGGGTGGGCGGCCCGGGTGCGGGCCAGCGCGACCGCCAGGCGCCGCTTGCTCTCGAAGACCGCCTCGCTGCGCGCCGCTCGTGCTCGCGCGAGCAGGCTGGGAGTCGAGGAGAAGCAGGTGACGCGTACGAGGCTTCCACCGAACTGGGCCTTGTAGCTGTTGACGCGCCGTTCCTTGCTCGAGCTCTCGTCGGCGCGCGCGCGTCCCAGCTCGAACACGCCCACCCCCTGGCGACGGCACGCGGCGATCGCGCCGTGCAAACACAACGGGTTGGCCCTGGAGCTCAAGCCCCGCGACGAGCTGCACCCACTCCAGTAGATCGCCCGCGACTGGTAGATGTGGCAGAGCACGCCAGCCAAGGGCTCGCCGTCACCGTCCAGGACGAGCACAACCAGATCTTCGCCTCCGCTTGCGGCGAGCGCCTCGCTCATCTGTGGCCAGTAGTGCCGCGGCTTCGCCAGCAGGCCGGTGCGTCGCCACGACTCTTCGTGCAGCGGTTGAAATCGCATGTAGGCGTCGGCTCGCGCGGTCGAGTCGGCGGTGCGCACGTACTCGACGGTGAGTCCGTGGCGGATCGCCTGGCGGATCTGGTTGCGGGCATCGGGGTCGTAGGCGCGCAGGGACTCGCCTGTCAGCCAGCCGGCGTCGAGCGCCAGCGCGCTCGGGTGACGGCCAGCGCTCACGGGGATCTCCCGCGGCGCGCCGAGATGCTCGAGCTCGCACAGCCTTGCGTAGATCGGATCGAGCGCGAGCCCCTCGCTCTCGATCAGCTGTTGTAGTAGCGTCACACGGCCCAGGTTCTCGTAGGCCGCGGCCTGGGCAGATTGGCGAATGTGGAACGGGATGTGCCGGTTGAGCTCGAAAAGCGCGGCCAGCGCGGCGACAGAGCGACGCAGGGGTCCCTCGCGGCTGGTAGCCGGAAAGACGATGCCGCTATATCCGCTGTCGATGCCCGCTTCGCTCCACGAGTGAACAGTTAGTGCAAACAGCGCGTTGCCCTCACGCGAGATCAGAAACACATCGGCGCCACCGTTTTGAGTGCGGGTGAAATCGAGGTAAGGGGGGAGGTGATACAGCGTGTGGTCCGGTGACTGGCGCAGCCAGCGGGTCACCGCATCGCTGCTGTCGGGATCGCCGAGTGAGCGCAGGGTGCAGCCGGGTGGAAGCCGCAGTGACCCCCAGGGCTTGGGACGCAACCCTTGGACATGACGGGAAACGCGCGCGCGAGCGCTGCTGGGCGGGTCTGAATGCGTCGTGGTCATGTCTGGGTGGGATTCTAGATTTCGCCACGGTCTTCGAGAAGCGAACCCAAGTATCTTGACCTGATGAGCGCGCCAGCCGCCGCCGCAAAGCTCGTGCGCAACACGCTTGCCAACGGTCTCGGCAGCGTGGCGGGGATACTGGTCGGGCTGGTGCTCACGCCGTTTCTGATTCACCGCCTAGGGCTGGAGGCCTACGGTGTGTGGGCGCTCGCGCTGACGCTCACGTTCGCGGGTGGATATGCGTCGCTCTCAGATATGGGCATCGAGGGCGCCACGGTCCGCTATGTGGCCGAGTCGAGCGCCGACGAGGACCTTGCGACGTTGAACAGCGCCGTCTGCACGAGTCTCGCGGTGTTCTGTGCGATCGGCCTGGTGCTTGCGTTGATCGCCGTCGCCCTGGCGCATCCACTCGTGCTCTTGTTCGACGTGCCGCGGCATTTGCGTGCGGACGCGACCGTCTGCTTCGTGCTCGTTGGCGCGCAACTGGCTTTCGAGCTGCCCGCCCGTGCGTTCGTGGCCGTGCTCGAGGGCACACAGCAATTCATCGCGTACCAGGGCGTGGAATTGGGACGGACGTTGTTGCAGGCGGCCCTCTACGTGATCGTGGTGCTGCAAGGCTGGGGAATCGCGGGCCTCGGAGGCGCTCTTGCCGTGAGTTCGCTTGCCGCCTTGATCGCCTACTGGATACTCGTCCACAGGGCGGTCACGGGCCTGCGTGCGAATCCGTTCGGCGCCAGCAGGACGGAACTGGCCCGGCTCGTGCGATTCGGAGGCGGCGTGTTCGCGCTGCGACTGGTGAGCACGATCTACAACCAGATGGACAAGCTGATCGTCGGCATCGCCCTCGGACCGCGCCCGGTTGGACTCTATGAAATTGCCAACAGGGTCAACCTCGGTGCCGCGACGATCAGCTCGGCGTCGGTCTCGGCGCTGGTACCGGCGGCGGCCTCGCTGCGCCGCGAGGCGGCGCTGCTGCGCGACATGTTCGTGCGTGGCTCGTGCTACGCGACGGCCGTCTCCCTGCCGTTCGCGGTCGCCGTTCTGATCTTCGCCAAGCCGCTGCTCTCCTCCTGGATCGGCCCCAGCGCGTTGCCGGCGGTAGGCGCCGTGCGCCTGTTCGCAACCTACGAGATCCTGCAAATGGTCAACAACGTCGGCTCGACGATGCTCTACGGACTCGGCCGAATCCGCCTACCGCTGATCGTCAACACGATCGCCACGCTGGCGAACCTGGGACTCTCGATAGCGCTCGTGCACCCGCTCGGCTTCTCGGGCGTGATCGTCGGCACGCTGGTGGCGAATGGACTGGCGTGGCCTGTGCTGCTCTGGTACTACCTGCAGGTGTTCGATTGCCCGCTGCGGACGTGGTTGCGGCGACTGGTGGCACCCAACCTCCCGGGCGCCGCCGTACAGGTTGGCGTTTCGCTCGTGCTGTACTCGACGATCGCGACGCACACCCGCTCGTTCATCGTGGTGATCGCGCTGATCGCCGTGTCGGTCGGCGTGTCGCTCGCGGCCTTCGTCCTGCTGGGCCTGCGCGGAGAGGATCGCGGTGCGTTCGTGGAGATTCTGCGTCGCGCGGTGGGCCGCCGGCCGGCGGAGGTATCGGCGTGAGGGCTTCTGGCAGAGCTCGCGTCGCGTGAGCTCACGGCCACCGTCAGGATGATGTCGGGGGCTCGCGTACCGGCAGGCGCTCGAGCCTCGAGAGCCCGTCCTCTTCTGTGCCGGTCACCCGAAAGCCGGCCTTGACAAAGGCACGCAGCGAGGCCTCGTTGTGAGGCTTGACGTGCGCGTGGAGTCCGCCGATCCCGGGCTCGGCCAGCGCGCGCGCTGCCGCTTCGACCAGCACCGCGGCACCCAGGCCGCGACCGCGCGCCTGGGGGGCCACCATGATGTGCACCTCGCCCGTGCCCTCTGTCCTTGGGTCGAGGCTTGCGCGCTCGATGGCCTGCCCGTCAGGCCCGGCGGAGCCTTCCGTCTCAGAAGCGGGGCTTTCTGTCTTCGAGGCAAGGCCCCTCGCCTCGGGGCCGATGCGCACGCTGGCGATCGGCTGCCCTTCGCATTCCGCCATCCAGAGCCGCGTCGAGCTGTCCGCCAGTACGCGCCGCAGCCAGCGCGCGTGTTCTTCGGGCTCGATCTCACGCGAGTCGCGCGACCAGCGCCGCGTCTCGGGATCGTTGCGCCAGGCGAGTATGAGCTCGGCGTCCTGGGCATCGGCGGCACGCAGCCGCACGGGCGGGGCCAGTGCGACACGGCGTCCATACCGCGAGGAGCTGCGCGCCGCGTCGATCACGCTCAGCACTTGTTGGGCGGATGCGGCTGACACAGGCGCCGGTGCGCCTTCACGCGCCGCCTGCAGAAACCGTTCGAGTTGAGCTCGGTAGGTGGGCGCGACATCGCTTGGTATCACGCGCCGGTGGGTTGTGCCCGATGCGTCGCGGTGGGTCAGCAGCTGCTCCTCCCAACTCCAGTGAAGCGTTCCCTCGGACCCGACGATCCGGCAGCCGCGAGTGTAGGAGCGGTCGAGGTAGTCGACGCCAATCTCGGCCACGCCTCCAGCGGCGAGCTCGAGCGCGATCAGCGCAACATCCTCGACGTCGGTCTCGAGCTCTGAGACGTGGCGCGCGAGTGCGCTCGCCGAGCGTGCCGGGCCGGCGATCCACAGCAGGTAATCGAGCTCGTGTACCGCCACGTCGAGTAGCACTCCACCCCCAAGCTCGCCGCGGGCGCTGTAGCTCTTGCGATAGTCGCTCGCGGGTCGCCAATCCGGCAGCCACGAGCCGCACCATGCCGAGGCTCGCAGGATGCTTCCGACGGCGCCGTCTGACACCAGCGCGGACAATGCCCGCACGCCCGGATGCTCGCGCAGGTTCATCGCGACCGAGAGCATCGTGTCGCGCGCCTCCGCCAGGAAGTGGAGCTCGGCGGCGTGGGCGGCGTCGAGCGCCAGCGGCTTCTCCACGAGCACGGGCACGCCGAGCTCGATCGCTGCTCGCGCATGCGCGACGTGGGCGCTCGAGGGACTTGCCACGATGGCCGCGTCGGCACCCTCCAAGCATTCCCCAACACTCGCGGCCGCAAGTGCGCCGGGCGGCGGTGTCGCGGACGGATCGGGGTCATAGACCGTCAGCTCGTGGCCGAGCGCGAGCGCGATCTCGGCGTGACGGCGGCCGATCGAGCCCTGCCCGAGGACCGCGATCCGCATCGTCTCAGACCTGCTCCCAGGTGAGGACGTCGTCGGCCTCGATGTCAACGCGCGCGACGCGACCGACAACGCGGTCGATTTCCTTGGGCGCGATGCCGTAGCCCGGGCGCTTGACGACCAGGTGCTCGCGCGCGATCTGAGTGCCGGCGGGAATGTCGCACGCTGCGATCAGGCTGCGGCGGGCGAGCCGGTACATCTCCTGTGCCTCCGGGTCGCTCGGCCCTTCCAGGCGACCGTTGCCGAGAGCTTGCTCGATGGCGCGTATACCGGCGACAAGCTCGCGCAGCTGGTCGGGCTCGATCGCAAACGGATGGTCTGGACCCGGCATCGCGCGATCCAAGGTGAAGTGCTTCTCCAGGAGTTCCATCCCAAGGCCGCGCGCGCCGAGCGCCACCGCGATGCCCTCGGTGTGATCGGACAGGCCGACCGGGACGCCAAAGGCCGCTCGCATCGTGCCCATGGCGCGCAGGTTCATGATCTCAGGCGGAGAGGGATACAACGAGGCGCAACGCAGCAGCGCGACCTGCGTTCCGCTACGGCTGCTACCACTGTCCGCGTCGTTGCTATCGCTACTACTATCGTCGCCACCGTCGTCCTCGTCCTCGCCGCTGCCACCACCACCACTCTGCGCGGCGTCGAGTGCGTCCTCGATCTCTCCATAGCTGGCCATGCCACAGGAGAGGATCAGGGGTAGCCCGGTGGCCGCGGCCGCGGCGATCAACTCCAGATCGACGAGCTCGAAGGAGGCGATCTTCATGGCTGGTACTCCCGCCTCGCAAAGCTCCCGGATTGCGTCCGCGTCGAACGGCGTGGCGAAGAAATGAATGCCGCGCGAACGAGCGTGGCCTGCCAGATCCCCGATCCACTGGCGCGGCAGGGCGATGTCTTCGAGCAGCTCGGATGGAGGCTTCCCGGAGATGTCCTCCAGGTAGCGAAAGCGGGGTGTCTTGCTCGAATACAGATCTTTCCCCGAGTACACCTGGAACTTGACGGCATCGGCGCCCGCCTCGGCCGCGACGTCGATCAGCTCGCGGGCGATCGCGATGTCGCGATTGTGATTGGCGCCGGCCTCGGCGATCACATACGTCGGTGCGCCGGCGCCCACCTTGCGCTCGGCGATCTCGAAGCTTGAATGGAGCGAGCGCATAGCCATGGGGCTCAGCTGGGCGTGCGAAATGCCGGCGTCAACGGCGGCCCCTGCAAGCGGCTCTCGACGTCGTCGGGCAGCACGCTCGAGAGCAGCTCGAAGCTCGAGTCGTATGCGTCGATCGCAAGGTCGATGTCCGCCTCGGTGTGGGCATAGGAGATGAAGTTCGACCCGTTGAAAAGGACGCCGCGCTTGATCATCTCCTGTTGAACCAGCGACTTGGCCACGAGTGTGCCCGCGTCCGGAGCGGGCTCGCGCACGCCCACGATCGTCCACGGGGCGGCGCCCGAGCAGCTCACCCACTCGTCGAGGCCATGGCGCTCGATCGCGTTCAAGACCCCCTCCTGCAAACGCCGGCCGAGTCGCCACAGATGTTCGTGCACCGGCTCGCTTGCGAGCACGTCCAACGTAGCTCGCGCTGCCGCCAGTGAGAGGGTCTCGCCGCCGTGGGTACCGGAGAAGAAGACGTCTCGCAGCCCATCCATGAGGCTTGCCGGGCCGGCAAGCGCGGAGATCGGCATGCCGTTGCCGAGCGCCTTGCCAAAGCAGACCAGGTCGGCCTGTACGTCGAAGTGCTCCTGTGCGCCACCGCGGGCGAGGCGAAAGCCACTGATCACCTCGTCGAACACGACCAGGGCGCCGTGTTGGTGGGCGAGGTCGATCATCTCCCTCAGCAGCTCGGGTGCGGGCTCGGCGATGCCCACCGGCTCGCACACCACGCAGGCCACCTCTCGCGGGTGACGCTCGAGCGCGGCCTCCAGCGCGGCAAGCTCGCCGAAAGCGACCGCCTCGACCAGCAAGCGGACCGCCTCGGGCACTCCCAGGTGGCGCGTGGTCGAACCTATGTACCAGTCGTGCCAGCCGTGGTAGCCAGTGACGATCACCCGCTCGCGCCCAGTGTTGGCGCGCGCGAGGCGCACCGCGGCGCTTGTCGCGTCAGACCCCGACTTGGCGAAGCGGATGCGCTCGGCGCCGGGCACGAGCGCCGCGATCCGCTCGGCCACCTCGATCTCGATCGGGTGGGGAAGCGAGAAGACGATCCCGCTGCGCAACTGCTCGACGATCGCCGCCTCGACCGCCGGGTGGCGGTGTCCCAGCAGGATCGGCCCGAGCGCCATCGGGAAGTCCAGGTAGCGGTTGCCGTCCACGTCCCAGACATAGGCGCCATCCGCCCGCTCTATATAGGAGGGGGCGACACCCTGGACCCATTGCGTAGGCCCCTTGCTGAGCGTCTGGCTGGCACCGGGTATGAGCTCGCCGGCGCGGCGCAGCAGCTCGCCCGAGCGACGCAGTGAACGGGCCTCGACGGGTACGGGCGGGTTCATTCGCGCAGGCTTTCCACGCTTTGTGGCCGGCTGCCGTTCTCGGCCGTGGCGGCGCGGGCGGACGCTTGCCGGCTGGGAGCGTCGAGCGCGTGGCGCAGCTCGCCGGCCACCCGCTCGACGTCCGCGTCGGTCATCGTCGGGAAGATCGGCAGCGAGAGCGCCTCTTCGTAATAGGCCTGCGTGGCCGCCAGCCCCTCCATCGTGTAGCCGAGCGAGCGGTACAGGCCGTGAACGGGGATCGGGATGTAGTGCAGTTGCACGCCGATCCCGCACGCGTGCAGATGGTCGTAAGCTGCCCGGCGTCGCCCCGCGCCTTCGCGAAATCGCACCACGAAGAGATGGTAGGCGTGGCTGTCGCCCGGTTTGCCGGCTGCCGCGGGAAGCTGCAGCTCAGCGATTTCGCCCAGCAGCTCTCTGTAACGATCGGCGATGCGGTTGCGCGCCGCGATGAACTCGTCCAGGCGCGCCAGCTGATGCTCGCCCAGGGCGCATTGGAAATCTGTGATGCGGTAGTTGAACCCAAGCGAATCGATGTCGTAGTGCCACCCGCCGCGCATGACGTCTTGCTCGTGCTCGTTGCCCATTAGGTCTCGCTCGGGCTCGCCGCGGCGTATGCCGTGGGTGCGAAAGCTCCGTAGCGCGCCGGCCAGGGCGTCGTCGTTCGTGCTGACCATGCCGCCCTCGCCGCTCGTGATCGCCTTGACGGGGTGAAAGCTGAACGTGGTCATGTCGGCTGCCTCATCTCCCCCAAGGGGTAGTCCGCCGCGGCGCGCGCCGAGAGCGTGACTTGCGTCCTCGATGACCACGAGGCCGTCACGGCGGGCCGCCCGCAAAGGCTCCAGGTCGATTGGCAGTCCCGCCATCGAGACAGCCACGCATGCCTTGGCGCGCTTGGGCAAGCCGGCCTGAACCGCACGCTGTACGTCCAGGTTGGCGGTCTCGGGGTCGATGTCGCAGAACCTCGGCCTAGCACCGACGAACAGGGCGCAGTTGGCCGAGGCGACAAAGCTGAGCGGGGTGGTGAGCAGCTCATCGCCCGGGCCGAGGCCGGCCGCGTGGGCCGCGGCGTGCAGTGCGGCGGTTCCGTTGGCAAAAGCGACGGCGTGGCGGACGCCCAGGTATTTGCTGAAAGCGCGCTCGAAGGACTCCACGCGCGGCCCTTGGGTGAGAAACGGGTCCGCCAGGGCGCTGCTCACCGCCGCGATGTCCGCCTCGTCGATCGTCTGGCGGCCGTAGGGGAGGAAGTCCGTCACGGGGCGCTCTGGCTGTGAGGGGACTCCGTCAAGGTTCGCTGTGGCCGTAAAGCAAGATGGTAAGTAGAGGCGTCCCTCGGCCGTGGGAGAGGAAAGTTGGTCAAGGTACCATCTGCAACGATGGCAGCATTGCCCGCAACTCCTCGGCGGTGAGCTGGACGGGGTTGGTGTCGCTGCTGTAGCGGAAGCCGTCGGGGACCGGAGAGCCTCCTAGATACGGATCTTCCCGCCACAGGGGGAACTCGGGGTGGATCACATAGCAGTCATCCAACTCGTGGGCGTGGCGTGACTCGTCCTCGGTGAGCAGGACCTCGCTCAGCTTCTCGCCGGGGCGGATGCCGATGGTCACACGTTCGACACCCGGGGCGACGGCTTCGGCGATCTCGCTGACGCGCATGCTGGGAATCTTCGGGACGAACACCTCGCCTCCCTCCATCAGCGGCAAGCGCGAGAGGACGAAGTCGACCGCCTGCGGCAGTGTTATCCAAAATCGCGTCATGCGCTCGTCGGTGATCGTGATGCGGCCGGTGTCGGCCTGCGCGAGGAATATCGGGATCACGCTGCCGCGGCTGCCGACCACGTTGCCGTAGCGTACGCTCGCAAACCGAGCCAAAGAGTCGGCGGCCAGCGCGTTTGCCTGTGTGACTATCTTCTCCGCGCACAGCTTGGTGGCGCCGTACAGGTTCACCGGGTTGACGGCCTTGTCGGTGCTGAGCAGCAGCGTGCGCGGCACCTCGTTGGCGATCGCCGCCGCAACGACGTTCTCGGCACCGATAATGTTGGTCTGCGCCGCCTCGAATGGGTTGTACTCGCATGCGGGCACCTGCTTGAGGGCCGCGGCGTGAAGGATCAGATCGACACCGCGCGTGGCGCCGATGAGCCGGTTGCGGTCGCGCACGTCACCCAGGAAGAAGCGCAGCCTTCCGTCCGAGGGATAGCGCGCCTGCATCTCGGACTGCTTGAGCTCGTCTCGGCTGAAGACTCGGATGACCCGCGGATCGTGCTCGGCCAGCAGCATCTCGATACAGGCCTTTCCAAAGGAGCCCGTACCACCGGTGATGAAGATGGTCTTGCCGTTCAGGTCCATTCTCTTCCCGTTCAGGTCCATTTCAAGAATGCCGCTGTGCGATCAGTTCCGAATGCTGGAGAGGGTCGCGTCTAGCTTAGCTGTCCGATCGCGTTCAGGGGTAACGCTCGTCAGCGCCAGCCGCGGTAGCGCTCCGTCAGGGCAATCGCGGCACGCCGCGAACCTTGACCGTCGAACATTTCCCGTCCGCGTTCGGCAAGGCGCCCGCGCAATCCGGCGTCACGCAGCCGCTCGAGGGCGGCCGGTATTTGCGCCGGCGAATCGCCGCTCGTCAGGTCCAAGCAAAGCGCCAGATCGCTTTTGTCCAAGCCTCTGACGACGCGGCGCTGGTTGGCGGCGATCGCGATCGCCAACTGCGGTACCCCCGCACAGGCGAGCTCGTAGGCGGTCAGGCCGGCCGTCGTGATCGCGAGGTCGATTTCGGGCAGCACATCGACCAGAGAGCCAGGTGAAGGCAGGTAAACCACACGATCCCCGTTTAATTCATTTGTTTCTGACTCGGCTCCGCCGGCACACAGAATGTCTGCGTCGGGGAAGACCAAGCTCGACATGGATGCGATTGGGGCGAGCAGCTCCCGCGCCGCGCGCGAGCCGCCGACGGTCACGAGGATCTTGCCGATCTCCTCGCCGGCGCGGCCTATGCCGGCAAGGGCAGGGTCAAGCGGCGCGTAGGACGGTCCGGCGAGCAGGCGGCCGCTTGCCGGCTCAAATCTGTCGAGGTGGTAGTCGAGCAGGACACCACGGCTCGGGCAGCGGTTGGCCTCGGCGATCGTGGCGAGAGGGAGCCTACGGGCGAGGGTGCAGATGGACTCGGGCGCGATCGCGTAGGAGTCCACGATCGCGGCGTCGTAGCGTGCGGCGAGAACGCCGCACGACGAATCCGGGTCGGTCGGGCACGCATCGATCTTGGCGCGCGCGAGCAACCAGCCCGCAAGTCCCTCGTAGGCCCCCACGAAGCTGACCTTCCAACCGAGCCCGGCGAACGCCAGTGCAAGCGGGATGCAGCGTGCGACGTGTCCCGCCCCAATTCGCTCGTTCCCGTCGCAGCGAAAGGCAATGCGCTCGCCGGCGAGGAGTTGGGTCACCTGGCGTCCACGACGGTGGAGATGCCGGTTGCTGCGGTTCCCCAGGGCATGACGCGAGTAGCTTAATGCCCTATGAGCTCGGTTGGCGGAGTGTTGGCAAAGTAGCTTTCTGTTCTACGAGTTCGGTTGCGGAGTGTTGGCCGAGTAGCTTTCTGTTCCATGAGTTCGGTTGGCGGAGCGTTGGCGATCGTCCAAGCGCGCATGTCCTCGACGCGTTTGCCCGGCAAGACCCTGGCCGAGATAGATGGTGAGCCGATGCTGCGACTGCTCTTGCGGCGCTTGAGTCGCGCGCGACGAATAGACAGGATCGTTGTTGCCACCAGCACAGACGCGCTTGACGATCCGATCGTGGGAGTGTCGCTCGACGCCGGAGCCGCGGTGAGCCGCGGACCGCGACTGGACGTGCTCGAGCGCTTTCTCCTGGCGATCGACGATCGCGAGGGTCCAATCGTGCGCATCACGGCCGACTGTCCTTTGATCGACCCCGCAATCGTCAATGACACCGTCGAGCGATTCCTGTCGGTCGCCGGCTGCGCCTACGCAAGCAACATCCAGCCGCGCACCTTTCCCGATGGTCTGGACGTGGAGGTCTTCGACGCCGCCGCCTTGCGCGCGATTGGAGGCGAACCGCTCGAGATCGAAGATCGCGAACACGTCACCAGTGCTATTCGTGCACAGCCAGGGCGCTTTCCCCAGGCCAAGCTTGTCGCGGAGTGTGATCTGGGCGAGTTGCGCTGGACGGTCGACGAGCCGGAGGATCTCGAGTTCGTGCGCGCGCTCGTGCACCGCTTGGCCGGTCGTCGCCACGAGGCTGGCTTGGCGGAGATCCTGTCCGCGGTACGCGCCGAGCCGTCGCTGGCGGCGTGCCACGGATGTCGTGGTTAGGAGGCTCCAGCGAAACTCGTTGCGCCCTTCACCGGGAGGTCGTGCTGTCGGGTCTTCCTCGTGCACACGCTCCAGCGCGCCAAGGAACGCCATCGCCGATACGCGCTGGCGCACCCGCCGCGATGCGGTGGTTCCGTCAACGTCTTCGCTTCAGCCTGAAGGTGACGGCCCGCGCGATCGATCGGGACGCGCCACCTTGCGGCGTGTACGTGATCGTGACAGTCGCCCTGAGCTTGCCTCGCCTGGCAAGGACCGTCTCTGCGCTGCCCGTCGGGACGAGCGTCACGACGATCCGCCCAGCCTTGCTTACTATGAGGCGCAGTCGCGCAATCACAACAGGCGTTTCGCGCTTCTTCTTTGCACGCGAAGCGCCGGCGAGATGCGCAGCGCTTGCCCTACCCACGATCTGGAGCGTGCCCGGCCCTGGAAGAGTCAGCGTGATCTTGACCGCACCACGCGCCGCGACGCTTTCCATGCGGTTCAGCACGAACGCGTTGCTCACCGTGCCAGTCAGCGTGCCTGGGTTACCGCTGCCGCCCGACGAGCCGCCGCCCGAACCGCCACCGCCGGGTGCCTGTGCGGGCGGCACTTGCAAAGTGTTGCTCGTCGCGCTTTCCGATCCGGCACTATTGCTAGCTGTGACCTGACAGGCCAGGCCGTGGCCTTGATCCGCCGTTTGCACCACGTAGGCGCTCGTGCTCGCCCCGCCGATCGGCGTGCCGTCGCGCAACCACTGGTAGGTGAAAGTGGGTGGCGGATAGCCAGTCCAAGACCCGTTTGAGCATGAGAGCGTCTGCCCAGGCGTCGGTGTCCCGGACGCCACCGGCAGCGATGTGTTAACGGACGTCACCGGCGACAAGGTCCCGACTATCACTTTGCCAGAATTATCGATGACCGCGCACAAGTCCGGTGTGCAGGACACGCCGGTCAGCACTCGGGAATAGAGTTCAATGATCGGGATCGGCTTGACGATGGGGCCTCCGTATACTTCTGCCTCGGTCCATGCTTCGGCGCCCCCTGTGGGGTCAGCGGAGATCATCACGTTGCCCGGAGAGCCGTTGCCGCCCAGCGTCGTCGCCACGCACAGCGCTTCCGATCCGCACGAGACTTCATCGAAGCCGTTGAAGGTCACGGGTTCTTCTTCCCCGCCACCGAACGACGTTTCCGTCCAAGCCGATTCTCCGCCCAGCGGGTCGGTCGTGGTGAGAATGCCGAACGCTCCAATCCCGGTGTCCACACAGAGTCCCGTCGAGGGACACGAGATGCTGGCCGAGGCGCCGACATGCCTCGCCGTCCACGCACTGGCTCCGCCCGTGGGATCGGTCGAGGTGATCGCATCGCCCCCGGCGGTCACGACGCACAGCTGTTCAGTGGGACAGGACACGCCCCTCAGTTCGCGATCGGCGATGGAAGCGACGCTCCACGCGCCCGGACTACCGGTCGGTTCGGTCGAGGTCACGACGTTGCCCTTGCGATCGATCGCCACGCACAGTCTCACCGATGCGCACGAGACGCCGAGCAGCGGGGTCGTGCCATCGATGTCGGCGACGTGCCACGCGCTCGCCGTGCCCGTTGGTTCGGTCGACGTAACGACGTCGCCGGCTTCATCCACGGCGACGCACAGGCCTGCCGACGGGCACGACACACCATCGAGCGAGTGATCGTCTACGTGCGCCGACTCCCAGGCGCCCGCCCCGCCCACAGGGTCGGCAGCGCTCACGACATTGCCGGCCTCGTCCACGCCTACGCACGGACCGGCCGGAGCGCACGACACTCCCTGCAGCGAGTTGAAGCCGACTTCCAGGTCGGTGATCGTCCAGGCGCCCGCCCCACCCGTCGGTTCGGTGGATGTCACGACAGCGCTGCCGCTGTCGGTCAGAACACATACGCCGGCAGCGGGACACGCCACGCTTTCGAGCGATTCGTAGCCACCATACCTGTTGGTGGTTTCGATCGCTGTCGAGGTCCACGCCTGTTCGCCCTTGGTCGGTTCCATCGACATGATCACTTCGTTGCCGTCTAGCGCCACGCACAGGTCCCACGACGCGCACGACACGTGCTCGATCAACCCCCCGCTCACATGCGTCGGGCTCCACGCGCCGGCTCCACCGGTCGGATCGGTCGACGTGAGAACATTCCCGCCACTGTCGGTCGCGACGCACAGGGTTTCAGACGAGCACGACACATCGAAGAGCGTGTCCTTGTCCACTGCGGTCAAGGTCCACGCGCCCGCGCCCGCGGAGGGGTGGGTCGAGGTCAGGACATCACCGCCTCCGCGGTCGACAGCGACGCACAGGCTTTCGGTCGGACACGACACGCCGCTGAGGATTTTTTTAGGGCCGTCGACGTTGGTCTCGGTCCACGCGGCGACGCCACCAGTCGGATCTGTCGATGGCCAAACGTTCCCATCGTCATCCGTCGCGACGCACAGCCTCGCGGATGGGCACGACACAGCGTCAAGCCGGTTGGGTTTGTTCGGTATCTGGGAGGCAGCAGGAATCAAGCTCGCCACGCTCCACGCGCCGGCGCCGCCGGTCGGATCAGTCGACGTTGCGACGTCTCCGCCGCCGACGGCCACGCACAATTCAGTCGATGGGCACGACACGCCGTCGAAGCCTTTCGCCACGCTGGCGGCTATGGCCCAGGCCCCGGCGCCCCCCGTGGGATCGGTCGTGCTCAGCACATCGCCCGCACCGTCAACAGCAACGCACAGGCCCGTCGATGGGCAGGACACGCCGGTGATCGCCGTCGACGACTCGAACGGTGGCTGGTCATCGGCGCGGACCGGGCTCGCCCAGCTCAAGGGCGAAGCGGCAAGCGCAGGGCTTGCACTAGCTAGAAGGCCACCTGCGAGCACCAGCGCGAGCAGCCCGGCGAGATAGAACGTCCGCTGTTTTCTGTGCCACACGCTGGGATGGCAGGACGCCTGAATAGCCTGACCCTCCACGCAGTATCCCATGATCCCACTATATCGAATCTGTATTACGGCACCACATAGAGCAAGATGACCACCGAGGATTATTATTTCATCCTCGGTGGTCATCCAGGGTGACGTAGCTCTACGGAGTGATCTTCCCGATCTTGTTGGTCCCTTCCTCTGTGAACCAAATGTTGTCGTCGGGACCTACGGTAATACCCCTAGGTTTACTTTCCTGGGATAGGCGATATTCGGTAACTTCGCCTGCTGTCGTGATTCTGCCGATCTTGCCTCCTTCCTCGGTAAACCACAGATTGCCATCCGGCCCTGCCGTTATTTCCAAGGGATTGATTGCTTGAGATAGAGTGTACTCGGTAATCACTCCCCCCGGCGTGATCTTACCGATCTTTGCTTCGGAGAAGAACGATCCGGCGAACCACAAATTACCGTCTGGGCCAACCGTAATGCCCCATGGTGCGAACGACGAGAGTGTGTATTCGGACACCGCTCCGGAAGTAGTGATCTTGCTGATCGCACACTTGCCTGGGGAGTTATAACCACAGTATCCGTTTGTAAACCAAAGAGCACTTTCCCCTTTAGGACCAGCGGTAATGCGTCGTGGTTCCTCTTCGGCGCTGGTGAGTGTGTAGTCGGTGATTTCCCCCGACGTCGTTATCTTGCCGATAATCTTGTCAGAGTTCGTAAACCATAGCTTACCGTCCGGTCCTGCCGCGATTCCCAACGTATTCGAGGTAGTAAGCGGATATTCGGTGAGCCCACCTTGGGTAGTGATCTTCCATATGGAGCCTCTATCATTCGCAGCCCAAAGGTCACCGTCCAGACCACTGGTGATTCCGACCATCCCATTTTTAACCGCGTATTCAGTCACTGTCCCCGCGGTCGTAATCCTGCCGAGCTTGGATCCTTCCCCCTCGGTAAACCAGAGAGCACCGTCAGGCCCGTCCGTAATACTGAAGGGTGTGCTACCTGCCGGGAGGGCGTATTCCGTGATCACCCCGATCGCCTGGACTTTACCCGTCGCTTTGGAGGCCGCCGTGTTGGATCCTCCGCTGTTTTTGGCCGTCACCTTCACGACAAGAGTGTGTCCCACGTCGGCTTCGACCGGTGTGTATTTCGAGCTGGTCGCACCGGAAATGACTGCACATTCGCCACCAGTGGCGTTACAGCGTTCCCACTGGTATGCGTAGCCGGTGGGGCTGTTAGTCCATGTACCCGTGGTCGTAGACTCAGGAACCGCCCGGTCAGGTGTTTCCGGCGACGCGACAGGCAACACCGTGTTTTCAGGCGGGTTCGGAAGCGTGGTAAAGACCTGATTCAACCCGTAAGTCGTTCCATTGGTGTTGGTCGTGACGATCCGGAAGTCATACTTGGTGCCTCCTGTCAGACCAATGATGGCTTTGCTCTCTTCCACGTCACTCGTGCCAGCGCTCACGCTTTCTTCGGTGGTTGCTTTACCATACGATTCCGTGGTGCCATATTGGAAGTAGTATTTCGTAGTAGTGCCGTTTGGATTCACGATACCGTTGAGCGTTGTGCCTTTTGTTTCTATTTTTGTTGAGAACCCGGTAGCCCCTGCGGGCACAATGGAGGTAAACACATTATCAGGCGTACCCTCACCCGTCGGACCATCATATCCCGTCTCAGCTGTACAAAAATATTCATCTTCAGCAGGCGGCGTACACGTGTCATTATTTCCTTTTGTCACGTCAAACAACATGCTCGGTTTCTCGTAGAAGGCGTCGGCACCCAAGAGCTGCGTAGCGCTCGTGGCGTGGGCCTCCACCCCGGCGACGAACGGCGACGCTGCACTCGTCCCGCCGAAGTCTTCCCAGCCGCCTGGGTAGTAGCTGTCACGGACCGACACCGCCGATTCGACCGCGGCGTCCGCCGAGACATCGTTGTCCAAGCGGTGTTCGCAATATGAGTCTTTTGCCGATAGTTCTTTCTGTCCCGGCGGCTTGGGCTCATATTTGCTGCAACCGCTGCCAGTGCCGTTCCTTCTCGTTTCCGTTTCTTCCTTCCACACTTCCTCGGTGGGAGCCGTCCAATTTACTCCTTTCTTCGTGAGCTTGACACCACCAACGGTGATCGCATACTGAGAAGCGGCCGGATAGCAAATGCCAGCTCCAAATTTGTGGTCACAACCGTTGTACTGGACATCACCGGCCGCGGCAAATGTCGGTATGCCCGGATGGTCGAAGTATTTGTCATTCGAGGCATCGGCGGAGGACTCGACATAGCCCCAACTGTTGCTGGTCTCCGTTGCTTTCTTTGTGACGGCCTCTTCGTTGGCCGCAGACAGGCTGGCGAGTTCTTCATTGTCGGCCTCGACGAGCAAGATATGACATTCCGGACATGCCGCCGAGACCATGTCCACATCCAGAGATATCTCTCCGCCCCATTCTGCTTCTTCTGCCGGAAAGGCCTTGCTGTGTTCTTCGGCTTCTTTTTCGGTTTCCCCAGCCTGGTCGATCTTCTTGAAGCAGCCATTTCCCCCCTTACTAGTTTCGGTGCAGGCAGTTTCAGTGCCTTTGAAATAGACTTTGTATTTTTTGCGGTATTCTTGTAGATCGGATTCGGCGTAGGGATCGTTGTATGCATCGATAACCGCTACCGTTTGGCTTGATCCACCCGTTGCGGGCAGTTCGTAGGCTTCACGCAGGTCTTTCGGATCGAGGCCGCCATCTTCACCACTGCCTTCGAGATCCGGCCCGATCGCATCGGCTGAGCTGGCGGGCACAGTCGGGACGCGGATCGCCATACACACGCCACAGTTAGAGGAGGGTTCTGCCACCTTGGAGAGCGCGAAAGTTTCCGCGCTCGCGACCTGGGGAAGGACGCACACCAGCAGAGCGGCGGCGAGCACCGCCGGACAGGCCAACCAGCGTGCTCGGCGTCTCTGGACGCGTTCGCGTCGATTGGCTCGCCAGACTGGACCGAAGTGCATGACCCGCATCATGTCTTCCCCTTTGCTTGAGGCTGCCCGCGCGGCTACGCGGCTGATTTGGGAGCATCCAAACAGTCCCTGGCGTCGGGCGCTACACCAATGTGTCGCATTTGACGGCCCGAGATGCGTCACTTGTCGCATCGCAGCGCGGAGAGTGGCATGGGGAAGCCGTTAACGAGGTGAAGGCTCAGCGCTGTGGTGGTGCGCGCAGATTCTCGATGCGCAGCGCGATCTCGATCTCGGCCTGGTGCTCGTGCAGTCGGTAGCCGAGCCGCCGCTCGATCTCCTCGCGCCAGCGATGGACGGAGCTGCGATGGACCTTCAGTGGATGCGCGGCCGAGGACACGTTGTATTCGGTATCGAACAGGGCGCGCAGCGTCCTGCGAGCGGCCTGGCCGCCTATGCGCATCCCGTCGAGCGGCAGCAGATATCTCTCGATCAAGGAATCCGCCAGCGCCTCATCCTGTAGCGCCGCCGCCTCAAGTGCCACGTCCAGGTACCGCGTGAATCGCCGCGGGCTGTGTTGCGCGACCAGCAGCGCGGCCTGCGCCTCGCGGTGAGTCAGACGCCACCCCTGCACTCCTCTCGCCGCCTCGCTGACCGCCAGTGAGACGCCTGTAAAGCCCGGCGCCGACAGAACCCGCTCGATATCGCTCATCCTTGGCTTGCGCTGTCCGCCGAGCCACGCCGACACCTCCCCATCGTGCGCGACGAGCAACAGTTCGCGCCCGAGCGCCGCCGCCGGGCCCCGGACAGCCTTCTCCGCGTTCGCGCCTGTGGCGATTACGCAGACATGCCAGGCATCGAGCTCATAGCCGAACTCTGCGACATCGACCGGCACGCCGTCGAGCAGTCTCTGCACATGCTCGGCGCGACGCCGCTCGGGCGAACGTCCTTCTTCCTCAAGCTCTCGCTCGTGCTCATCAGCGATCGACGCTACCAGGCGTTCGACCAGCGCGAGGACCGCCGCCTCGATCTCCGGCTGGCGCGTTCGCAACCGCTCGCCCAAACCGGCGCGATCCTCCAGCGATGCGGCGCGACTGCTCACATCACGGCCCGTCGCCACCGCCCGCAAGACCTTGCCGTTGCTGGCTGAGCATCGGGGACATTCCCCCGTAAGTCCGTGCTTCCAGAAAGGTCGTGCGACCGCCCCTTACAGTCGAAAGTTGCAAATATTCCGAATATTGAATCAAAAGCAAAAGTCCAGATGTGACGAGATCGCGCGGCTCTGGACGATTGTTCTATTCCTCGGTATCGGGGCAGCTCTCACGACACCCTAGGAGGGTTTGGCGAAACGGGTAGCGAAACTCGTTGACAGCGCGCCAGGACCATCCGCCCCGTCCCCATAACCAGCCGCCCTTCATCCGGGTGTTCAGTATCTCCCGAGACACCAGTCCACCATCTACTGCAACCACACACCGCCCCCGCTATCCACCCTTGTGTAGATCAAGTACGAAAGCTAGGTACGACCGATCGGAGCAGATCTACAGCTCGGCACTACTACAGGGTTAGCGAGTTTCGCCTATCCAGGAGCTCAGCTCGAGTCAGTCCTGCGCTGGTAGTCGATCACGCTGTCGATGATCTGCTCGAGCGATCTGGTGGCGCGCCAATCGATGGCCCGTTCGAGCTTGCCGACGTCCGGGACGCGTCTCATCATGTCTTCGAAACCGGCGCCATAGGCGTCTTCGTAGGGCAATAGCTCGATTGGAGAGGAAGATCCCGTACGGGCGCGCACACGCTCAGCCAGCTCCCCGATGGATATCTCTTCGGTGGAGCCGATGTTGAACACCTCTCCATGGTGCTCTCCGTCAATCATCAGATCGGCAAGCGCCTGTACGGCATCGTCCACATGCATGAAGCATCTGCGCTGGGCGCCGTCGCCGTAGACCGTGATCGGCTGCCCCGCCAATGCCTGTTTTACGAAACGTGGGATGACCATCCCATAGCGGCCCGTTTGCCGTGGGCCGACCGTGTTGAAGAGGCGCCCGATCGTGGTTGGCAGCCGTCGCTCGCGCCAATATGCGATGGCGAGGAACTCGTCGATCGCCTTCGAGCAGGCATAGGCCCAGCGGCCAAGCGTGGTCGGTCCGATGAGAAGGTCTCCGTCCTCGCGGAACGGCAGTTGCGCGCTCTTACCGTAGACCTCGCTCGTGGAAGCTATAAACAACGGCTTGCCCTTCTTTGCGGCGTGCGAGAGCACGATCTCGGTGCAGTGCACATTTGTCTCGATCGTGCGTACGGGACTCTCCACGATGAGCTCCACCCCAACCGCGGCGGCCAGGTGGTAGACGACGTCCGCCAGGTCGACCGCCTCGGCCACGACGCGGTCGTTGTCGGCGGAGTCGATCGTGTACTCGAACCGTTCCGCGAAACGCAGATGCGCGATGTTGGCCATCGAGCCTGTCGATAGGTCGTCGAGCACGTGCACCATGTGCCCGCGCCGCAGCAACTCCTCGGCCAAGTGTGAGCCGACGAACCCCGCGCCGCCTGTGATCAGAAAGCGCATCGAACTCAGCCCGCCCCGGACGCGGCGCCGACGACACACGCGAGCTCGTCTGGCAGGTCAAAGCTCTCGCCATCCAGGATGCGCTCGCAGATCCAGTCGAGGTAAGGGTCCGCTCCGGGCGCCAACGCGGATGCCTCGCGCGGGAAGCGCTTCACCTTCCCTGCCTCGGCCCCGATCAGCGGGAACGGGATCATCGCCCGGAAGAAGAACATGTGGGCATAGCGCGTGGCCAACTCCACGTCTGTGGGAGGAAGCTCTGTGGGCTCCAGTCGCAGTATGCGCGCGAGGTCCTCTGGGCCCGAGACATCGGTGGTGAAGCCCCGTCCGCGGTAGTGGGTGGCGCCCGCAACGGCCACCCGCTTTCCGCGTACCGCCGCCTCCAGGCCGACGGTGGTGGTGTATGTGAGCAGCAGGTCTGAGATGTCCACGAGGGCGTAGGTAGAGAGCGCGTCCCGAGCGCCAACGAAGCGGACATTGGCAGGCAACTCGCCGAGTCGGGAGAGGACGATCTCATGCACTCCCTCGCCCGTGCCCCAACGGCTCTCGGCCGGGTGGATGCGCACGACGAGCATGAATTCCTGTTGGGCAGCCAGCCGCACCGCTTGCTCGATCCAGTCGAACATCGAGGCGAACCCGATGTCACGGCCGAGCGTGGCGCTGTCCCATGTCACGTTCGTGAAGAGGGACACAACGCGCTCGCGGCCACCCAAGCTCAGACGTCGGCGAAGCTCATCATGATCGTCCTCGACGCGGTCGTAATAGGACTCGTGAGCTCCGATCCCGCGAGCGCGATCCTCCAACAACGCAGTAACTTCCGAGTGTTGCCGGGCACTCAACGGGCTGTCCTTCACCGAGGCCCAAAGTTGGTCCACATCGTATTCCGGAGCGGCTGCATGCTGAGAGATGACAAGCGCGTCGGCGCGCGGCGCGATCTCGTATGTTGGGGCTCGGACGCCGTAGTCGATGGCAAGTTGGCGGATTCGCCGCTCTGCTCCAAACAGGCCGTTGAGCAGGAAGACGACATCTGGCTCGAATTCTTCGAAGATCGCTGCGATCGCGCCGCTCACTCCCTCGGCGGCCACCGCGAAGTCCTCCGTCAGCTCTCGGGCGCTGGGCATGCGATCCAACAAGCTCGCCTTCAGCAACCAGGCCACGCTGATGAGCGAGTTTTGGCGAGCGTCGGCGGCGCCTGGGCCGGTGGGTTCGACAGGGGCCGCACGGGCATCCTCGCCCCAGGGCAAGAGATCGCCGAGCCGATAGTGCCTCGAGTTGGTGGCCTCGATCATCCTGTCGGTCAACCAGGCACAGCGATCGCAAGGTCGCGGATGCGCGTAGCGTGCCCATCCGAGCTCGCACGCAGGCATTCCGCCTCCGCAAGTGAGAAATGCGACCTCCGCGCCGCGCATGCGCAGCGCCTGGGCGATTACCAGCTCGTAGGCGTTGTGCGTGGACCACCCCCGCAACGACGCGACGAGGACACGTGGGCTCGATCCGCGAGTGAGCTTGGAAGCTGTGACGGGTCGATCGACCTGTGCGCTCAATGCAGCCATGTCGTCGAGTGCCATAGCGCTGCGCTCAAAGGCTCGGTCCAGTGGACGGCGAGCGCGGGCGAGCACGCGATCGAGGGCGCCCGGGCGCAGCTTGCCCGCGCTCCCGAGCTCACGCAGTCGTGTGAAGGCGAACATATCCCCATTATCAAGCAAGTTCGATTTTTCAGCTGTCGGCGCGATTCCGCTGATCCGCAAATCCGCCGGGCCGCGCCTACCGAGTGCGCCGGCCTATCCTGTGGCTCGTGCGGTTCTTGGTGCTCGACCATCATTTCGCCCAGGACATCGACGCCCTACGGCGGGCGGCGGGCGATGGGCTCGAGCTCGACCTGATCCCCTACGATCTGCTGCGCTCGGAGGCGCTGCGCGTGCTGCCCGAGGGGGTTGCCAGCGGTCTGGAGGCTTTCACGAGGCCCGAGATCGAGGGAGCCAGACGTCGCTATGCGGCAGTGCTGCGGGAGATATTGGAGGATCGCTTCAGCAGGTCGCCGTTTGACGCGGTCGTCATGCCATCCGACACGTTCTTCTACGTGCGATCCGCGCTCGCGCCTGCTCATGCGCTGGGCGTGCCGTTGCTGGTGGCCCAAAAGGAGACCACGATCTCCGAGTACACGATGGGCGAGCACGCAGAAGAAGTACGCCGCTTCGCGCCGCCACTTGCCGATCGCATGACCGTTTGTAGTGAGAGACACAAGCGCTTCTGGGTGCGCGCTGGATGCGCCGCGGAGCGGATCGTCGTCACGGGGCAGCCCCGATTCGACTTTTACGAGGATCCCTCGTCCTTGGCCGCCGACCGCCTGCCTGGAGACGGCGGCTACAGCGTGCTGTTTCTCTCCTATGCGCTCGACGCCTACGATCCGGGGGAAGGAGGAGGGGCCCGCGGGTGGGACACGTTGCACTTGCAGACCGAGACAGGCCTGTACGAGCTCGCCCGACGTGGCTGGCGGGTGATCATCAAGCCCCATCCCCAGCAGCCGCTCGACGTTCAGAGGCAATGGCGTCGAAATGCGGGGGAGCTCTGGGGACGGCGGGTGTTCATGGTCGAACCCCAGGCCGACGTGCGCCCCTTGATCCTCGCGGCAGACGTTACCGTCGGCTTTCAGAGCACAGCTTTGCTCGAGGCGATGCTGGCCGGTCGTCCGGTCGTCTACACAGGCTGGGATCGGGCCGCCAAGGCTCTGGACGGCCAGCTCATCCCCTTCGATCGATGGGAGCCTGAGATCAGCGTCGTACGTAGCGCCGAAGATCTCCCGGCCGCGATCGTCGCGGCGAGAGGCGCGGCCTACTCGGCGAATCTGCTGCACAGCAGGCGTGAGATCGCCGAAGGCTACCTTGGGCCGCTTGATGGCATGGCGGCCGAGCGCACCGTCGCGGTGCTGCGAGAAGAGGCCGCTGCTTGGGCCGGTCGTCGCCGTGCTCCCGAACGAGAGTTGCGTGAACATCTAGCCCGGCGCCGGGCGCCGCTGCGTATTGGCCGGCGTAGCCGGGCGTGGGCGCGCACGACCAGGCGACGGGTGGGATCGATGCTCGGACGTTGAGTTGCCGCGTGGGGATGAGCGTTGAAGAGTGAGACGGGCTTCTGAGGCATTGCTCAGTCGGTCGCGGTCCTCTAAAGCTCGTGGTCAAAGGCCATATAGGCGTTTGGTGTCAGTCCAGATGTCGCTGTGCCAGATCGAGTGGCTTGCCTTCGAGTTCTGCCTCTGCCTCTGCCTCTGCCCCTCGCTCTGGCTGTATGTCGTCGGTCGGTTCCTCCTGAAGTCGCAGCCGCTCGTCGAGCAGCGCTTGGCGTTGCGCGAGCGTCTCTGTCTGGTCGCTGAGACGCGAGACCGCGGAGGAGAAGTGCAGCAGTAGCAGCAGGATGAATCCGATCGCTATGAAGAAGAGCGCATTGGGCGGATATATGACGCCTATGGCGTGGCTGATGCTCGCCAGCGCGCTACTCCATATGGCGAGTGCGAGCAGCACCACAGCCGATAGAAGCCACAAGAGCGCGTAGCGCTCCATCAGCCGGCGGCGGCGCACGAGCTCGAGCACTGTGAGCAGAAGCACAGCCGCTCCAACAATGGCCACTAGTTGGATTCGTGCCTGCATATCGAACAAAGACTACCTGTTCGTGCTCACCGCCTCACACGTCGCTGAGATCGATCACGGGCCGGCGGCGCCCGAGTCCCACGAACAGCGCGAGCAGCACCTTGACCATGTAATAAGCGGACTTGCCGGTGCTGATCGAGGAGATCCCACCACCGCGGGTATACATCCTCACGGGGGTCTCGCGCATGCGCAGGTGGTGGTGGTAGAGGATCAGCACGGCCTCGACCTCAGGGTAGTCGTGTGGGTAGTCAAACGCGAAGAGCTCGATCGCCCGGCGGTTGTACAGCCGAAATCCCGAGGTCGGGTCGCTCACGCGCGTTCCCACGATCCGCGACAGCAAGAAGGCGAAGATATGGATGCCGGTTCGGCGGCTGATCGGCGCCGGGTATCGATGGTCGTCTGTCAGGAAGCGAGAGCCGCACACCACGTCGACGTCGTCCTCCTTCATCGTCGCGATCAGCCGCTCCAATTCCTCGGCGTCGTGCTGTCCGTCGCCGTCGACTTGGGCTAGGAAGTCGTAGCCATGCTCGCGCGCATAGACGAACCCGGTCTGTACGGCTCCGCCGATGCCGACGTTGAACGGCAGTTTGAGAACCCTGGCGCCGGCCGCCTGGGCGAGCAGGTCGGTGCTGTCGGTGGAGCCATCGTCGACGACCAGCGTGTCGAACTCGGGGGCGTCACGACGGAGCGCCTCGATCACGTCGACGATCGTGGCCGACTCGTTGTACGCGGGAACGACCGCGAGATATAAAGCCCGTGTGCTCACCTGGTGAACTCTCCCATAGCCGTGTCGAGACAGTGGAAAAGATCGACCATGCAACTCGCGGAGACATGCTTGCATACTTGCTTGTCGACATGAGTGCAGCGATCACAGCCATCGTCGTGTCCTTTGCGGATCCTGCCGCCAGCTCTCGAGCGATCGGGAGTTTGCTCGAGCAAACGCTGGCGCCAGTTGAGGTGATCGTGGTCGACAACGAGCCCGCTGGGACGACCGTCCGCGCATTGGCCACAGACCGGCTCTCCCCAATCGTGAGCGTCGTACACCCAGGTGCCAACCTCGGCTACACCGGCGCGGTCAATCTCGCGGCTCGGCAAGCCACCGGGGAGTGGCTGTTCTTTCTGAATCCCGACGCCGTGGCGTCGGGAGATTGTCTGGAGCGATTGTTGGAGGCAGCGGAGGACGCCGACGTCGCCATCGTCGGCGCGCAGGTGCTCCTCCCCGACGGTCGTATCAACGCAGGGGAGAACCCGATCAACATCGCCGGCATCTCGTGGTCGGGTGGGTACGGACTCGCGCGAGAGCATGGGCCGGCCAGAGACACGGCGGCTGTGTCGGGAGCCGCCCTCCTGGTCCGGCGGGACGCGTTCATGGACGTCGGTGGTCTGTGCCCGTATTTCTTCATGTATGTCGACGACACCGACCTGGCGTGGCGCATGCGGCTGAGTGGCAGACGGGTGCGCTACTGCCCAGAGGCGATCGTCGTCCATGACTACGAGTTCGAGAAGGGCGCCCATAAGTGGTTCTATCTTGAGCGAAATCGGGCCTGGGCGCTACTCAGCAATCTGCAGCCGCGCACGCTCGTGCTGCTGGCCCCGGTGCTGTTGATGACCGAGGTCGTGGTCGTGATACGCGCGATTTCCGAGGGTTGGCTTAGAGAGAAGGTTCGCGCCTGGGTTTCTTTGTTCGCACAAGCACCTCAGCTTATCCGCTGGCGCCGGTCGGTTCAGCTCATCCGAAATGTCTCTGACTATCGGGTTCTTTCGCAATTCTCAGGAGGGATAGAGACCCAACTAATGGACACGCGTCTGCCGCGCTGGGTCAATCCGTCTCTGGAGAGCTACCGTCGACTGGTGCTTGGTCTACTCGGGCGGGCAGGGGGCTAATTGTGTCGCCCGCCCGCTCGCACGCTCATACGCTTGCGCGACTCTCGCCCACCAGCCCCGCCTCGTGGCAGGCTGCCGCCGCACGGGCCAGATCGGGGAGGGCGATCCCGCTCATCTCGGCGACGGCGAGCAAATCGTGCTCGCCGTCGGCGTAGTTGAGCACCCACAAGACGGCGTCCGTGAAGCCGGTGCTCTCGCGTGTGCCGAGCGTCCCGTAGAGATTTCGGGGGCCGAGCTGTGGCTCGCACATGGGCATGCGGCTGATGTAGGACCTATTGGTCTCGAGGACGCGCAGAATACGCTCGTATACGTCGATGGACTCTTGCAACGAGCGGCTGGAGATCAGCTCGCGGTTGTCCAGTGAGGTGTGGTACTCAGGGTAGGTCCCATACATCAAGCGCATCACCGACGCCACGGGTAGGTTGAAGCCGGGCGAGCAATACTGGCGCTCATCGCTGCCGCTGGGAAAGAAATCGAGCACCCGTGGCTGCTCGGGGGATTGATTTAGGACGTGCAAGGCGGCACGATCGGCGAGAGTGTCCCCGCGCCGCGAGCGCTTGAGCGTGAAACGATCACCGGCGCCGACGCAGGTGACGACATAGCCGGCCAGCAGAGACTGGCGCAGATGCTCCCCGCACATAGAGAGGTAGGCGACCGCGCCAATCGTCTCGGGTGCGAACACGAATCGATAGGTGAGTCGGCGCGAGGGCCAGCGAGACAGGCGACGGTGTAGGAAGGCCGCCACCAACGGTCCCGAGAGCTCGTTGTTGGCCAGCGAGGGGTGGCAGGTGTAGGTGGAGATCAGCACCTCGCCCTCACTATCGCCGTCAGCGGGCAGCACCGCCTCGCCGATCGAGAGGCTGCCCTGCATGTGCTCGGTGTCGATCACGACCTCGTAGTCACCCTCGGGTAGTTGATCGCGTTGATGCTGGGAGATGCAGAAACCCCAACGTCGCTCGTAATAGCTGGTGACGTAGGGGATCGCTCGTGGCTGCTCAGGGAGACTGTGCAAGTGCGCGTCCAGTTGTGCGCGTGAGAGCGTGCCCCTAAATGGCGCGGAGTAGTTGAGAAGGTGGAGGTTGTTTTCGCGTACGTCTAGGATTCGCTCACCCTTCGGGGTGAGGACATATGCCTCGCGCACCACCCACTCGGGCGGCACCGTCCAGTCGAACACCTTTGTGGCGCTCGCCACCTCAATGCGGCACAACGGCGCGATCTCTGAGAGGATCGTGAGCGTTTCGCGAACCCCATCGCCGGTGATGCTGCGCAGGATGGGCCACAGGCGATCCAGCAGTCGCTCGATCTCCTCGGTGCTCTCCGGCTCGCCCGTGCTCGGGTATGGGGTGGGATCGCCCGCCACGGTGGCTCCAATCGCCCTTCGGACTTTCCAATCGCCCAAGTTGGTTGGCTCAGGCGTTATTGGTGGCCTCCACCACTCCCGCGGAGCATAGAAAGTATCCCCTCCAATCGGAGGGATCGTGCTCGAGCGCAAATGCCGCCTGGCGAAAAGCATCGCCGAGAACCGGCTCGAGCATCGGCGGAGCGGGATGGTAGTGGTACCAATGGATGCGGGTGTCGACGAAGCCGTTACGCTGAAAGACGTCGACAAGCTCGAAGGGATTGTGGAACTTCGAGAGGATGGCATCGTAGCCGAGGGCCACGTCTTTTGAGGCTACGTTCTCGATAGTGGTTCTGGCTAGCGGCTGGTCCATCTCCAGTCTATGCTCCAGATCCTCGGCGACTGTCTGTGTGACTACCGGGTCCACGTCTCTCAGTAGATCCTCGACGATGAACTCCTTGGTCTTTCTATTGAAGGTAAAGAGTGAGAAGAGCTTGTTACGGAACTCGACCAAGGCAGTGCCGCCTGGTCTGAGGAGCATGCTCATGTTCTGGAGAAACAGCGAGTCGTTGTCGACGTGCGGCAGCACCCCGGCGGCGACAACGGCGTCGAACGGACCGTTTTTCAACTGATGGGCAAAGGTGGTGCTGTCCTGGATGTCTCCCCAAGAGACCGTCGACGGCGGCAGGCCCGCTTGCTCGACACGAGTCTTGGCCTGCTCGACCATCGCCTCAGATATGTCACAGCCCGCGACTTCGATTCCCATGCTTGCGAGCGTCAACAGTGGTGTTCCCTCGCCGACGCCGACCTCATAAACTCGCTTTGCGCCCAGCGAGGCGAGTCGGTTGACGAGCGTTTGCAGTCTGAAGTAGTTGGCTGGATACTCGGCGCCGGTCTCCAGCTGCTGACGCCGATACTGAAGATGGTAGTCGGCGGATACCGCATCGTAATGGTTAGCGACACCCTCCGTCTGAGTATTCAATGCGTCCGGTGTCATCATCGAACGAGTCTACCAAGCACAGTTTGGTTCGCAATCATATAACTCAAAAATATTGTCAGCATTCGCATGGCCGCCTTCGTGGGTTCGGGTCAGCATGATTCAGGCTCTTTCATTTGTGCGTGATGGCTCAGCTGTAATAGCGTCCGACCACGAGTATCTGGCTAAAGATGTCATGGGCCAAGAAGAGGACGATGATCAAGGCGCCCACAGCTGGACCCCAGCGTCGTCCGGCGCCGCGTGCCGCGAGCGCTAGCCCAGCCCCGAGTAGGGGAATCAGTGGGAGCAGGTATCTCGGGTCCGCAAAAAGACCTTCGGATGAGTCGACGTAGGAGCTGAGCCCGATCAAGCCCAGCAATCCGATAGCCATCACCGCATAGACGGAGATCTCGGCAATGCGTAGTCGCGCCGCTGTCCGCTCGACGGCCAATGTACGTATGCATAGCAGGGCCAGAATGCCGGTGGGTATGAGTGCGAGATTATTGACCCAGCTGGGAAATGAAGTGTCAAGCCAGCCGTAAAAGCCGAATCCGCGATTGAACCAGAGCCCACGCGTCGTGGAAAGGCCGGGGAAATAGTTGGTCATTCCCGGCAGGCGCGGAAGATATAGCTGCCAGATGTAGCTGATCTTGCTGAGGATCGATCCGTGCACGCCTTTGAGTTTCAACACCTGAGAGACGACCCCCAGCCCAGGATGACCGGAAAGTAGATTGGCAATGACATAGAGCCACACCGGTGCCAGGGCGATCGCCAGCGCGAGCCCGAGTGAGCTATAGGCGGCTCGTCTGTCCGTTCGTGAAGCCCTGACTGTCAGGACGACCATGCCGAGGACGATGCCTGGGACCAAGCCTATGAAGTTGACCTTGGTGAGGAAACCGACGGCGATCAGCACGCCGGTCGCGATTGCCAGCGTCCGCGTGAATCCACGCCGGAATGCGCGCGCGAGACAGTAGAAGGTTGCGGCGGACACGGCAGTCAGCATCGAATCGGGGTTCACGGCCCCCGATATGAAGCCGAGCAATGGCGCAAGGGCGACGCTGAGAGCGCCCACCGTCCATGCCCAACGGGCTCTGGGCAGCGTCTCGCGCAGGAATAGGAAGACGAACAGAGCCGTGAGCCCCGCCATCAGGGCGCTCAGCAGTCGCATCCCCTCGAGTTGATCGAGGAGAGTGCCCGACGATGCCAATCCGTAGGGAATCGTCTCCAGGAGGTAGTAGAGTGGCGGATCGGCGTACGCTCCGCCGACACCTCCTTCGCCATGGCGGGAGGGGTGCTGTTCGAGGTCGTCCTGTAGGTGCTGCTCTTCCGCGGATGTGGAGATCGTGTGGATTTCGGGACTTTGGCGGACTTCGTACTGACGGATGTCCCGCAATACGATTTCCTCTTCAGGTGAAAACGTAGATTCTGAGGAGGTCGGCAGTTTGGTGTTCTCGGCGAGTTGTTGGGTGTAGGCAAAATGGGATGGCTCATCCGTAACCTGGAACGGTGGCGTCAGGATTGACCAGCACACGGCATTGACGACGGCGACCGCCGCGCACAGCCATGCGGCCCTCGGGATCCGACGGAGCGACGTCCGGGCACGTAGCGACAAGCTTGGCTTGCTCGTCTTGGGTGTCCCTTTGCGTTTGGTTCGTCTGCTGAGGGCCTGGGCTTGCCTGGTGAACGCTCGCGACCCGACCGGGGCTGTCCTGGGCCCTGGCTTGACCGTCGTCCGAGGGCGCGACTTTGCACGTCCGCGCGGGCTCATCGCAACTCCTCGAGCGTGACCCGTACAACGACGACGATGACCGAGAGCATTAGGATGAGTAGCAAGTACACAATCCAGCTTCCGCTCGGCGCATGACCCAATCCCATGTGTTTGACGATCGAGGGCACGAACGACGACCAAGACTTCGTGTCTGGCCGAAGATATTCAATATGCAGCGTCGCTTCTTGGAGTGGGTTGGCGTGGGGTGCGGCGGTATGCTTTGGAGTACCGTAAAAGCGAATGGGCTCGACCGCCGGCCCCACGGTTGCGCAGATGCGCGAGCCGTCGACCGCGTGAGCCAGGCGTGTTATGGGCACGGTTACGTTGGGAATCGACGGCCCACCCGCTATCTGGTGTCCTTCCCTGAGGACACTCGAGCCCACCAGCACCCGGGCGGTCACCGCGGGACTGAAATGGAGTCCTTCGATCCCGAACCTTATTGCCGAAGTGCCTTGTGGGATGACTCCCGCCGGCTGGCAGTTGCTGAGCTTCCCCTTTTCTTCGAGTTCGATGTAGTCCGTAGCGGAAGCTGAGTTCGTGCCGACAACCGTGAGCGGGGAGTGCGCCAGAACGGCGACGATCCCGATGGCTATCGCCGCCAGCCCAACCGCGAGAGCGGCTATTACGCTTCGCCGCATCGAGCGCATCCAATCTCGATTGTAGGGAGAGTCTTGGTCATCGGCACGCCGAATTTTGGCAGCTTTCGAGCTCGACGGCCAGTCCGGGCTGCTTGCTGGCGGCTCGCCCCTCTTGGTCGAGGATTGGATCTCGTCATGGACGATCGCCGCGAGTCCATACACTGCGGGCCAGCCATGTCGCGCTTCCACGAGCCTCAGCACCCCGACTTCGTGCGGATGAACACGTCAGTTGGCTTCGATCGACGCCTGTGGCCGCAGGACATCGCCCAATCGCGCGCGCACGCGAAAATGCTGGCCGCGCGGCAGATCATCTCCGATGCGGATCGCGACGCACTGCTGCGCGGTCTCGACGAGGTGGCCAGTGAGCTGGAGGTGGGCAGCTTCGTGTTCGTGGAGGGCGACGAAGACATCCACATGGCGATCGAGCGCCATCTGACAGAGCTGGTGGGCGCGGTCGGGGGCAAGTTGCACACGGCTCGCTCGCGTAACGACCAGGTCGCGACCGACCTTGTCATGTATACCCGCGAGCGAGCGCACGAGGCTCAGGCCGCGATTGAGCGGCTGATGGGGGCGCTGGTCGAGCGGGCCGAGCAGCACATCGACTGGCCCTTGCCCGGCTATACGCATCTGCAGCGCGCCCAGCCCGTTTACCTCGGCCACCACCTGCTCGCCTACTTCTGGATGCTGGCGCGCGACCGCGAGCGCTTCGCCTTCGCCGAGCGCCAGTGCTCGGGCCTGCCGCTCGGAGCAGGGGCGCTGGCCGGCGTGAACTTCGACACCGACCGTGAGCTCGTCGCGCGTGAGCTTGGCTTCGACGAGCCTTCGCCCAACTCGATCGACGCCGTCGCCAACCGCGACTTCGCGCTCGACTACCTCAATGCCGCCTCTACCTGCGCCACCCACCTCTCGCGCCTGGGGGCAGAGCTCGTGTTGTGGTCATCGAGCGAGTTCGGTTTCTGCGAGCTGCCCGACGCCTGGAGCGCCGGCTCCTCGATCATGCCGCAGAAGAAGAATCCCGACGCGGCCGAGCTGTTGCGCGCCAAGGCGCCGCGTGTGGTCTCGCACCTGAGCGGGCTACATGGTGTGATGCACGCGCTGCCGCTGACATACAACAAGGACCTGCAAGAGGACAAGGAGCACCTGTTCGACGCGGTAGATACGCTCGAGCTGGCACTCGCGGCCGCTCACGGCATGGTCTCCGGCGTCGTGTTCAATCGCGAGCGCCTGACCGAGGCGGCTTCCGACGAGCTGATCGCCGCCACCGACGTAGCCGATTTGCTCGTGCGGCGCGGATTGCCTTTCCGCGAGGCACACGCTGTGGTGGCTGGCCTTGTGCGCACCGCGGTCGACGCTGACAAGCGCCTTTCTGAGCTGAGCATCGAGGAGTTGCGGGAGCAGAGCGAGCTGCTCGACGGCGAGTTCTACGAGGTTCTCGCAAGCGACTCTTGGCTCGAATCGAAGGTGTCGATGGGCGGCACTGCCCTGCCCCGTGTGCGTGAGCAACTGGAGCTGGCGCGTACGGTGCTGGGCGATGAGGCTCACGGCTGACTTCTATGCGCGCCCGGTGCTCGAGGTCGCGCGCGATTTGATCGGTTGCGTCGTCGAGCATCGCGGCGTCTCCGGGAGGATCGTCGAGACCGAGGCCTACCACGAGAGCGAGCCCGCCTGCCACGCGTTTGTCGGAGTCACACAACGCACACGTCCGTTGTTTGGCGAGCCCGGGGTAGCCTACGTGTACCGGTCCTACGGAATCCACGCGCTGCTCAACGCGGTCTGCGAGCCGGCGGGAGTGGGCGCCGCGGTGCTGATCCGCGCGCTGGAACCACTCGATGGCATTGAGGAGATGCGCCTGCGTCGCGAATCTGCCGGGCGCGGCGGCGAGCGGTGCGGCGGCGAGCGGACGGCTTTGCGCGATCGGGAGCTCTGCTCTGGGCCGGGCAAGCTCAGCCAAGCGCTTGGCGTCGAGTTGTCGGAGAACGGGACCAGCCTCCTCGACGGACCCATTGCAATCAGGTCCGCGGCATCCGGCGCCACCGTCACACGCACACACATCGTGGCGGGCACGCGCGTCGGCATCACGAAGGCGGTCGACCTACGCTGGCGCTTTTGCGTTGCCGACAACCCGTACGTCTCACGGCCGTGGCCTGAGCGCACGGGTGTAGATGGACAGCGTGCCCCCGCGGGCGTGGGCGAGCGACCGTAGCCACCAAGGTTTACGCCGAGCGCTACCCGCTCGGGCTGACCCCGCCCGTGGCTCCGGTTCCTCCAGATTTGGAGGTGGGGGCGGCTTCGTTGGACGGGACTTCGGGCGCCGGCGTCGCGGGCGGAGTCGCCGGTGTCGGCGTAGGTGTTGCCGGAGTAGCTTCGGACTTGGGCGTTTCGCCTTTGGTTTCGCCGCGTTCACCGCCGCCGCCGGTGGCGGGCAGGACCGTGGGCGCACCTTTGGCCGCTTCGCCAGTGCCGCTCCTGGGACCGGTGGTCGCCGGTGGGGGAGTGGCGGTCGTTTCGATCGTGCTCCCCGACGCTTCTTCCTGTGAGCCCGTCGTGGTGGGGGAGCGCGAGGAGCCGTTCTTGGCGCCCTTGGCAGCCGCTACCTCGCTGGCGCGTTCCTTTTCGACCTGTATCGCGGAGGTCATGAAGTCGTGCCAGATCAGCGCTGGAAAGGTCCCACCCAGTACGGGTCCGCCGTCGAAATCCGTGGTCATCGGTACCAGGCTGTTGGGGTAGCCGACCCATACCGCCACCGTGTACTTGCTGTCCCAGCCCACGAACCATGCATCGCCATAGTTGGAGGTCGTGCCGGTCTTGCCGGCGGCAAATTGACCAAGCGAGGCCGCCTTGGCTGTGCCGTACTCCAGTACCGTCTCGAGTACCGAGGTCTCGGTGTTTGCCACTTCGGAGGGCAGTACACGCTTGAGGATCACCGCGTTGCGATCGCTGTGATGGCCGTCGGAGAGCACGTTGCCCGCGGCGCTCACTTCCTGGATGCCGACGGGTTGCCAGTTGGAAACGAGCGAACCGCTGACGCGATCGCCGCCGTGGGCGATCGTCTCGTAGGAGTGCGCCATGTCCAACGGTGTGACACCCACTTTCAAGCCGCCAATCGTCATCGCGGGGTTGGTCGACAGCGGGGTCGTGATCCCCATTCGATGAGCCAGGTCGGCGATGTGGGTCGTGCCGACCTTCAGTCCAACTTCGGCGTAGATCGAATTGTCTGAGTAGGCGGTCGCGTTGGTCAGCGAGTTCTCGCCGGTGTAGGCGCCTTCGTCGTTGTGAACGACGAACTTTTCCGTCCCGCTGGGGCCGTGGACGAAGAACGTCTTTTCGCGCGAGGGCCACACCGATTCGGGGGAGATGCCGTCCTCCAGCGCCGCCGCCAGATCGAAGGCCTTGAAGGAGGAGCCAGGCTGGCGCTCACCCTCGGTGGCCAAGTTGAAGGGCGTCTCGTCGTAGTTGCGCCCGCCCACCATCGCGCGCACCTCACCTGTCGAGTTTTCAATTGCGACAAGCGCCGCCGTGGGACCTTCTGGGCCTGGGAGGTAGCCGCTGACGGCCTGTTCGGCGGCACGCTGCAAGCCAAGGTCCAGCGTCGTCTTGATGCGCAAGCCACCGTGGTAAACGCGCGGGGCGCCATAGCGTTCGATCACCTGCTGTTGCACCCAACTGGTGAAGTAGCCCACATCGACCCCATCCACGAGCGGCTGTTGGGGCGTTTGGATTTCCTTGGCGGCCGGGAGCGGCTGGTTGACGCTTTCGTCGTATACGGCTCTGGTGATGTAGCCCTGCTGCAACATCTGCTCGAGCACGACGTCGCGGCGTGTTCTGGCTTCCAGGGGGCTGTCGGCCGGGTTGTAGTCGGTTGGGGATTGGATGATCCCGGCGAGCAGCGCCGCTTCGGCGGGCTCGAGCTCCTGTACGCACAGCTCGTGGCCCGGCGTGCCGCAGCCGAGATACTTGGGCTGCGATCCGAAATACGTCTGCGCGGCGGACTCGATCCCGTATGCGCCGTTGCCGAAGTAGATCGTGTTGAGGTAGGCGGTGATGATCTTTTCCTTGGACCACTTGTGCGAGAGCTGGTAGGCCAATGCCGCCTCGCGCAACTTCTCGAGGATTGTTCTGTGCGATTGGGCCTGCAGCGCGTTCTTGATGAACTGCTGCTCGATCGTCGACGCGCCCTGCACGTTGCCTTTGTGCTCGATGTCCTGGACGAAGGCGCGCGCGATGCCGCGGATGTCGACGCCGCTGTTCGTCTTGAAGCGCTTGTCCTCGATCGAGATAACCGCGTCCTGGACGATCGGTGGGATCTCCGCAGGTGTGACGATGACGCGGTTCTGTTCGCTGAGCACGCCGATCGGATGGCCGAGGTCGTCCAGCAGCACCGAGCTCTGTGCGTTCTTGAACTGCGAGAACCTGGTGAGCGAAGGCAGGTCGGACGCGACGGCCACAAACATGCCGAACACGAAAGAGATGAGGCCGAGCAGCAGGACGGCGAAGAGGATCAACACGAAACGAAGCCTCTTCAAGCGCGGCCGGCCGCCGGCAGGCAATGCGGCTAGCTCCACCGGGACGCGAGAGTCTAGCATTGGGCTCCATGCCGAATGCCCACTTGGTCGCGGCCTGCAATGTCCGCGCGGTCCCCTCCATGGTCGCTTGCCCGGTTCCCTCCATGCCTGTTCGTGCGATGGCTCGTGCGGCGTTGCCCCCGAGGCAGCAACCAGGGCTACACCGAGCGGAGCGCACGCGTGGGCTCTAGCCAAGACGAAGCGGCAAGGCTGAGCGCAAACTCGGTTGACAGCCTTCCAAAGGGGGCGCTAGCGCAGAAGTTGCGCGACGCGAGCGCCGAGGGTCGTCCGTTGCGCGTGAAGCTCGGAATCGATCCGACCGCACCTGACATCCATCTGGGCCATGCGGTCGTGTTGCGCAAGCTGCGTGAGTTCCAAGATGCCGGGCACCTGGTGGTGCTGATCATCGGTGACTACACCGCGCGCGTGGGAGACCCATCGGGCCGCTCGACCTTGCGTCCGATGCTCGGCGAGAGCGAAATCGAGGCCAACGCCGCCACCTTCCAGCAGCAGGCGCTGAAGATCCTCGACAGCTCGCCCGAGCGTCTGGAGGTGCGACGCAACGGCGAGTGGCTGGACATGCCGATGGTCGACCTGCTCGCGCTCGTCCGTACCACCACGGTAGCTCAGATTCTGGAGCGCGAGGACTTCGCCAAACGCTGGTCGGCCTCAGAGCCGATCTCGATGCTCGAGCTGCTCTATCCGCTGCTTCAGGGATATGACTCAGTGGCTGTGCGCGCCGACGTGGAGCTGGGTGGGACCGACCAGAAGTTCAACCTCCTGCTCGGCCGTGACGTGCAGCGTGCTTACGGGCAGCCCGAGCAGGCGATCATGACGATGCCCATCCTCGTAGGTACCGACGGCACGCGCAAGATGTCCAAGTCTCTTGGCAACCACGTCGGCGTGACCGACCAGCCCGAGGACATGTACGGCAAGGTGCTGAGCATTCCCGACGAGGCGATGGAGGAGTACTACAGGTTGCTGCTTGGTCGGGAGCTCGAGGGCGAGGCGCAGCCGCGCGAGGCCAAGCGCGCGCTTGCGCGCGAGCTGGTCGGCTGGCTGCATTCGGGTGAGGAGGCTCTAAGGGCCGAGCGTGCATTCGATCGCGTCTTCGTGCAGCGCGGCGCTCCTGAGCAGATCGAGGAGCTCGTGTTCGAGGCGCCGGACGGGGTCGTCCATCTGCCTGGCTTGATGAGCGATGCGTTCGGGATGTCACGCTCGGAGGCTCGGCGTCTGATCGATCAGGGTGGCGTTTCACTTGACGAGCAGGCCTTGGCGGCGGGCGAGCACGATCTCCCGCTGGGGCGCCTCGACGGGGTCGTATTGCGCGTGGGCAAGCGCCGTTTCCGCAGCCTGCGCGCTGCCTGAAGACGCTCGTCCGCGACATGCCCTATAGTCCTCAGGCACAGCAGCTCGGCTCTGCGACCGAGACAGTGGGCGATGCTCACAACACGGTCCAGCAGAGAGCGCTATACTGTACGGTCGGCCTGTAAGCGCCCTCGGGCGTAGGTTGAACGGTCTCCTCTAACGAGAAGTCCTCTCGAAGAGGCTACGACGGTCTTTGAAAACTCAACAGCATGCGCACCTATGATCGAGAATCGATCTTGGTGTGCGTCCAGGTTCGACCCGTCACGGGAGCACTTCGGTGTACCCGGTGACGGCAAAGAGTCAAGTAGAGAAGTACCCCGTCATAGAGGGGACCACGGTGTATGGGTCCCTATCACCTATGACAGCTTTTCGTGAAGTTCTTCACGGAGAGTTTGATCCTGGCTCAGGACGAACGCTGGCGGCGTGCTTAACACATGCAAGTGGAGCGACGAACCAGGGCTTGCCCTGGGGCAGAGCCGCGAACGGGTGAGTAACACGT
>DATAXK010000014.1:0-154912 GCA_036266805.1 Solirubrobacteraceae bacterium
CGGATACCGATACCGACGCTCAACACACGGCAACAACGGCTCGATACGAGCCCACAACCCATCACTGACCAAAGGTTTCGCCATAAACACCGTCTACGACAACAGCATCCCAAAACCTCTTTCTGTTAGACGCTCTTAGGAGGCTGGCGCGGGCGGAGGGCTGAAAGGCCGGATCTATCGACGATTGCTGGCGATTCTACGGGTTGGCGCCCTCACGGTTTTCGGCTGGATTAGGGACGATTTGGCTGGGTTTGGGCACTGGAATCAAGCCAGTGCCCAAACATGACGAGCTACGCCCCTTGGCGTGGCGCCGCTCCGACCCAGGCTCGGCTCGGCGCCACGCGGACGGAGAACTCAGTCAGATAGTTACAACGAGATGGAGTAGGACAAGTATGCTCGCGATACAGACCGGGATCGCGATAACAATGCGTTGCCCTAGGTTTACAATCTCCATGCATAGTTTCAGCAACTCAAGCTTGGCTTTTGTGTGCTATCCGCTGGAGGCGCTTTTGGTGGTCTACCTGATGTGTACCGGGTGCACGAAACAGTCATTTATTGTTCTCCTTTGATTAGTGATTTTGTGCGGCGTGTACCAACTCAAATGTACACACTGCGTCACCTTGAGATTTTAGCCGTTCACGCCATCAAGCTGGCAGGGGACCAGCGGCGAGCGCCAGATGGCATAAGGCACGGGAGATATAGATCGACCTTTTGATTTTGACGGTAAGATCGATAAGGTTCGGTAAGGCTGCTGCTGGCCAGATTGCCGGAAGCTCGGCCTTGGTAGGCGCCTCCGCCGGCTCACCGTAGCGTCTCTTATCGGAGTTCGATGCCGTGACGGCGCAGCCAGGTGTGCGTACTGTCGACGAGCCTTGGTAGTGCTTGGCGGAGTCGCTCGACGGCGACGCGTACTTCCTCGGCGTCAACATCCGGTGATGCGTGCTCGAGCCGGCCCTCCAGGACGTAGATCTCGTTCAACAGCGCGGCTTGGTCTTTGCTCAGCCCTCTGTCAACCACTAGCGCCTGAATGACTTGGTCGGCGTGTGGGCGACGGTATGGGAGCAAGCCGATCAGGCGCGATCCAGCGGCGGCCTTGAGAATCTCGACATAGGCGTTGAGCACGGCCGAGTGATCGCCGGTGACGACCATCGTGCGATTGGCGTCCCGGGGCTCGTCAGACTGAAAAGCTCTCCTCCATTCTGCCGGGTCGAGTCGGCCGGCGAAGTTCTCCTCGATCGCCATGTCAAGCGCCTTACGATGCTTGTTGACTGTCCGAAAGAAGCTAGCCAACCGTGCTTGCTCCGCGGCGAGCCCCTTGCTCCCCAGCTTGTCGAGCAGGTCTTCGCTCACGCAGTCAACTCCTTGATCGCCAAGGCGGCGTCAGCCATTTGGCGATTGTGGGCGCGACGAGCGCGTGCGGCGATGAGAGAGTGGCTCTCGCACAGTCGATTCCATTGCCCATCGCGGTCGATCAGGACGCGACCCTCGTCAAGGACGCGATCCAGAAGAAGCGGCGCCTTGGCCTCTACCCGCTCCAGCTGGGCAACATCGACACGGCGAGAGCTGACGCGCCCAAGACGAGTGGCAAGCTCGTAACCCACCGATAGGCGATCGTCGGCGGACGAGACCAGGAGATCCAAATCAGATCCCTCATCCGCGTCGCCTCGCGCGAGTGAGCCATAGAGCACAGCCAGCCTTACACGATGCTCGGTGCGCAGGGCCTGACGAAGCGCGGAGAGAAGCGGCCAATAGGCATGGAGGTACTCGCGCTCGCCAGGCGCCAGCCACGGCCGGCGCGGTCCAAGTCGGCCGGCCCGTAGCGCGCCTTGAGACATGGCGCGGCGCAAGGTGCGCTCCTGAACTTTGAGATCGGCTGCCAGCTCCTGAATCACGCCCATATTGGAGAAGCTACCACGCTGTATGTCCGTTACGCACGGAATCCGCTGCCAGTACGGCATTCTCTCGTAGCACGATGACGGCGAGTGCACACCGAAGTTTGACCTTCCTTGGGGCGTCCAGACAGGTCGGGGCGAGCCGGAACAATGATCTCTCTTCTTCTCGGACGATGACCTCGAGCGTAGACCGACCCGCTCATTCGCAGGCAAAGAATGCCCCCGCCAGGAGTCGAACCTGGATCTACCGCTTAGGAGGCGGTCGTCTTATCCATTGGACTACGAGGGCTCGCGGACAAGGCTATCGCCGCGGAGCCGCCCAAGACCGGCTCTAGCGCCGCTCGCGCTCCGGATAGACGTCGTCGATCGTTGTAAGCGCGAGGTATGGCGCATCCGCGGCCGCTTCGATCGCGGGGCCGCCGCCCGCGAGCCGGTCGAGCACCGAGACGACACCGCAGACCGTATGCCCGGCCTCTTGCAGCGCCGCGATCGCGGCGAGCGTGGAGCCACCGGTGGTCACCACGTCCTCGACCACCAGGCAGCGATCCTCGGCGACAAGCAAGGGGCCCTCGATACGGCGTTGCAGGCCGTGGGCCTTGGCGTCCTTGCGCACGAAGAAGCCCTTGGCCCGCGCCCCGCCGGCAAGCGCCGCACAGGCGACCGCGTCGGCGCCCATCGTCATGCCGCCGACGGCCGTGGCCTGCCATTCCTCGGCGCGCGCGGCCAGCAAAATAGAAAGCGCTTGGAAGCCCTCGGGTCGCAGGATCGCGCGCTTGGCATCGACGTAGTAGGAGGCAACGGCCCCACTCGTGAGCGTGACCTCGCCGACCACGAGCGCATGCGCCCGCAGTTGTGCGATCAGCTCGGCCCGAGCGCCGTCGAGCGCGCCCGCGGCTGGTTGGAGACTGGACACCGCCGGCAAATCTAGACGGTCTGGGGCCATGACATCTGTCCACTGCGAAAAGCGTGTCCAGGACTGGGGCTAACCTGCGGCTGTGCTGCTGCCGTTGCTCGCCAGACTGTTGAGGCTGATCTCGATCGTCATCTGCCTGATCGCGCTCGCGTCGTTCGTCACGTTCGCCGTCGAACAGGCTGGCAACGGGTCAAGCCGCCAGCAGGCCGAGGTGAACGCGGCGGAAGGCTCCAGCGGCGGGCCGGCGACCGAATCGAAAAGCGGACACAAGAGCGGCCTGCACGAAGCAGTGGACAAAGCCTTCTCGACGCTCGCCTCCCCCTTCTCGGGCATAACCTCCGGCTCGCACAGCCAGTGGACGATCCAAATCGTCGACACGTTGCTGGTGCTGCTCGTCTACGGCTTCGCCCTCAGCTTCGTGGCACGGCTGCTGCCAGGCCGGCTCTAGACCAGAGGCTCCGAGACACATGGACAAAGCAGACCGAGGACGCGGCGAGCGCCATGTGCTCCGCACACAAGCGAGCGAGGACGCAGGTATGCGCAGCGTCCATGCGTCTCGGCTAGAAGACGCCACCTTCGGTGTACACATCCACCCAATAGCCGACCTGCACCCAGGCATACACTTCGGCGGCGTCGGGGATCGGGATGCGCAGGCAACCATGGCTGGCGGCGTAAACAGGGACTTCGGCGTAGCCGTGGATCGCGTAGCCGCGGATGAAGTAGTTGGAGTCGACCATTCCCTCGGAGTTGGTTCCCGGAGTCTTCATGTACACCTGGAAATGTCCGAGCACGGTGGGCGTCGAGGGCTTGCCAGAGCTCATCGTGTAGATGCGCCGCACGCGCCCGTGCTGCACCTCGACGAGCACCTGCTTGGTCAGGTTGGCCTCGACGTGGTTGCCGTCACGCGGATAGCGCACGCTGTAGTAGCCGGCTCCGCCTCGCAAGCGTTGGAAGACGCCGGCATTGGCGGTTTCGACGCGCTGCAGGCCGACGATCTTGCGGAAGGCCAGCACCGCCCGGCCGGTGGCTTCGTCGAAGACCCCGTTGACCGGCACCTCATAGCGGCGCTGGGCGAGCTGGTCCTGGAGCAATCGCACGGCGGGCCCATGAGCACCTAGACGCAAACTGTCGCGCATATGAATCACGCGGTAGGCCAGGGTGTGCGGAGCAGGCGGAGGCAGGCGACGAGACCGCATGTGTCGTTTGCCCGCGGCAGCAGCCAAGCCGGGGATAGCCAGCGACAGGCAGACTGCGCACAGAACGGCAACGCCAAGCGCGCCGGACCATCGGGTTTGGTGGAGTCTCATCACCGCTGATCGTACGCGCTCGCCACGACGGCGGCCTCGGGAGGATCCTCGGAGATAACGCCGATCCGCCTGAAGATAAGAGCAATCGTCCAGATCGCCGCCAGCGCACCGACCATCAACAGGGGAATCCACCAACCCCAGCCCTCGAGCTCGCCAAACGCAAACGAGTTGTTCAGGGAATGCAGAGCAATGCACGGATACAGCGAGCCGGTGCGCCGATACAGCAGGCACAGAGCAAAGCCGAGCATGCCAAGCGGCACGAGATCCTCCACGGGAGCCGAGCCAAAGTGCACCCCACCAAAGAGAATCCCTGTCATGACAGCCGCCGGCAACCAGCCTCTCCATTTCGAGAGCGCCCCGAAGATATACCCGCGAAACAGGGTCTCCTCGCAGATCGGCGCAATCACCGTGGTCAGCAAAGCGCTCAGCACCAGCAGCAGAGTCGTTTCGTTGGTGCCAAGCGCTTCCAATAGCTTCGTGTCCTTTTCGGTCACGTTCAGCGCCGCCTCCCAGACGACGCTGAAGACCAGGAAGACGACGATCGTGATCACGGTGAGTCGGGCGGCACGCAACGGCGCGGTCGAGCGGTAGCCGAACTGCCAAGAGCGCACCTTGCGCCCTCCGAGCCCGGCGAACATGACGGCGGTCAACACGAACGCGACGTCCTGTACCACCGTGTCGGCAAACTCGATCCCCGGGGGCGTGTGTTCGGAGGAGATTTTCACCCCCAGCAAAATCGCGGGTATGTCCACTATCAACCCGCCCACCGCCGCGATCACAAGCGCGGCGAACAGCACCAAGAAGCCGCTCCAAACGGGCCAGTCGTTCGGCGCCGGGCCGAGGCGCGACGCGGCGCCCGCCGGCTGCTGCCCGTCGGGCTCTCCCACAGGCGCGGCAGGCACCCGTCCTGGTCTTGGCAAGAAGGGGCCACGCCCCGACCGCGCGCGTTCCGCGGACGGGTCGAGGAACTCCTCATCCATACCCGTCACGCCACCCAGTGCCAGGTCGAGAACTCGCCCGCGAAGAACGCCATCGCCAGGCCACAGAGAACGAGGACGGAGCGCGCGAGCACGCGCGGGCGCGAAGACAGTGTCACGGCAAGCCACATGTTCAGCGGGAATAGCACCAACAAAAAGCGCGGCAGCGACATCAGGGGTTGCGGCGCGACGGGGTAGGACAAAGGCAGTGCAAGCGCCGCGAGCACGTACCCCCCATAGGCCAGCGGCAGCAGGCGCAGGACCCCGACGAGCATCCGGACCGCCAAGAGCAGGAAGGCGAAGAGCAGCACGTTGTGGCCGGCGTCGATGAAGGGACTGCCGCCCGCCACCGGGTAGTAGTTGTGCTGACGCTGGAAGGAAAGCAGTTGGCGCAAGCCGGCAAAGGCGGCCTTGGCACCGTCCCAGACGCCGCCGTAGGGACCAGCGAAGTGCCGCTTCCAAACGGCCTCGGCGTGAAACGGAGCAAGCGGATCGCCGCCGGCAAACGCCAGGTGGGCCATGTACAGGAGGAGCCCAAGCGGCACCAGCGCAAGCCAGAGCGCGTCGCGGCGCAGCCGGTAGCGCGGGCGCAGAGCGTCGCCGAGTCCGGCGAGCAACGAGCCTGCATACACGGCAAGCGAGCGGCCGGCGACCAGGACATCCGGGCGCGGCGCCGACCGGCGTTCAGGCTCGCGATCCTCCCGTGGGCCATACAGGTAGAGCAAGAGCAAAGGCAGGATCAACACAACACCGGTGCTGCGCGTAGCCGAGGCCAACGCGCCGAGCAGCGCCGCGGCGCCCCAACGCCCGCGCCGCGCGCACAGGAACAGGCCAACCGACAGGGCGAGATAGAGCGACTCGCTGTAGACCGCCGAGAAGTAGAAGGCCATCGGGGCGAACGCCGTAAGCAGCACGGCAAGACGGGCGACCTCGCGACCGTCGAGCTTGGCGAGGCGCACGCTGCCGGGGCCACTACCTGCGAGACCCAAGAAACCCAACGGCCCCCCGCGCGCGCGGGGGGCATCGCCAGTTTCGTCGGAGACGCCAATCCCCCGCGCACCCCACGCACTCGAGCCACGACGCAGCCTGGCGACTTCGAGCGTCGTCAGGCGGTGCAATCCGTAGAGAGCCGCCATGAAAGCGCCGATGGAGAGCGCCACACCGGCGATTACCGGCGCAAGACCGGTATCCGAGAGAGCGCGCACCCCGAGTGGGTAGAGCGGAAAGAAAGCGTCGCGCGGTGCCGTGAACGCGCCGAACTCTGGGCGATAGCCGTAATGCGCGATCACCAGATACCAGGCCGCGTCCCAGCGCGCCGCGGGCGCCGCCAGCACATCGCCCAGCCAGCCGAAGCCGCGCGTGACGCCGGGCGGGTTGAAGGCATGACGCACCGGTCCGAAGCCGAGCACGGCGACCGCGCCAGAGCCGGCTATCCAAACGAGCAGGCGCGAGCTCCAGACCGAGAGCCAGACGTCGCGCAAGGCCACCATCCGCTCAGCCCCGAGGCGTGTGCCCACGACGACGCGGCCCTGGCGGGCTGGCGCATTCGGGCGCTGTGCGATGGTGGGCTCTACGGCGGTATCGGAGCTCATCTGAAGGGTCCTGCTGGGGCTGTCATCGCCCACGCTACATGCAGGAGATCACACCGCGAGACGGTACAGTCAGATTAAGGGACCCGCCCACCCGTCCGCCCACCCGCACCCCGCTCCCGCACGAGAATGTCAAGACAAGCAAGACAGCGCCGCAGGCGGCGCAACCGCTCCGGGCCGTCGCGCTTCGTGTTCATCGGCCTCACGGGCATGGCCGGCGCGGTCGTGATCGCCGTGATCGTCGCGGTCGGATATGTCCTCTCGGTGGCCCAGTCGGCCCCCAACCTCGACTCGCTCAAACCGGTACTCGCCGGCGCCACCTCTCAGGTGTACGCGGCCAACGGCACCCGTCTCGGGGCGATCCAGTCCGACGTGCTGCGCACACCGATCACCACCGCGCAGATGCCGCGCCTGCTGCGCCAGGCGACCGTGGCGATCGAGGACCAGCGCTTCTACAAGAACAACGGGGTCGACGTGACCGGCATCTTCCGCTCGGCCGTCAAGGACGTGTTGCACGGCGAAACGCTGCAAGGAGCTTCGACGATCACGATGCAGCTGATGCGCAACCTGTACCTCGGCAGCGATACCCATACCTTCAAGCAGAAGGTCGATGAGGCGAAGCTCGCGATCGAATACAACAAACATCACAGCAAGCAGTCGATCCTGACCGACTACCTCAACAGCGTCACCTACGGGACTGTCGAAGGGCGCACGGCCTTGGGGGTGGAGGCCGCCGCGAGGATCTTCTTCGACAAGAGCCCCTACCAGCTCGACCTGCAGCAGCAGGCGCTATTGGCGGGCCTGCCGCAGGCGCCGTCGGAGTACAACCCCTTCCTCTACCCGCAAGCGGCGCGCCAGCGGCGCAACGAGGTGCTGGGCAAGATGGCCGAACTGCACTACATCACCCACTCCCAAGCGGCGGCGGCCCAAGCGGCGCCACTTGAAGTGAAGCACGGCGACTACTACTCACGTCGCCAGGAAGACTTCTTCTTCGAATACGTACGCGAACAGCTGATCAAACACTACGGCCTGAACACGGTCGAGCAGGGCGGTCTGAAGGTCTACACGACGATCGATCTGAGGATGCAGGGCGAGGCACGCGAAGCGATCAAACAGATACTCGACGAGCAGGGCGACCCGGCGTCGGCGATCGTCACGATCGACCCGCACAACGGCGATATCGAGGCGATGGCCGAGTCTCAGAGCTATGACCAGTCCCAGTACAACCTCGCCGCCCAGGGTCGCCGCCAGGCCGGCTCGACGTTCAAGGCGATCGACCTAGCCGACGCGCTCTCGCGCGGGGTGGACCCCAACACGACCTACTACCTCTCACACACGCTCGAGCCGGGGTGGCTGCCCGGGTATCCCGAATACGAAGTCAAAACGTTCGAGAACACCTCGCTGAACAAGTCGATCGACCTCGTCCAGGCGACCGTCACCTCCGACAACACCGTCTATGCCCAGTTGGCGGCCGATCTCGGCGAGGAAACGATCACGCAGATGGCCTACAAGATGGGCGTGAAAGAGCACCTGGAAAGCATCCCCTCAGAGGCCCTCGGCGGGCTCAAGTACGGCGTCAGCCCGCTGGAAATGGCCAACGTGTACGCGACGCTTGCCGACGGCGGCTACCGCAACACGCCGATCGCGATCACGAAGGTCGTGTTTCCCGACGGGCACGTCGACGACAGCTGGGGGCATCCGCACCGCGTGAAGGTGCTCTCAAGCGGCGTGACCTCCGAGGAGACGACGATCCTGCACGAGAACGTGCTCGAGGGCACGGCGACGCGCTCGGCGATCGACTGCCCCACCGCCGCCAAGACGGGCACCACGAGCGAATTCACCGACGCCTGGCTGGACGGTTACATGCCCAACTACTCGACCTCGGTCTGGATGGGCTACCCCAACAAGGCGATCCCGATGACCGACGTCCACGGCGAGGCCCAGCAAGGCGGCTATCTGGCCGCGGAAATCTGGCACACCTACATGGCCGCTGTCACCGAAGGGCAGCCTTGCACAGAATTCCCCGCGGCCACCGAACCGATCTCCTACCAACCCTTCTTCGGCAAGTTCGCGACGACCGGCCGCGTCTCGACCAGCGAAACACCCGAAGGCGGCGCGCTGGAAAAAGGCATCACTCACAAAAGCAAAACCCAAACCGGCAAAAGTAAGCCGAGCGAACACAATCCAGCCACGCCCGAAGCGCCGGCGGGCACCGGTAACGACGGCGAAAGCAAACACGTTGAAAGCCCGCAACCCGCTCCCACTCCGCAGGTGCGCGAACCGACGCAACCGACTCCCACACCGACACCCAAAGCAACCACGCCGCCCGTCGGCGGGACCGGCGGCGCCGAACCGGCCGCCCACTGACATCCGCTCGGACCGAGACCCGCAAAGCAGCCACGCGCCCGTTGGCGTGGCCCCGGCGCGCCGACGCTGGTAGTTTGACGGTGCAAACTTTCAACACAGGGTCGGCGTAGAACGCTGGACGGACCCGGACAGGACTGAGACTCGTGGCAAAGGAAGACAAGGTCGAATTCGAGGGCGAGGTGATCGAGGCGCTGCCGAATGCGATGTTTCGCGTCAAGCTCGACAACGATCACGTGGTGCTCGGACACGTGGCGGGGAAGATGCGACGCTTCCGCATCCGCATCCTGCCGGGAGACCGCGTCCGCTGCGAGCTCTCTCCCTATGACCTCGACCGTGCCCGCATCGTCTACAGGCACCGCTGATCCGTCGCCCACATCGATCCGCTCGATCCGTCCCGCCAGTCCGACCATCACCCAGAACCAGAGACCCGTCGCCCACCCAGTCAGGCCCGCCCAGTCCGTCTCACCTAGTCCGCCCGCGAATCACTTACAGGTATCGCTGAGCTCTCTCTGATCGAATCGATTACCGCCGCCGTGAAAGTGCGCGGAGGGCGGTTCGTGCGCGGCATCGGCGACGACGCGACCGTCGTCAAAGCGCTCAAGCTTTGCGTGACAACGGTGGATACGGTCGTCGAGGGCACGCACTTCAACCTCGATGACCCCGAGTTGAGCTTCACAGACGTGGGCTGGAAGGCGCTGGCAGGGGCGCTGTCGGACATCGCGGCAATGGGGGCACAGACGGGCGAGGCCTACGTTGCGCTGGGGATTCCCGCGTACGTCGGCGAGGCGCGGGGGCTCGAGCTGATGCTTGGCGCCGAGGAGCTTGCCGAGCTGACGGGCACGACGATCGCCGGCGGCGACGTCGTCAGGGCGCCCTGCCTGTTCGCCAGCGTGACGATCGTTGGCTGGGCCGAGCGCGACCAGAAGCTGATCGGCCGCGACGGCGCGCGACCCGGCGACCTCGTCGGCGTCACCGGCACGCTCGGCACCCGCGCCAGGCGGCCGGTGCCACGCCTGCGCGAGGGGCGGGCGATCGCGCCGGCCGGGGCGCACGCGATGATCGACCTCTCCGACGGACTGGCAACCGACGCCGAGCACCTGGCACAGGCCAGCGGCGTCGTTCTGAAGCTCGAACTCGAGAAGTTGCCGATCGACGAGCAGACCGAGCGCACCGCCGCGGCGCTGGGCATACCGGCCTGGCAGGCCGCGGCGACGGCAGGCGAAGACTACGAGCTGTGCGTGTGCGTACCGCGCAAGCGCGCTGAGCGTGTGAGCGCGGCGTGTGAGCAGGTGGGAACGAAGCTCACGTGGATCGGACACGTGAGCGAGGGCTACCCCGGAGCGGTGCTACGACACGAGGGGCGCAAGCAGACGCTTACGGGGTTTGAGCACGGTTGGTAGCACCGGTTCGGGGCCGAGTGCCTGTCCGGCATGCTTGCCGTCAAAGGGGATGCGTGCCGCGCCGAGCGGCGTCGTCGAGGCGAGACGCGCAAAGACGATCAGCCGGTGCGAAGCGCTGAACAACGGCGTGCAGGCCGATAGCACGAGCCGCGAATAGCCGACCGGGTCCAGCACCGAGACGTCCGTGGGCAGCACCACGCGTGAGCCGATTACGCGGTAGGTGAAGCGCGCATAGGGCATCTCCAGCACGATCGGCTGTCCGGGGCGCAGGGCGTCTATGTGGCGGAAAGGGGCGAGCCATGTGGTCCGGTGGCCGGCGATCGCGGTCGTTCCCGGCACGCCGGGGAAGGACGTTTCGGAGTAGATGCCGGGACCGCTCTCCAGTTCTGAGGTACCGGTGCCCTTGACCACGACGAAGCTCGCGGCGATCGTCGGGATGTCGATGCGCCCGACGGCTGAGCCGTCCTTGGCGTGCAGCTGAAGCTCGCCGGCCAGGTACTCGATCCGCCGACGCTGCTCGTGCAGGCGCGCCAGCTCGAACTTGGCCGCCTGCGAGGGGGCGGCGCCGTCGAGCGTGTGCAGATCGCTGCCGAGGCTTTCCTGTTTGAGCTGGGCGAGGAGCGCGGAGATCGGCTCCTGCCAAACGAGCGTGACGGCGGCATCGGCAAGCACCAGGACGCCAAGTGCGATCAGCAGGGATGCGAGCACCGTGGCCAGTCGAGAACGACGGTGGGGTGGAGCGGATGGCGGCGAGGGGGAGAAGTCCGCGTCGAGCCGCCGCGAGAGATCGCCGGCGCCAAGCGAGGCCGCGTCGCCGTGGCGCTCGCCTGGGGGCGACAGCGACAAATCTCTGGCAGTGGGCTTTTTGCCGGACGGTGGGGTCATGGCTCTCAGCGGCGCAATGCGGACTCGGTGCCGCCCAACGATCCAGGGCCAGCGTAGGACGTTGGCCCGCGGGTGGCGAGCTCGGACCAGCCGTCGGCGCCCGGCGTGACTATTGCCTCGGCGGCAGGGGCTAGCAGCAGGACCGCGAACAGACAGCCGAGCGCAGCGCTCCACAACAGCACGCTGAACGGTCCAAGCTGACCGCCGGCAAGCGCCAATACGGCGCTCTCGGCGAGACCGCCGATGCCCAAGCCCAGCTCGCGCGCATAGGCGATCGCCAGCAAAAGCAGCGGCAGCGCGCCGAGCGCGATCGTCCCGTAGGCCAGCGCCCGGGCTTGCGGCTCCGGCCTGCGTCCCGGGCCCACCGCAAGCAACCACAGGTGAAGTGCGGGTATCAGCAACAGGCAGGCAAACGGATTGAAGATCCAAGCGAGCAAGGCAACGGCGAGCAGCACGAGCAGCACGGCGAGCGCCGCTCCGTCCGCGCTGGGACGCAGAGGCAGCGCCAGGCGCCGGGCGAGCGCCGGCCAGGCCAGCAGCGCAAGCGCCAGCACGAACACCGTGGAGAGCGTCGCCGCGAGAATGGACCCGTTCGAGGAGAGTGCGGCGGCAGACAGTTGGCTGGCGGGAGCCGCGACGATGCCGAGCGCCCCGAGCAGGATCGCGAACAGAGCGCCTGCCAGGAACGGGAGTGCGCCGCTGAGCGTCCACAGCAACCAGCGCCGCACGGGCTCACGCCGCCTGCGCAGGCGCGCCAGCGCATCTACTGCGACCAGTAGCGGTGGCAATAGCAGCGCGAGCGCGAGCAGCCTGATGGTCCAACCGGGAAGCAGCTTGTGTCCCAGCGACACGCGCGCGGCAAAGCCCGGAGCGATGTTGGGAGCTTCGTCGAGCGCGTAGACCGAGCTGAGCACGGCCTTGCCAAAGTTCTGCAAGCGATTCGCCGTCACCTTCTCTCGAGCCGACGGGCCACGTTCGCCGCTGACCTGAACCAGTACGGCCGGGGTCGCGGCGGCGTTCAGCGGGGCCTCTTCGCCTGTGCTGAGCGGCAACGCGAGATGCGCGAGCTGGCTGGCGAGACCCGGCGCGCCGGAGTCGGTGCCCACCTCTTGCGAAATCGCACCGTCGAGCGTGCGCTGCAGGGCTTCGGGGGCAATCTGCGCCTTACTCGAAAATGGCAGCACGAATGGCTTGTGCACCACGCTGCCGGCGAGATCGCCGAGCACGATCGCCGCGTCCGGCGACTGGCTGTCGTTTTGGGCGAAGTCGGCCGCGCCCGCATAACCGCCGCTGCCGCCACTGGTGGAGACGAGCACGATCGCCCGGCGGGTCTCGCTCTCGGAGAAGACGCGCGCCAGCTCGAGCAGGGTGGCGGTGCCCGAAAGCTGCGCCACCGAGCTCGAGGCGGTGGCGTCGCGGTGGGCCACGATCACGATCGGGCTCAAAGCCGTGGAGCCGGGACGCTCGGCCGTGATCGTCGTGAGCGTGCGCGTGCCTTCGATCGTCACTGCTTGGATCTGGCGGGTGCTGACTTGGAAGCCTCCGCCGGCCGCAGCGGCGGCCGCACTGCCCGAGGTGGATTCGCTCGGGACGGATGTACCTGCAGCCGACGTGCCTGCCGCGGATTCGCGGGAGGCCTGTGCGCTCGGGGCCGATGTGCCTGTGCCGGCGGCACTACCCATTTCCCGCAGTTGCGCAGCGACGTAGGCGGCCAGTTCGTCGTCGCCCGCGCTGCCCGGGCGGCGGTCGGGAAAGCGCTTGGCGAGCGCTTGCAGCCCGGCGAAGGCACGCGGGCCGTTGAACGCGTCTGGCGCGAGCGTGGAGCCGAGCGGAGCGGCCTGTCCAGACAGCGAGAAGCCCGCGATCACGAGCACGAACAGGAACGGCACGAATGCCGCGCGGTAGATGCGGCCATCGAACATCGCACAGACCTTAGTCCCGTCTTCGGTCCCTGGGCGCCGTAGTACGGCCATGCCGGGGCGCCTCTGTGTGTCAAACGTCATGCCGGCGGCCGCACTGCGAAGTCTGTGTGCATGTCGAAATAGGCGATGCCCCCCGCGCGCGCAGGGGGGCATCGCCCTTTCGCAACGCAACCCCCAACCCCCAAAAGCAAGCCCAAACGCCCGTTTCCGTGCCGCCCGTAGGTATCGTGCGGGGCTCCGTGCTCCAGCCCGTCGCCACAGGACACAAGTCGCTTGCCGACTACACCCACATTTGCGGACGCGAGTTGATCGAGGAGATCCGCGAACTGGCCGAGCCTCTGAAGGGCAAGCGCGTGGTACACGTGTCGGCCACGGCCTTCGGCGGTGGGGTCTCGGAGATCCTCTACACGCTCGTGCCGCTGATGCGTGACGTGGGCCTTGACTGCGAGTGGCAGGTGATCTACGGCCGCGAGGAGTTCTTCAACGCGACCAAGCTGATGCACAACGCACTGCAGGGCAATCCGCAGGACCTCGACGAGGAGCAGTGGGGGACCTGGGAGCAGTACAACGAGATGAACGCGCGCGAGCTCTCAGACGGCTGGGACGTGTGTCTCGTACACGATCCGCAGCCGGCCGGGTTGTATCGGCTGGTGCCCGAGAAGGCCAAGGGCTGGGTGTGGCGCTGTCACATCGACCTGTCGACTCCCAATCCGGCAACGATCGAGCGGCTGCTGCCCTACATCGCCGAGTACCCACAGTCGCTGTTTCACATGGCCGACTACGTGCCCGCCGGCATGGGCGGGAATGTCAACATCGTGCCGCCGGCGATCGACCCGCTGATGCCCAAGAACATGGCGCTGTCGCCGGAAGACGCCTCCTATGTGTGCGAGCAGTTCGGGATCGACGTCGACAGACCGCTGATCTGCCAGGTCTCGCGCTTCGACCCCTGGAAGGATCCGCTTGGCGTGATCGACGCCTACCGGCTCGTCAAGCAGCAGATGCCCAACGTGCAGTTGGCGCTCGTCGGCTCGATGGCCAGCGACGATCCTGAGGGCTGGGACTTCTTCAACGCGACGATCGCCCACGCCGACGGCGATCCCGACGTGCACATCCTCAACAACTTCAACAACGTCGGGGCGATCGAGGTCAACGCATTCCAGTCCCATGCCGACGTGGTCGTGCAGAAGTCGATTCGCGAGGGGTTCGGGCTGACGGTGTCCGAGGCGATCTGGAAGGCGCGACCCTTCATCGGAGGCAACGTCGGTGGTATCCCTTTGCAGGTGGAGGACGAGGTGACCGGGTTTCTCGTGGAGACCGTCGAGCAGTGCGCACAGCGCTCGCTTGAACTATTGGGCGACCCGGGGCTCGGCAAGGCACTTGGGCGCCGCGGCAAGGAGCACGTGCGCGGGCACTTCCTCACGCCACGCTACCTACGCGACTACTTGCGGATCTTCAAGGAGCTCGGGGAGGCATGAGCCCGGAGCCGGCACAGCGCTCGCCGCTGGTGCTGGTGAGCAACCGGGGGCCGGTTACCTTCGGTCCTGGCGGGGAAGTGCAGCGCGGCACCGGCGGGCTGGTGACGGCATTGTCGGGACTGGCCTCGCACCGCGACGCCGTTTGGATCGCCTCGGCGATGAACGAGCACGACGCGCAGGTTTCCCACGAACACGGCGCGCGTCCGTTTCCCGTGAAGAGCCCAGCCGGCGGTGACTACCAGGTGCGCTTGGTGGTCAGTAGCCCCGAGGCCTACGACCGCTTCTACAACGTGTTCGCCAACCCGATGCTGTGGTTCATCCAGCACTACCTGTGGGACCTGTCCAACGCTCCCAACATTCGGCGCGAGGAGATTGAGGCGTTCGAGTTCGGCTACAACGCAGTCAACGACGACCTGGCGCGGGCGGTCGTCGAGGAGATCGAGGACGAGCTCGAGCCGGTCGTGATGGTTCACGACTACCACCTGTACACGCTGCCGGAGCTCGTGCGCCGGGCCCGACCCGATGTGTTCTTGCACCACTTCGTGCACATTCCCTGGACCCAGTCGGATTCCTGGCGTGTACTGCCGTCGCGCATCAGGCACGAGATCTTTGCCGGGTTGCTGGCGAACGACATCATCGGCTTTCACACTCGCTCCTACCGACGCAACTTTCTGCAGTGCTGCCAAGACCTGATGGATCTCGACGTGGACTTCGAGCGTGGGCTGGTGCGCTGGCAGGAGCGCGAGGTTTGGGTCAGGGCCTATCCGTTGCCGATCGACCACCGCGCAGCGCTTCAGGTCGCGCATAGCGAGCGGGTGAAGGAGTTCGAGCACGAGCTGCTGCGTCGCCGCCGCGACTTTCTGATTCTGCGCGTCGATCGGGCCGACCTGTCCAAGAACGTGCTGCGCGGCTTCTCCGCCTTCGACCTGTTCCTCGACCAGCACCCCGAGTTTCGCGAGCGGGTGACGTTCGTGGCGCAGCTGATGCCATCGCGCACCGACGTGCCCGAGTACGCGGAGTACCTGGAACGGATCGAGGCACTTGTGGCGGTCGTCAACCACCGTCACGGCACGCCGGACTGGATGCCGATTCAGCTGAAGCTGCGCGACGATCTCGAGGAGGCGATGGCCGCCTACAAGCACTACGACGTGCTGCTCGTGAACGCGATGTTCGACGGGATGAACCTCGTCGCCAAGGAGGGCCCGATCGTCAACGAACGTGCCGGCGTTTCGATCCTCTCCGAGAACACCGGAGCACACGAGGAGCTGGGGGAGTACGCGCTGTCGGTCAACCCGTTCGACATCCAGGAGCTGGCCGACTCGATCCATGCGGCGCTGGACATGCCGGCGCAGGAGCGCTCGCGTCGCGCTCGTGGTCTGGTGGAGATCGTGACCTCGCGCGATCCGGGCGATTGGATCGACGAGCAACTGGCCGACATCAAGGCCAAGCGAGCCGCCGCCGGGGCGGGCTGAGGCCGAGCCATCCGCGTCGGCGGCTTAGCGTAAGGGCAAGGCCGCCGTCGCCTGGGCCGCCGCGGCATCCCGGATGCAAGGTATCGAGGCTTGGGACACGTTCTCAGGTCCAGCCGCGGAGCCCTGTTATGATCCGCCGCCGCGCCCCAAGCGCCTTTTCATGACTCTTTCTGCTCCCACATACGATCTCGTGTTGATGCTCGACCCGCAAGCCGAGGAGGCCGTGCGCGCCAAGATCGTCGCCGATGCCCGGGCGGCAATCGAGGCCAAGGGCGAGCTGGTCAACTACGACGAGTGGGGCGAGCGAGCGCTCGCCTACCCGATCGACCATAAAGCGACTGCGGAGTACCACCTGTTGCAGTTCCACGCGACCACTGTTGAGCTGATCGCCGAGCTGGACCGCACACTGCCCATCACCGATGGGGTGATCCGCTTTCGCATCAACAAGCTCAAGCCTGGTACGCCCGCGGCGCCGGACATGTCTCCAGGAGCCGCGCCACCGGTCCGCGAGGAGCCTGAGCACGTTCCAGCCGAGGAGCAGGCGGTCGCGTAATACACTCGGGGGCGTGCAGACGCTGAGGACAAGGAAGGGCAACGACGGGCAACGGGTTGTGGCACGCGCGGTCGTTGAGGTAGCCGCTCAGACCTCTCTATGTGCCCGACGATCTGGTGAGTGCCCGTGAGCGAGCGGCCACTCAGCGACGGGCCCGCCGTGCGCAGAACCGACGTCCTGCGCGCTTCGCCGCCGATGTTCGACTCGCGTCTGCTCGACGCCCTCTCGCGCGTGCATCCCGTCGTGCCGATCCTGATCTTCGTGCCCGTGATCTTGGCACTGGAGGCTTGGAGCCTCTCGTTCGTCAGCGCGCTCGCTGCGCTGGCGCTGTTCGTGGCCGGCTACGCGCTGTGGACGCTGTTCGAGTACTGGTTGCACCGGATCGTGTTCCACTTCGAGCCCGACCATGGCGTGGGAGCGCGAATGCACTGGATCATCCACGGCATCCACCACGAGCATCCCAACGATCCGATGCGGTTGGTGATGCCTCCGGCGGTGAGCATCCCACTTGGAGCACTCGTGTTCGGCGCGCTCTATCTGGTCTTCGGGAAACGCTATGCGCCCGGCATCGGGGCCGGCTTCTTCGCGGGGTATCTCGTCTACGACATGCTTCATTACTACGTCCATCACTTCCGGCCACACTCGCGCATCGGCAGAACGTTGCGTGAGCGCCACATGCGCCATCACTTCCAGGACGACACAAAGGGCTTCGGCATCAGCGCTCCCTACTGGGACGAGGTCTTCGGCACCTCCTCGCGCGAGCAGTCGCGCTAGCGTTCGCCGCTACACCGAGACGAGAGGAACAAGCCGTGGCTGCCACAAACATCAACCGGGTCGTGATTACCGGCAACCTGACCAGAGATCCCGAGCTACGCTCCACGCCGAACGGCATGTCAGTGTGCAAGCTGGGGATCGCCTGCAACACGCGCCGCAAGGACGGCAGCAGCGGTGAGTGGGTCGACAAGCCCAACTATTTCAACGTGACCGTGTGGGGCGCGCAGGGCGAGAATGCCGCCCGTTATCTGGCCAAGGGACGGCCTGTTGCGATCGACGGACGGCTCGAGTGGCACGAGTGGGATGCCCAGGACGGCACAAAACGCAGCGCAGTCGATATCATTGCCGACTCGGTGCAGTTCCTAGGCTCGCGCGAAGACCCATCCGCAGGAGGAGGGTATGCGGGCGGCGGGGCATCCCAGGGCAGCGACGTGCCGGTCGACAACGGCGACTTCCAGCCCGCACCGGTCTCCGGCGCCCCAGGCGACGACGACATTCCGTTCTAGGTTCGACAGCAAGGATTTCCAGTGGCAAAGCGCGGTCGCGGCAAGCCAGTCCGGCGACGAGACAAGAAGGGTGGGTCCGGTAGCGGAAGGCGCAAGCCATGCCAGCACTGCCGCGACAAGGTCGAGCAGGTCGACTACAAGGACGTCTCCTCGCTGCGCAAGTTCATCTCCGAGAAGGGCAAGATCCGCTCGCGCAGGATCACCGGCGCCTGCCGTCGCCACCAAGGGCAGATCGCTCGCGCGGTCAAGCGTGCGCGCGAGCTTGCCTTGCTGCCTTACGTCAACGAGGGCGGTCGCGACGACCACCCGCGCCGCGAACGCGGCGATCGAGATCGCGAACGCTAGAGCAGCTCAAACGCTAGAGCCGCCCGAACGCCAGAGCAGCCAGAAGAGCAAAAAAAGATCCAACTTTCCCCAACCGACTCTTCCAACCCAGACGACACCAGGACTGAAACCAGATGCCCGAAGCCATACTCCTCAAGGACGTAGACACGCTCGGCGAGCAAGGGGCCGTAGTTGACGTCTCCAAGGGCTACCTGCGTAACTTCCTGATCCCCCGCAAGCTGGCCCAGCCGGCTACGCGCGGTGCGATCGAAGTGGTCCTCAAGCGCCAGCAGGCGGCCGAGCGAGCGGCGCGCGAGTACGTGGAGAAAGCCACCGACAACGCGGCCCTGCTGAACAAGACCGTGATCACGATCACCCAGCAAGCCGGAGCCGACGGGCGCCTGTTCGGCTCGGTCACGGCACAGGACATCGCCGCCGCAATCCGCGACGCGCGTGGATTGCGCACCGACAAGAACAACGTGCACCTGCCCGAGCCGATCAAGAACGTCGGCACCTACATGGTCGTGGTGGAAGTCGTCGAGGGAGTGACGGCCACCGTGAAGACCATGGTCGTCGCGCAGAAGTAGCCGGGGCGCACAATCGGCGTCTCCTACCTTGCGGTCTGACCCGCATGCGAACATATGTTCGTGACCTTGTGCGCCAATGATTTCTCTCCCAATTGCGGGTTCCCGGTGCAAGCGATTGACCCGCTCGACGTAGACTCGCCTAAGCGATGAACGCGGTCTCTCAAGCTAACGGCTCCAACATGCCCACGGGCGTAATCGCCCCACCGCACAACCTCGACGCCGAGCAATCGGTGCTTGGCGCAATCCTGCTGTCCGAGCGCTCGCTGTATGCGCTGGTGATCGAAGAGGGGCTGCGCTCCGCGGACTTCTACCGCGACCGTCACGGCCACATCTACGACGCGATGCTGGCTCTGTACAACGAGTCCGAACCTGTGGACGTGCTGACGGTCACCGACCGGCTGCGCCAGAGCGGCAAGCTCGAGCAGGTCGGCGGCCCGGCGGCCGTGGACGAGCTGACAGGAGTCGTTCCCGCGGCTGGCCACGCGCGTCGCTATGCCCAAATCGTGCGCGAGAACGCCCTGTTGAGGCGTCTGCTGGCGGCCTCCTATGACATTCAGTCGAGCGTGCTGGAGCGTCAGAGCCCGCCACGCGAGCTGGTAGAGCTAGCCGAGAAGACGATGCTGGAGGTGGCGCGCGACGATCGCCAACAGGACTTCCGCTCGATCGAGGAGGTTTTGCACGAGGAGCTCGACAAGCTGCACCGCCTGTCGATCGAAGGAACCTCGCTGACAGGGGCACCGTCGGGCTTCAAGGACCTGGATGAGATCACCGGTGGCTTTCAACCCGGCAACCTGATCATCATCGCGGCGCGTCCCGCCATGGGCAAGAGCGCGCTCGTGTGCAACATCGCCGAGAACGCCGCCGTCGAACACGGCAGGCCAGTGGCGCTGTTCTCGCTGGAGATGGCAGAGGCAGAGCTTGCTCAGCGTTTCGTGGCCTCCCAGGCACGCATCAAGGGCGAGGAGTTGCGCAAGGGGCGCGTCAAGGAAGAGCGCTGGCCGAAGATATTGAAGGCCTCACAGCGTCTGGCCGACGCGCCGCTGTGGGTCGACGACTCGAGCGACGTCGGAATGCTCGAGATCCGAGCCAAGGCGCGCAGGTTGCACTCGCAGTGCGAGAACGGCCTCGGACTGATCATCATCGACTACCTGCAGCTGATGCGGACGGATAGTCGCTACGACTCGCGCGTGACGGCCGTCGGCGAGCTCAGCCGCGGGCTGAAGATCCTGGCGCGTGAGCTTGGGGTGCCGGTCATCGCCCTCTCGCAGTTGAGCCGCGCGGTGGAGACGCGTCCGGACAAGCGACCGCAGCTCTCGGATCTGCGAGAGAGCGGGAACCTCGAGCAAGACTCCGACCTGGTGATGTTCATCTACCGCGACGAGTACTACAACGAGGACTCCGAGCGGCCTGGCGAGGCCGACCTGATCATCGCCAAGCATCGCAATGGCGCGGTCGGCAAGGTGACACTCACCTTCCAGAAGGAGTACCCGAAGTTCATGAACTACGCGGGCGAGAGCCGCTACGCGGCATGAGTGCGGACGTTCTCAGCCTGCCGGGCTCGCGCGATCCGAACGCGTGTCCGCTCGGCTTGTGCGACGGGAGTGGCTTCGTGGTTGACGAAGTCGCCAATACCGCCTCGGATTGTCGCTGTCGCGCGAGTCGTATCGCCCGTAGGCGCGCCGCCAGCCTCGAGGGTCGTGTACCCAGACGCTATCGGGGCGCTTCGTTCGACCGCCCGCCCGTGCTCGGAATGCCCGAGGCGGTGGTCTCAGAGGTGCGCAGCTACGTGCGCAACCTGAACGCGCGTTTGGAGGAAGGCCGCGGAATGTGGCTGGTCGGGGATGTCGGCACAGGCAAGACGACACTTGCGATGATCGTCTCGGCCGCGGCTTTGGAGGCGGGAAACACCGTTGCGATCTACTCGTTGCCGCGCCTGCTCAACCTGATTCGTGACGAGATAGGCACCGAAAACAGCCTGCTTGACCTGCTCGACAAGCTCTCCGGGGTCGACTTGCTCCACATCGACGACCTCGGCGCCCAGCACACGACGCCATGGAGGCTTGAGCAGCTCTATTCGATCGTAGATGCTCGCTATCAGGCCGGCCGGCCGATCGTGGCGACCACCAACCTGATGCCGTCCGCCCTGGCCGAACAAATGGGTCGACAAATCCTCACAACCGTCACCGAGGATCGCGACGGGCAAAAGAGCGAGGAACGCAGGGAAGTGTCCAACGACGCCAGCGAGGTGGTCGGCCAGCGCATCGTCTCGCGCCTGGTCGAGATGTGCGGCGATCCGCTGCCGCTGTTCGGAGACGACAAGCGACGCCTCTACCGGGCCGATCCCCCCGCGGCCGACTCGGCCGGTCTCGGTTCCGCCCGCGGGGCCTAGTCACGACTCGAAGACATGTCGAGCCCTAAACCATGGTGAGCGCCCGGAGGCAGACCACCTAAACTCCATGACGCGATGCCCGGAATAGTCATAGTTGGCGCCCAATGGGGCGACGAGGGTAAGGGGAAGATCACCGACCTGCTGGCCGAGAACGGCGACGCGGTGGTGCGCTTCCAGGGCGGCAACAATGCCGGACATACGATCGTGCGCGGTAGCGAGGAGTGGAAGCTGCACCTGATCCCCTCGGGCATCCTGTACCCGGGTAAGCGCTGCGTGATCGGCAACGGCGTGGTGATCGACCCGAAGGTGCTGATCGAGGAGCTCGACGCGCTGCGAGCCCGACGCGTGGATGTGAGCGGGTTGCGCATCTCCGCCAACGCACACCTGATCATGCCCTACCACCTGCTGCTCGACTCAGCCGGCGAGGCGAAGCTCGGCAGCCTTCAAATCGGCACCACGCGACGCGGAATCGGTCCGTGCTACGCGGACAAGGCGGCCCGCCTTGGCATCCGCGTGCAGGACCTGCTCGACGAGAAGATCCTCAAGAAGAAGATCGTCGCCGCGATGGAGCCTAAGCGCCTTTCGTTGCGTCCCTTCGAGAAGGACCCGACACTCGACTTGCATACGATGACCGAGGAGTACCTGACTTATGGGCATCGTCTGGAGCAGCACATCGCCGACACCTCGCGGTTGATGTGGGAGCTGCTCGACGACGACAAGAAGGTGATCTTCGAGGGGGCGCAGGGGGCGATGCTCGACATCGACCATGGCACCTATCCCTTCGTCACCTCCTCCAATCCCCTGTCGGGCGCAGCCTGTGTCGGCACCGGTGTCGGGCCGAAGGACATCGACGAGGTTTGGGGTATCTCAAAGGCCTACACCACACGCGTGGGCGCCGGGCCCTTTCCAAGCGAGCTACACGAAGAGATGGGCGAGACGATTCGCCGGCGCGGAGGCGAGTTCGGAACGACGACCGGGCGGCCGCGGCGCACCGGCTGGCTCGACCTTGTGGCGCTCAGATACGCGACGCGACTCAACACGCTCACCGCACTCGTGCTGACCAAGCTCGACGTGCTCTCGGGGCTTGACCGCATCCAAGTTTGCACGAGCTACCGCGGCGCCGAGGGGGCCGAGTTCGAGGACTTTCCCTACCACCAAACCGTGCTGCACCACACGACCGCCGAGCTGACCGAGCTGCGCGGCTGGAGCGAGGATCTCGGCGAGTGTCGAGAGCTCTCCGACCTGCCCGATGGCGCTCGCGAATACCTGCAGTTCATCGAGGAGCACATCGGTGCGCCCGTGACGCTGATCGGCGTGGGGCCGGGTCGCGATCAGGTGGTCTGGACCGACGCCGGCCGAGCGTCGGTGATCGGCCCGGGCGCAAACGCCTCAGCCGCGGCTTAGGCGCGCTGACCGGCGGGCGGCGGGCAGGCCGTCAAAGCTTGTCGGGTGGCAGCTCGCCGTCGTGATAGTCCACGGTGTGGTCCATACGGAACATCGCGCGTAGGCCACCACCCTCAGGCAGGCGCTCGAACGCACCCAACTTGCCCGAGTCGGGATAGATCACGATGTCCGGCTCGCCGCTGCTGCTGAACGACACAAAGCGCACGGTGCTCGACGTGCGGTTTACAAGCTGATGGCCTCCATCCTCGCCGCGGAGAAACGCGACGACCTCTCCCTCGGCCAGCTCGCGCCAACCCCGAGGGGTTCGTAGGCTGGGCTGACCCTCGAGCACCAGCACGAGCTCCTCCTCGGTCAGGTGGTGGTGATAGGGATAGGCCGCTTCCCCCGGCGGCACCTCCCACAAGCTGAGCCCCAGCCGCTCGCTGCCGGCCTGGCGGCTCAGACGAGCGCGCTGACAGCGAAACCCCGGGTGTTCGCGCGGCTCGTCGAAGACCGGGTCGTTGACGTTGGTCATTTCTGCTGTGCCACCCACGAGAGGATCGCGCGAGAATTGGCGAGGACCGTACCATCGGTCAACTTGAGAACCGGCAACTTCCTCGTGCCGGTCGCCTCGTACAACTCCTGACGGGAGCCCTTGCGCAGGAACGGGATCGGGCTTCCGTGAGCGGCGACGACTTTCTCGTATTCGATGCCCGCGCCGTGCAACGCCTCCTGCACACGACGACACGGGTGTATCTTCGGCCCGCCTTCGTCCCCATGGCAGACGTACAGCGTTGGGATCTCGGCCATCTTTGTCCTCCTATTACTCGCCGAGGATACTCTTGAGCTTGACTCGCCATAGCCGGCGACTTCCGACACCTGCTTCAGGGAACGATGATCGTAGTTCGTCGACGCGTTTATCGCTCAACGAACAAGTGACGATTTCGTTTCGGATCATCGCGATAAGCGCGGGCTGCGACTATTAGTTCTTGAGTGATTCCCATACAATCTGTCCTTTCCGCCGATAGATCGGCGCCTGATGAATACCAACGGGGCAAGTCACGGGCCAACCGGTCCAAAGCATGCCGCATGGATATACGCCGCAGAGAGATATGTTTCGGTCAGTGCCACTGAAAACTCAGGGAGATGACTTGGGATGTTCGGCTTCGGCGCGCTGCTGCGTGCCGAGCGGACCGCCGTTGCTTTGCTCAAGTGCCGTGATCTCCTCCTCGATCGCCTTGAGGCCGAGGTCGTACGCGAGAGCGCGTGCCCGGTCGCGGCGCCTGGTCTGCGTATCGGCGATCTCGGTACGCGCGGCGCGTAGCTCCTCACGACGCGCGTAGGCTCGCAGCAAGTCGTGCGCGATCGCGGGTGCGCTCGGCGGCGTCTCGGGCGTCGGCTGCGGTGCGCCGAGCCGCCCGACCTGCTGGAGGTACGCGCGGTCCTTGGCTCGGTCGGCGGTGCGCTTGGAGTGCTCGACGTCGGCGAGGCTGGCAACCGCCACCGTGATCGTCGTCGCGGCAACGATGCACTGCTCCGCGTCAGCGATCAGCTGCGTGTATCCCTCCGGGAAGCCACTGGGCGCGAGCGTCAAATCGAGCTTGCCATGAGCGGTGCGCAGGTTCCACGGTGGCCTGTGCGACACACTCGCGGTGAAGTAGTCCAGTGGGAGCGATACGGCCTTCTCGGGATGCGCGGGATCGACCTTCAGACTGCATTCCAGGCGGTTGAGCACGTCGGCAAGCCGCGCGAGGTTCTGCTGCGCCCGGTCGGGCGCGATGTCAATGTCCTCGGTCTCGTAGCGCTGACCGTGACTCTGGAGCGCCGCGCCGCCGATGACCACGAACCGCACGCCGCCTGCGCGCAGTGCGCGGAGAAGCGTCTCGCGCCCGCGATCTATCGGGTCTGCCTGGCCAGCCATTCATCAGCGCGAGCGCGCCGCTCGGGCAGGCTCGCGGGCTGTCGCTGTTGGTGTATTGGCCGTCATAACCGAGAGGCGTCGTCGCCGTACCCGTCGAGCCTGTCACGCCTCCGTATGGCCCGAAGGTGACCGTGGCTTCTTTGGTACCGGTGGAGCTAGTAAGCAGCCGAGTAGAGCCTTGCAGGTCGTGGTGCAGGTAGAGCACTTTTTCGCCCGTGATTTGCTCGAAAGTTATTAGGCGGGGATCGTAGTAGCCGAGTCCTGTCGTACGCATAGCAAGTGGGGCCTTATCCGTCCCTGCGTTCTGCTCGTTCTCTCCTGCGCTGAGCCTGCTCGTCCAACTTAGAAAGCCACGCAAGCTCAGACGCAGCGAGAGATTGCGTGTCGCCCTCACTCAGAGAGGCGGCAAGCTGGAGATAGTCCGGGTTGCGTCTGTAGACACGAGCGGCTGCGACCGCAGCAAACACCTGCCCGAGTCCGTTTGACTCTCGCAGCCGCGATGCGATCTCATCGTCGTCGCGTGATTCTCCCTCGACCTCCAGCACCCACTCCAGCAGACCTGCGATCTTAGGGTCTTTTACGTATGACACGCTAGCGACAAGCGGCGATCGGTCCGCTCTCGCAATCAACTCAAAAGCCATCTTGCGAACTGGACGCTCATCGTCGGCAATAAGTGACACCGCTTCGCCAACAATGTCTCCATTCTCGTCCGTGGCAGCCGTCAACACGGTCTGAATAGAGTGAAATCTGATGCGGGTATTCGGGTAGTCAAACAGTGGCCGGAGATGGCTGAGGATTGGCCTTGCGTTCTCGGCTAGCTCCGAGGCGATCCACGCCCCACTTTCTAGAGCGCGCTCGTCATCACTATCCAGCAGCGTGGTAAGCTTCTGTATCGGATACCCTCGATAAAACTCCTTGCGAAGGTCATTTGATATTCCCGACTGATCGCCCGCGAGGACAAGCGCGAGCAGTTCATCTCCCCGAGCATTGGTGGCATCCTGCATCACGAGCCGCTCAGCTTCTTTTCAATCTGACGTAGCAATTTTTCTTGTTCGTTGATCGTGTTGCGATGTCCAGACTCCTCCCCGAGGTCGATCTGTTCCTGCTTGCGCTGCCCGATGCTGTCGCGCAAGTCTTCTGCCACCTGCTCAAGGTCTTCTTCTGTCCACTCGGGGTTTGGATAGTTCGGGATGTCGCCGTGGACCCTGCCGGTCTTGTCCTTTTCGAGAAGCCCGCATCCCTTCTCGGCGGCCCCGGCGCCTTGCTCGACTGGTTCGCCAAGCTCTTCGGTGCCGATATGGCTTTCGACCCATTCACCGCCGTGTTGAGCTTCGTGGTAGGCACCTTCGATCGCTTCCGCTACTCCCTGGGCCGCTTGGCACCACGGGCATGGAATCGGAGAAGGTTCAAAAATTTCTTCGATACCGAGGCCGCTGCGGTCCCTGTAGGTCAGCGGGTCGTCGCCCGCGTACACATACGGCTCGTGCGTCGCAGACACGAGGGGGTCGACGCTGAGGAACTGTCCGGTGGCTGGGTCGTAGTTGCGGGCTCGTAGATATATGAGTCCTGTGTCGCTGTTGGTGTATTGGCCGTCGTAGCCGAACGGAGTCGTGGCCGTCCCAATATGTTCTTCGACCGCACCGTAGGGGGTGTAGGAGTAGGCGGCTTCTGTTGTGCCTGTTTCGCCTGCGATGAACTGCGTGGAGCCGGCTTGGTCATGGTGTAGATACTGTGCTTTTTCGGTGGCGCTGTTGATCTGCTCGATGGGGAGGCCATCGACCCCGTAGATGTAGCTGTTGGTACCGTCGCTAAGGATAAGTGGGGTGTTTTCGGTTGTGTCCCAGGCTATGTAGCTGGTCGTGCCTGAGACTGTTTGTGATGCGCGTAGTCCTTCGCCGTTGTACGTGTAGGTGTCTTTGATTTCGCTGGTTGCGCCTTCTTTGGGTCTTTCGACAGAGATCAGGTTCCCCGCTTGGTCATAACCATATGTCGTTGCCGGGCCTGTTCCAGGCGTTGTTTTGGTGCGCTCACCCATTTCGTTGTACGTGTAGGTCGCACCCGCTCCGCTTTCGAGCTCGTCGGCACTGTCGTATTTGTATGTGCCCGCGCCAATCTGAGTCGGATTGTTCGCCGCATCATATTTGTATGTGGTCGCCCCCGATTTTGTTAGACGGCTATTAGTATCGTACGAGGCTTCCGTTACTTCGCTACCGAGCAGTCCCTTGTTGACCGTGTTGTCTACCTGTCCGTCTGAGTCGCGTGCGTATGTAAGCGACGCTATCGTTTCCGTGCCCTTGAACATTTTGGTTTCGGTCATCTGGTCGGACAGATTGTAAGTGTAGATGTCTTCCTCTGACGTGCCGGATGGGTATACCGTGGCCGTAAGGTCGGAGTCGGGATCGTAGGAGAATTTGGTTGTGTGTTCGAGCCAGTCGGTGACCTTTTCCAGGCGTCCGTCTTTGTCGTAGGCGTCGGTGACGTTCTTGCCGTTGGGGTAGGTGATCTTTGTTGTCTCGCTCGCAAGACTGTATTCGTACTTGATGACTTCTTTATGGCCGTTTTCGGCTTCTGTCAGGCGGTCCAACTGGTCATAGACATATTTTGTGGTGCCTGTCCCGTCGGTCATTTTGGTGCGGTTTCCGTCTTTGTCGTATTCATATTTGACGGTAGGCGTTTTGCCGTCCGAATACGTGATTTCCGTGATCCTGTTGGCAGGATCGTATTTGTAAGTCGTGGTGCGTTTAGCTACATCGGTCAAGCTGGTCAGGTTCCCGGCCGCGTCGTATTCCTTTGTTGTCTTGCGCGAGAGCGGGTCGATGATTTCCGTTACCTCTCCTAGCACGTTACGCACATATTTTGTTGTGTGTTTGTTGCCGTCTGTCTGGCTGGTTATCTGTCCGGCGCCGTTATATCCGGTTTCTGTGACTGTGCTGTTTGGTTCTTCGACCTTCGTAAGCTCATTGTCTGCGTCATGACTGTACTTTGTTTTGTAGCCGTTCGGGTTGGTCATCGATTCGAGATTCCCGTCGGCATCGTAAGCGTATTTGGTGATTCTGGCGGTCAGTCCTGTCCAGTTCTCGATCCGCTCGTTGTTGTGGTCGCTAACGTAGAGCGTTTCGCCTGTGGTAGCAACCACACCGGTAGGCAGTTCCATATCGCCATTGCCTTTGCCTTTGGAGCCGAAGCTGCTCAGGAACCGACCCGATGCCGTGAAGATCTCGACACGGTTGTTTTCGCGATCGGTCACGTACAACTCGCTGGTGCTCGGACCCGCGGCTATCGCGTAGGGCACCTCAAACTGTCCGTTTCCGGCGCCTTCTGAGCCGAACTTCGAGACATAGGCGCCTTCGGTCGAGAACTCCTGCACGCGGTCATTTATCGCTTCGGTCACGTACAGGTTGCCTTTGTCGTAGGCGATGGCGACGGGCGCGGAGAGCTGACCGTTGCCTGTGCCTTTGCTCCCGTACTCGTTGAGGTATTCGCCGGTTTCGCTGATCTTCTCCAGCCGGTCGTTGACTTCGTCTACGACCCATAGGTTGCCGCTGGAGTCGATCGCTATGCCGTCAGGCTCCCAGAACTCGCTAACTTTGCTGCCCATGAGTCCTGCGCGACAACTACTCGTGCAAATCTCGTATTTTTCGGCGCCGTCACTCACACCGTAGCCGAATGTACGGATGAATGTGCCGCTAGAGGAAAACTCTTGGATGCGATAGTTTTCTCTGTCGGCTACATAGATGTCTCCCGTCGTTTTGTTGATGGCTACCCCGAACGGGAATTTGAACTGGCCGTCGCCGGTACCGGACGATCCGAACTGGGTGACATATTCTCCTTTAGAGTTGAACTCCTGCAAACGATTCAGCGAACTGTCAGCCACCCACAGATCACCAGACGATGTGACCGCACCCAGCGTCGGGAACTGGAACTGACCGTTACCCGAACCAGATGAGCCAAACGCAGAATTGTAGACAGGTTCCCGTGATGGTTCGGTGACCGACACCGGACGACCCTGCTGATCGCGTTCAACCGTCGTTGCGAAGGCGCCCGGTTCTGCACCCGACACGTTGCCGCGCGGGCTAACCGTTGCGATCTCCTGCGAGTCTTCGTTGTATTCCCAGGTGCGCTTGTCGCTTTCTGGGTCGATTTCGCCGGTGCGATCACCATACGTGTCGTATTCGTATTTCCATACATGCCCAAGCGGATCGGTCATGCTTTCAACTTCGCCGTGTGACCCATAGGCGTATTTAGTGCTCTGCGTTTTTTCCCCAGGCGCAGGCCGTTCTACCGTTTCGGCATCACCATCGCTGTTGCGTTTGATCGTCGTTGTCTCACCCTTTGGTATGGTCATCGAGATCACATCATGGGTTGAGTCATATTCCCATTTCGTTTCGTCGCTGTCCGGGTCGATCATGCTCGTGAGATTATCCGAGCCGTCGTAGCCGTATTTCGTCGTGTGTCCATTGCCGTCGGTAAAGGCCGTCTCGTAGCCTGCGCTGTTGTATTCCCAGCTTTCGGCGGTAGCGAGACCTGTGCCGTAGCCCCGGGTGATCGAGGCGGGCTCGCCGTTGGGAGCGTACTGCTCGGATGTCACCGCTCCCGTCGCTTCGTTCGTGATCGTGGTCTTTAGAGTCGCATAGGCGAACTTGAGAGTGTGTCCCAGTGGGTCTGTCTGTTCGTGGACTTGATTATTGGCGTTGTATTTGTTGGTCGTTTTTCCGGCGCGACCGTCCTTGATTTCGGTGATCAGATGCGAACTGCCGGTTTCAAAAGTCCAATTCGGCGATGATTCGCCGGGCAGCGTGACAGTAGCGAGCGTTTCGTCTTTGTAGGTGTATTTGACTTCGTGGCCCATCGGATCCTTAGCCGATTCCACGAAACCTTCAGCATTCTCTTTTAGTGTAAGTTTACGACCGGCGGGATCGGTGATCGTTTCGAGCAGATGGGTAGTCCCGTTGTAGGCGAGTTTCGTTTCGTTCCCGTTGCGGTCGGTGACCGATTCGAGACGACCGCTCGACCCCTGAAACTTCATCTTCGTCTGATCAGGCAACGTAAGTGTGTAACCGGCTTCTGAGGAACCCGCCAACTTATCCTGACTAGAAGCAGGAGCCGTGAAGGACCCACCACTTTCCGAGAAAGGGACCGTCTCGCCACTAGCCATCACGAGCAACATAAGATGCAGCGCCGGTTCCAGGACAAGATGATCGCTAAAGGAGCTGGTCCAGCCGTAGCCAAAGAGGCCCGTGACGCCCGCCGCCGCGGCCTGAGAGTTATAGGAGCGGGTCAAGTCAAGACCCACACCACGCCCACCCACCCGAAGGTCGGTCTGCGAAAGCGTCTCGTCCCCCGTCGCGCAATCGACCGGGTCATCGCATTCCGAACGATTCTGGTGGCCTTCAAGCGGCGGTTCGCCCGGAACCATAGGGCTAGGAACGACTCCGCCTTCCAGACCCGGCAGGAGCGAGGATTGCAGGGCGTATGCGATCTCAAGCTCATCAGCAAGCGGCGCGACATCAGCATTGGATACCGACGTAGCTCCGTCGTGTGTGTTGAAATTATATTCAGTTTCGAAAGAGGTTTCACCATTAAGCTTATGATCGCCTTCGGGCACATAGCTTCCGATGCCTTCCGCTGGAAAGCCAATTTCACCGACCGACCCTTCGAGCGCCGTGGCATTGACATAGTCGGCAATTTCTTCGCCACCGGATTCTTCTAGACTCGCCCAATTACCACAGGTGGGATAAGGACTATCCACGACACAAGCCAAAGGCAAGAAATGTTCAAAAGACTCATAGCCGCCTTTATCGAGGCTCTCGCGCGACACCCACTTTTTTTCTATCGGTTCCCACCATTCTTCGGTCAAATCGACCGGCTGCGCCGCATACGCACAGACCCCACCGCCGCCTGCGACCGAGATGGAAGAACAGGATTGAAGGTGCCCTATAATTTTGAACTGAGGATACCATGACCAGAAATACTTGATGGGCAGCCCTCCACGTTCACCGTGTTCCTTCTCACCTCCCACATCTGTGTCAGTCCATTCCGGCAGCGTGAACATCCGTTCGACGGTATACCCGTTCGAGATAGCCACCGCGAAAGGCTCGTTTGATTCCAGTGTCTTTTCATAAAGACCACCGAACACGGCTTCTGCCCGCTTCTCGATGATTCCCTTTTCTTCGACCGTGCGCATATAGCCTTCGCCGACTTCACGTTCACCCGTCGTCGCGTAAGGCTTCCCAGTACGCAGACGGTTGACCAGTCCCGCAGCCGCTTCAGCTTCGCCGGACGAGATGCCCGTGACTTCTTTACCACTTGCACGACCAGGGATAAGGTCGAATTCCTCCCCATGCCACACACGATCAATAGTTTCCTTTTCGGCAGCGGAATACACCTTGATCACATGACCATAAGCGTAAAGAGTCCACGTATGGTCAGGATTTTCAACGAAACCACCACCGGACGGTTCAACCGAAAGAGTACGAGCACTTGCCACAGCCGCGGGTAGAGCAACAGCGAAAACGACCAAGACGACACAGAAGAGCAGGAGACGCGAATGCAGGAGGCACGATCCACTGGACGTGTGATCGCGCGACTGACCATCTTGCCTACGCCAGCTCTTTGCTTGCGCCATGCCGTCTCCCCTGTAGAACTATTGATCGTGACAGCCGCGCACAAGACTGTACATCCTGGCGCGGATGCACCCTATTCCGGTTCCCAAGAGGATGTCAATCAATAGGACTCCGGGGGTGAGCGCACTTTGCAGGAAAATACTCTGCCGAGCGGATGACATTGCGGTAGATCAAGGATCGGGTCGCGCCGGACGTCTTGTTGCTGCCGTCCTCCCCAGAGCCCTAGCACCGTGTAGCCACCATCTCTCCGAGGACGTAACACGAGGCATCATGCGCAAGGTTGAAGTCGGCGGCAAGCCCGGCAAGGCACCACTCGGCTACCTCAACGTACGCGAGCCCCTACCCCACGGCGGCGAGGCCCGTACCATAGCCATTGACGAGCCGCGTGCCGAGATAATCACATGGGCCTTCGAGGCATATGCAACCGGCGTGTACTCGCTCATCGACATGGTCACCCTCCTAGAGGTTCGCGGACTCAGGACTCGCGGTAGCGCACGCTACACGCCCCGCTCCCTCGGACTCTCAGCCGTCCACTCCTTGCTCTCGAACCCCTTCTACGCGGGCAAGGTCCGCTACAAGGGCAAGATTTACGCCGGACGCTACAAAGCACTCGTAGACGAGGAGTTGTTCGAGACGGTCCAGGCAGTCCTGAAAGCCCACAACAAGAGCGGCGAGCGCGACCGCAAGCACCAGCACTACCTCAAGGGCACAATCCGCTGCGGCTACTGCGACTACCGCCTGACCTACTCCCTCAACAAAGGCAAAGGCGGCGCCTACCCCTACTTCATTTGTGGGCCCAGCCAACGCCGTGAATGCACCTGCGGCTACCTGCGCGTCGAATCAGTCGAGGCCAAGATCGAGGAGCACTACAAGACCATCAAGCTTGAGCCCCACAACCGCGACGGTGTAATCAGGCAGATCGAGGCCCGGCTAGCGACGCTCGCCGATACCAGCAAAGGCGAGATAAGCCGCTGCGACACGCTCCTCGCTGGACTCAAGGAGGAAGAGCGCAAGCTCCTCCAAAAGCACTACAAGGACGAGATTTCCGACGAGCTGTTCGCCGAAGAGGCCGCTCGCATCACGCGAACGCGCCAACGCCAAGGCCATCACGGATCGCCTAAACGTCAGCTACGACGAACTCAGCAAGTTCATGGCGCTCGTGCTGCGAGTCGCCAACTTCGACCTCCACGACCTCTACCTCCGCGCCACGACCCATATCCGACGCCTAATGAACCAAGCAATCTTCGAGGTCATCTGGGCCGAACCAGGCGAGGACCGAGAGATCGTCATCCGATCCAAGATCGCCAGTCCGCTCGCGGAGGTCTTGGAACTCCAGGCAGCAATCGAGCACACCAACAGCCAATGCGAAGACGAGAGCACTCCCGTACTTGAACCCCAAGAACCCGTCCTCGTCGGCATTGGTGCCCGCAAAAACGCCAAAGCCTCCGACCCTGGCTGGGATCGGAGGACTTTGCGATGGTTGTATTAGCGAAGTTATGGTGGGCCGTGTTGGAATCGAACCAACAACCTTGGGCTTAAGAGGCCCCTAGAGGTGCCACGACACGCACATTTTCGGGCGGTTTGATACCCTCAAAGATGGCTTAGACACGCGAGATTAGGCTAGTTTGGTACCCAAAGTGGTACCCACGGCCGGGGTGGTACCCATGTGGTACCCACGTGATAAACTGGCGCTCCACACCAACGAGAAGTCCCCTGCGCGAGCGGTGATCGCGGGGGACGACGCCGGAGATGCCCCCGATGTCAGCATCGAATCCAACGGCCAGCATCATCGTCCGTGAGCAACGCGGCCAGCCGTTCTACGAGGCCAAGTTCCGATACTGCGGTCGGCAGATCAAGCGGCGCATCGGCCCCGCGTGGCTTGAGCGCGATCCCGACGGAGACGGCTGGCGCCGGCACCGCGGGCGCGCCGCCGAGGGCGCCTACGACGAACGTGCCGCTCACGTGGCTGCCGCGCAGCTCGTGTCCGAGTACGTCGCCGAGGCGGCAGACCTCGAGCGCGCCGAGCGTGAGCGCCGCACGCAGGGCGCGACCTTCCGCGAGGTCGCCCATGCCTACCTGCGATGGCTGGAGAGCGTACGCGGCGCGAAGCCCTCCACGCTGGTCGGTCATCGCTCGGTGCTCGCCGAGCCGGGCACCCCTTACAAGCGCGGCAGCGGGGTCACATTCGGACACGTCATGGCTGCACTCGGCCATCGACGCGCCGCGAAGATCACCACACGGGAGATCGAGGCCGTGTTGACGACGATCAGCGAGACCGGCGCCTCGCCGCGCACGGTGAATAAGCACAGGAACGTGATCGCTGCCGTGTTCGGCTACGGATGCAAGGCATCGACCTACGCGCTGCCAACCAACCCTGCGAAGGGAGCGGACAAGCGCCGGGAGCCCCACCCTGGCGCGCTCGTGTTCTACTCGCCGGAGGAAATCGAGGCGATAGCCCGCGCACTCGAAGACGGTCGCCATCGGGACCGATCGGCGTCGACCATCAGCGATCGGGAGCGCAAGGCGCTGAGCGCCGAGGATCAGCAGGACGCCGAGATCGTCCGGGTCGCGGCCTACGCGGGATTGAGACAGGGAGAGTTGTTGGCGTTGCGCTGGCGTAACGTTGACTTCGCCGGATCCGCGCTGACCATCGCTCGCGCCATGAGCGCAGGTGTGGAGTCCTCCACAAAGTCAGGGCACATGCGGCGTGTACCGCTCGCCGACCAGACGGCAGCCGCGTTGGATCGCATGAGCCGACGCGAGCACTTCACCACCCCGGCCGACTTGGTGTTCTGCAACGTACTCGGTCGGCCGCTCGATGATTCGGCACTGCGGCGACGCTACCGCCGCGCGCAAGCCGCGGCCGGGGTCCGGCCACTGCGCTTCCACGACCTACGCCATACGTTCGGCTCGCTGCTGGCGATGCGCGGGGTTGATGTCGTGACGATTCAGAAGGCGATGGGCCACAGCACACTTGCTACCACGAGCCGCTACCTGCACGCCCGCCCTGCGTCCGAGCAGGCGCAGGTATTCACTGCGGCGTTTATGCCCAGCGTGCAGGACGGCGCCGAGGCAGTCCTGGCAGAAATGCCATCGCCTTGAGCGGACACTGCGCATAGAGCAAAATCTAGTCATGCTGTTTATTGCGCGAATGTATGTGCATCAGAATGCCACGCTGCGGTCGATGCTCGGCGGGCCAAGTCGCTGCGGGGTGCCGACGATGTTCGGCAGTCTCGGCACCGACCGCGATGGCGATGACATCTTCGCGCTGGCCTTCGAGTGGACAACTGACTACGTCCCACTTCCCGGTACTAACGACGAGCAGCGCGCTCATAACGAGCAACGACAGCTAGACCGATTTCGGGCTGATTTTCGTGCCGACGACAAGCCTGATCCGTTCGCCTCTGCCGCACGCGGCCCTACCGATCCCCCTGACTTCGTCTGCGAGCGTGCGACTGATCACGCCGAGATCGGCGTGGAGTTGACCCAGCTGACCTTCGGGGAGAGGATCAGCGAGCAAGAGTGTTTCGACCACATCAAGCGCGACGTGCTGACGAAAGGACGAGGGCAACTCGCACATCTTCGTGGCTTTGCTGTTGTGGTTACGTTCTTTGGGGATGACCAGCAACCGGCCGTGCCGACGACCGGAGCAGCGGACTCCCTCTTGGAAGCGCTCAGAGACTTCAAGCCGCCGCCCCAAACACCCACCTCCAAAGCACCGGAGAAGCTGCCGGTCGAGATGATGCCTATGGCCTTTGAAGGAGGAGAGATAACCGCCGTCAAGCTCACCGGTGACCCCGGCGATCAGTTCTATCGCCTGATGCGTTGGGAATTGCTCTTGTCCTCATCTGGTTGGATCGCCAGCAGCGACGCGTGGGGGCAACTCACCAAAAGGATCGAAAAAAAGGACGTGCCTGGCAACGATGTGCTAATCGTGGTCTGCGGGAGCCCGACGACACCCTCGAACCGAGCGCGCCCAGCCGACACGTTGCTGGCGAGGGCAGCACTCTCACGCGCAACCAGTAGCCCCATACCCGTCACGAAACATCTCGATCGTGTGTGGTTGCACTCGTGGCCCGAGCGGTCGGTCTATGAGCTAATTCCGGGTCGTCTGGGAGCGAGATCAATGTGTGGCAACCCGTTCGTTGAGCGGCCCCTGTAGCTGTGCTGAACGAAGGATCGGCCCGCATTCTGATCGGGCTGAAAACACCGGGTCCAGGGCCGTCCTTGGTCACCACGTGAGCGACAAGACCACTCCCTTCATCCTCGCTGCATTCCCATCGGATTACCTCGTATATATAGATGTCGGCAACACCTGACCACCCGGAATCACAGTCCCCAAGCGGGGATTTCGCCTCTCGGCCACAAGGCCCAAGCGAACTAAGAAACGAACCAAAGAACGAACTAGAGATCGAACTAAGAAACGAACCAAAGGGCGAACTGCAATTCAGCCCGCCAACGGGTCACGAGCAAGTCTCACCGCCGCTGCAGGTTCCGGATCGCGCCGTGGCCGGCGTGGCACCGGAACGCCCGTCTCGTGGCAGTAGCGTTTGATCAGCTGTCGCGCCCGCTCCGGACTCACGCCGAAGCGGTCACCGGTCTCGCGAAACGACAAGCCCTCCGCCGCCCGCAGAGCGAACATCAACCGTTCGCGATCGGTGAGCCGATCCCGATCCCAAGGACTCATTCCGAACCATCCCCGCGCGATGCCTGCCCGGCGAGATGCTCCTCTACCGCCGTAACGTACTCCCGCAAGACGGACACGCGCAACACCGTCTCACCCTCCTTCGGCGACCGGCCCGAAGCGGCTCGCTCCCTGTCGATGAGATCGGCTTCGTTGAGATCCTCGTCGCCGACGGTCAGCGATACCTCCAAGCCCTTCAGCAAGGCCCACCCGTGCTCGCGGGCGTCGACCAGGGCCTCCGTCGGACGGCCAGGATTGCCCCAACCCAACAGATCCAGCAGGGCTCGCGCACGGTCAAACCGTTCAAGCGGCTCCCGATACCACTCCCCGCGTGACTCGCGACCCTTGCGGTCGGTAACCACCGAGATGTCCTGCGCCGCCTGACCCAACACACTATGCAAGCCATACCGAGCCTCGCCGACCATCCGCGCCGGCAACCTCAACAACGAACCATCCATGATCCAGCTCCTTTCGGGTCCCAAACACCGAAAAGGAGCCGCGAGCGAGCATGGACAACCAAACCGCAAAAAAAGCTACGGTGATCCAAGCATCGAAGGCTTTATCTTCGGTGCTACCGGTCGGGCGGGTGCACCAACACCCGTCCGACCAACAATATTTCCAGCCGCGACCCGACCGTCGCAGACAGTCAGACCTACAGCACCACTGGCGACGTTAGGCCGTAGAGCGCACCCACGTCAAGGCCCATACGCATGAGTGCGACGCTTCAAGTGCACGAGCCCCCGGCGCTTGCACGCCCTGGTGTCGAGTCCGGATGCCACGATACGCAGTGCCAATGCTCGCGACGGCGACACCTCAGACTCCCACCCTTCTCCTAGTGCCTTCGCTGGTTGGTGGCCTGGCCGCCCTCTTGGTGCTTGCCGGTGCAGCCCGTGCCCGGTGGCGAGCGACGTTTGGCAGACGTCGTGACCGCTACGCCAGGCTCGCACGACTCGGTACCGGCGCACATCTCTCGTTCTTCGCCGCAGTGCTCGGGGAGCCGCCAGCCATGCGCAGCTCCGCAGTCAAGAAGGACTATGCCGAATGGGTAGGCGCAGACGATCCAGACTTCGATCCCTCTTCCCAGGAGGTTCAGACTCGTATCGTTTCCAGGCGTTTCGATGTGTCCACGTTCATCGACTCCGACTACTACGTTCAGACGATCAGCGATGACGACGAGGCGGTCCTCGCCTTCTCTGTGACGACCCGCTCCCCGCGATTTCATCCTGTCTACCAGGTCCAGCGGCCCCCAGGACTACTTGAGCGCTTGAGGTGGCGTCGCGTGTATGGGCAGCCTTATCGACCCCTCGTCAGCCTCAAGCTTGGCCGCACGACCTTCACCGATCTCGACCCACCCGACCTAGAGCAATTCGCTGGCCCGCACTTTATCGTCTCGATGGGCGCCCATAACCACGCCTATTCCGAGATGACCTACATGGGCAACCCTGGCAACTACCAGTCGTTCGTATGGACGGCTAGCGATGCCGCCCGGCACGGCCGCTTCGGCGAAGGCATGACGGTCAGGAACGAGATTCGTGGCGACGAGTGGCCCGACCCGAGCAAGCCTGACTTCGAGCCGGACTGGGATCAGATGGTCAATACCCAACGGTTTCGTCGTGACACAGTGATCACGACATACACGGTTATCCATCCTTCGCTCTCTCTCGCCAACTACCCGTTGGAGCGGTTCGGACCGCACGAGAACGATGTGAGGCTGCTCCCCTAAATCTGGACGGTCGCCGAGTTGTGCCGACAGTTGGAGGTCATTTTTAGCCCGTGACGGCAGAGAACCTTCACACGCCATTGGGAGAGGCGATGATGCCGCGCGCCACTTCTCCCGCGCCAACTCGGAGTAGACACGCCGCGGCCCCAGCCCCGGATGGGCGATCGAGAAGGACACGATCCGTTCCTCGACCATCTTCGAAAGCGCGTTTGGCATCTGCGGCCGGCGGCGCACTCTGGGCTTGAGTATGTCAAGGCCGTGCCGGTCGATCTGGCGCGCGTAGTAGATGGAGCGGTGCACCCGAACCACCGGCGCCCAAGATCAATAGGCACCGCTCCGGCCCAGGTGCTATGAGTTTGTCTATGTTCTGGGATTCAACGGTGCTCAAGGATGACTTGGTTGCCGACATCGAGAATGTCGAGGAACGCCTCCGCGACGCTAGCGAGGGTGAGCTGGAATCCGCGCTCATTGCGGTCGAGCAGTTCGTGTTTTGGGCGGCCTTCGCAGTTCGTAAGCTCGCCGATTCTTACAAGTTGTCCGACGAGTTCGAGAGCACTAGCTGGGGGGTCCATGTGTACCCCAAGAAAGCTTCGACCCCGGCGGTGGATTTCCTCAACTGGCACCGACTAGATCGGCACTACGATTTCGCCGCACAGTCGCGGAGCAGGCTCAAGCTCCGGCAGCTATGCGGATTCCTGGTTCACAGCTTCGTGTTCATGCCGGAGACCACAGACGACGGCAGGACGCTCACTGGACTTCTATTCAACTCGGATCGCACCAAGGACGTAGCCATTTACCGCATCAGCTGGGATGAGTTTTGCAACCTGATTCAGAGCCTAGCTATCGACGACATTGTGGAGTTCTCGTATAACCGAATAACCGGCGCGATGGTCAAGCGAGGGACGAACACAGCAAGCCATGCCTCCTCCTGCTAGCGAGCCCGAGAGCAGTGATGGCCGCAACGTTTAGATCCTCCCGCCGCGAAACGCCCTGCGGGAGAGGCGGGCTAGGGTTTACTGGGCCTGCATTCCTGGCGATTTGATAACCGATGAGATCGATCACGGGCGGGATTCTAGATTAGATCAATAGCAAGGTCCTTACGACCAGTCTTTTCTAGCGAGCGTATTACGAGCCTTACTTTGCGAGAAAACAAGAACATATCTACAAAGCTGGAAACGATGACTTGATAAGAACATTTCTACGAATCTAGAAATGAGGTCTTCAGAACTATGTTATGCTGCACGCGTAGAAGTAAATGGAGAAGGTACGACCTGGACACGTTATCCCATCGGGGGAAGGGCCGTAATCCCTTTCCCCGGGCATGCTTGGTCAACGCCGGAGAGGCGCGACCTCCATACAAATCGCCCTTCTGAACAAAGAGTAGCAGCGACTGAGGCATTAAGTGAAAGTCGCAGGTGAAGGCGCGTACGTGTGGGGCGCATAGGCTTGTGCAGATCTAGTCACGGCCGCTCGCCAGCACCCTGAGCGTTCAGCTCGTTTTAGGCAAAATGGCGGGATGTTCGACGTCGGCGCGCTGCTGCGCAGTGAGCGACCCGCCGTTGCTTTGCTCAAGCGCCGCGATCTCCTCCTCGATCGCCTTGAGGCCGAGATCGTATGCGAGAGCGCGTGCGCGGTCGCGGCGCGTGGTCTGTGGATCGGCGATCTGGGCACGCGCGGCGCGCAGCTCCTCACGGCGCGCATAGGCTCGGAGTAGGTCGTGCGCGATCGATGGCCCGCTCGGCGGCGTCTCAGCCGTCGGCTTGGGCGGGCCAAGCCTTCCGACCTGCTGGAGGTACGCGCGGTCCTTGGCTCGGTCAGCGGTGCGCTTGGAATGCTCGACATCGGCGAGGCTGGCAACCGCCACCGTGGTCGTCGTCGCGGCAACGAGGCGCTGCTCGGCGTCAGCGATCAGCTGTGTGTAGCCCTCCGGGAAGCCACTGGGCGCGAGCGTCAAATCGAGCTTGCCATGAGCGGTGCGCAGGTTCCACACGGTGGCCTGCGCGAGCACACTCGCCGTGAAGTAGTCCGGCGGGAGCGACACGGCCTTCTCGGGGTGAGCAGGATCGACCTCTAGACTGCACTCCAGGCGGTTGAGCACGTCAGCCAACTGCGCGAGATTCTGCTGCGCCCGATCGGGCGTGACGTCGATGTCCTCTGTCTCGTAACGCTGTCCGTGACTCTGAAGCGCCGCGCCGCCGATGACCACGAACCGCACGTCCCCCTCGCGCAGTGCGCGGAGCAGCGTCTCGCGCCCGCGATCTATTGGGTCTGCTTGGCCAGCCATTCATCAGCGCGAGCGCGACGCTCGGGCAGGCTCGGGGGCTCGTCCGCCGTGGGACTCAGGCCGCGTGCGGTGAGCTGTAGGGTCGCATCGAGGGCGAGTGCGAATCGCTGGCTGTACGGCGCAGGATCGGTTAGCGCGATGCGCAGCAGATCAACCAGCCCCGCCACCTCCACTGCGCTCCCGCCGACCGTGACCTCGATCGCGGCGCGTGCGAGGTCGGCAAAGCCATAGGTGCCGGGGGGCGCGTCAAGCAGACGGACGCGATCGGGTGCCGCCGACGCAGCGAGCACCGTCTCGGTAGCGAGCGAGCGGTCCTCTGGGTGCACGACGAGATCGAGTGTTCCCTCATCGCTGAGGATCAACGGCCAGCCGTGCAGGGCCCCGGCGACCTCCCCCACCACCACCACCCGCAGGCCAACCGCCGCGACAAGCTCAAGAGCCGCGACGCGATCGAAGCGGTCGCGGCTCAGGTGACTGACCCGTTCCGCCGGCTCGCGCGCAAGCTGCTCGTGGATCAGAGCCGTCCACGAGCCGTCATCCGCCGTGGCGAGCCCGAGCGTCAGATCGAGTTCGCACGCCGCCACGACCTCTTGCACCGTCTCGAACTTGGGCTCGGTCGCGCCGCTCTCCCACCGCGCAACCGTCACCTGCGAGGTGCCCAGGCGCCCCCCAAGCTCCTGCTGGGTGAGGCCCGCGCGGCGGCGGGCAACCACGATGATGTCGCGTGCACGCACCATGCAAGTATAACAGAACTGTTATAGATGCTAGATCGGCCAGGTGCACACCGGCGCTGAGAGACGCGTTCTACGGCGCTGTTTGGTACCCACATGTGGTACCCACGGTCGAAACGACCTCATTTTCGGACCGCTCAAGCCGTGCCAAAACCAGCCGATTTGCAGGCATTTTACGCGGATGGGCCGTGTTGGAATCGAACCAACAACCTTGGGCTTAAGAGGCCCCTGCTCTGCCAATTGAGCTAACGGCCCGCGAGGGCGCCAGCCCTTAATGGGCCGGTGTGGCCAGGATTCTAGCCGAGCACCGCCGGGTCTGAAGGGAGGCTTCCGGCGGACCACCCCGACCGGCGTGGGCCTCCCACCAGCCGAGCACCAGTTTCACGACCCGACACGAACATGGGCGGTGCCGCGAGCCTCGGCGCTGCACTGACTCGCGACGCTCTCAAAACACGATGGTGCGCCCGCCGTCGGCGATCACGCGATCGTCAAGGTGCAGCGAGACGGCGCGTGAGAGCACCAGTCGCTCTATGTCGCGGCCGATCTCCTCCAAGCCGCTCACGCTCTGGCGATGGTCGACGCGCGCGACGTCCTGCTCGATGATGGGCCCACCGTCGAGCTCGGCCGTCACGTAGTGGGCGGTTGCGCCGATCAGCTTGACGCCATGTTCGCGCGCACGGCGATACGGGTTGGCTCCCGCGAAAGCCGGCAGGAACGAGTGATGGATGTTGATCACCGGTACTCCCAGGCGATCCAGGAAATCACCGCTGAGGATCTGCATGTAGCGAGCGAGCACGACGAGATCGACCTTGTCGCGCAGAAGCTCCAACATCTGCTCCTCGGCCTGATCCTTGGCGTCCTTGGCGACCGGCACGTGATGGAAGGGGACACCGGCGCCCTCCGCCTCCTCGGCCAGGTCGGGGTGGTTGGAGATCACTGCGACGACATCTGCGTAGAGCTCGCCACGACGCCAGCGCCAAAGCAGGTCCATCAGGCAATGGTCGTGGCGAGAGACGAGTACCGCCACACGCTGGCGCTCGCCCCAATAGCGGATCTTCCACTCCATCGCAAAGCGTTCGGCCACCTCCGCATCGAAGCTCGAGCGGAAGCGCTCGCGGTCCTCGACCAAGCCATCGAGGAAGAACTCGGTGCGTAGATAGAACCGCCCTCCGGTCGGATCGGAGGAGTACTGGTGGGAGGAGACGATGTTGGCGCCCTGCTCGAACAGGAAGCCTGAGACCGCCGCCACGATTCCGGGCTGGTCAGCGCAGTCGATCAGCAAACGCGCCGTATGAGACGGGATCTCCTGCTCAGTGGCCACACCAGTGTCCAGACTCGCTATTTAGTCGTCGCCGGTGCCTTGGTCGTTGTGGGGGCAGGGCTGGTTTTCAAGATCGTGCCAGCACCTTTTGCGCCCACTTTGACGGTGTAGACCTTCCCGTTGGTTGTCCCCGTGAACTGTTCGTTGGCGGGATTCCCTGTCGGATTCTTCTTGAGAGTTTCGAGCTCGGTTTGCACCTGCTTGCGCTGCGCGGCAGGGGTCAGGGCGACGGTCTTTTGCGCCGCAAGATCGCCGACGCTCGTGTTTTTCGCTTGATAGGCGTACCTGGCGAGATCGCCGTACAGCGCAGCGGTCGGCGGCTTGGTCGGAATCACGAGCTGTAGGGCGACAACCGCTTCGGCGGGCTGGTTGAGTCCTTCTTCGCCAAACACCCTGACCATGTCGTCGGCGATCGTCAGGGGTGGGTTGGCCGGTTTGAGCGCTACATAGCGGTTCCAGGCTTCGACCACCTTCGTCAGCTGTTCCTTGCCCTTAGCCGTGAACTGCTGCTTTTCTTCGTCGTAGAATTCGCTGCCGCTGGCGTTGTGAAAGCGAGCTTCGGCCAGCTTCGCCCATGCATACGCTTCATTGGGATGAGCCTTCGTGCGCTTTTCGGCTTCGGAGACCTGTTTTGCGTAGCTGGAGTTGGAGGATCCTTCTTTGCTCCCGAAGATGGCTTCCACGGGACTACCGCCACCGCCGCCGACTCCGACTCCGAATCCGACGAAGCCGATCAGGAACAGGAGCGCCAGACTGACGTAGACAACCTGCACGGTGCGGCGACGGCCGCGTGCTCTCAGGTCGAACAGCATCGGTTACACAGCTCTCGGTCTATGAGTTCGAACAGCATCAGTTGGACAGCTCGGGGTCTATGTGGTCGATCATCTCTTGTGCACTGGTCTTTGCTGGGTCGGTCGTGGCGAGCGCTTGGGTGCCTCCGGGACTCTCGCTTGGCGACGGCGTCGAGGGGTCGGGTGCTCCCGACGGGCCCGCCGATGGCGGTGGGTCCCGCGGTGGGTCTCCTACCCCTGCCGTTGCCCGCGCCGTCTCCCGCCGCGCAACAACCGATGCGATCAGGATACTCGCCTCGTAGAGCAAATACAGCGGAACCGTCTCGAGCACGAGCGTAAACGCGTCTCCGGGCAGGAATGCGGCGACCGCCGCGCACACCAACAGCGCGTAGCGGCGGTGACGGCGCAATTGGCGGGGAGTCACCAAACCCGCCCTCACGGCACCGAGGATGACTACTGGCGCTTGGAAGGAAAGGCCCATTGCCAGCAGTACCGTTGCGGCGAACTTGTAGTACTGGTTGGCCTGCACCATCACGTTGAACTGACTGGCGTTGAAGTTCTGCAGGAAATGCACAGCCGTTGGGAGCACGACGAGATAGCCAAACGCGGCTCCGGCCGCAAACAGAAACGGAATAGAGACAAGTAGCGGCATCACCACACGCCGCTCCCGCGGACTGAACGCGGGTAGCAGAAAGCCGTAGAGCTCGAACAAGATCAGAGGCAGTGCGATCACGAGCGAGAAGTAGAGGGTGACCGTCAATGTGGCGGTGAGCGGTTCGCCCGGTCCGAGCGTGGTCGGGTCTATTCCGCCAGGGCTGCGCGGAATCCTCGCAACGTCTGCTTCGAGCTTGGCTATCGTGCCCGCGAGCGATCCTCTGGTCGCGGCCGGCAGCCCACTGGCCGGCGCGCTCAGGACACCCAATGCCCTTTGCGTGTCCTTGGCGACTTCGAGCACACCCTTCTGTGCCAGCCAGGTCGCTCCCGCCGGCCCTTCCCCGCGCAGGACCTGCTGCTCGGTCTGCTTGTGCAAGGGCCGGTTGATGAAGCTGAGCAACGCGTGGTTCTGCCAGAAGCACAGCCCGAAGACGATCGCGAAAGCGACCCCGCTCACGATCAAACGGGTTCGCAGCTCTTCCAGGTGATCGACGATGGTGAGCCGCTCTTCGTGGCCAACTGTGCGGATCGCTGTTGCCATCTCCAGTTGAAGCTATCACCGAGTCGTGCCACAGCTGTGGGGATCGGTGGCTGCAGTCGAGCCCTTGGCAGCACCTTACGAGCCCGTTCGGGGTGCGCGGCGAGCGCTCGGCAGCGCCTTGCAAGCCGCTCGCGGCGCCCGGCGCGGCCCCAGAACCTCTTCAAAATGAAAGCCGTGCGGCGGGCCCCCATGGATCATGGATGCATGGCTCGTCTTTGAACGATCTGCCCAGCACCCCCTTTTTGCGAGGCTTGGATAAAGGCTGGGTACCTAAATAAACCCCCAGCTCCACACAAAGGGGTATTGGACATGCAGGTCATTTCGAAGACCTTCTAAAGGCCGGCCGCCCAAGGGTCGATGAGAGCGGCAGAGAGAGATGCACGACGACAACGACCATCGCATACATCATCACGTGCAGCTCCCCGGGGGCCGCCAGATCGAGGTCGTCTACCTCGACAGCAATCGCGAGGGCAACGATGGCGCCCTCCAGACGCCCCCGCCAGTTCGAGCGAGCGGCGACACGTCGGTGACGCATGCTCCCTGGAGCGATAACTCTCCGGCGTGCGCTCCCGGCGAGGCACTTCATGTCTGCCCACGTTGCGCCGGCGGACTTGTGAGCCCGCTCGAGTGGGGCGAGGAGTCGCCCGGTCGCTGGCACATCTTGATGCGCTGCCCCGATTGCGATTTGATGCGTGACGGCGTCTTCGGTCAAGCGCTGGTCGAACGCCTCGACGAGGAGCTGGATAGGGCGACGGGTGCGCTGCTGAGCGACCTCAAGCGACTCACGCACGCAAACATGGTCGAGGAGATCGAGATCTTCTCACGTGCCCTGCAGCTAGATCTGATCGGTCCGAGCGACTTCTAATCGCACGCAGACCGAGTCACACGGTCGAGTCACACGGTCGCTACAGGCCTCAGCGCTCAGCAGTAACGCTCGACGACCGCGTCTGCAACCAACTCCAGCAGGTCATAGCGATGCGGTGGCGCGGAGGGCAAAATCGCCTTTGCGTCAGCCACGATCGACAGCGCTCGCGAGCGCGCCGTCTCCAGTGCGCCGGTGGCCGCGATCTGCTCGCACAGCCTCTCGGCGTCGGCCGGCCCCGCGAGCGTGGCAAGGTCGACCGAGGCGATCCGCTCATCGCGCTCGCGCGCCAGAACCAGCGGCAGCGTAACGGTCCCATCGAGCAGGTCCGTGCCACGGGCCTTGCCCGTCCGCTCCGCTGGGCCGGAGATATCGAGCACGTCGTCGAGTAGCTGGAAGGCCAGCCCGATCCGCTCCGCGAACTGTCCCAGCGTCGCCGCGAGCATTGCTGTTCCATCTACGGCTACCAGCGCTCCGAGTCGACAGGCCGCCTCGAACAGCGCCGCCGTCTTCAAGCGACAGCGCTCCAGATATCGCTCGACCGCGACGTCCGCGGCATAGGCATCCTCGCGCTGTAGCAGCTCGCCGGCGGCGAGTGCCGAGCTCGCGTCGGATAGGGCGCGCAGCTGCTCGGTGTCACGATTGAGGGCCAGCTCGGCAAAAGCCCGTGAGAAAAGCAGATCGCCAGTCGCGATCGCCGCGGCGCGCCCCGCGACCGTCGCGACCGTCGGCCGCCCGCGGCGCAACTCGGCGCCGTCGATCAGGTCGTCGTGTACGAGCGTGGCCGAATGTACGAGCTCCACGGCGACAGCCGCCCGCACCAAACTTTGCTCGCCCTCTGGCCCTTCAGTTGGGCCGGCGGCGGATTCCGCCGCGAGCATCACGAGCAGCGGGCGTAGGCGCTTGCCGCCGGCGGCGATCGTGGCTGTGGCGTGCGAGGCTATCGGTATGCCCGCTTGGGCCGTGACGTGCTCCAGGTGCGCCTCGACGCGGGCCATGCGCTCCCGCAGCTCAGGCCCGCCACGGCGCATGATCTCATCAACGGCCTCCACGTCGGCGGCGGTGTTCGCGCGCGCGTCAAGCGCGGTCATCGATATCTGCTCCATCCCGACCGACGCCCCCTCGCTCCGCATCGATACCCACTCCCGACGCCTCGACCGCCGCGCAGGCTCACGCCTCGATGGCTTCTCTCACGTTGTCCCATCCCCAGGGACGGTAGCGGCGTGGATGGTCACAATGCCGCCTGCCGTGATCAGATAGTGGATATCCACTAGCCCCGCGCGCTCCATCGTCGCGGCCAGATCGCGGGGCGTGCCGAAGCGCTTGACCGAGTTGGGGAGATAGGTGTACGCCTCGGCGATCGTCGAAGAGGCGCCATCGTCGGATTTGGGCGACAGCGCGGCCAGCGGCGCCGTCAGCTGGCCGAGCAACGGCACGACACGGTCGAACCAGACCCGGTAGAACAGCGACAGGGGCGGGCGAGTTGGCGTCGTGAAGTCGAGCACGACGACGCGGCCGCCGGGCCGCACGACCCGCGCCATCTCGGCGAGACCGCTCCGCAAATCCGAGAAGTTGCGCGCACCGAAGCCAACCGTTGCGGCGTCGAAGGAGCCATCGTCGTACGGCAGTTGCAACGCGTCGCCCCACTCGAAGCTCAGGCCAACCGCCCCCTGCGTTTGGGGCGAGCGTGTACCTCCCGAGCCATTCAGCGGCGAGCCGGCGGACAAGCTGGCCGACAGCTCACGCAGCGCCTTTGCCCCCTTGACGCGCGCGCGGCTCAGCATCCCCTCGGAGAAATCGCTGCCGACCACCTCGCCTCCGGGGCTGACACGTCGGGCGAGCTCGATCGCAAGGTCACCGGTGCCGGTGGCGACGTCCAGCACGCGACTGCCAGGGCTCACACACGCAAGATCGACGGCGCGCGTGCGCCAGCGGTGATGCAGACCAGCCGTCATCAGCGTGTTCAGCGGGTCATAGACCGCCGCCACGCGGTCGAACATCGCACGCACCTGCCTTGCCTCCAACCGACCGGCAGTCGCGTCAGCCTGGGCGGTCATGGACCGGCTATTTCAGCTGCGAGAGGAAGAAGATCGCCGCGTCGAACTTCTTCGGCGGCAGGTTCTTGAACGACGGCATCGGCGCTGTCGGGTTGACCAGCGTACGCGCTATCCCGAACTCCGGCAGCCGCGCACCGATGTGGGTCAGGTCGGGGCCGGGGCCGGCATTGCCGTTGTCGCCGATTTTGTGACAGGCAAGGCATCCCGATTGCGCGACCACCTTCTTACCCGCTTCGTATTCGGCCAGCGTGTGTCCGCCCGCCTGTTGGATCGAGGCCGGCGTTGGCATTTCGATTACGGTCGGCGACCCCGCGTTGGCGCCTTGGTAGGTGAGTAGCGCCATCGCTCCGATCACGAAGATGCCGGTGAGCGTGGCAACGGGGCGACGCTCTGGGCGGCGCTCTGGGCCGCGGTCGTAGAACGGCAGCAGGAACAGCAGGATCATGCCGATTGTCGGTATGCCGATCGTCGCCAGTCCGACCAGGCTCGGCGGCTTGATCACGCGCAGAAGCTCAAACAGGAAGAAGAAGTACCACTCCGGGCGCGGCACGTAAGTCGTGGTCGTGGGATTGGCCTTGGAGCCGAGCTCGGCGCCAAACAGCAGCGACATGCCGATGATGACCGCCATCACCACGCACGCCATCAGCGAGTCCTTCATGACCGCGTAGGGGAAGAACGGCTTCCCTTGAGTCTTCAGGATCGCGTACTCGCGGAGGTACTCCTCCTTCTCGCGCTTGTTCATGGCTGCGCACCGTCTCGCGCGGAGCGCGGTAGCCAGACCCGCTCAGCGGCGCTCATGCGTCGGCCTTGCGCAGCTCGGGATTCTTCTCCGCTTTGATCCATGGCGGCGCTGTCGTGCCGAGCTTGGCCACGAGATACAGGTGGGCGCCGATCAGAGCTGCCAGCAGACCAGGCACGAGCAGCATGTGGATCGCGTAGAAGCGCGACAAGGTTGTCGCTCCGAATTCGCCGCCACCGCGCAAGAAGTCGCTCAGGTAGGGGCCGATCAGCGGCCCGGTGCCATTGATATTGACGCCCACGATCGTGGCCCAGTAGGCGCGCTGGTCAAACGGCAGTAGGTAGCCGGTGAAGGACATCGTCATCGTGAGGATCAACAGCACTACGCCGATCACCCAGTTCAGCTCGCGCGGATACTTGTAGGCGCCGAAGAAAAACGTGCGGCCCATATGCAGGAAAACGAGGATCACCATCACGCTCGACCCCCACTTGTGCATGCCGCGCACGAACTGGCCGAGGAAGACTTCATTGGTGACGTGACGAATCGATTCGTAGGCACCGCCGGAGGCGTCGGGACGATAAAACATCGCCAGGAAGACACCCGTAACAGCCTGGTTGAGGAAGGCGAACATCGTCGCCGAGCCGAGCGTGTAGAACCAGTTGGTGCCCTTGGGCACCTTGCGGAACATCATCCAACGCGCGGCCCCGCTGATCGAGGTGCGCTCGTCGATCCAGTCGATGGTGCTCTTTCCGGCCTCCTGAGCGTGGTCGGTGGGACCCAGCTTGCTGCCCGGATCGCCGGGGCGCGGCGGCGGCGCCTTCAGGGCCGAGGGCATCGGTGGTGGTGGCAGCTTGGGCATCGGCGGCTACCTCCGCTCCGAAGGGCGGGAGGGGTACATGTACTGGCCGATACCGTCGAGCGGCTCGGCCGGATCACGTGGCGAGAAGCGCTCGAGCTCGCTGTTGACGCTGTAGCGCGACCCGATCTGTACGTAGCCGTTCACAACGCGCGTATAGAAGCGATCGAGCGGACGCACCGGTGGCCCACCGACGCGCCTGCCGAGCAGGTCGTAAACGCCACCGTGACAGGGGCAGATGAAGCGCTCGGCCGCGTCGACCCAGCGCACGGGACAGCCGAGGTGGGCGCAGCGCGAGGTGATCGCGATGAATTGGGTGTCTCTGTCGGCCTTGTCGGTGTCGATCAGGGGATTGCGCTTGCGCATGTACACGGTGCCCTTGCCCGCCTCGCCAATCCCTGGAGTGAGTGTGATCACGGTTGGGATGTAGTTGTTGTCGGGGAACATGTCGGTCGGGCCGACTGTCTCCCAGGTGTGCGGGGCTTCCTTGAAGATCGGCCCGATCGCAAAGCCGAGCGCCGGAAGCAGGAAGGACGCGGCAGCCACTCCGCCGGCGGCTTGCGAGCCGATCGTCATGAAGCGCCTGCGCGTGACGGTCTCTCCGTCGAATGCTCCAGGGATCTGGCGATCGGTCGTGTAGCGGGACTTGTGCTGGTTGTGCTTGTCGGACACGGCCGGAACAATATCGAGTAGAGCGCGCCCCTGGGAGCCTCAAGCCTCAACTTCAGCGATAGCGTGCAGCGCCGCCAGGGCATCGGGCGAGCCGGCCCGCACCAGAGCCTTGGCCCGCTCATGCTCGGGACTGGCGCCCCAGCCCACCGCTCGTGCGCCGGCCATCCAGATCCCGGCGGCAAGCTCGGGTTGCCCGCCGGCATGGGCCAGAGCGCACAGCGTGATCACGTCGGCAAGCTCGGCGACGCCGTCGACGTCGCCGAGACGCACCAGGCGCGCGAGGCCCAGGGCATAGAGCCTGTCGCCCGCGAGCAGGCCAAGGTCGGCTTCGTGCTCGCGTATGACACGGGGGGTGCGATAGTGCAGTAAGTAGCCCTCGTAGATCGTCTCTATGAGCAGCTCGTATTCGGCGCTGGAGCCCTCCGCACGGGGCCCGGCAGCCACCACTTGGGCCGGCCCCTGGGCGGGCTGACTCGCGAGTTCCTCGGCGAGGACGAGACCACTCATCAAGCCGCCCTCTTCGAGCAGCAAGCCGCGCAGGCGCTCGAGCGGCGGCTCGGCTTCCTCGGCGATACCGCGCTCGGCGGCATTGCGAGTGGGGTCGGCGCTCATCGGGCGAGCCGTGCTGTCCTGGCGGTACTCATGCGATCTCCGCGAATGCCGCCGTGGCCGCGGCAAGCGTCAGCTCCAGTTGCTCTGGGGTGTGGGCAAGCGACGGAAACCATGCCTCGAACTGTGATGCTGGGGCGTATACGCCTCGCGAGAGCAGCGCGCGACACCAGCGAGCGTAGGCGTCGCGGTCGCAGGCCTCAGCTGCCGCCATGTCGTTGACGGGGCTGTCGGCGAAGAACACCGTCAGCAAGCCCGGGGCACTGACGACCTGCACCTGATACCCAGTGGCCCCCGAGCCATCCGGTCCAGCGCCAAGCCCTGTGGTTGCGGCTCCCGGCGTGGACCCAACCCCCGCCGCGCGCGCCGCCAGCCGCAGACCCTCGGCCAGCTGCTCGGTGATCGACGCCAGGCGCAGGTATGCGGCGTCGTCGAGCAACTCCAGCGTGGCCAACCCGGCCGCGACGGCAAGCGGGTTGCCCGAGAGCGTGCCCGCTTGATAGACGTCGCCCGCCGGGGCGACCATGCGCATCAGCTCAGCGCGGCCGCCCACGGCGCCGGCGGGCAGGCCGCCGCCGATGATCTTGCCCATGATCGTCAGGTCGGCTTGCACGCCGCTCAGCTCCTGTGCGCCCCCGCGCGCCACGCGAAAGCCGCTGATCACCTCGTCGAGGATCAGCAGGGCACCGCAGGCGTCCGCGCGCTCGCGCAGCAGCTCCAAGAATCCTTCACGCGGAGGCACGAGACCCATGTTCGCCGGCAGCGGCTCGGCGATGATTGCCGCTACCTGATCGCCGCTGTCGGTAGCGGCAATCAGCGCCTCAGGGTCGTTCCAGGGCACGACCGTGGTGGCCGCCGCCGCCGCGGTCGGCACTCCGGGGCTGGAGGGCAACGCTTGCGTGGCCAAGCCCGAGCCCGCCTGGGCAAGCAGGCCGTCCACGTGACCGTGATAGGCGCCCGCGAACTTGACGATCCGCTCGCGCCCGGTGGCCGCGCGGGCAAGTCGCAGGGCCGTCATCGTGGCCTCGGTGCCCGACGAGGTCATACGCAGCATGTCCACGGACTCCATCCGCCGCGCGATCTCCTCTGCCAGATCGACCTCGCCGGCGGTCGGCGCCCCAAAGCTCGTGCCGCGCCCAGCGGCGTCCTTCACGGCGTCCAGTACCGCGGGATGGACGTGACCGTGGATCATCGGGCCCCACGAGCAGACGTAGTCGACGTAGCGGTTGCCGTCCACGTCGAGGAGCTCGGCGCCCGCGGCGCGCTCGATGAAGATCGGATCGCGCCCGATCGCCCGCATCGCTCGCACGGGCGAGTTGACTCCGCCGGGAAGCAGCTGCAGCGCGCGCCGATACAGCTCGCTCGAGCGCGTGTCGGTCAGCGACGCGGGCATCTAAACGCCGGCGTGCTCGCGTTCCCAGGCCTTGAACTCGTCGGTGAAGTAGAGCAGGCGGATCTTCTTGTACTCGGTCGAGGAATAGAGCGTGGCTCGCTCCTGGATGCCGGTCATCTCCGCGATCGCGTCGAGCACGGCGTCGCACTCCTCCTTGGAGCGCCCGTGGGCCATCGTGAAGACCGAATAGGGCCAGTCCTCATACGTGGGCCGCTCGTAGCAATGAGAGATGCCGCGCACCGCCGCCATCTGGCGTCCGATCTCGTGGATGCGCTCCTCGGGCACCTTCCAGACGCCCATCCCGTTGGCGGAGAAACCGGCACGACGGTGGTAGAGGATCGCCGCCACGCGCCGCAGCAGCCCGCGCTCTTGCATGCCTGCCAGGTGATCGAGAAAGGCCCTCTGGTCCTGCCCGAGCCGCGCGGCTGCCGGCGCGTACGGTTCCGCGACCACCGGCATGTCGCCTTGCAGCGCCTTGATGATCTCGATGTCCGTCTCGTCGTAGGGTTGGCGCTCGAGCTCGATCGGCTCTGTGGCAACGGCCACCTTGGCAAGCGCCTCGGTGTCGCCCTCCATCTCCAGATCCATCCTGATCTTGAACAGCTTGAGCGTGGGCAGCTGGCGAACGGACTCGGCGCCGGCCTCGGCTGCCAGCGCTTGCAGCGTTCCTTCGAGGCCCAGCGGCGAGTCGGGCTCGGTGGCGATCGTGAACCACAGGTTGAATTCGTGGTTGCGCAGGTAGTTGTGGGAGACGCCAGGGTGGGCGTTTATCACCTGCGCGGCTCTGTGCGGGTTCTCGGTGTCAACCTTTGCGGCCACCAGCATCGAGGAGTAGCCCAGCGCGCGCGTGTCGAAGATCGGCGTCACCTGACGGATGATGCGTTCGTCGAGCAGGTGTTGCACGCGCTGCATCACCTCGCCCTCCTGCATGCCTGCCAGCTCGGCCACACGCAGATAGGGCCGCGGCTCGATCGGGAAGCTGCCCTGCATCAGGTTGAGCAGCCGCTTGTCCAGCTCGTCCAGGGGAATCGCCGCGCCGTACTTGCGGCTCCTTGTCTTGAGTCCCGCCCGCGCCGTGGCGGCATCCGTGATGCCGTCAACCGGCACCGATGACGTGTCGTTCTCTGCCGTTGTTGTCTCTTGTGGTGGCATCTGGTCGTGTCGGCTAGCTGCCCTCGGACAGCCAGCGGGCGGCATCCTTGGCGTGGTAGGAGATCACTATGTCAGCGCCCGCGCGGTGCAGCGACGTCAGGATCTCACAGACTGTGGCGCGCTCGTCGATGTATCCCGCCGCCGCGCCCGCCTTGACCATCGCATACTCGCCGCTCACGTTATATGCCGCGACCGGCAGACGCGTCGCTTGCTTGACGGCGCTGATCAAGTCGCCGTAGGCCAAAGCCGGCTTGACCATCAGCATGTCGGCCCCCTCTTCGACGTCCAGCAGCGCCTCGCGGATCGCTTCGCGCCCGTTGGCGGAGTCCATCTGGTAGCCGCGACGGTCGCCGACGGCAGGAATAGAGCCTGCGGCCTCGCGGAACGGTCCGTAGAAGGCGGAGGCGAACTTGGCCGAGTAGGCGAGGATCGGCGTCTCCTGGAAGCCCTCGGAATCGAGCTCCGCGCGGATCGCCCCAACGCGCCCATCCATCATGTCCGACGGGGCCACGACGTCAGCACCGGCGGAAGCATGGCTTACCGCGGTTCGCGCGATCCGCTCCACCGTCGCATCGTTCTCGACCCCACCTTGCTCGCCCAAAACTCCGCAGTGACCGTGCGTTGTGTACTCGCACAGGCAAACGTCAGTAATCACAAGCAACTCTGGCAGCTCGCGCTTGATCGCGGCGACCGCCAACTGTACGGCCCCCTGCTCGTCCCAGGCGCTCGAACCTTCGGGGTCCTTCTCGGCGGGAATGCCGAACAGCAATACCGCTCCCAGCCCGAGGGCGGCCGCCTCGCGCGCCTCGGCGACGACCTCGCCGAGCGGCAGACGCTCGACGCCCGGCATCGCGGCGATCGGCTCGCGCGTCGTGGCGGTCTCAGACACGAACAGCGGCAGCACCAGACGGTCGGGCCGCAACTCGGTCTCGCGCACCAGCCCTCTCAGGGCCGGTGAGGCGCGCAGCCTGCGCATGCGCGTGGTTGGAAAAGCCATCGTGTTCGAGGATACTCGTCCCCAGCGGCCAAATCTGGCCGCGCGGCCGGCAGACGGCGCTATTCGGCCCGGCGCAACCCCAGGCGGGCCAGTACGCCGAACAGCAGCGTGAGCCCGAGCAAATGCACGATCGAGATGCCGATCCCCGGCGACGCGCCGTTGACCGCCGCGTCCAGCGCCTGCAGCGCCGCCTTGTAGGGAAACACGAACGAGACCGCTCCGATCACGTCGTAGAGGCCGGTGGCGACCGATCCGCTTGGCACGAGCGCAAGGAAAACGAGCGGCAGCGTGAGCAGAAAGGCCAGCAGCGAGGCGGCGCGCACCTCGCGTGCCAAAGCGCCGATCGCCACGCCCAGCGCGCCAAAGCCGAGCGCGCCAAATGCCAGCGCCGCCACCCACAGGCCGATGCGAGATACGTCGAGCGACACGAAGGCGCTGACTCCGAGCAGCATCGCAAGAGCCACCACGAAGGCGCAGACCGCCGCAAGCATTGCCTTCTCGGCCAGCAGCCCCTCTCGCGAGACCAGGCCACGAACGAGCCGCGCGATCGTGTGCTCTTCGCGCTCGAGCGCCACCCCACCGGCAGCCAGCAGCACGCACAGGAACATCAGCGAGATGCTCACCGCCACCACCACGGCGTATGTATCCAGCGGTGTGCGTTTGCCATGCAACAGCTTGCTGTGAACAGTGACCGGCTGGCTTACGGTCGTGAGCACGTCGGCGGCGATGCCGAGGTTGTTGGCCGCCAGGCTCGCGAAGCCGGCGATGCGCGTCAAAGTGTCGCGATCTTTGCCCGGCGGCTGGCGACTTGCGATTCCATGGAGCGTCGCGGGCAGTTGGCGCAAGCCGATCAATTCTTGGCTGCCCAGCGGACCGATGTGCCCGCCGGCGAGCAGCAGGTTGAGGTCGTGCACGGCCACGCTCTTGATCTGTTCTGAGAGCGCCAGGTTTGCCTGCGCCAGGGTGGAGTCGATCGTGGAGCGCACGAACGACTGCTCGACGGCATCGCCGTTGTAGATCACTTCGACCTGGGCTTGACTGACCCCGGAGGAGATCTTGGCGACGATGTCCGAGGGGATCACGATCGCCGCCAGCACGTCGCCTGATGTGACCTTGCTCTCGGCGGCCGCGCGTGTCGGAACGTGCACCACGTCGACTTGGCTGAACAGCTGCTTGGTGTATTCGTCCAGGCCGACACGAGCCCCACCGAGCGTGATCGTCTCGCCGGGCGGGGTTTCGTCGACGATCGCCACCCGCGGCTTGGCGGGACCTGCCGAGATCGCAAAGCCGATCAGCAGCGCGATCGCCACCGGATAGAAGACCAACAGCGCCACCAACAGGCGCGAACGACGCAGGATCAACAGGTCCTTGCCCAGCAGCCACCTCATTGCATCGCCCTCCTACATATAAGGGGGGCTCTAAAGGGGACTCTTTTTAGGGTGTCGCTAAAGGGGGGCCTTTTAAGGGGGGCCCTTTTTTCAACGACGCCGCGCCCGCATATGCGGGCATCCCCCCAAAACACACACATCACTGTGTGCCCGGCTTTCCCAAGAACGACACGAAGGCCCGCTCGAAGTCCCTGTCCCCGCCCTCGCGGGCCAGTTCGGCCGGCGTGCCATCGAACAGCAGACGGCCCTGATCGAGCACGAGCACACGCGCGGCGTAGCGCTCGGCCTCGGCGACGATGTGCGTCGAGAACACGACGCCGGTGCCGCGCGCTGCCAGTTCGCAGACAAGCAACCACAGACGCTCGCGCTGTGCTGGGTCGAGCGCCGTGGAGGGCTCGTCCAACAGGATCACCGGCGGATCGGCAAGCAGGCCGAGCGCAACGTTGACGCGTTGCCGGTTGCCGCCGGAGAGCCGGTCGACGCGCTCCTTGGCGCGATCGGCCAGTCCCGCCTGCTCGAGCATGCGCGCAACGGCAGCCTCGGCATCGTCCACTTTCTCCAAACGTGCGAACAGGCGCAGGTTCTCGAGCACCGACAGCTTCGAGTAGACGGCCGGCTGCTGCGGCACCCAACCGATCTCACTCACTCCGCGGCTGACCGTGCCCGCGCTTGGCGCCTGCACGCCGGCAAGGATCGACAGCAGCGTCGTCTTGCCCGCCCCGTTGGGTCCCACCACGGCCAGCAGCTCGCCTGCGTGCGCAGCGAAGCTGACCTCGTGCAAAGCCGCGCGCGAGCCGTAGCGCTTACCGAGCCCCTCGACGCGCAGGACCTCGCTCACAACAACTTGTCGGGAGTGCGCTCCCACGGTTCAAACGACAGATGGCGATACAGGTAGAGCGCCGTCTCGCGCAGCACCGAGAGGATCGGCAGGGCGACGAGCGCACCGATGATCCCGTACAGCTGCAAGCCGAGCAACAGCGCGAAGATCACGAGCAGCGGGTTGATGCGCAGCGTATGGCTGAAGATCTGCGGCGCCACGACGTGGCCCTCCAGCTGCTGCAGGCCGACGAACAAGAGGCCGACCCAAAGCGCGCTGATCGGGTCTGTGAACAGCGCCAAGACGATCGGCGGAATCGCGCCGAGGATCGGGCCGATGTAGGGGACGAGCTCCATCACTCCGTAGAAGACCGCGAACGCAAGCGCATAGCTGCGGCCGGCGGGGAAGATTCCGAGCACGCCGAACAGGTAAAGCGCCAAGCCCGTGGAGGTGCCCATGATGATGCTGAACAGCAGCTGACCGCCGACATAGCGCGAGACGGCGTGCTGGGCAAGGCTGGGGAAATCGTCCGCGTCCGAGCCGTCGCCCGGAGGCATCGCCTTGCGCACGATCCTGCCAATCGACTGCCCGTAGACGAGCATGTAGACCGACAGCACGAACACGAGCACGAGATCGACAAGCGCTTTGGCGACTTCGGTGAGCAGGCCGGTGCCGAACGTCGCGAGCTTGCCGGCGCTCTTGGAGAGCTGGTCCTGCAACGTCTGCAAGGCCGTCTTGCCTTGGCCTACGAGTTTGGCGTGGACGCCGTCTTTGTTCAGGGTGCGCTGCAGGCTTTCGATCTGTTCGTTGGCTTCGTCGACGATATGCGGGAGATTGTTCGTGAAGGTGCGAACCTGATGGGAGATCGGGTTGGCAAGCAGGAAGCCGACACCGGCGAGCGTCAGGAAGAATGCTAGGTATACGGCCAGCACCGCCAGCCCACGTGGCATGCGCGTGCGCTTCTGCAAGAAAGCGACAAGTGGGTTCAGGATGAGCGCAATCAAGCCGGCGATCACAAACACGAGCAACACCTTGCCCGCCGCCCGCGCGAGCGCCCACAGCGCCAGCAGCGAGATCGGCAGCATCACGAGCTGCACCCAGCGCGGCACGAGCACGCGCGGGGCCTCGGCGGCAGACGGCTCTAGGGCAGGCGTCTGCTCACCGTCTTCGACGAGCTCGCGCTCAGCCTGGGTAGGCGGCTGGGCCTCGCTCACGACTCCCCTGTCATCCAATCTTCGACGATGGCCAGAGTATGGCTGAGCCCGAGGCGACCCAGGAGGCGAGGAGGGCTGACGCGGGCATCTCGCCGAAGACAGGACCGAGGGCCGGCGCAGACGTCCCACCCAAAGCGGACGAGCGCACTGACGTCAGCATCCTGTTCGTCGGCGATCTCGTCGGCAGCATCGGCCGCCACACGCTGCTGGAGTGCCTGCCGATCCTGCGCGAGCGCTATGCGCCCACATTTGTCGTGGTCAACGGCGAGAACGTCGCCGGCGGCCTTGGCATCACGCCCAAGGCGGCCGAGGAGCTGTTCCGCAACGGCATCGACGCGATCACGCTTGGCAATCACGCCTATCACCGGCGCGAGATCTACTCCTATCTCGACACCAAGGAGCGGATCGTGCGGCCGTTCAACTACCTGCGCGGACAGCCGGGACGCGGCGTTTGCGTGGTGGAGAAGGACGGCCTGCGCCTGGGCGTCGTCAACCTCAGCGGCAACCTCTTTCTGAAGGCGGGACGCTCGGCCTTCACCGAGATCGAGCCCGCCTTGCGCGAGCTTGGCAGCGTCGATCACATCCTTGTCGACATGCACGCCGAGGCCACGAGCGAGAAGGTGGCGCTCGGCTGGCTGCTCGACGGACGCGTAACCGCTGTGGTCGGCACGCATACGCATGTGCCTACAGCCGATGGACGTGTGCTGCCGAAAGGCACCGCCTACATCACCGACGTGGGCATGACCGGTCCGCGCGGCGGCGTGATCGGGGTCAAGCGCGAGCAGGCCGTCGAGTCGCTCGTCACGCAGATGCCCGTGCGCTTCGAGACCTCCAAGGAGGACCCGTGGCTGATGGGCGTGCTCATACGCTGCTCGCGGCCGCTGCGAGCAGACTCGATCGAGCAGATCCTGATGCCGCGTCCGCCTGCTCCAATCCAGGGGGCGGCGACGGTCCGTCCCAGTTGATCTGGCCCAGCAACGCCAGCATCACCAGGCCGAAGAACCACGGGATGTACAGGTAGAACCAGTGGTCGATGCCGAGCTGCACGGCGATCAGGATCGCGGCGGCGGCGGCGGCCAGACCAACCAGGTCTTCGCGGCGCGGCAGCACGGCGAGCGCCAACGCCAACATGATCCCGGCGCCGACCACGGCGTCGCGGGCCTCGTTCAGCCAGCGCAGATAATGGCCACCGGTGGGCGAGCTGCCGTACAGGCCCCAGATCGAGAAGGGCGATTCGCGGTCTGATTGGTAGGCAAGGGTGCGCTCGTAGATCGTGTGCAGCGAATCGTGGGTGAAAGCCGGGATCGAGACGACGGCTGCCGTCAGCACGAACGCAAACGCGTACAAGGCCAGCGCGCCTGCTCGCCGGCGTAGCGAGAGGCCGCCCAAACCATGGGTCCACAACAGCGGCGCCAGCGCCAGCGGCGCAAACTTGGTGAGGCCCGCCAGAGCGCTGAACATGCCGCGCGCGCTGGACGTAGCGGCCTGCCCCCATCGCCTTGGACAAGCCAGCAGCGCGGCGAGGATCAACGCCGCCACGAGCGAGTCGTTTGAATTGCTCTCGAGGGCATAGAGCGTGAAGGGATAGGAGACCCAGGCATAGGCAAGCAGGATGCCCAGGCCCGGCCCGCGAATGCGACGTCCGAGCAGGAACAGCAGCACAACGGCCAACAGGTCGAAGAAGATCGCGGCGGCGTGCGCGGCGGGCAAATCATCCCAGGTGCCGCTCCAGCCGAATACCTGCTGGAAGGGCAGGTAGATCTCATAGTTGACCGGGCCATAGGTGTCACCGTGTTCGTTGTCGGATGGGAAGCCGCCGTACAGCGGCTTGTCGTGGGCGATGCGCTGCGCGCCGATCACTCCGGCATAGCCGACGTCGATCACGTTGGAGTCGGTCACGTTGAGGGCGATGCGAAAGCCGAGCAGGAACACCACGCCGATCGCCAGCCAAGCGGGCGAGATCAAGAGGCGTGGTGCTTTCGGAGCTTCACGCCGCGACGGGCCGCGACGCCCGACCCGCGCCAGCAGCAGCATGCGCACGAGCAGATATACGAGCGGCGGATAGACAAGCGGCGTGGAGGCATAGATGTGCGCGTGGTCGAAGAAGGCCAGCGACACCGAGAAGGACAGCAACACGAGCAGATCGAGGTGCAGCAGGCGCCATGGTTTGCGCCAGTCGAAGAACGGCACGAAGAACAGGAAGCACATCGGGATCCAGATGTACAGAGCGTTCACGTGCCTGCCAAAAGCACCCGGATAGCCGCGCGCCATCGTCCAGGCAATCTGAAAGCCGGTCCACTGTTCGAGCACGTGACCGCTGTAGTCGGCCAGGATCACAAGCCCGATCTCCTTGCCCTGCTTGGAGAAGTAGCTGACCTGCCAGCGACTGGGCCCCTTTAGGTAGACGTCGCCGAAGGAGCCGCGATATTCGGCCCGCACGGCGCGCATCTTCGGCAGCCGGTCGGCTATCCGCAATATCCGGTTGGGCGAGCTGTAGCGTCCGGGTGGGGGCGTGTCCGAGGTCGCGACTGGTACAGGTGCTTCTGGTTCGGCGCTGGTGGTCGTCGTCGTGCTCGAGGCTGAGGATTTTTGGGCGTGCCCGTCCGAGGAGAAAGCCGGGGCCCCCAGCCGCGAGGAAGGCTCGGTCAAGCTCTCGCTGCGCGGCTGCGCCGCGAGTGCCGGGGTCGCGCTCAGCGCCCATACCGCGATGCCGATAGCCAGCGTGCGGATAAAGACCATCGTGCGAGGGTACCGGCGTCCCGTGCCGGCCTGCGCAGACTTACTCGAAATGTTCCAGCACCAGCGGAGCTAGGTCACGAATGCTCCATTGTCGTGGGGCGTGGGGAACATCGACGCCGCACAGGATCAAGGCGCCGAGCGAGTCTTCGCCCCGCAATGAGCCATGCGAGCCGCCGCCCACGTGCGCTTGTCCACCAAGGTCTGAGAACTCGCGTCCGGGTGCCGCCGAGAGCAGCACGTCACCTGAGGTAGGACAGGTCAAGGCCGACCAGACTCGGTCAAAGGCGTCCGGATGCTCTGGGCAGATCAGCCGCCCGCCACGACGCTTGGCGTCGAGTACCGCGAGGCTACCTTCGAGTGACCAGGCACGCCCATCCAAATCCAAATCATCACCCCCGGGACAGAAACGCAACTCGCCGATTCCCGGGCGCGCGATCACGGCCTCCAGCGGCGCGCCGTGGGCGTCACGCTCCAGCCACATCGCAAGCTCCACGCCGTCGATCCCGAGCGCGGCGCGCACCACGTCTGAGCGCAGGCGCTCCGGGCGCTCGCTGTCGAGCACATAGACCATCGCCGCGCGCTGGGAGGGGCAGACGGCGATCTGAGCGCCGCCGGAGCCTGCGCCCGTCCGTGTCGCGCGCTCAGTGCGCCCGTTGCCGCGCGTGCCGGGAGCCAACACGTCCAACCCTGCCAGTTCGTCGGCCAGCGGGACCGAGGCCGCAACCGCCGCCTGAGAGTGGTCGGCCATCACGATCACCGCGTGCTCGTCGAGGAACGGCTCGAGGCCACCCGAAGCCTCCATCACGCGCGCGAGCTGAGCGTCGGCCAGCGCGATCGAGCGCACCTGGCCCTCAGGTCCCGCCCGGTGGGAATGCCAGTCGTTGTCGGGCAAGGACAGCAAGAGGAAGTCGAACAGGTCGTGCTCGACCATGTAGGCGCCGACGCAGCCGGAGTGACGGTCGCGCACGCCCGGCATGCCGAGCGTCGAGCGGCAACCGGTGCGGCGACTGGCGAAGATGTCGGCGTAGAACAGCTCGCGCGGGCCCATGACCGAGTGGCGCATCAATGTGGAGGCGATGCGCGTGAGCGGGCTGTCGCGTTGGGGCTCGTGGCGGTGGCGGCCGCGGTACATCAGGTAGGTGGTGCCGGCGGTGCGAACGTCGGCGTCGTCGAGCGTCTCGAACACGGTTGGCGTGTCCCGCGACAAGTGGACGCCGTTCATGTTGTAAACCGTGTCGGTCAGCTGGCGCGTGAGGCCGACACGCTGGGAGGCGCGGAAGCTGGAGCCGTACTCGACATAGCGCCGCTCGGCGCGGTCATACCAGCACATGCCGGGGATGTGGTGGCGGTCCTGCCAGGTGCCGGTGACGATCGAGGCGGCGCACACCGGCGTCACCGAGGGGAAGGCTGCAACGCAGTCAGGAACATAGAGACCGCGCTGCATCAGAGCGGCAAGCGTGGGCGCCTCGCCGGCGGCCACCGCACGCTCCAATTGCGCCGGCGCCATCGCGTCGATCACGCACAGGACGAGCTTGGGTGGGACCGTCATCTCGGAAGCGATGCGGAGATGAGCGTGAGGAGTGTTATGTCCTTTTTTTGCGATTCACATACGTGACTACGATATGTAGTCACAATCGTATCCTTTCCAAAAAGAGAGTAAGTCGGCACTACTACCGCCGCAGGATCCGCAGGCCTGCATACTTCTCATCCGAGCGTGAGCGCAGCCGCCAAACGAACCAGGCGAGCAGCGCGATCACCACATAACCGAGCGGATGCAGTAGCGCGACGAGCACGGCTGCCAGCAGCGAGGCGGAGTCGAGATACAGTGTCAACGCTTCGCGCGCGCCACGGTCGGGCAGACGCTTGCGTGCCCGCGCGATCACCGGCCCCGCGGCTCGCTGCGCCAAGCCGGCGGCAAGGAAACCGCCGAGCAGGCCAGGCCAGGAAGCGTCGCCGTGCGCGGCCAGTGTGCCGGCGAACAACAGCGCCCCGGCGCCAACGCTCAACCCGGCAAGCGAGGCTGCCAGCGGGTCCGGGCGGGCGGAACGGTCACTCGGGTCGATCGTCGGCGCAAGGCCGAGCAACATCTGCAGCGCGTAGGCGAGCGCAAACGCGACTGCGACCACAAGCAGCCACCAGTCCGCTTCCAGGAAGCTGAAGGCGCCGGTGCTGAAGCTGACACCGAGCGCATCGCTGCCGGCAAGCGCCCCGGCGAGCAGGAGGGGCAGGAAAGGCCGCAGGCCGCAGGCGGCGGCAAGGCCGAGGCCGAGGCCGATGTAGAAGACGAGTCCGTTCATTGCCTAAAACCCTAACTGCCCGCCGCCCGCCCCGACGGGCGGCGTCACACAGGCGTGGTTGCAGGAGATGAAGTCGTTTGGATGGTGCGCTACCTTGAGACGGGTCATGACGATAGACGACCCCTCCGGCGGCGGGGCGTCCCCCAAGCCGGGGGGCGGGCTTCCCATCGCGGCGGACACCAAAAAGGACGCACCCAAAAGGCAGATGCCCACCAGGCACGCGAAGGCGCGCGGGCGGGCGCGGCCGACGGCGCACGAACTGGCGCGCTACGAAAGCCTGTTTGCCGAGCGCACGCACGGCATGCGCTCCTCGGCGATGCGCGACATGATGTCGCTGACCGAACGCCCGGAGGTGATCTCGCTCGCGGGGGGCCTGCCCGAGACGAAGACCTTTCCTCCCGAGTTGTACGCGAAGCTGATGTCGAAGGTCGCCGCCGAGTCGACCGCACGGGCGCTGCAGTACGGGCCGACCGAGGGAATGGCCTGCACGGTGCAGTGCATTTTGCAGGTGATGGCCGAGGAAGGTACGGCGGTGGACCCGGACGAGGTGCTGGTCACGACCGGCGGCCAGCAGGTCATCGACCTGATGTGCAAGGCCTTCATCGACCCGGGCGACACGATCGTGGCGGAGGCACCCACCTATCCGGGCGCGGTGCCCACCTTCGACGCCTACCAGGCAAACGTCGTACAGATCGAGATGGACGCAGACGGCATGCCGATCGACGAGCTGGAGGCCACGCTCGACCGGCTCACACAGGAAGGGCGCAGCCCGAAGTTCATCTACACGATCCCCAACTTCCAGAACCCTGGCGGCGTGACGATGTCCTTGGCGCGCCGGCGGCGGCTGGTGGAGGTGGCGCGCGAGCGCGAGATCCTTGTGCTCGAGGACAATCCCTACGGGCTGCTGCGCTACGAGGGCGATCCGCTGCCCACACTGCATTCGCTCGACGCGGCAGCCGCCAAACGCGGCGGTGCCTCCGACTTCATCGTCTATCTCGGGACCTTCTCGAAGATCCTCTCACCCGGCGTGCGCCTGGGCTGGGCGGTTGCACCCAGGCCGATACTGGAAAAGTTGAACTTGTGCAAGCAGGGCGCCGACCTGTGCTCCTCGCCGGTCACGCAGCTGTTCGTGGCGGCCTACTTCGAAGAGGGCACGCGCAGCGGCGTGCGGCGTGGCGGTGGGGCGCTGAGCGCCGCCCGCAACGACGACGAGCCGCTGTGGCTAGCGCACCTGGACTCACTGAAGGACCTGTATCGCATACGCCGTGACGCGATGCTCGACGCGCTGGCCGAACACTTCGGAGCGGCCGCCAGCTGGACCAAGCCACAGGGCGGACTGTTCATCTGGGCGACGCTGCCGGAGTACATCGACACGACCGACCTGCTCGCGCGGGCGCTGGAGAGCGAGGCCGTCGCCTTCGTCCCGGGCCGCGCCGCTTACCTGGACGGGCGCGGAGCCTCCTCGATGCGCCTCAACTTCGCCGGCGTGCCCGAGGAGGACATTCGCGAGGGGATCAGGCGCATCGGCAAGGTGGTGCGCGAGCAGGTGGGCCTGTTCGGCACGCTCACAGGCGCCGAGCCAGCGAGCGCGGAGCCGGCGGCCCGGCGGCCCGACGCCGGTATGGCCGAGGTCGTAGAGCTACCGCGGCGAGCGCAGCGCGACGCGGAGCGGCGCAGCCGCTAAGAGTCTCCCGCCGCGAAGTCCTCTGGAGTCACCTCGTCGAGGAACTCCTTGAAGCGCTCGACGACGTCCTCGGACTCCTCGATGTTGTGCTCGAACTCGATCGCCGACTCGGCGATCACCTCCTCGGCGGCAAAGATCGGTGCGCCCGCGCGCACGGCGATCGCGATCGCGTCGCTCGGGCGCGAGTCGATCTCGAGCTCCCGCCCACCGACGCTCAGCGTGATCGAGGCAAAAAAGGTGTTCTCGCGCAGCTCGGTGACCGACACCTGGGTGCACTTCACGTCGAGCTCGCCGAGCACCTCGCACAACAGGTCGTGGGTCATCGGCCTTGGCGTACTGGCGCCTTGCAGCTTCATCAGGATCGAGGCGGCCTCGGGGTGGCCGATCCAGATCGGCAGGAACTTGTTGCCGTCCACCGTCTTCAACAGCACGATCGGCTGCTTGCCGACCATGTCGAAGCTCACGCCATAGATGACCATCTCCTGCACGACGTTCCTCCAGCGGGGGAAATCCAGAGTATAGGTACCCAATCTCGCGCTCCAGCCCGCCCGGGCGACACGCGAAGCCCAATCAGTGGCGCATCCGGAAGCTCCAGAGCTTGTTGCCAAGGAAGTTGAGCGGCATCGAGGCCGCCACGGCAATCGCCTCGGCCGGCACCTTGGCGAGTCTGCCGACCTCGACGAGCAGCGTCAGGAACAGGAACCCGAAGAGGGCGGCAATCAGGCTCACGACGAAGAAGCGCACGGCCTGGAAGTGGACTCTGCCGGCCGAGGCGTCGAACGTCCAGTGGCGGTTGAGCACGAAGTTGTTCGTCACGCCGACCAGCCAAGCGAGCACGTATGCCGGCTGGTAGGCGACGTGCAGGACGTGCACACACAGCGTGTAGACGGCGAGGTTGAGCACGAAGCCCACGCCGCCGACGAGCCCGAAGCGAACCAGCTGCAGCCAGTTGGCGGGGCGGCGCATACCGTGCAAAAGGCGCATGTGCGCACGCGCTTCGGGGCGCTGGTTAGCGCCGCCGGGACGAACGTCCACGACGGTTTCCGGTGCGGGCATCCGATCAGGGTACCGAAGGCGGCCGCGGAGAGGCTCTGTTTGGGATTGACGTACGACCCGCACTCGCAGCGCTAGCCTATCGGTGAGTGAGTACGGGGTCCGACACCACAGTCCAGCCTGGCTCGCGAGGGGGCATGCCATTTTCGTGGGGTGTGCTCGCTGGCGCGGTAGCCATTGGCGCGATCGCGATCGTCGCGGCCTTGCTGCTCGGCGGCGGTGGCCATTCGGCGCCGGGCAGCGGCACCAAGGCAAGCGTCGCGCAACTCGACGGCCGCCCGGGCACAACGGGAGCGGGCGCAACGGGCACCGCCTCCGCAGCGACCAGGTCCACTCGTCGTGGCGTCAAGACAGGCTCGGCGGGGACCGCCAACGGCGCGAGCGTCACACATCACGGCACAGGCGCCGGCACGAAATCGAGCGCGATCCCGAGCGCCACCGGCGGGGGCGTACCGGCCGCCGCGGGCGCCGGTACGGCAAAGGGCGTGGCCGTCGCCGAGGTGCGCGACCCAGAAGAATCGAAGAGCTTCCCGCTGCCCGCCTCCGTGCATCACGCTCGCGCAAGCACGCCAAGCGTCGCCGCCGAAGCCGCGATCGCTCCGGGGGCGGCCTCGGATTCCGAAATCCGCAAGGAGCTGGGCGAAGAGGAAAAGGCCAAGGCTCAAGAACAGGCGGCACAGCGACGTGTGCTCACGCCCGTCGCCGGAGGTTTCTCGGTAGGAGGAAACGGCACGATCCCGATCCCGACGAACGTGCCCGAAGCCGTGCAGCGCGTGGTTGCCGGAGGCAACGCGATCGCCGACTTCCCCTACATCTGGGGCGGCGGCCACGCCTCGTTCGTCGCCAACGGCTACGACTGCTCGGGCTCGGTCAGCTATGCGCTGGCGGCGGGCGGGCTGCTGAGCGCACCACTCGTCTCCGGAGACTTGGCCACCTGGGGCGAACCGGGACCCGGACGTTGGATCACGATCTACGCCAACGCCGGTCACACGTTCATGGACGTCGACGGCGTGTGGTTCGATACCGCCGGGCGCAGCGGGCCATACGCGTCGCGCTGGCTTGTGGCCCAGCCCTCACTCGAAGGCTACGCGGTGCGCCACCCTCCGGGTCTTTAAGGCCCCGCCCTCCCGGTCAACCTGGCCCCTGGTTACCGGGCCTTCGCTCTCGTGAGAGCCGCGAACGAACGCCTCAGGGGTTGAGCACGACGGTGCTGAGCATCGTCGTCGTCTGCGGGCTCTGGCGCGAGGCGTTACGGGCGAAGAGGCGCAGTGTGACCTTCAGTTTGTGAACGTGCTTTAGGCGAGCGGCGGCACGCGAAGTGAACTTGACGCGGATCGTGCCCTGGCCACCCTTCGTCGTCACGAGCACGGCCGTGCCAATGACGATCGACTTCGGGGTGCCGGCCGGCAGACCCGTTGCCGTTGCGCCCTTGATGCCCAGACGCTTGGCCGTGGCGCTTTCAAGCAGAACCTCGATGTTGCCGGCCACCTGCTCGTTGGTGGAGTAGCGCACTGGGAGACCGCTGCTGAGTGCCTTTTTCAGCGACTTGGAGGTGACGGAAGCGCCGAGCACGGGGGGCGGCGTCGTCGGTGACGTGGCGCCGGTTCCACTGGAGCCACCCGAGGAGGACCCCGAGCCGCTCGGGCCGCCCGGCGTGATGGTGGAGGGTGCAGGTGCAGGTGCAGGTGCAGGCGTCGGTGTCGGTGTCGGTGTCGGTTCGGGTTTTGGTTCAGGCGGACCGATGACCGTTATCGGCTCTTTGACACTGGCCGTGTTACCGCCTACGTCGGTGACGGTGAATGTCACTTCGTAGGTGCCACCATACTTATAGGAATGGTACTCGCTCGCCGCGCAGGGCGCTTCCCATTGGGCGGCGCCGCATGGTGAGACTCCTGGAGAATTCACAAGCGGAGCACCGGGCGCATAGCCAACCACCGGGGCCGAGCCGTCGCCGAAGTTCCATGTGTAGGTCGCGTAACCGGTCTTCGGTTCACCGGTGGGGGAGAAGACAGTGTCGGCGCCGAGGGATATGTCTGACTCCATACCGTTGAAGCCGACGATTTCGCCTGTGTTTACGGGGTTTGGCGCGGTGAACTGTGGGAGCAGCGAGACACCTCCCAAGCAAGGCACACCCGGATAAGGTAGCTTTAGCGCCGCCAGGTTGAAGGCGTCGTTGAGGTAGTAGTCGCCGCCCGCAAGAGCCTGATTGAATAGCGTTCCAGCGTCAGACTCTTCCTGGGCCCCAGAGTTTCCGCCGAGCACGGGTGCGAAGAAGTCACGGCACTCGTCTGTGGCCTCATTGCCCATAGCATCCTGCCAAGCGTTCAACAGTGGATCAGTGACGATGTTCTGCTGCTCGACCGCGATCTGGTTCACGATCAGATCGGCCAGCCCAGTGTCGCAACCACCATCGGGACTGGAGCACTTCACCTGATTGGGCTCCTCGATATGTGGGCCTTCCAACAGTTCCTGTTGGACTATTTCTTCCTGCTCCTTTTGGGTCTTCTTTTCATTTTCTTCGATTTCCTTGAGAGTCTTTTCTTTCTTTTCCTCAGGGTTCTCAACAGGTTTGCTGCTCGGATCGTAGCCGCCGTCCTGGCATTCGTATGCCGGTAGCCTGTCCCACGAAAAAAGATGTGCATCACCAAGCCCGCCGGCAGTCCACGGAACTACACCGTAGAGGATCGTGTTTTCGCCGCCGCTCGAGTTACTCGCGTCGATAGTGGAGTGGTAGCTGCAGAAGCTGCTTTCGTAGCTCTTGAGCGTTGTCGGTTCAACGTAGGATTCTTTTATTTCTTTCTTCTTCTGCGGTTCTTTGGCCAGTTCGGCTTCCCATTCCTTTTCCCTTACTTTCCGCTTAATCTTCTCGCCGGCTTCGGCTTCGGCAATCGTACCCTCGAAATCAGAGCAATGACCCCTGCTTCCGCCTTCGTTTAGACAAACCGTGACGGCCGGTGGGGTCAGCACGTAAAAGATCGATTCCATGCCCTTCTGCAGCGAATGCTGGCCGATGAACGTTTCGAGCTCATTGCGAATCTGCTGGTCGGTCAGACATACCGACTTGTATTCTTTTTCCCCACGAAGGTTCTTGCCCTTTTCCGGGCCGATCATATCCCGAGCGTCGAAGGGATTGGGGTCTTCGCAGCCAGAGGATGGGTAAGAGTCGGTATCGGTGTAGGCACCTTGAAAGGTGGACTTGTACAATGCGTGCTGGTTAGCTTTGTCTGTGTACTGGGCGTCCACCGCGAAGACGCTGCCCAGGGTTCCACTCGCTGTGCCCATGCTCTGCAGAAAAGTGTCGATTACATGCTGCCAATCGCCGTGATAGTGATCCGTCGGATCCCAGTAAATTACATATATCTTGCTGGCGCTGATGATCGCGTTCCCGCTGTTGTTGGCGAATTCTTCGGGTGCGGGCAGCGACACGGGTTCCACAATTGGATCGAATCGCAGCTCTCCGTCGCGCGGCTCCCATACGCTGCGCGGCTGCAGGCCGACGTTCGTCCCTTCGACCGTCGTCACAAAAGCTCCGGCCGGCGGCGCTGCAGCCAGCAGCGCCAGGACGATCGACGCGACGAGCGCAAGCGCCGCAATCGATACGACGGCGCGCGGGGGGAGCGGACGGGAAGTAGTTGCCACGGAGCCATCATCGGCAGACCCACGCAGATGCCTTAGCCCGCAAGGACTGAACTGCAGCCAGGCTTGCAGCCGGACTCGATGGATGGTCGTGTTGCACCGACGCAGACGAGTCTCGGGAGTCGAGCAAACCCTGCGACGCGTCGGCCGTCGGCTTGCCGAGCTTGTGATTCGCAGGGAGAGCCATCATGCTGTTCGAGATGGCCCCTAGCGAATGCGCTGCATGAGCGAGATCGAGCGACGCCCAAGGGCGCCTGCCGGGGGCCCTGGCTCGCCCGACGATACCGGCTCCTCCGAGCCTGGCGACCTCAAGCGCGAGACACTGGAGCTGTTCGCGCCGCTGCCGCGCCACTACGATCGCGTGGCAGCAGTTCTGAGCTTTGGCCAAGACCCACTTTGGCGAAAGACGATGGTCGAGGCGGTACGGGCCGAGAACAACGAGCGCGTGCTCGACGTGGCCACCGGCACAGGGCTCGTCGCCCAAGAGCTGGTTCGGCGCTATGGCTGTGAGGTGGTAGGCCTCGATCAAAGCCCACAGATGCTCGCCGGCGCACAGGCAAGGCTGGACGCTGACCGGGACCTGGGCAAGCGGATATCACTGGTGCGCGGCGAGGCTGAGCAATTGCCGTTCGGAGAGGAGGAGTTCGACCACCTGACCTTTACCTACCTGCTGCGCTATGTGGAGGATCCGCCGGCCACGATGGCCGAGCTCGCCCGCGTGCTCAAGCCAGGCGGGCGGATCGCCTCGCTCGAGTTCGCGATGCCACAGCGAGCGCTGTGGCGGGGACTGTGGAGGTTTTACACGCGTGTGGGACTACCGGTGCTGGGCAGAGCCGTCTCGCGCGAGTGGGCACACACTGGCCGTTTCCTGTCCGAGAGCATTCCAGCCTTCTACGAGAACTATCCAATGGCGCGGATCGTGGAGTTGTGGGAGCAGGCGGGAATCGTGGACGTGCGCGTGCGCAGCATGAGCCTGGACGGCGGCGTGGTGATGTGGGGCACGAAGCGCGCTTCCGAGTCTGCCGCCGAAGGGGCCACCGCGGAGAGCAGTGACTCCAAGAGCAGCGCCCTCAGGGAGGGTCCCGCGGCGGCCACGGCTGGAAAGGCACGCGCCGGTGGCGACACCGAGTCGACTTGAGCGGCCCGCCTTCTACGCGCTGGGCCCAGGCCGGTGGCGCGATCTGCTGACGTTGCTACACCCCCCGTACACGGCTTGGCACCTGAGTTATGTCGCGATCGGGGCGGCCGTGGCACCCCGCTTCGACGGCCATCGCCTGCTGTGGACGCTGCTCGCTTTCCTGCTCGCCGTCGGAGTGGCCGCGCATGCGCTAGACGAGCTGCACGGCCACCCGCTACGGACAGACGTCTCCGATCGCGCGCTGATCGCGCTAACCGGCGTCTCACTGGCGGGAGCGGTCGCGATCGGTGTCGTGGGGGCCGTGTCGATCTCCTACTGGCTGCTGGCGTTCGTCGTCGTGGGTCTACTGCTGGTGCTCGCCTACAACCTCGAGTTGCTTGGCGGGCGCATGCACTCAGACCTGTGGTTCGCGCTGGCCTGGGGCGCGTTCCCCGCGTTTACGGCCTTCTGGGCACAAGCGGGCGAAGTACGTGTCGACGGCGTGCTCGTCGCCGCGGCGTGCCTGATGCTGAGCATGGCTCAGCGACGCCTGAGCACACCTGTGCGCGAGTTGCGCAGGCGAACCGTTTCGCTGCATGGGGAACAGCAATTGAGCAGCGGACGCACGATCGAGCTGGACGCCGCGCGGGTCGCGGCGCCGATGGAGGGCGCGTTGATGGCCTGTGCCACCGGGCTGGTCCTGCTTGCCGGCGCATTGGTGCTGGGGAGGCTGTAGCGCGACCGTGATCGGGTGCAGCGTACGCAGGAGGGTATGTGGACTGCTTGCTCGAAGGCCCTCGGTGCTAGCCGTTGAGCGCGCCGGTGGCGCTCGAGAGGATCGTCTGGGCGACCAGTCGCGGGTCATCGAGCATCGGGATGTGCCCGACGTCGTCGAGCACGATGAAGTCCGCTCCCGGGACCAGCTCACACGCACGTGAGCGGTAGGTCTCGAGCGGGAAGATGCGATCCTCGGCTGACCACGCCAGGGTGATCGGGCATGGCGCTGGGTCCAGGGGAGTTTGCCGTGCGTCGCTTTCGAACAGATCGCCGCTTATCTGACAGCCGATCACATCGTCGATGAGCAACAGGAACGCGGGCCGGCTGACTCGTTCCCCATGCAGAGCGCTGTTGCGCAACGCAAAACGCCTGACGTGTCTGGAGTGAGCCACCAGCGGAGCGATTCTGCGTGAGCGCTGGATGTCACGCACCGCCCTCTTGAGAGTCGCCCGAACGCGCTGCCCGTCGGTTTCACTGCCCCACGCGCCCGCCGGAGAAAGCGCACAAACCGTGAGTGCCCGTCCACGACGGGCAAGCTCGAGCGCCACCCAGCCGCCCAGAGAGTTGCCTGCCAGATGCGCCTTGGCGATCCCCAACTCGTCCAGCAGCCGCTCGAGGTCATCCACGACATCCTCGAAGCTCGCCGGTCTACGGCTGGCGAGCTGACCGCCATTGTGTCCCAACATGGTCGGGACGATCACATCGTGCCGGCCTGAGAGCAGCCCCACAACATTGCCCCAAATACGCTCGCTACAGAGAATGCCATGCAGCAGAACGAGTGGCTCACCTGATCCCTGACGCAGCACTAGCGGAGCATAGTAGGTGATTGATTCCGCGGATTTGTGCGCAGCAGTTGACGAGTGCGCGGCTTCGGCGGCCGAGTTCCCCACATCGACTTAGTCGCTAAGCGCCCTTGGGGCGCGAGTATCGTTATCGGGGATGACCGATATCGGTGACAGCCTGTTCCACAAGAGTCAGCCTGTTTGGGTGATTCAAGGAGACGGCTCGCAACGCGCCGCCGAGTACGTCGGCGAGGGCGAGATGAGCGCCTGGTTCGGAGGATCGCCGAGCGTGATCGTCGTCTATCCGGACGACCATTCGGGTGGGATGGTCGAGGTCGACCGGGTTATTGCTCGGGAGGGATAAGGACTGAGGCAGACCAGCTAGACGCGATGGAGCCTCGAGAGGAATCCATCGATGGGCGATCCTGGGCATAGTGCGAACCGGCTGGACGCGGCCGAGTTCGAGGGCTGGGCGCTGGATGTCGGGGCATAGCCACAGCGGGCGCCCAATTGGGATGGGGGCACTGATTTCGGGGGCGGACCGCTCATGGAGACGCGCGCGCAGCGGCTTGCACCGCTTCGAGTTCGGGGTGCTCCCGAAAGAAGCGGTCGATCAGCAGGTGCGCAACTGGGGTGGGACCTCAAGCACACTCACCCGTTAAGCGTCGCGGCGAGTCGCGAGAGCCTTGCGGCGTGGGGTGTTTTCGGGTGCCAGTTCCCGCCCAAGCTACGCAGGCGCATGCGGGCGTTGAGCTGCTCGGTGAGGATAGGCTTGTCGCGTCGAACGGTGTCGCCGTGCCCGTCTGTGTTGCGGTAGGCGAAACGGATCATGTCCTCCTCCGACTCCCAGATGCTCACCGTACAGTTGCCGGTGAGCGGAAGGCCCGCGGAGTAGGCGGTGATCAATCCGGGCGCCCCGTGGATGTACGCCCCCAGCCGGGTGCCCTCGCGCAGGAACCGCACCAGGTCCCGTGAGCGTGTGCGGCCAAGGGTGAGCACGGCAAACGCTCCTGAGCTGGCGTCGGTCGGAGACAGCGGCGTAGCCCCGTAGTGCGATCCGCGCGTCGAAGCCACCTCGAACAACGCCCACCACGAGTCGACCTGGGCAGCGAGGCGCTCGGCGATCGGGTGAGCGAGGAATGCCTCGAAGTCGGGCTGCGTCCGCCATGCTGTGAGCAGCACCTGGCGGCGAGCGGCGGGAACGCCCGCGCTAAACCCGGCGCTCGATCGCGAGCCGATGAACGGCATCGCCTTGGCGAGCACCAAGCCGGGAAGGCCGGTCAGCTGTTGCCGTGCCGCTTGGCGCCACATGACCGGCGAGTGCACGCCGCGGAAGTCGGTGACGTGCGCGGCGAGCAGCGGCGCCCGACCACACCTGTCGAGAGACAACATCACGGGCGCGCGCTCATCGAAGCAGCTGTGCGAAGCCCTTCTCGAAGGCTTCCCTACCGCCCGTGTGAACGATCTCGCCGTGACCGGGGAGGATTTGTTCGAAGTCCCACTCGAGGATCCGAGCGAGCGAGCGCCGCACAGCCCTGCGGTCGCGAAAAATCCCGAGCATCCGGCACTCGGTCGGAGGGCCAAGGTGTCGGCGGATACGTCCCTGCGCCACAAGGCGGGTCATGAGCCCGAAGTTGCAGCACAAATCGCCCGTGATGAGCGTGCGTGTCTTTGGGTGGAAGAACTCGATCTCGTGTAGCCGGCGCCACCCCTCGAATGCCATCTGATCGAGCTCGCCGCGCCATTCGGGCTCCGGCACGCCCGAAAGCAGACCGTCGAAGCGCAGGTCCTTGCGCTTGCGATCGAGGCCGGGAGCGGCGAACAGCTTGACGTGCGGGTAGGCGTCGCGGTACTGCTCCATGTAGAGGTGCCCGTGGAGTTCGCTGGCGGGGACGACGAAGCGCACATCGCCGAGCTGGTCAAGCGCCGTACGCAGCTCAGAGCTCAACTTGGCCGGAGAGTGGATGAGCAATCCCCCATCCGCCAGCCGAACGACGGCCATCCGCCGCCCAGCCTCGAAACCGAGATAGCGAAGCGGCTCCTCCGTGATCCAGAGGCCGGTCACGATCTCAGACAGGCTCGCTCTCGTCACGAAACCGATCTGTTCCTCACGGGGTCCGACTCCAACGGCAACTCCCTGCTGCCATTCATCGAGCGTGTCGCCAGCCCTGTAGGCACAACGCGCACGCTAACAGAGCTTGAACGTTTGTGCAAGACATATAAGCTCCTGTCTAGACTCAGTTCATGGCGGGCCGAGAGAACCATCGCCAGCGCTTGATCGAAGGGGCGCTGAAGTGCCTGCGCGAGAAGGGCTACGCGCACACGACGGCGCGTGACATCGCCGCCGCCTCGAATGCCAACCTCGGCTCGATTGGCTACCACTTCGGCTCCAAGGACGCACTCCTCAGGGAGGCCCTGAGCGAGGGGCTTCGCCAGTGGACGCAGTACTTCCTTTCGCGCGCCCACGCGCGCGAGGGCGCCGGGCCGCTCGAGCATCTGCGCACCTTCTGGTCCGGAGCCGCTGAGAGCATCGAGGAGCAACAGGGGCTGATGCTCGCGTTCATCGAGGCCCTGCCCGCCGCCGCGCGCTCACCCGTCCTGCGCGCACAGCTCGCCGATCTCACCGAGGAGACCCGTCGCGCATCCCAGGCGACGATCGAGGCCGCGATCCCCGGTGCAGAGGCACTCGACGAGCGCACCGCGCGAACGCTCGCTTCTCTACTCATCGCCGTCATCGACGGTCTTGCCCTGCAATGGCTCATCGACCCCGAGCGCGCCCCGACCGGAGAGGAACTCACCGGCACACTCGACTCGATTCTGCTCACTGCCACCCGGCTCTTGAGCTAAGCCGGAGAAGATCGCCACCTGATGGCTCTCATGGGACGTCCTCGCGCCCGAGTTTCACAGGCAATGATCGATCGCCCCCCAAGCCGGCTGCTGCGCCTGTTCTTCAAGGCACCCATCGTGCTGTATCGGCTGAGAATGGGATGGCTGCTCAGCTCACGCAACCGCCATCCTTTCGGGCTTCCCGTCCCGCGTCGCACTGAACACGGCAAAACCGTCGTTTCGGTCGATTGAGATGTCCGTGAAGGCGGCAGCGCTGAGCCACGACCGTAGGTCCTCACTGGTTCCTGAGACGCCGAACTCGCCGCGCTGCTGACCACGTCTCATCAAGAATCGTTGACGGCGTAAGCCGCCCAGCAAGAACATGGCTCCAACCAGTTCGCCGCCGGGCTTCAAGCATCGCGCGATCTCAACGAGCACCGCTTGCGGGTCGTCGACGATGTGAAGGCCGCTGTAGCAGAGGCACAGGTCCGCTGTCGCGTCCGAGAACGGAAGCGCCGCCATGTCGGCCCGTACCGCCTCGATCGGATCGAGCCTGCGCGTCACAGCGCGTCGGCGAACACGGTTCAGCATCGTTTCCGAGAGATCGACCGCTATGTATCGCGCCTGCTGGCCGGGACGCAGACCTCGCAGCGCGACCCCGCCACCACATGGCACATCCAGGATCGTTGCGCCATCCGCCAGCTTGCCGATCACGCTCATGCTCCTGTACATCGGCCGAACGTCGATACCCCACAGGATTCGACCCACCATGCGCGACACGGGCTCACGTTCGATATAGAAGTCATAGACCGCTCCGAACGGTCCCGCGCAGACGTTCCGGTCGCTCGCCACGAGCGGCATTATCCACCTTGGTTGCGCTGCGGCGGTACATCGCTACCGATAGGTCACGGCATGTGGCCCGACGTCATCCGCTCGCTGTGCGTAGAGCACCGACAGAACACAATGCCCGGTAATCCCCCGGCAAACGGAGCTTGTGCAGCCAGCCGTTGAGCTTTGGCGTAGCCGACAGGCGTTGACGGGTGCGGTCGACGTATCATCCGTTAGACAAGCTATATTGTCTAGGTGCGGATCGGCGAGCCAGCGCGAAAGCACGGGATCACCGACCCGGACATATGGCATGCCGTTCGCAATGCGATGAGACGGATACTTCTGGATGACGACCTGATGATGCTCATCGGCCCAGCCACAAACGGGGCACTGCTCGAGATCGGCATCCTCGACATAGAGGGCAACGACCCAGTCGTAATCCACGCCCAGCCCCTTCGACCCACGTTCCACCGCTTTCTCGGATGAGCTGACAATGACCCACCACACAGACAAGGAAATCGAGCAGGCCGCCCATCGGTTCGAGCAGCTCGCCGACTCGCTGGACCCGGACACAGCCCAAGTCGAAGACACCGACGACCTCCGCGAGATCGCAACCGCATCTGAGGCCCTACGCGCGAATGACGCCCGGCTGCGGGAGGCCGTCCTTCTCGCTCGGGCCCACGGCAGGTCCTGGAACCACATCGCGCTGATTCTCGGAGTGTCCCGACAGGCGGCGCGCCAACGGTTCGCCGACGAGGCAAAGGCTTGATCGCTCAAGACTCCGGGTAGCCGGTGCCGGGCAATCCTAGGCTGCGCCGGCCCGTCGAGGATCGACCTCTGTGCACGGGCGTCCCCATGCTCGCCTACTGGGTGGGTACGGCATCGAGCGTGTGCGCCGAAGGGAGGGACTGGCTGCCCCCGATATGCAGGCTTCGCAGACGCCGGAGCGTGCGGGAGTGATCCCGACTATACGACCAGCCGCCAGCTCTCGATCTCAATGCCGATTGCGCGAGGCGATTGAAGGTCTCCTGCGCCTCCAGTCGGGCAAGGCCGGCGCCGACACAGAAGTGCGGGCCCTTGCCGAAAGCAAGATGAGACGGCCCGGTACGTGTGAGGTCCAGCCGGTCTGGGTTGGGATAGCGTGCGGGGTCGCGGTTAGCGGCGCCAAGCACGACGAGCGCCTGCTGCCCCTTGCACACTCTGACCCCACCGAGTGTGAGATTGTTTCGGGCTACGCGTGAGGCGACCTGGACGGGGCTGTCGTAGCGCAGAAGCTCATCGACTGCTTGGGCGCAGAGGTCGGGATGATGAGCGAGCCAGTCGAGCTGGTCGGGGCGCTCAAGCAGCGCGAGCGTGCCGTTGCCGATCAGGTTCGCGGTTGTCTCATGACCGGCGGCGAGCAGCAATAGGCTCATCGTGATGATCTCATCGGTCTCCAACGCCGTGCCGCCGTCGGGGGGATGGACCAGTGTGCTCAATAGATCCTCGCCTGGAGCTTCGCGTCGTTGGGCGACGATCGGGACGAGGAACAGCATCAGGGTCATGGCCGCGGTGCCGATCGCGTCGATCTCTTCCAGCGTTGGGTCGAGCTCGAGCATCCGTGCGAGCGTCGGAGTTTCTGAGTGCAGCAGTTCTGCACCCTCAAGGCCAACGTCGAACAGCTCCGCGATGACCGCGAGTGGGATCGGGTAGGCGAGCTCGCTCATCAGCTCGACCGGTTCGCCGGCGGCGAGCACTGTGAAGGCACTGTCAACGATCGCGGTGACACGCCCGCGAATTGTCCGGACTGCTCGTGGAGTGAAGAAGCGGTTCACGGCCGTCCGCAGACGGGTGTGGGCCGGTGGGTCGCTCATCAGCAGCGAGCGGCTCCACTGTTCAGGGACGGGGCCTGGTCCGCCGAGGGAGGCGAGCAGTTGTGGGCTGTTACGCGGGTCAGAGCTCCACTCGGGACTGCGCAGAACGTCTGCCGCGTGCTCGTAGGAGAGCACGAAATGGGCACCAAACGACTCGTTCCATTGGACAGGCGCCTGCTCACGCGCGGCGTGATAGGCGGGATAGGGGTCCTCGGTCGGGAACGGCCAGGCTCGCCAGTCAGGCATGGCTGCTCGCCGCCTGGTGGTCGGCGAAGAACGCGTGATCGAGCTTACCCATCTCAGTGAACGGGGCCTTACCCTCGAAGAACTCGGCCGCGATCGAACCCCAATAGCCGCTGGCGTGCAACTCGGCGATCACAGACGCCTCGCCCATCTCGATCCGGCCCATGATCGTGTACTCGGGCGAGGCGGTGATGTACCGGAAGGCGTTGGCTGAGGGGCCGGTCGGTGAGAACTTGCGCTCGATCCAGCTGGACACGTACTCCGGGGTGACCGTGAACGGCTGCTCTGCCCACCACATTTCCCAAGGCTCACGCCAGTAGGCGAAGACCTCCTCGGGGGTGACGGGGTCTGAGGATCGCCAGAACCCAGCCTCCACGCTTGCATGCCAGGTCCCGAGCACGTCACCGCGTAGACACGCGCGCGAGATCGCGTTCATCATCTCGCCCTGCTCGCGCCCGAATCGCTTGACGCAACCGAAGTCCAGGAAGCTCACGCTCCCGTCGTCGTGAAAGACGTAGTTGCCGGGATGCGGATCGGCGTTGAGCAGGCCGAAGCGATAGTTCGATGCGTAGACGAAGCGGTGGATCGCCTCCCCCCACTGGTTGCGCAGCTCCTGTCCGGCGGTGAGCGCATCGCTCCAAGACATGCCCTGCACGAGCTCTTGGGTCAGCACACGATGAGTGCTCAGCTCGGCGATCACCTCGGGGACGTGGATGAAAGGGTGTCCGCGATAGATGTCGGCGAACTCCGTCTGGTTGGCGGCCTCCTGACGGTAGTCCAGCTCCTCGGTGATGCGAGCGGTGATCTCGCGCCCCGCGCCGCGAATGTCAAAGCTCATTTTCCTCGGCGAAAGGCCCAACATCAATCCGAGGAAGGTGGCCATCAGCTCGTTGTTCTTCAGGTCAGCCTGGATCGCATTCGCTACCCCCGGGTACTGGATCTTCACCGCCACCGCGCGCCCGTCGTGCAGCCGCGCAGCGTGGACCTGGCCGATCGAGGCTGCCGCCAGAGGCTCCCAGTCGAACTCGGCAAACGCACTCTCAGTCCGCTGATGAAGCTCGCGCTCAAGAACGGAGAGCGCGAGCTCGGGCGCCATAGGCGGTGCCTCCTCGCGCAATCGCGCCAGCGCCGCCTGATAGATCGATAGAAACTCCGCCGGTACCGCGGGACCGGCGGAGACGAACGAGAGCATCTGCCCGGCCTTCATCAGCGCGCCCTTGGAGCGGCCGAGCAGCTCGGCGTAACGCTCCGCGGTGCGCACATGGAACTCGGTGCTGTCCGCGCCGGTGAGCTTGCTCCGCAGTCCCACCACGACCGCCTCGCCCGCAGTACGCGCGCTCAGCGCAGCCAATGGGGCGGTGCGCCGCAAGCGCCCACGTGTGATGCCATCGCCCTTCGGCGATGCGTCGTCTGTATCTGGGGGGAGCCCGGCGTCGGACATCAAACACATCTCCTTCTTCATCTACTTGCCTCAGCTAAGTGTATACTTAGTCGGGCATATGTCAAGCACGGTTCCAACCCGAGAGCGCATCGTCGACGAAGCAATGCGCCTATTCAGCCAGCACGGCTATGCCGCAACCAGCATCGCCAAGATCGAGGCCGCCGCCGGACTCACCCCCGGAGCCGGCGGTATCTACCACCACTTCCCAACCAAGGAAGCCGTGCTCGCCGCCGGGATCGAGCGCCAGCTCTCACGGCTCGGCGCGCTCCGCGAGATCCGGCAGGTACTCGGATCGCTCGGAGACCTCAAAGCCGAACTGACGCTGACCGCGCGCTACGCCCTCGCCGAGCTCGACAGCGAGACCGAACTGCTGCGCATCCTCGCCTCCGACGCACGCAACCGGCCACAGCTGCTGACCACCGCCGTCGAGCAGCTCGTGAGCTCAACGTTCACAGGCTTTGCCACATGCATCAGCGAACGCGCCAAGCGCGCGATCACGGACGATGAGGCTACGGCGATAGCTTCCTTCGGTCTCGGATCGCTGCTCTGCACCCGCCTGCTACGCGATGTCCTCGACATCCCAGCCCAGGTGGACGACGAAACGCTTGTCAACACCTGGGTCGGGCTCATGGTCGTCGCTCTCACTGGCCCAGCACCACAAGCCCAGTCTGAATGATCCCCTTGCGACGTGGACCAGGAAGCTACGCACCCGCGCCACTACACCAAAGCTGACGTTCGCCTCCAGCGAAGAAAGCGGATCGCTCGTCGGGTACAGATCCCGACCAGACTAAAAATCAGGATCAGACTTGCTAGCTCTGTCCAAGCAACTGCCGGTACATGACCCGTGCCTCGCGGGTGGGTTGGAGTCCGAGTTGTTCATCGAGCGCGTGGGTGATGTCGTAGCGCTGCTGCGCTGTCGAGAAGTTGCCGCACAAGAACGCTATCCCCGGTAATCGCCGGCAAAACAGGGGTTGCGTGCCTGCCGAGGGGAGCGTAGACGTAGCCCGGTGGCACCTTCAAGCGTAAAAGCTCGCCGGTATGCTCGTCGGCCGTCGTGTGAGCGACCTGTGAGCCGCGTTGAGAGCTGCGAGAAGCCCTTGACATCCGCCGGGGATCGTGCTCTCGTTGGTGGGCTGGGGTCCGTCCCGGAGCCCAGCGGTCTTCCGCCGGCACACAACTGCATGAAGAGATCGATTGATGATGTTCAACACCATTCCCAACACCAGGCCTCTCCCGTTCCGGGCGAGCGGCACGATCGCTCCAGGTGGCCCGCGGAGCGAGCGCGTCGCGCGAACGCTTCCGCAGCGCCGGCCCGCCATAGCCGCGGCGAGATCGACCGAGGCGCCGAGCCGATGCTCGGCCAGCCGCGGTTTGAGTCGCTGGAGGCAGAGCAGGCGGCGCAGGCAGTCGAGCTGCTCTCTGCGCTGATCCTCGCCGCCGAGCGCCGGTGCTTGGGCGCGCCGATGAGCCGGGGCGCAGCGGCGAGCTCTCCGGCGCCCGCGAACACTCCGCTCGCCGCCAGCGGCGCTCACGTCTTGCCAATGGCTGCACATCCGATTGGCAAGGCCGGCGGCGCGAAAACGGCGGTTCTGTCGCGGTTCCGGGTGGTGAGGGCGCGCCCGACTGTATTGGTAGTTCTCGTTCTTCGGGGTCTTCGTGACCGCCACGGCGAGGCGGCGGCGCGTGCCTCATGCTCCGGCGGCGGTGGTGTCGTTGAGCGAGCTTGACCTGCGGATCATCGGGCTCGTGAGCGATCAGCGTGTCGTGACCTCGACCCAGCTTGAGCTTCTTCTCTCGGATGTGCCTGGCCGTACCCTGCGTTACCGCACCGAGTATCTGCACCGTGCTGGTCTGCTCGGTCGCAGCCGCCCCTACCGTGAGCGTGGCTCCGCGCCGTATCACCTGTGGCCCTCGCGTCGTGCGGACAAGCTCGCGCGTGGAGCGCCCGCACCGCGCGGTGGCGAGCGTGCCGAGCCGAACCCGTTGTTCTTGGCGCACGCGGCGGGCGTGAGCGAGCTCTACGCGCTGCTCGCCACCCAGACGCCGGGTGTGCGTCTTGCTCGCTTTGAGCGTGAGCCGCGCGAGCCGTTTACGGCGGAGGGGCACTCTCGGACGCTGGCGCCGGATGCGCTGGTCGAACTGCACGACGGGCAGGGCCTTGGGCTGCTCGCGTTCGTGGAGCTTGACCTGGGAACGATGAGCCAAGCGCGGCTGAAGGTCAAGGCGGGCGCCTATGCCGCTTACGCCGCGCAGGCCGCTTGGACAGAGCGCTACGACTTCTGTCCGTGTCTGCTGTTCATCACGACAACCGAGGCGCGGGCCGTCGCGTTCCTGAAGACACTCGCCGCGCTGCTCGAGAAGGCCGGACGCGGCGGCTTCTACGACAATCGTGCCGTGAACGTCTCGTGGTTTGCGGCGGGCGCGTGCGCGATGGCACGCGAATCACACCGGGCGCTCAGTGAGCCGTGCTGGGACGATCTGACGCTATCGGGCGGCGGGCTGTGCCTGCTGGACTGTCTGCGTGCCGCCCGCGCCCCCTACGACACCCCGCGAGCCGAGCAAGACGCCGCGCAGCGCGCGAGCGAGGTCGAGCGCGAGCGGCTGCGCTCTGATCCCGACGCTTGGCGCGCGCTGCTACAGGAGCATCGTCTGTACGCCCGCAGCGAGCACTTCGAGCAGTTCGGAACGACGGCTGTGCGTGCGCTTGAGCTGCTGCTGGCGTCCAACCGGTCGAGCGCTCGGCGTTCACGGCTGTTGCTCGCCAGCTCGACCCCGACCCACTGGAGGGCAGGCTCGCACCGGAGCCCGTGCCCGCGAGTGCCGAGGACCGGGAGGCGGTCGCGCGGCTGGTCGACACCTACCGCGCGTGCCAGCGCGAGCGCGTGACACAGCTCGCCTCCCGCTACGGCACGGGCCCGAAGCTGCATCGCCACCAGGAGCAGTTGTCGTCGGGTGGGCTGGTCGACGTGTTCACCTGCGAGCACTTGGAGCAGGACGCCGCTCGCGACCAGCAGGCGCGCGCTGAGCAGGAGCGGCTTCGCATCGGCTACTTGGCCTGGCGTGAGCATGAGGCGAGACGGCGAAAGCACGACATCCCCCTGCACGCGCGGCTCGCCCAGGGACGCGCCGCGGTGCTCGCGCTCATAGACGGCGAGCAGCTGCGCGTCTGCCCGTCCTGCGGTGAGATCGCCTACCCGGCCGAGCCCGTCTCCGATCCCCGCCGCTACGCCGAGTGGCGGCCACGCCGAGAGCCGCCGCGCTGCCATTTCTGCGGCGCACACGACCTCGACTGTTGGGAGCAGGACCGCCTGCCCGAACTGCTTTACGGCGGCGCCTACCGGCTGCCGGACCTGGACTTGCGATCCGCCGACGGATCTGATCTCCTCGACCGTGAACGGCCGTTCGGCGACGAACAAGAGGAGCAGTGGTCATGACACGTGTCTGCCTGTACACCCGCATATCGACAGATGAAGATCACCAGCCGACCTCACTCGGCACCCAGCGCGAGCGCTTGGAGCGCTACTGCCAGGCGATGGAGGACTGGCATATCGCCGCGGCGTTCGAGGACCAGGCGACCGGCACGACCCTGGAGCGTCCCGGCCTAAAGGCCGCGCTCGACCTCGCCCGGCAAAAACGGGTCGATCTTCTGCTGGTCTACCGCGTCGATCGTCTCAGCCGCAAGGTGCGCCAGCTCGCCGCCTTCTGCGAAGAGCTCGACCAGCTCGGGGTCGTCTTGAAGTCCGCGACGGAGCCGTTCGACACTGGCTCACCCGCTGGGCGGATGATGTTGCAGATGCTCGGCGTGTTCGCCGAGTTCGAGCACGCCACGATTGTGGACCGCGTCACCGCCGGGCTTGAGCGGCGCGTGCGCGAGGGACGCTGGATGGGCAGACGCATCCCCTACGGATACATGCGCGACCCTGACAGCAAAGCGCTCCTGCCATGCCCGGTCAAGGCGCCGGTGCTCAGATACATCTTCGCCCTATACACGCAAGAAAGGCAGGGCACCACCTCGATCGCGCGCACCCTGGAGGCCGAGGGTGCCCCACCACCGCGACAGTATGGCTGGTCACCAAACGCTCTGCAGGTGATCCTCGCAAACCCCGCCGGACACAAAGCTCGACCCCGACATCTGCCAGCAGCGCATCCAGCGCCACCACACACGCCTACAAGCCCTGCGCGACCAAGAAGCCAACCTCGCCCAAACGCTCGCCGCACACGCCGACACACGGCCCGACACGGCAAGCCTAGCCGCGATCGCCGACCAACTCGACCAGCTCATCGCCACCGCCAACCCCGAGCAAGCCAAGGAGCTGCTACGCCTCCTCATCAAGGACATCCGCGTCCACGACCAGCACAAGATCATCCCCACCTACCGCGTGCCGCCAACGGTTCGCACAATGCACGGAACAGTGGGCGATCCTGGATTCGAACCAGGGACCTCTTCCTTATCAAGGACGGCCGGCTTGCTTGGGTGACAGGCCGGAATGCCGCATGGATACTGAGGATTCGCGGCTGACCGGCAGAATAGCCGGAGACCCCAAAAGTCCGCGTTTTGCGGTCGATTTCGGGCGATATTGGCAGGGCCGCCATTTGGGTGGCGGCCGCTGAAGACTCCCGCCTCTTGGGCGAGCGTTGGAACCCAGACGATGTCATGCGAGGTCGCCCGACGCGACTATTCTGATCCGGGCCTTGTGCGGCCCGTGGTCAAGCGCCGCATAGATCACGTCTGGATCAAGGTCGGCGCCGTTTGGCCATGTGATCGTCCCCAGCCCTTCGTCCACACTGACCCGCGCGAACAGTGCCGCGTCTCGGAGGGGCGCGAACACCTCCGTATCCAACAGCGGGGCGATGTCCACGTCGCGGATCTCGCCGTCAGCGAACATCACGCGGACGACGTAGTCGGGCCGCGCAACGGCCGCCACCATTTCTGGGGCAGTCGCGGGCAAAGTGGGCGGTGGCTTGTCTGCGGGGAGATCCTCTTTCGGGGGGAGAGTCCGTCAAGCCATGCGCGCAAGCGCGCTACAGCCTCTCGCGCGGCGGCGCGGTCCAGTCGTTCGTCGAGGACATCGTCGTAGCGAAACTCGACTGCCCAGGGTACAAGAGCGCGTGCCTCACCGGCCGAAGCCGGTGGCGATAGGTCCGCATCCCCAAGCAGCGCGATCAGCTCCCCAAGGTCGTGGATGCGGGGCGGCGCTACGCCAGCGCAGGCGAGAGCAGCCTTCAGCAGCTTCTCGACGGCCTGCTGCGTATGAAAGCCGATGACGTCGTCCGGGACGTCAGGGTCGTCCCCCAGCTTTTCGAGCGCGATCTCATCGCTGCGGGCCTTGCGGGCAAACCGGTCGGCTACGTCGTGCAGGTCATGTTTCGGCGAGGACACGTCCCTCCGTTAGCGCGTCGTAGAGCATCGTCCCAGGAACGTCGCCCCACTCCTCCGCGTAGTCTTGCGAGACGACGACCACATCAGCTGCCACACGGAGAGGATCCAACACACCTCGCAACCGAACCATCTCCTTCGCCTTACCCACCACCGACGGCTCGATCACAAGGAAGTCGAAGTCACTGTCCGCCCGGGCATTACTACGGCTGTGCGACCCAAATAGAATGACCTTAGAGTGCGACGGAACAGCCGCAGCCAGAAGACGACCTGCTCTGTCCACGATCTCCGCAGTAGTCATTGCACTGAAACTACCGCAGCAGGCGGCTATGGGCGATCCTGGATTCGAACCAGGGACCTCTTCCTTATCAGGCCGGGTGCCGTTTGCGCCGGGAATCGTCGTGTCCGCCTGTGTTTGTTGAGGATGTCGCCGCTCCCGACCGTCCGCCGTACATCGCGGATGTCGCCGGATTAGGGTCGATCCAGTGGGATTTGGGCAGCGGAATCGGGCTGCTGCCCAAACCTACTTACAAGCAGACGACTCGGTGGCGACCACCTTACGCCGCGCGAGAAGTCCAGCCATGAGAGAGCGCGGGTCAGGCGCGCTGGGAAGGACCGGCGGGCGGCGATGCGGGGAGCGATCCGCCGTTGCGATGGAACAGACCTCGAAGCCCGGTAAGGGAAGGACCCGTCGGCACTTTGACTGGCGGAATACCAGAGGGCGGAGGCAACGGGGCTGTTGGCTGCTTCTCCATACAACTCATTCTAACAATCTGTCATGCCAATGACACCAGACCATAGATGGCGGCGAGCAAGATCGGTGCTCGAACAGCGAGCGTGATCGCTCTGCGCCGCCGTTCGAGCCCTTCTCTGTTGAGTCCCGCAGTAGCCGCCAAGTCGGCAAGGAGCTGCGTCAGATAGTCAGCCTCGGTGCCTGCGCCATAGTCGGCATAGAACTGTTGCGGGGAAGGTCCCATATTGGGACTTGCGCCGCCCATGCTCCCCAAGAGGCACGCGAGCGCACCAAGCCCCACCCCGACGAGCAGCAGCACACGCCCGTCACGCAGCCCATGAGGAAGGGTGAGCAGCAAGCTCCCGCCGATAGCAAAGAAGCCGAGCAGTCCGAGCAGCTTCGCGTCGAGCGCACTGTCCGCTTGGACCTGCGCCGACAACTCCTCGTGACTGGCATGCACAGCCGCGCGCAGATTCTCGACAACGATCTCGGGCACAGAGCGTCAGGCTACCCTTGCCGGATGACGTTACGACCGCATGAAGCAGCGATATCAACCATTCCGATGCCCTAGTCGATACGGCAGGATTAGGGGTTATCCGGCGGGATTGGACAGTCTGGGTCCTGATCCCGTGATGGCCTCGTCGTGCCCGCCGACAAGCTGCTAAGCGGTCTCCTCGCACAGACGTAAACGGACGCTACAAGCGACCTCACCCCGACCGTAAGCAGGCCCGAGCCACAGGTCCGAGCATCCGAAGGTCGAAGGAGCGAAGGGAGCGCCGATGTCTACCGCCGTGAGCCCACCGGCCCGCACATCCGCACAGCTTAAAAAGGAGTCGATGCCCGACTGGGGATTGAAGTTCTTGGCCGAGCTGCAACTGCGGGGCACCGTCACGCGGCTTGCAAGGCGGCTGATGTCGGCAGGCGCGCCGTCTATGACGAGCGTGCCCGCAATCCATTGTTCGCGGCGATGATGGGCGAGACTGTCGAGCATTGTGTTGAAGCGGTCGAGACCACGCTCTACGAGCGCGCGGTTGCAGGCGGCACCACAGAGATGATCTTCTTCCTGAAGTGCCGCAAGCCCGAGGTCTACGGCGACAAGCTCAGAGCCGAGCAGATCGAGCAGATTCGCCTTGAGGCACGTCAGCAAGTGCTCGCCGAGCTACGCGCGGAGATCGATACGCTCACGCCAGCAGCACGGAAGGCGCTTCTGGTGGCTGTCCCAAGCGCTTGACTTATACATCTCGCCGTCTCGCTCGCCCACGTAGCGCTGGAATAGTGCTCAGGCGCTCGGCACCATCGGCCAAGCCGGGCGAGCGCGAGGGGTCCCTGCGATGTCGCTCGTCTACAACCCAACCAGCAGATCGCTTGCTGGGATGTCGAGTGCTTTGGCGAGCCGGATGATCGTGATAAGGCCGGGGTTGCGTCGGCCGCGCTCGATGCGGTTGACCTCCGTGGGATGAAGCTCCGCAACATGGCCGAGAGCTTCTTGGGTGAGTCCGGCGCGTTCTCGGGCTGATCGAAGGTTGTCCCCGAACGTCGAGCGCGGGTCGTCTGCATCGGGCATGGGCATAGCCCGGCACCCTCGACGGACCTGACCGATACCTCAATAGGGAATCTGTCAGGATGCGTCGTGCGATGCGAAGCCGTATGTCGAATCATTCGGAGCACAGCCACCCGTGGGTGGTCCTGTGATTCGCTATGCCCGACGATGCTGGTCACTGTTGATCGTTGCCGTGGCGCCTGGCACCGTTGCCCCCGAGACCTCTTGTACGTGCAATCGTGTACCAAAGTCGAGCAGATCAGGGGCACGTTCGAAAAAGCAAGGTCCACCATGAGACGCATATCTCTTCTCGCCGTCACGCTAATGACTATTGCGCTGACGAGCGTCAGTAGTCAGGTGTCTCCCGCACGGGCTGACCTTCACTGCACAGAAAAAACGCCTGTGGAAAACATGGCGAAAACCGAATGCGTGAGCATAAAGCAACTGATCGAAGAAGAAGATACCCGCATAAGCGAAGCAGGAGAAAAGGAAACCATCGAAAGGCAAACTAGGGAAAAGAGAAGCACGAGAACGCCAGGAACGGGAAACAGCGGAAACTAATGCCAGAATCGAAGCTCAACAGAAGGCCGAACTAGCCGCAATCAAATGCCGCCCTACCGAAAAGCCAGTCATGTCAGGCAAAGGCGCGACCTGCGAAACGGGTCAGGCAGCCTTCCTTGAATGCGAATCGCGGGAACAGCCCAAATGCCCCTCGATACGCGAACTGGAAGCACAGAACATTGCGGCCTACCGGGCGGCCCATCCTGTAAGCATCACGACCCTCCACGTCGCCCCAATCCCACGCCCGGGACATACGACAATCTCGCCTGGCTATACGTACCTGCGTATATCAACGAACCCGCTCGCGTACATCACGGTCACCTTCAAGGCGCACGGTCAAACGATTTCCACCGCCTACGATTGGGGCGAAGCAGCAACCGGCACCATCAAGTTCGTGGGCTGGTCCTGTGCTCAGCCCAACACCACCTACCATTACGCGGTCGAGGCCGTAGGCGACACGGGTAACCCCATAACCGTGCATGGGAGCTTTCGGGGCGTCAGTAGGAGATGGTGCGCTGCGACGGAGAGACGCGAACAAGCCGAACGCAATCAACGTCTACGCCATCGCCTCGAACAAGAACGCCACGAAGCTGACGAACAGAACCGCCGCGCACGGCGTTTTGAAAGCAACTGCCGAGCAATTGGAGGAACCCCCGTGACCATTATCACTGGTGGTGGTCCCGAAATTGTGTGTCGAAGTCCCGAGGGCGGAACACTGACGGTCCCAACCTAGAGCGGCAAGCCTCACCAGCTCGTCGCTTATACCGGCTGTCTTGATCGCTTCATAACGCGGGAATAGTGGGCCATCTGCCGCTGCCCGCTTCGCGGCCTCCCCTTTCTTTCGCCTCACTGGCGCTTGACCCTACCGCGCTATCGCGGACACCTACACCGTGGTCGGTGGCCTGGAACCTCAAAGTCGTGTCGGATGCACATGGGGTTTGCACGCCCAAATCTAAAACCTAGATAAATTTTGTCGCTTCCGTGACCGTTTGGGGGTGCCAGAAGGCCGTATTTCTGTAGATGCAGTGGTGGGATGGCGTTGCGCGGATGAACTAGGGACGCAACCGACCCTCCCGGATGTCTGCACGAGTTCATAAGGGAGTGCATTCCGTTTCCGGGACGCAGGCTCCACCCCCAGTTCGTAAATCCAACTGCCCCAGGAGGGTCAATGAGCACCACAATCACAACCGAGGCCGGTGCGATTGCGCTTGCCCAACTCCGCCAGATGTGCGCAAACGGGGAGGCCCAGGCGATTCGTGAGAACGCTCGCCTGTCGGCTGCCGACTGTGCCAGGCATGTCGGGGTTGGACGAGCCCTGATCCGGCGCTGGGAGCGGGGCGACGTTCGTCCTACAGGTAATCGAGCGATGGCGTACCTAGTCCTGCTCGAAGACCTGGCCTGTCGCTTTCCGAACCCCTGAAAACGAGAACGCCGCCTTGCAGGGGCGGCGCTCACAGAACTTACCGATCCGACGGAGGACCGACTCATGGCTGATTTTACACCCCCGCCACTAATCAATAAACCGCAAGGCGTCCTCGTACGTCTTACCATCCCGGCCGATCAGGTTGTGCTTTGCACCCCGGGACGACGATGGATCGTCCTCCCAAAGATGGGTGAGTCTCCGTGCTGGGACGAGCCATGAGCGCATCCGAGTCCCGTGAGTTTGTGGTGGTGCCGTTGGAGGAGTCGGCGCATCGACCGGGCGAAGCCCGTCGAATGACGATGACGCGGCAGTCATGGCCGGCGAAGGCCGCACCGAAGGCGTTCCACGGGCTTGCGGGAGAGATCGTACGTGCTGTAGAGCCGCACTCCGAGGCCGACCCTGCGGCGTTGCTGGCGCTCACGCTCGCGGCTTTTGGGAGCGCTTGCGGGCGCGGCCCTGGTTGGGAGATCGGCGGCACGTTCCACGCGACCAACCTGTTCGTGCTCGTCATCGGCCGGACCTCCGACGGGCGCAAGGGAACGGGTTGGGACGCGATCAAACCCATATTTGCGCTCGCGGACCCTGAGTGGGCGAGCGAGCGAGTGCAGTCCGGGCTCTCCAGCGGAGAGGGTCTTATCCACGCCGTGCGTGACCCGCAGACCAAGCAGGTTCCCGTGAAGGAGCGCGGTAAGCCGACCGGCGAGTACATCGAGGAGACCGAGGATCACGGCGTCGATGACAAGCGTCTGCTCGCACGCGAGGGAGAGTTCGCAAGCGTGCTGCGCGTCATGCGGAGGGACGGGAGCACGCTCTCTACGACCGTGCGCAGCCTGTGGGACAGCGGCGACGTGCGGACACTCACCAAGGGCAAACCCGAGCGCGCGACCGGCGCGCACGTCTCGATCATCGGTGACATCACGCCGGACGAGCTGCGCCGCGAGCTTGACGGCACCTCCGCCGCCAACGGCTTTATGAACCGCTTCCTGCTCATCTGTGCGCAGCGCTCCAAGGAATTGCCATTCGGCGGCAACATCGACCCGGCGAGACTAGTTGAGCTAGCCGACGCGGTAAGAACCTCCTTGCGCATCGCCGGGACTCTGCACTCCATCCCGTTGGACGCCAAGGCCAGCAGGCTATGGGAAGCAGAGTATGGCCGACTGACCGCCGGGCATCCTGGCATGTTCGGCGCAGTAACCGGCCGAGCAGCGCCACAAGTACGTCGCCTGGCGACCATCTACGCGCTGATGGACCAGAGCCGAAAGCTTCGTCTCGCTGATCTTCGGGCGGCGCTCGCTCTTTGGCGCTACTGCGAGGACTCGGCACGTCACATCTTCGGTGCGAAGTTGGGCGACCGTGTAGCCGACCAACTGCTAGAAGAGCTACGCGGTGCACCCGGCGGCCTGACCCTCCATCACAAACGGCTGTGTTCCGGTCGAGGGCACGATCAACGGGCGTTGTGCGCCCTCTAGCTGATCCTGCGCCGTCTTCAAGTCGGCGCGCGCCGTGTCGAGCGCATCCTTGGCGTAGCGGGCCGCGAAGATGGCGGCGACTGCCAGCAACGCAGTCACGATCACGAGCAGGCCGGTGGTGATCGCCGTAACCTCGCCCCAGTCTGTGCCGGCGACATGCATCGACCCATGATGCCTTCCCGCCAAGACGTGACTCCGCTCGCCAGATACACCCGCGAATGGGCAGCATGGGCAGCAGCACCACTTCCCACCCTTTGGGGACTCAGGCACCAGCGCGTGCTCCAGCGCTGCAAGTGGCTCAGTAAAGCCAGATTCGACCGATGGGCGATCCAGGATTCGAACCTGGGACCTCTTCCTTATCAGAGAAGCGCTCTAACCAACTGAGCTAATCGCCCGCGAGCGCCGATTCTAGCGTCCGTCCGTACTACGCGCGGGACGTTGGGCTTGCACCACCCGCCCACCTCGACAGCACGCCCTACGGCATCAGTCCTTTGAGTTTTGTGCGGCCCTTTCCCAGTCCTTCCACCAACGCCAGCGCCTCCTCCGGACCCGCAAAGGAAAGCTCGGCCCGATAGCCACCCCTCTCCGTGCGCACCTTGACATCGGCGCCCAGCGCCTCTTCGAGCATCGCGGCGATCGCGGCCGCGGCCTCCTGTTGATCGGGATGAACGCTGTGCTTGTTTGCGCGCGTGCCACGCTTGCTTGCGGTGTCACCACTCGCCTGATTGGCAGCGCGCGCGCGCGCTTCGACAGTGCGCACCGACCACTCCTCGCGAACCGCATCGCGAGCAAGACGGCGTCGTGCCGTGTGATCCTCAGCCAGCAGCAACGCCCGACCGTGGCCCTCGCTGAGCTTCTCCCCCTCGAGCAGCTCGATCGTCTCGTCCGGCAAGTCCAGCAAACGCAGCAGGTTCGAGACCGCCACACGGCTGCGCCCGACACGGAGACCGACCTCCTCGCGCGTCAAGCCAAGCTCCTCCACCAACGCCGCACACGCACGCGCCTCCTCGATCGGATTCAGGTCCTCGCGCGCCATATTCTCGATCAAGGCCAGTTCCAACGTCGCGGCGTCGTCGCGTGGGCGCACGAGCGCCGGGATCTCGGTCAATCCAGCGATCTGGGCCGCTCGCCAGCGCCGCTCCCCGGCGACAAGCTCGTATGTGCCCCCGGGCTTGGGGCGCACGAGCACGGGTTGCAGCACCCCGCGCTCGCCCAACGATCCGGCGAGCGCGTTCAGCGCCTCGTCGTCGAAGTGTCTGCGCGGCTGGTTGGGGTTGGCAACGATCAGCTCGATCGGCAGCTCGCGCAACTCCTCTGCTGTCTGCGCCTCGCCGGAGACGCTCAGAATCGCATCCAACCCACGTCCCATGCCACGCCTTGGCTTAGCCACGGGCGGCCACCTCCTTTGCCAACTCGAAATAGGCGGCGGCGCCCGCGCTGTGGGGGTCGTGGTGCGTGACGGGCAAACCGTAGCTGGGAGCCTCGCCGACACGCACGTTGCGCGGGATCACCGTCTCGAACACTAGGTCTGAGAAGTGCTCGCGTACCTCGCGCTCGACATCCCGTCCCAGCCGCGTGCGGTTATCGTGCATCGTCAAGAGCATGCCGGCGACCGTCAGCCTCGGGTTGAGCTCCCGCTGCACCAACGCCAACGTCTCCAGCAGCCCGGCAAGCCCCTCGAGCGCGAAATACTCGGTCTGGACGGGCACGATCACGCGGTCGGCCGCCACCAGCGCGCTCACGGTGAGCGGACCGAGCGACGGAGGGCAGTCCAGCACGATGTACTCATAGCTGTCGCGAATCGGGGCGATGACCTCTCGCAGGCGCTGCTCAAAGCCGTCCATTCTCGGCAACTCGATGTTCGCGCCGGCAAGACCGGGGCCCGCCGGAAGCAGCTTCAGTTTCTCCACCGAGCTATCGACGACCGCCTCGGCGGCGACGCTCTCACCGGCCAGAACCTCGTACAGACCAGGTACCTGTGAGCGCGCCAGACCAAGCCCCACGGTCGCGTTGGCCTGCGGGTCTACGTCGATTACCAGCGTCTCGTAGCCGGCCTCGGCGATGCAGGCAGCCACGTTGACCGCCGTAGTCGTCTTGCCCACGCCACCCTTCTGGTTGGCGATCGCGTAAACCTTGCCCATCGTGGCCCGCACGCTAGCGTCGATCAAGCTTGCGTGCTCTGCTGCCCGTGCGTCGAGACCTGGATCTCAAGCCGCCAATGGCTTCTTGCGGGCCATGCCGACCCTGCGCGGAAACCGCTCCGGAGTCGCCTCCACCTTCAGATAGACGTGCAGGTGGTGATCGCGGACGCCCTCGTAGGGCTCCACACGCTGAATCGACTCCAACCGCAAGCCAAGCAATTCGGCAGCGGCAACAGCCGAACGCTCCTCCTCGGGGTCTCGGCGGCCGCGCCAATCCACCAATGCCCCTCCCAGACAGAGCAACGGAGCCGCGTACTCGAGCACGACCGGCTGCGGGCCCACCGCCCGGGCCACCACCAGATCGTGGGCACCCAGGCCCTCAGCCCACCCCTCGGCCCGAGCGTAGACGACCTCCGCGTTCTCGATCGCGCTGCCCTCCACCACGCCTTCGACAAACCCACACTTACGCGCACGACTCTCGACAAGCTTCACCTTGGCGCTAGGCAAGGCGACGGCAAGCGCAAGCCCTGGAAAGCCCGCGCCTGCACCGATATCGGCTATTCGGGACGCCTCACGTACCACCTCCAGCTCGAGTCCCACGAGCGAGTCGGCGAGATGCACGTCGCGAGCGTGCGCAGGGTCGCGCACAGTGGTAGGGGCAGCCTCGTCGGCCGCCAACGACCCCAGAATCGAGCTGAATTGATCTACTTGCCGCCTCGACAAGCCGTAGCGAGCAGCTAGGCCCGTCAACAAAGACCCCACATCTCCATCGTCGACCAACCGCGGACTCATTGCGACATCACGAGATGGCAGACCAAAGGCGTTTCACGTGAAACCATCGATCTCGGACCTCCAGCGGCGTTTCACGTGAAACCATAGGAGTCACGTCCACGCCTGCCGGCGGAATACAAGCCGCCCATACGCAGCCTGGTGATGCTCAGGCCTCGCCCGGCTCCACAACCAGATACCGCTCGGGCTCATCGCCCTCGCTGTGCGTCTGCACGCCGCCACGCTCGCGCAGGTACTCGTGAACGATCCGTCGCTCGGAAGCCGGCATCGGGTCCAGCTCGACCGCTTCCCCGCTGCGCAGCGATTCCTCCGCCGCAGCGGCCGCGATTGAGCGCAGGGTCTCTTCGCGGCGCTCGCGATAACCATCGGCGTCGATCACTACTCGCGCCTCTGGCGAACCTCCACGGAATACGATGCGCTGGGCCAAGTGCTGCACCGCATCGATCGTCTGTCCGCGCCGCCCTATGAACAGGCCCAGGTCGTCTCCCTCGACACTACCCGTCAAAACCCCATCGGCCTGCTCGACCCGCACCTCCGCGTCGAGACCAAGGCTGTCCACGATCTCCTCGAGCAACTCTCCGAGAACGACCGCGGGGTCCTCCTGCTCCTCCTCCTGAAGCTCCTCTGCCCGGCTCATCGTCGCCTGCCCGAGCGCTTCTTCTTCTTGCGTGGCGGGGGCGGCGGCGCACTGCCGGCACCGGCACCGGCCAACGCAGGCTCGCCCTTCAGCCCATGTGGCTCCTCCGGCTTGCCGTTCGACACGGCCTTGCTGGTGCCCGGCGGGTTGACCCCCTTGGCAACCGAGACCGGCGGCGGACCAAAGCTGCGGCGAACGAAGTAGCCCTGGCCGACCGTCCACAGGTTGGTCGTTATCCAGTACACCAGCAGGCCGGCAGGGTACTTGTAGAGGATGATCACAAAGAACAGGGGCAACGCCATCATCAGGCGCCGCTGAGTCGGGTCGGCCGTCGCCGACATCGTCATCGTCGAGACAAGCTGAGAGCCGACGTAGAGCACCAGCAGCACTACCAAGGCCACTCCGGTCGCCTTGGAGGTGATGTCCGGTATGAAAAGGAATTTTGCCGAGCCGGGAGCAACGGTCTGGCAGCCGGTCTGTTCGACGTATTTGGTCGGCAATCCAGCGAACGTCAGGATGGCTGTGTGGTGCAGGGAGTTGTAGTGACTGACCAGAGCCTGCCCACATATGTTCTTCTTCAGGTCCGTCCGCAGCATGTAGAACAGCGAGATGAACACTGGAAGCTGCAGAAGAAGAGGTAGGCAGGAGGCAAACGGATTGACTTTGTGCTCCTTGTAGAAGCCCATGATCTCCTGCTGCTGGCGCTGCTTGTCGTCTTTGTACTTCTCCTGCAATTCCTTCAACTGAGGAGCGAGGCGCTGCAGTTCCTGCATCGAGCGAAACTGCTTGAGCGTCAGCGGCACCAGGACCGCCCGTATCAACACCGTCAGCCCCACGATCGCCAAGCCCCAACTCGTGGTGGTGATGTTGGTGTGGATGAAGACCAGGATCGATTGGAAGACGCTGATCAGCGGCGAGAACGCTTCCTGGATGACATTGGCGAGGATGAACATAGAGCTAGATTCCCGGCGTTACTCGGCGGCGCGATCGAACTTGAACAACCGCTGAGCCGAGACGGGGTCGTAGCCGCCATCGCTCCACGGGTTGCACCTGAGCACACGCCAAGTCGCGAGCACGAGGCCCCTCAGTATGCCGTACTCCCGAACCGCCCGTACCGCATAGTGCGAGCAGGTCGGCTCGTACTTGCAACGCCGCGGCAACGCCGGCGAGATCACCCGCTGGTAGGCGACCACCGGGGCCAACAGAAGCGATTGTGCCGCGCGCTCAATCCTCATGAGCTATGGGCCTTCGCAAACCCGCTCTCCCGATCAGCTCCTCGAGCGCGCCGTCGATTCCCTCCAGCCCCTCGCGCTCGGCCAATTCACGAACCTCTGGCCTTGCCACCACGACAATGTCATTGGCCCCCTCGAGCTGATCCTCGACCCCCGCGAAAGCCTCGCGCAACAAGCGCTTGACGTGGTTGCGCTCGACAGCACCCCCGACCTTGCGCGAGACCGATAGGCCTAGCCGCGGACGATCAATCGACTCGTTTGGGAACGAATAGAGCACCAGATGGCGGTTTGCCACCGAGCGGCCCTGGCGGTAGACACGCTCGAACTCGGCGCTACGCGACAACCGTTTGCCGCGACCTCGAGAGTGCGCCGTCATCGCTGCGCAACCACTACGTGGACAGGCGCTTGCGCCCCTTGTCGCGCCGCCGCTTGAGCGTGAGCCTGCCTGCGCGCGTTCGCATCCGGGCACGAAACCCATGGGCACGGGCTCGCTTGCGTTTCTTTGGCTGATAAGTGCGCTTCATGATCGATCTTCTCCGCCCGCGCTCGTATATCTGGCGCAACCCGAGCGTGGCGGCGGTCGCGACAGACCGGCTTCCGCCGGACGCTGAAGTATAAAGGTCATCCGGGCTGTCGCCAGCCTAGCCTGTTTCTGGCGCGCCAATCACGGAATTTCTCGCCATTTGCGGTGACCGTCAGTGCTGCGTGAGCGCGCGAGCCTGGCCTCGGATATATTCGGTCTACCGGGCCCTCGCGGGCCCCATCCGAATGATTTCCGCCCGCTTTCTCCTCCCAAAGGAGCAGGTTTACTCTGCCGTGAGTACAGAGCTCGAGCACATCTGGTCGCAGGTAACAGCTGAACTCTCGGCCACCATCGACGAGCCCATCTACCGCATCTGGTTGGAGCCGCTGCGCGCCGTCGAGCTCAGCGGCGAGCACCTGACCATTGAGGCTCCGCCGCAGACATATGCCTGGATCAGGGAGCGCTTTGGACGTGTGCTGCAGACCACCGCTGCCGCCGTTCTGGGCCCCAGCGTGACGTTGGACATCGTGGAGGCGGCGCCTCCCAATCTCGCAAAAGGAGACCGCAAAGGGAGATCGCCCACAAACCGAGCAGGCCATTCCAACCAACTGGCCGGCGCGGTGCCGCCGCCCGAGCTGACCCAGGCCTCCTGGGGCAACCCCAAGCTGACTTTCGACCAGTTCGTCATCGGCGACTGCAATCGACTGGCACACGCCGCGGCACTGACGGTTGGAGAGCTGCCCAGCCAGGCCTACAACCCACTGTTCATCTGTGGTCCCCCCGGCGTCGGCAAGACCCACCTGCTGCAATCGATCGCCACGTTCATCGCCACCTACAGCCCTGGGCTGAACGTGCGTTGCAGCACCGGAGAGTCCTTTACCAACGACTTCCTCAGAGCGCTTGGCTGCAGCCAACTCGACAACTTCAAGGCCGGCTTTCGCCACGTCGACGTGCTCCTGATCGACGACGTTCAGTTCCTCGAGCGCAAGACCCGCACCGAGGAAGAGTTCTTCCACACCTTCAACGCCCTCTACGACGCGGGCAGCCAGATAGTGCTGACCTCCGACAGGCCTCCGAGCGACTTGCGGGCCCTCGAAGACAGGCTGCGTGAGCGTTTCCAATCTGGGCTCGTAGCGGACGTCCGTCCCCCGGACATCTCGACTCGTATGGCCATCCTGCGCAAGCGCGCTCAGCACGATGGTCTCCAGTCCGCAGATACGCTTGCGCTCGAGGCGATCGCCAAGCGCATAACCGTCAACGTTCGTGCGCTCGAGGGAGCTCTCATCCGTGTAGTGGCCTTCAGCTCGCTCACGGGTCGGCCACTCAGCGCAGAGCTTGCCACCGAGGTGCTCGACGGCCTCTATCCCAAGGTCGACCCGCCGCGGCGCTCGATCAACGAGATCAAGGCAGCCGCTTGCGAGCAGTTCGGCATCTCCGCGGAAGAGCTTGTCTCCGCTGGCCGTACAGCGCGACTTGCTTGGCCGAGACAAGTAGCCATGTATCTAGCCCGTGAGCTCACACAGGAGTCCTTGCCCACCATTGGGCGTGAGTTTGGTGGACGCGACCACACGACTGTCTTGCACGCCTGTAAGCGAACCTCGGAGCGGATATCCGCAAATGTGTCCTCTCGTGCCACTGTGGAAGAGTTGCGCACAAGGTTGAGCTCTCAGTCTGATGACCGGAGGACTTGAGAGACTTCAATCGCCTTACCCACAGCCAGTACACAGATCCATAGCTTCAATCTTCGCTGACCAGCGGATACCTAACATCTCAACAGGCCCTACTAACCCTATAAACCTACTTAGGTGCATAAGTGAAGCTCTCCCTCTCAACTCCTGAGTTCTTGATGCAGTTGCAGGCAACGACTCGTGTTGCTTCCTCACGTGCATCGATTCAAGCTCTCTCCGGCGTGATGATCTCCGCCGACGGGGACACCCCCGTGCTGCTCGCAACAGACATGGAGGTCGGTCTACGCGTTCCGCTGAGCGGGGAGATCATCAATCCTGGAGCAGCTGTGCTGCCAGCCCGCCTGCTGATGGAAGTCGTACGTTCGCTTCCGCGGGAGACCGTGACATTGGAGCTACGCGCTCAGGAGCAAGACGTCGAGCTGATCTCCGGCTCGGCCAAGTTTCATTTGCGCACGCTGCGCTCGGAGGACTTCCCGACGCTCCCCAGCTCCGACCCGGCTAGCCGTATGACGCTTCCGGCTCAGGCGTTTGTGGATACCGCCACCCAGGTTTCCCGCTCGGCTTCCAAAGACGAGACGCGGCCTGTGTTGACCGGCGTACTCATCTCGGCTGGTGGGCAGGAGCTGACGATGGTTGCCACCGACTCCTACCGTCTCAGCGTCAAGCACACGACGCTTGACTCGCCTCTGCAGAGTGCGATCGAGGCGAATGTGCCTGCCCGAGCCCTGCAGGAGCTGGCACGGATTGCGCAGTCGATGGAGGAGTCCGAGCTGACAATCAGCCTGGGCCAGAACCAGGTTGTCTTCGAGATCGGCGACGTTGTGCTCTCCTCGAGGCTGATCGATGGGCAGTTCCCCAACTATCGTCAGCTTCTGCCCGAGTCGGTCGACCACGAACTGCGTTTGGCGAGCGGCGAGATAGCCGATGTAGTGCGACGCATCAGCCTCTTGGCGCAGAAGAACGCTCCGCTGCGGCTCAGCTTCGGCGAGGGCGAGCTGACCGTCTCGGCCCAGACTCCAGACGTCGGCGAGGCCAGCGAGATGCTGCCGATTCCCTTCTCTGGCGAGCCGTTTGAGATCGGTTTCAATCCCGAGTTTCTGCGCGATGGCCTGGAGAGCGTTGAGTCCGATGAGCTCGTGCTCAAGCTGATCAGCCCACTGCGCCCTGGCCTGATCGAGTCTCCAGACGGTGGCGAGTTCGTGTATCTCATCATGCCAATCCGCCTGAACGCATGAGCTCTGGCCAGCACATCTCCGCGTACCACCTCCCTTCTGCGCCAATTGAGCACACCCGCAGCCTGTGCGCCCTTGATCTGCCTGTGCCCGAACTGGTGCTTGGGCAGAGCTGGCAATTGGATGAATGATGTGAAGTGTTGGTTCTCGGGGTGCATCTGCGCGACTTCCGCAGCTACGCGCGTGCCCAGGCCCAGTTTGGTCCAGGCCTGACCGTCGTTCACGGTCCCAACGGAGCCGGCAAGTCCAACCTGCTCGAGGGTCTTTACTTCGGTTGCACCGGCTACTCGCAACGTACGCGCAACGAGCGCGAGCTGGTGCGCTTCGGGGCACAGGCGACGCGCGTGGTCGTGGATCTCTCAGAAGGCGCTCTTCGACACGAGTTGGCGGTCGGGTTCCAGCCGGGCTCGCCGAAGCGCATGACGGCCGATGGCGCTACCGTCGAGCGCCTTGCCGACGTGCGAGAGCGGCCACTCGTCAGCGTTTTCTCCCCCGACCGCTTGGAGTTGCTCAAGGGCGCCCCGACGCTGCGCCGTGCCCATCTGGATCAACTCGTCGCCGCGTTGTGGCCCGCTCGAGTTGCAACCCGACGCGACTATTCGCGAGCGCTGGTGCAGCGTAATGCGCTGATCGCCGGGATCCGTGCTGGCCGCGCTTCTCAGTCGACGTTGCCGAGTTGGGACTCCGAGCTTGGCCGCCATGCGCTCGAGCTGAGCCGCGACCGTGCCGCGCTTGTGGCGTTGCTTGCCGAGCCCTTCGCGCAACGGGCGCAGCAGCTTGGTCTGAGTGGAGAGCCCCGTCTGGAGTATCGGCCCCGCTCCAAGGTCTCCGATGTTGAGGGGTTCGTCGCCCAGTTGCGGGCACAGCTCCCCACGGACCTGAATCGCGGCTTCTCCACTTACGGACCGCACCGCGATGAGTTGGCGATCTTGCGCGACGGCCGCGAGCTGCGCTCATTTGGCTCACAGGGAGAGCAACGGTTGGCGCTGCTTGCGCTGTTGTTGGCTGAGCGCTTCGTGCTCGCGCGTGAGCGCACTCACGTGCCGCTGATGTTGTTGGACGACGTCATGAGTGAGCTCGACGTAACCCGTCGCGAACTGCTCTCCGCGGAGCTGCAAAGTGTGGGGCAGAGTGTGATCGCGACTACCGATCTCGCCCATGTCCCAGGCTCTGGCGATGGCAGCGTCACGCGCTTGCGGGTCTCGCCTGGGGCGATCTTGGGGGAGGCGCTGGCCGCGTGAGCCGGTTGGCACCCCGTCCTTTGTCGTTTGCACTCGAGAGCTTTACGGCAACGCTCGCTCCCGCAACCACACTGGCTCGGGTACAGCAGGTTTGGGGGCAGGTGCTCGGGGCTCGGATTGCCGAGGCTGGAACTCCCGTCTCCGAGCACGACGGCGTGCTCACGGTCATGTGCGCCGACTCTGTTTGGGCAGCCGAGCTCGAGCTGATGGGGCCTGAGCTCGTCGAGCGTCTGAACGCGGCTGTCGGCGCCGAGACCGTCCACAAGCTGCGTTGTCGCACAGGTTGAGTGGGCCCCAGGTCTTCGGCCTGGGGCCACGCTCTTCGCCAGCACCGTCCACACCTTTTTTAGTGACCCTGAATCGATCCTGTTTTGGCTTGTTTGCAGGCAATTCTTGCATCCACGTAAGCCGGTTACGAGGGGTCTCTGTGCTATCGTTCTACAAACACACCCCGCGCCCCGGACCGAGGTATTAGACGCCCGGCGACCGGGGCGTTCTCGCGTCATCGGAGGACCATTTGGCGACCGACACATCAAGCTCGCAAACGCAGCCTGCCGCAAAGGGGGGCGTCAACGACCCCTCGATGGCTGGCGACGCCAGCTATGACGCACAGGACATAACCGTCCTCGAGGGCCTGGAGGCCGTCCGCAAGCGCCCCGGCATGTACATCGGCTCTACGGGGATCATGGGGTTGCACCACCTTGTGTACGAGGTTGTGGACAACTCTGTGGACGAGGCGCTCGCCGGCTTCTGCACAGAGGTGTCGGTCACGATTCACCCCGATAACTCGGTCACGGTGGCCGACAACGGGCGTGGAATCCCGGTGGCGATGCACGAGAAGGAGGGCCGGCCCGCCGTTGAGGTCGTGCTCACGGTGCTCCACTCCGGCGGGAAGTTCGGCGACGGTGGGGGCTACAAGGTTTCCGGTGGTCTGCACGGGGTGGGTGTGTCTGTCGTCAACGCGCTGTCCGAGCGACTGCTTGTGCAGATCGACCGCGACGGCTACAGCTTCTCGCAGGAGTATTCGCGCGGCGCGCCTCAGCAGGAGTTGCAGCGCGGCGAGAAGCTGTCCGCCGGGGCGCCTACGAGCAACACTGTCACTTTCCTGCCCGACGCCGACATCTTCGAGTCGCTCGACTTCGACTTCCACACGCTCGAGGAGCGTCTGCGCGAGACTGCCTTCCTCACGAGGGGCCTGAAGATCTCGATCGTCGACGAGCGCGCCGAGGGTCATTCCGCGGAGTTCCAGTACGAGGGCGGCATCGAGGATTTCGTTGCCTATCTCAACGAGAACAAGGACACGGTGCACCGCAAGGTCGTGTTCTTCGCGGGAGAGAGCGAGGAGGGCGCGGTCGAGGTCGCGATGCAGTGGAACTCCTCCTATCAGGAGTCGATCCACTCGTTTGCCAACAACATCAACACGCGCGAGGGTGGCTCGCACATGTCGGGCTTCCGCTCCGCCCTGACGCGCACGCTCAACAAGTACGCCCGCGACCATGGCCTGCTCAAGGAGAAGGAGGACAACCTCTCCGGCGAGGACGTGCGCGAGGGTCTCACGGCGGTGATCTCGGTCAAGCTGCGCGATCCGCAGTTCGAGGGTCAGACCAAGACCAAGCTCGGCAATCCCGGTATGGCCGGCGCCGTCGAGTCGATGGTCAACGCCGGGCTGTCGGAGTTCCTGGAGGAGAACCCGAGCGAGGCGCGCGCGGTGATCATGAAGGCGGTCCAGGCCCAGCGCGCACGCGACGCCGCGCGCAAGGCTCGCGACCTGACCCGACGCAAGTCGGCGCTTGAGAACTCGACGCTGCCGGGCAAGCTTGCCGACTGCTCGGTCAAGGACCCGAGCCTCGCCGAGCTGTTCGTAGTCGAGGGCGACTCCGCCGGCGGCTCAGCCAAGCAGGGCCGTGACCGCAACACGCAGGCCGTGCTGCCGCTGCGCGGCAAGATCCTCAACGTCGAGAAGTCGCGCATCGACAAGGTGCTGGCGAACACCGAGATCCAAGCATTGATCACGGCGATCGGGACAGGCGTCCGCGACGAGTTCAACATCGAGAACGCGCGCTACCACAAGGTCATATTGATGACCGACGCCGACGTCGACGGGGCGCACATCCGCACACTCGCGCTGACGCTGCTGTTCCGCGAGATGCAAGAGCTGATCGAAGCCGGCTACGTGTACATCGCCAAGCCGCCGCTCTACAAGCTCAAGCAGGGCTCGCGCGAGCGCTATATCGAGAAGGACTCCGAGCTCGAGGACATCCTGCTCTCCGACAAGTGGGAGAAGATCAATGTCTTCGACCGGCATGGCACCCAGTTCAAGCTGACCGACACGCGCTGGCAGCGCTTCGTGCGGCTGCTTGCGCAGTACGAAGGCTGGTCCTCGACGCTACGCGCCGTGCACGGCCACGAGATGGTGCAGTTCTTGGAGGAGTCCTCACTGCTGGATGAGCAGGTGATGAGCGCGGAGAGCGCGATCGAGCTGATCTCCCGCACAGGACTCGAGGGCGAGACACATGCCACCGAGCTGGTCGATCAGGATCCGCTCGAGCTGCGCGTGAAGGCGACTGAGACCCGCACCGGCTTTGCTCGCACCCACCGCATCAAGCGCAGCCTGTTCGACTCGCAGGAGTACCGTCAGCTCGCCTCTGTGCACAAGCAGCTGATCGAGCTTGCCGGCACACCCGCCTTCGAAGTGCGTCTCGGCGACGCCCAAGAGAGCGCTCCATCCTTCGAGGCGCTACGCGCGGCCGTGATGACTGTCGCGCAGAAGGGCATCAAGCTGCAGCGCTTCAAGGGTCTCGGTGAGATGAACGCCGAGCAGCTCGGCGAAACGACGATGGCGCCGCAGTCACGCACGCTAGCGCAGGTCACGCTCGAGGACGCCGCCGCCGCCGACCGCATCTTCTCGATGCTGATGGGCGATCAGGTCGAGCCGCGCAGGGCCTTCATCGAGGACAACGCGAGAACAGTCGCAAACCTAGATGTCTGAGAAGGGGTGAGTAGATGGCAAGCGTTGATTTGATCGGCGGAGGCAACGTCGAACCGCGTGCGCTCGAGGAGGAGATGCGCACCGCCTATCTCGACTATGCAATGTCGGTGATCGTCGGGCGCGCGCTGCCTGACGTGCGCGACGGCCTGAAGCCCGTGCACCGTCGCGTGCTCTACGCGATGAACGAGCTCGGTCTCGGCCCCACCCGCTCCTACGCCAAGTGCGCGAAGATCGTGGGGGAGGTGATGGGCAACTATCACCCGCACGGCGACTCCGCGATCTACGACGCGCTCGTGCGCATGGCCCAGGAGTTCTCGATGCGCTACGAGCTCGTCGACGGGCAGGGCAACTTCGGCTCGATCGACGACGATCCCGCCGCCGCGATGCGCTACACCGAGGCTCGCCTGGCCCGCATCGCCACGGAGATGCTGCGCGATCTGGACATGGACACGGTCGACTTCACGGTCAACTACGACGGCTCGCGCCAGGAACCGACGGTGCTGCCCTCGCGCTTTCCCAACCTGCTCGTCAACGGCTCCTCGGGGATCGCGGTAGGCATGGCCACCAACATCCCGCCGCACAACCTGCGCGAGGTGATCGGCGCCACGATCGCCTACATCGACAATCCCGAAATCGACCTCGACGGTCTGATGCAGCACATCAAGGGGCCCGACTTCCCGACCGGCGGGATCATCCTTGGCCACCAGGGCATCCGCGACGCGTACGAGACCGGGCGCGGGCGCGTGCGTGTGCAGGCCAAGGCCCACATCGAGCCGCTGCGCCAGGGCAAGGAGGCGATCGTCGTCACCGAGCTGCCGTTCATGGTCAAGAAGGCCGGCGAAGGCAACCTCATCACCAAGATCGCCGAACTGGTCAACGACAAGCGCATCCCTGAGATCTCAGATCTGCGCGACGAGACCGACAAGCGCGGCATGCGGTTGGTGATCGAGCTCAAGCGCGACGTGATTCCCAAGGTCGCGCTGAACAAGCTCTACAAGCACACCTCGATGCAGACCACCTTTGGCGTGAACATGGTGGCGCTCGTGGACAACGTGCCACGCACTTTGAACCTGCGCGCCGTCATCCACAACTACGTGGCCCATCAGCGCGAAGTGATCGTGCGCCGCACCAAGCACGAGCTCTCCGAGAAGGAGGCGCGCGCGCACATCCTCCAAGGGCTCTTGATCGCGCTTGAGAATCTCGACGCGATCATCGAACTGATCCGCGCCTCGCGCGACCGCGAAACCGCTCGCGAACAGTTGATCGAGCGCTTCGAGTTGACGGCGATTCAGGCAACGGCGATTCTCGATCTGCGTCTCTCTCAGCTGACGGCGCTCGAGGCCGACTCGATCAAGCAGGAGCACGCCGACGTCAGCGAGCGCATCGCCGAGCTGCGCGCGATCCTCGGCGATGAGACCCGTGTGATGGCCGTCATCAAGGAGGAGCTCTCGGAGATCGCGGAGCGCTTCGGCGACGAGCGGCGCACCGACATCACCCACTCCGAAGACGAGATCGACATCGAGGACCTGATCGCCGATCAGCAGATGGTGATCACGATCACCAACACCGGCTACATCAAGTCGCTGCCGCTAGACACCTATCGCCAGCAACAGCGCGGCGGGCGTGGTGTGACCGGTATGGACATGAAGGACGGCGACTTCATCGAGCACCTGTTCGTCTGCTCTTCCCACGACTACCTGCTGTTCTTCTCCAACCGCGGCAAGGTCTACCGCTCGAAGGTGTATGAGCTGCCCGAGGCCTCGCGCACCGCGAAGGGGCGGGCGCTCGTCAACGTGCTTCCCCTGCGTGAAGACGAGCGCATCCAGGCCGTGCTCTCGACACGCGACTTCACCGAGACCAAGTACCTCGTGTTTGCCACGCGCGACGGCACCGTCAAGAAGACCGAGCTGCAGGCCTACAACACGCCGATCAAGGCCGACGGCATCATCGCGATCAACATCCGCGACGACGACGAGCTGCTGGCCGTACGCGCCGTCGATCCCGAGGACGAGATCATCATGGTCTCCCGCGCCGGTCTCACCGTGCGCTTCGCCGAGTCGGCGGTGCGCTCGATGGGTCGCGACACCACCGGCGTGCGTGGCATGGACGTCGGCAAGGACGGCAAGGTGATCGCGATGGACGTCGCTCGCGACGACATGGACCTGCTGGTCGTCACCGAGAACGGCTATGGCAAGCGCACCCAGATTGACCAGTATCGCAAGACCAATCGCGGCGCCAAGGGCGTGAAGACGATCGGCCTCACCGAGCAGAAGGGTGCGCTCGGCGGAGCATTGGTCGTGCGTGAACACCAGGAGCTGGTGTTCATCAGCGTCGGCGGCATGGTCCAGCGCACCGCCGCCGGCGGCATCTCCCGCCAAGGTCGCTCGGCCACCGGAGTGCGTGTGATGAATCTGAAGGACGACGATGTCGTCAGCGCGGTGGCGCTCGTGGTGGAAGGCGAGGATGCGGAGGAAGCCCAGGGTGTGCAGGAGGGGATGACCCTCGACGATGCCCAAACACCTGCGCCGAGCGAGCCGGATCCGAGTGGAAGCGAGCCCGACAGCCAGTAGTGGCGTGCCATGTCATCTCGGTCCGCTACATTTCAAGGACCAGAGAAAGGAGGTGGTCCTACGTTGGCTGACAGTATTTGCGGGACTCTGGAGGTGGCCGGCCGTTAGGCCGAAGCACTCGGCTGGACCCGCCTAGCGGATTCCAACCCGGGCCACCATCGCGCAGGTCGCCGGACTTGTCCCTCCGGTTCGCAGCGCTCTCGTCGCGCCGTTGTGGCGTGCTTGGCAACGCGGAAACCTGTGTGATCGTGTCCAGCACAGTTGCAAGCGGAGGGCGCCCAGTCGAGGGCGCCCTCCGTGCTTAAGCCATCACGCGGCGGCTGGGAGATACTGCCGCCAGGCCGCCGGAATCGTGGGACTGGCGACGTGGATGAAGATCTCTGCACGCGGTGTGCGTGGCTTGTGCCGCGGATGCATTCCAGCTTGACGAGGGAGCATGTCGCCCTTGCGCCGGTTGCATGGCGCGCACGAGGCCACGATGTTGTCCCAACTCGAGGTTCCGCCCTTCGAGCGCGGGATCACGTGGTCAACCGTCAGGTTCGAGCGCGATCCGCAGTACTGGCAGGTCCAGCCGTCGCGCGCGAACACCGCGCGACGCGTGATCTTGCGGCGGTGGGTGTCGCGTGGCACGTGCACATAGCTGACAAGTCTGATCACGACGGGACGAGCCAGCGTCGAGTTCTCCGAGTGCAATGCCCACAGGCCACGCTCGATCAACTCGGCCTTCTCCTTCAAAAGCAGAACCACCGCGCGACGTACCGAGCAGACGTTGATCGGCTCGAAAGTCGCGTTGAGGACGAGCACCCGGCCACCCATCGCCGTATTCGACGATGAGCTCGGTCCGTGCCGCTGGTGCTCTGCGGGCGACACGGACCCCACTGGCTCTGTGGGCGCCGTGCTTTCCATCTTCAGCGCCGGAGTGTAGCGGTCCACCCGTCTGTCTGCCGCCCATCAGCCCCGACACTCGGCGTGTATGCACTCAGGCCGCCGTGTGCGCCTCCGTGCATCTAAGCCGAATTGGCGGCAAGTCAAGCCGCCGGATAAGACCCCAATATTCGCACCTGTTCGCACATGGCCCGCAACCCGGCCAGCGCTCGAGCGACGGGCTCGTCCTGTAGCGAACCTTCGAGATCGACGAAGAACATGTAGTGCCCGAGCTGCTCGCGCATCGGACGCGACTCGATCTTCGTCAGGTTGATCCCGCGCCCGGCGAACTCGCTCAAGCACAGCACCAGCCAGCCGGCGTGGTCGGCGCCGGCGCCCCAGAACACGAGCGAAGTCTTGTGTCCGTTGTCGGCGCGTGTGCGTAGCGGCGGCCCCGATCCGGTGTCAGTTCGTGCCAGCCAAACAAAGCGCGTCTCGTTGTCTTCGCGGTCTTGAATCTCCGCTTCGATCACCGTGCACCCGTAAAGCTCAGAGGCCAGCTTTGTCCCGATTGCTGCCAACCAGGGCTCTTTGCGCTCGCTGACCAGTCGCACCGCCTCCGCCGTCGAACTGGCCGCAACAACCTCCGCTTGTGCGAGCGGCCCGTGCAGAAAGCGAGTGCACTGGCCCGGGACGTGCGGGTGGGAGACAACTCGCTCGATTTGCCCCAGCTCGAGCGGGGCGGCAGCGATCAGGTAATGACGCACCGGCAGGACGACCTCGCCGACGATCGCCACCTCGCGCGCTTCGCCGGCGAGCGTGTCGAGCGTGACCGTCACAGAACCCTCGATCGAGTTCTCGATCGGCACGAGCGACCATTCGACGGCTCGCTCTTGCACGGCTATGACCGCATCGCGGATCGTCTCGAGTGCCACTGGTGTCACCGCACCGGGGGCGACGCTGCCGAGCAGCGCCTCCTCGCTGAACGTTCCCTCCGGTCCCAAATAGCCCGCGCCCGGCGCCGCGCCGGAGGGCACGTCAGGGGCCGGCGGCATCTACGCGGTCCGGCAGCTCTGCTGCCTGCACGCTGGGGCGGCCCCCGCCCTCTAGCGCGGGGGCCCCATGAAGGGGTCCCGGCAGGCGTGAGGGCGGACCTTCGCTCAGCGCGATTCGCACAGCCTCCGCCTCCTCTGGCGAGAGCTCCAGCTCGCCGCGGCCTTCGCGGACCTGCTTGGCGTAGACGCGCGCTTGGTCGCGATGGTGAATGCAGGTCAGCACGACGCCCGATTGCCTACCGTCGAGCAGTGCGATTGAAACGGACTGCTGTCCGGAGAGCTCGTTGTAGGCGTCGTAGCGCACCAGTGCCTGATGGGCGACGGCACCCGTCAGCGCGAGTTCGACGTCGTCGAGTCGATTCTCCAGGTGTTGGGCTACATCGCCCACGTACTCCTGCAGCGCTCCAAACGCCTCCTGCAGAGCGGCGCTGTGCGCGATCACGTCCTGCTGCGCGCCATCCCCGAGCACCAACTTCTGCGCCGCGCGCAAGCTGCGCACACGACTCATCAACACGACGCTCGCGATCAGGGCAAGTACGGCCACCGCGAGCGCCGCGAGCGCGACGATGCCCTGCGTGTTGTCAAGCGATGCGGCGCTCACGTAAACAAGTTAGGGCATCTCTCGGCTGAGAACGTCTCGAGGCGAGCTATTTCCCGAAGATCACGATGAAACTGGCCTTGTTGTTTTCGACGTCGGTCTCGCCGGGAACCGGCGCGACGTTGACGGTGACGCGCGAGGCGGCTTCGAGCGTGACCCCCTTCACCATGACGTTGGCGTTGTAGGTCTGCCCCGGTTCGGTCTTTTCGATCGTGTGCGATGCCGTCAGCGTTTTGCCTTCGGTCGTGATCGACACGTTCACCTTGACGTTGGTCTCCGGGTTGGACCCGGAGTCTTCGACCATCGCGGTGAAGGTTGGGTTGGCGCCCCCGCTGACGTGGTTGATGGTTGGCGAGGGTTCGAGCGTGTTGGCGCCGACGCTTACGCCCTTCAGTGCGGACCCGTGCGTGCCCGGCGCCACCGCCCCAGAGGCGCTCGCCGCCTGCCCGGTGAGCTTTGACTGCACCGTGGACGGCGTCAGCCAGCCGAGATTTGGCAAGAAGCGACTCGGAGTGGTCGTCTGTCCGCTGACCCCGCCTGAGGCGAGTGTCTGCTGTATCAGGGGGACTACCCGTTGGGAGTAGAGGATGTCTGAGGCGAGGAAGGTCTCCATCGCCCCCGCGATGTAGGTGCTGGCCTGCTGGGCTTTGCCGCCGAGCGCTTCGCGTACGAGCCCCGCGATCTTGGTTAGCCCTTCCACGCGCAGGTTCAACGCGAGCAGCAGGTTGCGTTGCGCCGAGGTCATCTCGCTCGGCACCCCCAGACCCTTGGCGTGTTCGGCGATTTCTTCGGACTGGCGGCGCAACTGGTCGATCTGCGTCTCCACGTCGAGTGGCTGCTTGCCGCTGGCGGAGGAGAGCGTCGTGAACAAGGGCTTTGCGACTTGGGATTCGGACTGCGCGGAAATCTGGTTGACGTTCTGGTTGTAGCTTTCGAGCGCTTGCTGTTTGCCCCGCTTCAAACAGCCGTTGACAAGCAGCACGATCGCGATCAGCAACACCACCCCGACGCCAGCCGCGATGCGCCGGCGCACCATCATCGCGTGATGGTCGATCGAGGATGCGCCTCCGCCGCCCGCGCCCGTTCCTCCCCCGCCCCGCTGGGGTCGGCGCGGCTGTGGTCGCGGCTGTTGTTGAGTACGCGCCGGCCGGACTGTGGTCGGCGGCTCCTCGTCCTCGTCGTCGAAGAACGACAAAAGAGTGCTCCTTACAGGGCTGTTGAAGCACCCCAGTATGACCCCACCGTCAGCCGGAATGTTTGCTGCAACTTCTCAGTCAGTGCCGGATCGCACAATCTGATGGCAGGTGAGGGGGCCGGTCGTGGCGAACGCGGAGGCGGTGGACTCCTCCAAAACCCTCCTCCAGGGCCAGATCCGCATCTCTGACGAGCGCTCCACCCCCTACCGGGGACAGGCCCGTCGGGGTGAGGTGCTGCTCGGGCGCTACCTGCTGCTCGAGCGTCTCGGCGCTGGAGGCTTCGGCACCGTGTGGCGCGCGCACGACGAGCAGCTCGATCGGGCCGTGGCTGTCAAGCGCATCCCGCTGCCCTCCGAGGAGGACCGCGATCGCGCCACACGCGAGGCGCACGCCACCGCTCGGCTCGCGCACCCGGCGATCGTGGCGCTGTACGAGGCCAGCTCGGACGAGGACGCCTTCTACCTCATTTCGGAGCTGATCGACGGGGCCACGCTTGCCGAGCTGATCGCCGAGGATCAGCTCGCGGACGAGGAGGTGCTCGAGATTGGGGTGGCGCTGTTGAGCGCGCTCGAGCACGCTCACGCGCGCGGCGTGATCCACCGCGACGTCAAGCCCCAAAACGTGCTCGTGCCAAGCGACGGCGCCGAGCACACGCCGACCCGCGGCGCGACCCCGCCGCCGGCAAAGCTCGCGGACTTCGGCGGTGCCAGGTTGACCGGAGACGATGCATTGACGCGCACCGGGGACGTGCTCGGCACGCTTGCTTATATGGCGCCCGAGCAGAGCGAGGGCCACGAGGCCGGTCCCGCGGCCGACCTGTACTCGCTGGCGCTCCTCCTGTATGAGGCCTTGAGCGGCGTCAACCCGGTGCGCGGCCGTACTCCAGCCGCCACCGCACGGCGAATCGGCGCTCCGGTGGAGCCACTGGAGCGCCGCCGCCGCGACCTCCCGCGCGAGCTCACCCGCGCTCTCGACCGGGCCCTGTTGGCGGAGCCCGAGCGCCGCGGCACGCTTGGCGACCTGCACGACGTGCTCGAGCGTGCTCTCGAGCAGGGACTGAGGCCACGACTCTTCGCTCGTCGCGGTCCACGTCGCCGGTCCGACTCGACAGCGCCGCAAGAGGACGCTCAGGATCGCTCGGCTTTTCGGACACGCGCCAACTCGGATCGCACCTGGCCGGCTGCCCCTGGAGTGCATCCCGTCAACGCCCGGGCCACGCCAAATGCTGGCGCCCGCCGTGCCGCCCGCGATGCTGAGCCTCTCGATCTGGATGGCGAGCTGGACGAGCAAGAGAGGCGCGCACGCCTGGGTCGGACCGTGGCGCTGCCAAGACTGCTGTGGCTCGGCTGTCTGCTCGCGATCGCCGCCTGGCAGGCCTTCGCCGGACTGCCAGGTGTGTCGCTGCTGGTGCTTGCCGCTGGCGCCCCCCTGCTGGCGCTGCCACGCCGCTCGGGCCCTGGCTGGTTGGCGGCGGCCCTGGCGCCCGCGCTTGGACTCGCCGGACTGGCGGGTGCTTTTCCAGCGCTCGCCGGCCAGCGCTCGGACTGGCGCGCACGCGCCGCGCTGGCCGCGCTCGGCTTCTGGTGGCTGGCGCTGGCAGAGTCGCTGCTGAGGCGCAGGCTATGGCTTGGGCCACCAGCGGGACTGCCATCGAGGGCGGCGTGGGAGGGCTCTATCAATGCCGCCGCTACGCATGTGATCGCTCCGACGCTCACGGTCGAGCTGTTGCTCGGCGCGGCGGTGTGGGCGCTTGCGAGCGCGATCCTGCCGTGGTTGGTGCGCGGCCGCAGCGCCGCTTTGGACGTGGGCGCGGCGATCGTCTGGGCAATCGCGTTGCTTGCCGCGCTGCCGTTGCTCGAACGGGCGCTGCTCTCGCACGCAAGCCAGCCAAGTCCGCGCGGCGCGCTGCTCGGAGCGGTGCTCGGCTGTGCGCTTGCGATCTGCGCGCGCGCGTTGCGCGGCCCCGTTTAGCGGCGTGCGCACACTCCCATCGCACGCGGCCCTTAGAGTGGGTATCGAAATGCGTGCAGCTCTGGATGCGCCAGGCGCTTGTCGCGGCCAAGCTGAGGTGCTGCTTTCGAGGTGCCCCTGAGATGAATCCGCTGAGGACACTGGAGAACATGATCGCCGGCCTCGTCGAAGGCACGTTCGGCCGCGTCTTCAAAGCCGAGGTCCGTCCGATGGAGCTCGCGCACAAGCTGGCGCGCGAGATGGACGAGAACAAGACGATCTCGGTCTCGCGCGTATACGCACCCAACGAATACTCGGTCTGGCTCTCGCCACGCGATCGCGCGCGCTACGAGGGCGTCGAGCAAGAGGTGATCGACGAACTGTGCGCCTATCTGCTCGAGCACGCGCGCGGCGAGGATCTGGCGCTTGCTTCGCGGCCGCAGATCGTGTTTCACACCGACGAGAACTTGCAACTCGGCGAATTCGGCATCGAAGCGCGGCTGGCAAGGCTCGAGGACGATCCGCGGGAGAGCGAGGAGACACCCCAGTCGGCCCCCGCTGCCCGTCGCGCATCAGCCGCGTCGGCTGGCGGTTCAGGTGCGTCGTCCGAGCCGCGCATCGCAGCGGCCGCGGCACGTGCTCCAGCTGCCCCTCACGCGTCTGCCTACGCGGAGCCCGAGGAGGTCGGCAACACGATCATCTTCAGCAACTCCCAGCGTAGCCGCGACGCGGTCGAGCAAGTCGGTGGACGCCGCCGGCCCAAGGCGTTGTTGCTGGTCTCAGGTCGCCGCCTGTTGGTGGCGCCCAGGGGAGCGACGATCGGGCGCAGCCGCGACTGCGACATCGTGCTCGAGGATTCGAGCATCTCGCGCCGCCACGCCGAGCTTCGCCCCGGTGGCCAAGGTTGGACGATCGAGGACCTCGGCTCGACAAACGGGGTGCGCGTCAACGGCCTCGCGGTCCACGGTCCCAGCGAAGTGCGCACAGGGGATCGCATCGAGATCGGCTCGACTGAGATGCTTTTCGAGATCGCCCCATGAACAATCTCGCGCCCGTGTCGGTGATGTTGAAGTTTGGCTTCCTGGCTGTCATGTACCTGTTCCTTCTGTGGGTGTCGCGCAGCGCATTGCGAGACTTGCGCGGTAACGGGGCGCAGGTCTCGGGCTTGGACCAGGGCTCGGCCGCGGCGGGTACCGTGCCGGCTGACGCGACCGGTCTGCACTCGGCCTCGACGCTCGGGCCGGCCGACCTGCTCGGCCGCGAACCGCGTCTGGTGGTCGAGCGTGCCCCAGGTCACGAGCCCGGGATGATCTACGACCTTGGCGGCGACGTCGTCTTTGGACGCGGCGACACCGCCGAGATACGCTTGAGCGATCCGTTTGCCTCCTCGCGCCATGCGCGCGTCTACGAGCAGGGGAAGATCCTCGTGATCGAGGACCTCGGTTCAACCAACGGCACCTACCTCAACGAGGAGCTGCTCGACGGGCCGCGACCCTTGCACCCGGGCGATCGTGTGCGCATCGGCGACTCCGAATTCGTCTTCGAGGTGGACTGATATGCGGCCAGCGAGGGGGATTGCTCAGAAGGCGCGGCGTGTGATCTCGTCGTCGCTCGGCCCCGCGTCGTCGCGATCTCCAGGCAGCACCGTCCGGCGCGGGGCGAGCCACTGATGCTGCGTGTGGCCGAACACTGGTCTGGTACCGACACCGGCCTGCAACGTCGCGCCAACGAGGATTCGCTGCTGGTGCGCTCGCCGCTGTTCGTCGTCGCCGACGGGATGGGCGGTGCGCAGGCAGGCGAGGTCGCTTCGAGCGTCGCGGTCGACACCTTCCGGGCGGGCTTGGAGGATGGCGAGAATCCAGAGCGTAGTCTCGTGACCCAGGTCGAGCAGGCCAACTCGCGCATCAACGAGCTCTCGCACAGCAACGCCGAGCACGCTGGCATGGGCACCACGATCACGGCCGTGTACGTGGGCGAGCAGGACGTCGCGATCGCCCATGTCGGCGACTCACGCGCTTACTGCCTGCGCGAGGGCGAGCTGCTGCGCCTCACAGACGACCACTCGCTCGTGGACGAGCTGATCCGTCAAGGCAAGCTGACGCCCGAGGAAGCGGAGGAGCATCCGCAGCGCTCGGTGATCACGCGCGCGCTCGGCCCGGAGGCGACGGTCGAGGTGGATGTACGCTCCTTCCGCGGCCGTCCCCACGACGTGTATCTGCTCTGCAGCGACGGTCTGACGACGATGGTGGGGGAGGCGGAGCTGTTGCGGCTGCTCGCGGCGCATGAGCGTTTGGCGGACGCTGGCGAGGCACTGATTGCTGCCGCCAACGGCGCGGGGGGCAAGGACAACATCACCGTTGTGCTGCTGCGCTTGGAGGAGGTGTTCGGCGAGGCCGAGCGCTCGAGCGACGGCCACACCACCATCACTGCCGTCGCGGCCGTGCCACTGGCCTCCTCACAGTCACAGGAACGAACTTCTATCCCAATTTCACAAGCCGTTGCGGAGCGAGCTGACGAGGTCCCTGGGCAGTCGCTCAGCGTCAACGGCAAACAGGCACAGTCGCCGTCGCCGCGGCGCCCGCGCTGGCCGGAGCAAGCCTCGCAACCCGCTAAAAGCGCTCGTCTGCGCAGACGCCTTCGCCGCGTGCGCGCACTCGTAGTGCTGTCGATCGTCGCCGGCCTGCTGGCGGCGGCGGCGTACCTGGCGTTGCAGTCGGTTTACTTCATCGGCACCAACCAGCGTGGACTGGTGACCATGTACAACGGGCTGCCCTACGAACTCCCGGGCAAAATCAAGCTGTACACGAGCGATTACGTCTCCGGCGTGAGCGCCTCGACGATCGTGCCCACCCATCGCCAGGCGCTGCTCGACCATTCGCTGCGCTCCGAAGGCGACGCCGCCGAACTGATGCGCGAGCTCGAACTTGGGCAGCTGAGCGAAGGATGAGCCGGCTTACCGCCTCGACAGTCGATACCGCCGCCCGTCCCCGGAAAGGCTCGGACGGGGGGGCTCGCGCGTGAACCGTCCAATCGTCCGCTTGTATGGCCTTGTGGTGCTGCTGTTTGCGGTGTTGATTGCCTTCACCTCGCGGTGGACTGTCTTTGAAGCCTCTTCGCTTCGCACAAGCGAATTGAACGTGCGCGGTCTGCTCCAGCAGGAGCGGATCGACCGCGGCCCGATCCTTGCGGCAAACGGTGCCGTGCTGGCTCACAGCGTGCGGGGGGACGAAGGCACCTACTCGCGTAGCTACCCGCGGGGGAGCGAGTTCACCGCGCCGGTCGGCTACTCCTTCATCGAACGCGGGCAGGTCGGCCTGGAGCTTTACCGCAACGCCGCGCTTGACGGTGAGAGCTCCACCAGCGTGCAGAGCATCCTCGACCAGTTGCAAGGGCGCAAGCCACAGGGCAACACGGTCGTGACAACGCTGCAGCCCTCAGCTCAGCAGACCGCCATCAGCGCTCTTGGTGGCCACGAAGGTGCGGTCGTGGCGCTCGACCCGCGCACCGGAGCGGTCGAGGTGATGGCCTCCACGCCGAGCTATGACGCGAACGCGGCCGCTTCACGTCGCGGCTACGAGAAGATCGAGCGCCAGTCCGGCGCACCGCTTTTGAACCGCGCCGTCCAGTATGGCTACGCCCCGGGCTCTACGTTCAAGGTTGTGACCGCCACCGCCGCGATCGACACGGGGCAGTTCACTCCGGAATCGACTTTGAGTGGACGCAACGGACTGCTCGTCTCTGGCTTTCCGCTGAAAAACGACAACGACGAGAGCTTCGGCGAGATCACGCTCACCGAAGCGCTGGCTCATTCGGTGAACACGGTCTATGCCCAGGTGGCTGAGCGCCTCGGCAAGGCCACGATGGCGCGCTACATGCGCCGCTTCGGCTTCGACCACAAGCCGAAGTTGGATTACCCGGCGAAGGAGATGTCCGCCAGCGGCGAGTACCTAAACGGAAGGTTGATCGCGCCAACCAGCACATACGTCGATGTGGGTCGCATGGGTATCGGCCAGGACAAGCTCCAGGTGACACCGCTGCAGATGGCCGAGGTGGCTGCCGCCGTCGCAAATCACGGCACGCTGATGGTCCCCCACCTGACCTCCTCGATCGTCGAACCGGACGGGCATGTGCTGCAGCGCATCGCTCCCAAAGTGCAGTCGGCGGTAATGAAGCGCTCGACCGCCGCGGCCGTCACTGAAATGATGGAAGCGGTCGTCTACAGTCCGGGCGCGACCGGCACCAGCGCACAGATTCCCGGCGTACGGGTCGCCGGCAAGACGGGTACCGCCGAAACCCAGATCGGCACGGCGATCAACAACGTCTGGTTCATCGCGTTCGCGCCTGCCCAGAAACCGACGGTCGCGGTTGCGGTGACGCTCAAGGGTGTTCCGGGGCAGGGCGCCACGTTCGCCGCGCCTGTGGCAAAGCAAGTGATGGAAGCGTTGCTCCATGTTTGACCCTGACAGCCAGTTGGTTTCTAGGTACGGCCAATTGCGCATACATACCGAACTCCAGGGGGCCCGCGCGAAATGAGCGCGATCGAGGCAGGCACGGTCATCGACGGTCGCTATCGCGTCTCCGCGAGACTCGGCTCTGGCGGGATGGCCGATGTGTACCTGGCCCACGACACGCTGCTCGGCAGGCAGGTGGCGCTGAAGCTGCTGCACCATCGCTTTGCCGAGGATCAGGAGTTCGTCGAGCGCTTCCGTCGCGAGGCCTCGAGTGCCGCCGGCCTATCGCACCCCAACGTTGTCGCGGTGTTCGACCGAGGGGAGTGGGACGGCACCTACTACATCGCCATGGAGTATCTGCCCGGGCGCTCGCTGAAGGCGGTCGTGCGCGAGCACGGGCCCCTGTCGCCATCCGATGCGACCGACATCGTCGTGCAGATCCTGCTTGCCGTGCGCTTCGCTCACCGCCGCGGGATCATCCATCGCGACATCAAGCCCCACAACGTCATCCTCGACGAGGAGGGGCGCGCGAAGGTCACCGACTTCGGGATCGCGCGCGCGGGCGCCTCGGACATGACCCTGACGGGTTCGATCATGGGCACGGCCCAGTACCTCTCGCCCGAGCAGGCTCAAGGTCACGCGGTCGGCGAGACCTCCGACCTGTACGCGGTCGGCGTCGTCCTCTACGAGCTGCTCACCGGCGGCGTGCCCTTCGAGGGCGAGTCGGCCGTGACGATCGCGCTCAAGCAGGTCTCGGCGGAGCCGACTCCGCCGAGCCAGCGCAATCCCGAAGTGACGCCGGCGCTCGACGCGGTGGTGATGCGCTCACTGGCCAAGGATCCTCTGGCGCGCTTTGCGAGTGCCGACGAGTTCATCGCCGCGCTTCAGCAAGCGCGTGAAGGCATCTCTCCGGCTCCAGCTCCCGCCTTCAACGGTGTCCCGCCTACGCAGATGGCGGCAGCCGCCGCCCTGGTCGTGCCGCCGCTACCACCCGAGGAGACGCACTCGCCCGAGGACGACGCGCGCAAACGCAAGCGTGCGTGGTGGATCGCCGCCGGCATAGCGGCGCTTGCGATCGTTGCGGGCGTGCTGCTGTTGCTGCTCTTGCCAGGGTCGAAGGCGGGCCGCGTGAGCGTGCCGGAAGTGACCGGTGAGACGCAGCCGGCGGCGGTGACGTCGTTGCAGCGAGCCGGCCTGGCACCGGTGGTCTTATTGACCTCCAACGCGGATGTCGCGAACGGCCTCGTGGTGGGCACCACGCCTCCTCACGGGACGCTCGTCGCGAAGGGCTCGCGCGTGAGCGTTTACGTGTCCTCCGGGCCGGAAACTCTCGGACTGCCCGACGTCACCCACAATACGAGCGACGAAGCGTTGAAGATCCTGCGCAAGAAGGGCTTCCGGCCGACCGTCCAGAACCAGTCGAGCAGCAGCATCGAAAAGGGCTTGGTGATTTCCACCAACCCGGCCGCCGGCATCGAGGTTCAACACGGCAGCCCCGTCACGGTATACGTGTCCTCTGGACCCCAGGAAGCCAGCGTGCCTGAAGTGACGGGCGAATCGCAGGCCGCGGCGACCGCGGCGCTTGCGGCCGTCGGACTGAAAGAGACGGTGATCAAGCGTGAAGTGGCCGAACCAACGCCTGGCACCGTGATCTCGCAGTCTCCGGCGGCGGGCGCGTCGTTGCGGGTCGGAGGACAGGTGACGATCGTGGTGGCGCAAGCGCTCAAGCAAGCGGTTGTGCCCTCGCTCGTCGGCCAAAGCGAAGCGCAGGCGGTCGCTACGCTCACTGCCGCCGACCTGACTTCGCATACCGTGCAGCGCACCGTCACCGAACCGAGCAAGGTGGGGACAGTCGTGCAGCAGAGCCCGGCTGCCGGCCACAAGTTGTCCAAGGGCGGCGAAGTGACGATTGCCGTCGGCGTGCTCGCTCAGCAGACCACCTCGACCTCGACCACTACCACCACCCCGACAACCCCGACCACGCCGGCGACGCCCGCGCCCGGGACGCCACCCGCCAACGGATAGTGCTGTTGCCAAGTTTGTGCACGGCCGTCGCGCACGACGGCGCGCGGACTTGGACCCGGCTAGGTCCCAGTCGTTTGCCGTCACAGGTCGCGCGCGACGGCTCCGCGGCTACTTGAACAAGGTGATCTCAGAGATCTGCGCGGTTTCGCTGTGCGCAGGCAACTGGACGATCCAGACCAAGTAGTAGCGGTAGACCGTGTGTGCCGGGTTGATCGCGATCGTCGTGCGTGCACCGATCGTGCGTGCCGGAGCTAGTTGTGTCCAGCCAAGGGCGGTGAGGTTCTCGCCGCTGCTGGCCGGGGTGGAGGCGGGCACACCGGTCGCGGCGTACACGCCTGCTCGAAAACCTGGAGTGGGCGTTTGGATCTCGACCGCGCGCGCGGCCACGCCTGGGGCGGCGTTGAGCGAGACGCCGAGGCCTGGCTTGCCGAGGTTGCCTTCGATGTAGTGCTCGGTGCTCCACGAGGTCGTGAGATCGCCGTCGATGACGCTCGCCACGTCTTCGGCGTGTTCTGGCCCGGTGCCGAACGGGTTGTATGAGCTGGCGGCTTCCTGTTTGAGCACGACAGGCGTGACGCCTGCGCTCGAGTGCACATCCGGCGCCACGCCGGTGCCGCTGTGCGTATGGCCCGCCAGCGCGACCAGCACGAGTGCGACGATCGCCGCAAACAACATCAGCGAGATCGCCCAGCGCGCCGGGTGGCGCAGTCGCCACGGCAGCAGTCGTCTGGCCGGCGAGTGCAGGGTGCGCAGGACGGCGGTCACCTCGCCCGTCGTCTGTCCCGAGCGGGCTGTCTCGATCGCCAGCGCCTCCTCCATGTCGGCGATCATGGCCGCCATGTCCGGGTAGCGCCGCTCGAGGTCCTTGGCGGTCGCGCGTTCGACCACGGCCGCCGTCGCGGCCGAGACCTCGGGCCGCGCCAGCTGCACGTCTGGGACCTCCTCGCGCACGTGCATCATCGCGACCGCCACCGGCGAGGAGCCTTTGTATGGGACTGAGCCGGTCAGCATCTCGTAGAGGACCACGCCGAGCGAGTAAACGTCTGACTGGCCGGTGACCGGCTGCCCCAAGGCCTGCTCTGGAGAGACGTAGTCGGTGGTGCCGAGCACGCGCCCGTCCATCGTCAGCCCTTCCTCGGTTAGCGTGCGCGCGATGCCGAAGTCGGTGATCTTCGCGCCGCCCTCTCCGCCGAGCAGCACGTTCTGCGGCTTGACGTCGCGGTGGACGATCTCCCGCAGGTGCGCGGCGCCGAGCGCCCGTGCCATCTCGATCCCGTAGGCAAGCGCCGTCGGCACGTCCAACGGTGCGTCGCGACGGATCAGATCCTTGAGCGTCTCGCCGGCGACGTGCTCGAGCACGATGTATGGAGTTCCGCTGGTCTCGCCGTCCGCCGCCCCCGTACTGTCGCCGACGTCCCACTCGCCCGCGTCGATCACGGTCACGATGTGCGGATGGTTGAGCTGCGCCACAGCCCGCGCCTCGCGTCGAAAGCGCTCCAGCTGGCCCGAGTCTGAGGCGATCTCGCGGTGCATCAACTTGATCGCGACCTCGCGTTCGAGCACGGTGTCGAACGCACGGTAGACGGTGCTCATACCGCCGTGCCCGATCTGCTCGTCGAGGCGGTAGCGACCGCCGAGTGTGGTGCCAAGGATGGCGCTGTTCACAGTTGAGCCTCGAATGCCTGAGTATGCCAACGCTCGCCTCGGAGAGTGCTGGCTGTCAGTTTTTGGGATTGAAGGGGCGTGCTAGGAGGTGTTATCGCGCATGCACCGGATCACATGAGCGGCCAGTGCACCTCGGTAGGCGATACAGGCCGGTAGCAGTCGCGCGCGCCTGCGTCGATTGAGCGCCTTCGAACTGGCGAGCGTCGAGGAGAATGCGCTCGCCGCGCCCACGGCCAGCGCCATCGCCGTTGCACGCGACCTGTCTGCTCGTGCCTGCTGGCGTGCCAGGCGTGTGCCCTGCAACAGGGTGGCGCCGGCGATCACCGGCAGTCCCACCGTCCAGGAGAGTTGGTCTGCATCCTGGCGCGAGAAGCCGCGTGCCCTGGCGGCGGCCAGCGTCGCCCCGCTGCGCGACACGCCAGGCATCAGCGCCAGCGCTTGGGCCACTCCCAGTGCCAGCCCATCGCTTGTGGTTGGCCGTGTGGCGTCGATCTTTGCGGGGGTTGTATTGCTCTCAAAATGGCGATGCCCCCCGCGCGCGCGGGGGGCATGCCACTTTTTATAGACCTCCACGCCCCCCATCGCCGCCGATCCTGCCAGCAAGCCGTAGGCGATCTTGGTTGGTGCGCCGAGGCGCCGCTCGATCTGGCCCCCCAGCATGTAGCCGGCAAGCGCCGGTGGCGCCAACGCCGCGACCAGAAAGCCTCGCCTCATGCCTTGGCGCTCGTGCGGCGGACGTAGGAGCAGCGCGAGTGCTGTGCCCGCGTGCAGCGCCACCTCGAAGGACTTGCGCAGGCTTGGGTCGAGCTCCTCGTAAGGCCAGTCGGCCAACCAGGGGATGAGCGTGGTGTGCGCCGAAGAGGAGATCGGCAGCAGCTCGGTTGGGCCGTGTAGCAGGCCGAGGATCGCTGCGTGGCGCAAAGGCAGCTCACGCATGGATCCCGGCGTCCCGGCGCGCCTCAACTGACGTCGGCCGCGGGCTCGCTCTCCTCGGCCACTGTGGCCGGCGGGCGTGAGCGGCGGCGCATGACCGCGTAGACGATCCCAACGACGATCAGCAGGACGATCGCGTAGTCGACGTACTCAAAGCCCTTGCGCACGGTCGTCCAGTCGCTGCCGAGGGCATGTCCGGCAAACGCCAGCGCCAGCACCCAAGGGACCGTGCCGAGCAACGAGAACACGGTGAAGCGCCCCAGCGGCATGCGCGATACGCCCGCGGGCAGCGACACGAAGGCGCGCACCAGTGGGATCATGCGCCCGAACAGCACCGTCTGCTCGCCGTAGCGCTGGAAGAACCGGTCGGCCCTCTGTATCTGGGCGGGCCCCATGTGCAACTTGGCGCCGTGGCGTTCGAATAGCTCCAGGCGACCGCCGCGTCCGATGCCATAGGCGACCCACGAGCCGACCATCGTGCCGAGCAATCCCGCCAGCACGACCCCGGTCATCGTCATGTGGTGGTGCGCCGCGCTTTGCGTGGGGTCCGCGACGGCAAAGCCGGCGAATAGCATCACCACCTCGGAGGGAATCGGGATGCAGGCGCTCGAGATCGCCATCAACGCAAAGATGCCCGGTAGCCCCGCGTCGCGCACGAAGTGCGAGATCGAGTTGACCAGCGATTCTGAGACCGAGGCGAGGACGAGCACGTGGGCCATGTGCTCGCAACGATACCTTCCTGAAACTCATGCGCGTGTGGATCGACCTGACCAACAGCCCGCACGTGCTCGTCATGCGGCCGGTGATCGAGATATTGCGCGCCGACGGGCATGAAGTGCGCGTGACCGCGCGTGACTTCGCGCAGACGCTGCAGCTGCTGGACCGCTTTGCGATCGACCACATTGCCATCGGCCATCACCGCGGCGAACGTCTGTCCGACAAGGCGGTGGGACTAGTCAGCCGCTCGACGGCACTCGTGCGCTGGGCGCGGCGGGACTCCAGCCGGGGCCACTTCGACATCGCCATCGGTCACGGCTCCAACGACATCAGCGTGGCGGCGAGGCTGCTGCGGATTCCCTGCTCGACGACATTCGACTACGAGTGGGCGGCGGTCCAGCACCACGTCAACTGTCGTCTCGCGCAGGCCGTCGTTGTGCCCGACGCGATCCCGCCAGAGCGCTTGGATCGTTACGGCGCGAAGGGCAAGATTCACCCCTACGTTGGACTCAAGGAGGAGTACTACCTTGCCGACTTCGAGCCTGACGAGGCAATGCTTGGCGAGCTTGCGATCGACCGCGACCGACCGCTTGTGGTCGTTCGGACTCCCCCGGAGGTGTCGCTGTACCACCGCTTTGAGAACGACCTGTTCGCCGCCGTGCTCACGCGTCTGCGCGAGGCTGCCCATGAACAGGGGGTGCAGTCGGTCGTGCTGCCGCGTACGGCTGACCAGCGCGCACAGCTGCGCGGCGTCGAGGGCTTTACCGTGCCCGAGCGGGCCATCGACGCGCAGTCTTTGATCGCCTTCGCCGATCTGGTCATCTCGGCCGGGGGCACGATGAACCGCGAGGCCGTGGCGCTCGGCACCCCCGTCTACACCACCTTCGAGGGTCGCCTGGGGGCGGTCGACGAGCGCCTGATCGGCGAAGGGCGCCTGCGCAAGCTGAGCAGCGCGGAGCAACTCGACCTGGCCAAGCGTGACCCCGCGGAGCAGCCACCGCGAACCAGGCGCGACCCACGACGGCTAGTCGACTTGCTGCTTGCCCCACTTACGCCCTGAGACACCCTAGAATCAAGGCCAATGCGCCGACGGATCAGTGCGCCGGCCTTGTCCTTGACCCGGCACTCGCTACCGAGGCTCGCGCTAGACGGCGCGCTCGTCGCGCTTGCCTATTGGCTTGCCTTCGAGTTGCGCTTCGGCAATGGGCAGACCGGACGCGACGAGAGGCTCCGCTACGAGAAGCTGTTCGATCGCACCTTCTGGTGGGTGCTCGGCGGCAGTCTCGTGGTGCTGACGCTCTCCCGCGTCTACCAGCGTCGCTGGCGCTATTCAGGCCAACGCGACTACGAGGCGGTGGCGCGCGCGGTCGTCGTGATCGTTCTACTGGCGGTGGTCGGCGTGGCTGTCGTGCGCCCTGTGCAGATTCCCCATCTGCTCGCCCATCATGGGGCGGCTGCCGGGCAAGGCGCCGACGCGAGCTCGAGTACGACCGCGCTGGAGCTGCCCGACGGCGTGATCGCGCTGTTCTTCCTGCTGTCGCTGCTGCTCCTGATCGGAGTTCGCGTCATCGCCCGCAGCCTTTACGAGCGGCGTCCGCTCGGAGGCTTTCGCGCCGGCGGGCGCAGCGAGCGCAATGTCTTGATCGTCGGCGCGGGCGACGGTGGCCGGCTCGTACTGCGAGAGATCTTGCGCAACCGCGAGCTCGGCTTGCAACCGGTCGGCTTCCTCGACGACGACGCGCGCAAGCACGGTTTGCGCATCGATGGTGTGAAGGTGCGTGGCAACACCGAAGACGACCTGCCACGCATCCTGGACGAGTCTGAGCCCGACGAAGTGATCATCGCGATCCCCTCCGCGCCGGGCACCACGCGCGCGCGTGTGGTGCGCGAGTGCCGGCTCCGGGCGGTGCCCGTGCGCACGCTGCCGACGGTGTTCGAGCTGCTCCAAGACCAGGCCGGGATATCCCGGCAGGTGCGCGAGGTGCGCGTGGAGGACGTGCTCGGGCGCGAGCCGGTCGTGATGGAGCTCGATCGCGTTGGCGCCTATCTGGCCGGCGAGACCGTGCTCGTGACAGGCGCCGGTGGTTCGATCGGCGCGGAGCTGTGCCGCCAGATCGCGCGCGTCGGGCCGCGCCGAATCGTGCTGCTCGACCACGCCGAGGACAACCTCTTTCAGATCCAGCGAGAGCTGCAGGACGAGCGCCACGTGCAACCATCGGTGCTGGCGGCGGTGCTCGCCGACTGCAAGGAGGACGAGCGTATGCGCGAGATATTCGCCGAGCATCGTCCCACCGTCGTGTTCCACGCCGCCGCCTACAAGCACGTTGGTCTGATGGAGTCCAATCCAGTCGAGGCGGTGCGCAACAACGCGATCGCCACACGCGTCGTCGCGCACGTGGCCGGGGAGATGGGCGCCCGTCGCTTCGTGCTTGTTTCCACCGACAAGGCGGTTGCGCCGGCGACGGTGATGGGCGCCTCCAAGGCGCTGGCGGAGTTCGCGCTGGAGGCGGCTACGGCCCGCTTTGCCGGCACTCGCTATGCGGCTGTGCGCTTCGGCAACGTGCTTGGCTCATCGGGTAGCGTCGTGCCGATCTTCCGGCGCCAGATCGAGCGTGGCGGCCCGGTGACCGTCACTGACGAGCGCATGACGCGTTACTTCATGACGATTCCCGAGGCGGTGCAGCTGATCATCCGTTCGGGCTCGCTCGTATCCGACGGCGATCGTGGCGCGGACGTGTTCGTGCTGGACATGGGCGAGCCTGTGCGAATCGTGGACTTGGCGCGCGCGATGATTGAGCTCTCGGGGCTGGATCCCGATCGCGACGTGGCGGTCGAGGTCGTGGGTAGGCGCGCCGGCGAGAAGTTGCACGAGGAACTGTTCAACCGCTACGAGCAGCCGCGCCCGACCAAGGCCGAGAAGATCATGCTCGCTGGACGCGAACCGCTCTCGCCGGAGACCGTGGAAGCGATGTTCGATGAGATCGGGCTGCTGGTGTTCGAGGGCGATGCAGCCGGTCTTGCCGCAAAGGTGGCGGAGCTCTCGACCGTGCGCGCCGAGCTCTCGGACGTCTCTGGGCACGGCGCTCAGGGTACGCGGCTCGGCTCCGGACACGGCGCTGAGGCGCCTGCGCCCCTCATAGACTCCCGGGAGCCATGAGTTCCCCTCTAAGAACGTGTACGCCGTGAACGCGCTGCCGCTCGCCCTCTCGCTGACGAGCTCCTTTACCAAAGTCGGCGCGATCGCCGGCTTCGCGGCGCTGCTGGGGATAGCGCTGCTGTCGTTGCTTGCCTTCTCCCAGGCTCGTGAGATGAAGCGCTTGCGCGAGTGGGCCGGACGCGCCCCCGAGCGCGCTGCCGAGATGGAGCAGCGCGTCAGCACAGAGGCCGCTGCTCGCATGCAGCGCACGGGTGTGCCGGCCGCCGCCGCGGCTGCCGGGGCCGCTGGGGCGCGTGTTGTGCCGCGCAAGACGCCGCTTGTCAGCGCGCCGGTGTCCACGGCTGTGAACGCCACGGTGGCGGCTGGGAAGATCGGCGCGCAGCCCGAGCCCGGCTCGGCCAATCCTGCCGACCCGGCAGTCGCCAACCCCCTGGTGGCTGGCCCGGCCAATCCAGCCGCGCCGGGTCCCGCTCAAGCCAATCCCGCCACTGCCGGCGGCGCTCAGCCAAATGCGGCCCAGCCAAGCGCTGCTCAACCCGATGCGGCGACGGCCGGTGCCATCCAAGCCAGCTCCCCACTACCCGACGCGGCGACGGCCGGTGCCGCCCAAGCCAGTTCCTCACAACCCGGCACGCCTTTGGCCGCTTCCTCTGTGCCGAGTGCACCTGTGCCCAGCGTCGAGCAGTCCGCCGCAAATGGTGCGGGATCGGCCACGCCCGAGGCGGCCCTCGCGGCCGAGCGCGATCAGCCTGCTTCCGTGGCGTCGCGGGATACTGAGCAGTCCGCGACGGCCCCCGCGACGGCTGCCGCGCGTGCCGGCGGTCCCGTCGCACGCTCACCTCTACCGCCATCTCCCTCCGCGCCGGCGCCGCCTGGTGTGCCGGCATCGACCGCGGCAGGGGCCGCGGCGGCTGTGCCGCCAGCCGCCGCCGCCGCCGCGGCCCAGAGGGCTCAACCCGCGGCGTCAGGCCCGTCCGCGCCTGTGGCGGCGGCTCGCCCAGTTGCTTCCCGCGCGGTCGCGAGCCCACCTGTGCCGGGTGGATCAAGGGGGGCAGAGCCGGGCACTCGCAAGCCAGCTCCCCCCGCGCGCGGGGGGGAGGAGACCGTTTCAGGAGTTGCGGCCGCACGGGCGCCTGGCGCGCCGGCAGGCTCCGGCCCGAAGTACTTCAAGCAGGAGCGCTCCGCCGGCCGTATGACCTTGCTGATCCTGGGTGGTGTGGTCCTGGCTGTGGCGGTGGTCGTGCTGGCGGTGTCGGCGCTGAAAGGCGGGAGCAAACCGAGCTCGACGGCGACACAGCCTCCCGTGCACTCGACGGTCGCGCATACGCGCGGACCTGCTCCTGCCTCCAACCCGAGCGAAGTCAACGTCGCGGTTCTCAACGGGACCAGCACGAACGGTCTCGCCCACCATCTGGCGGCCGATCTGCAGCAGAGCGGGTATACACATGCGGAAGCCTCTTCGGCGGTGCCGCCAGGCACGCACGCCACCACGGTGGTCCAGTACACCTCCGGTCATCGCGCCGATGGGCAGGCGGTGGCAAAAGCGCTCGACGTGACCCAGGTGAAGCCGATGGAAGCGAGTACCGCATCGCTGGTCAGCTCGGCGACGGTGGTCGTGCTCGCCGGCGTTGATCAGGCCGCGCGGCTCGGCGGCGGCGGCGCCCAGAGCACCGGCGAATCGGCCGCAGCGACCGGCGGCGAAGCGGGTGGCGGCGGGGCGGCCTCGGGTTCCGGCGCTTCCGGCGAAGGCTCCGGCGCCGGCGGTGTCGCGGAAGGCGCCGCCTCAAGCGGTCAGTGAGCGCCCCGCAAGTGGATCCAGATCGCGCGACAGCCGGCTTCCTGGATGTGCCGGCGCGCTCACCCAAGCCGCGCGAGCGCGGCATCACGCATGTGATCGATCGCGGTCTGTCGGTGGCCGAGGTGGACGGTCTGATCGAGACGGTGGGCGACAGCGTCGACATCGTCAAGCTCGGCTGGGGCACGGCGCTCGTGACAGCGAACTTGAAGCCCAAGCTCGAGCGCTATGCGGCGCACGGGATTCCGGTGGTGCTTGGTGGGACGCTCACCGAGGTCGCGATCAAGCAGGGGCGTGTGGAGGGGTTGATCGCTTGGCTGCACGAGTTGGGGCTGCGTCACGTGGAGATCTCCGACGGGACGATTTCGCTCGAGCCCGAGGTCAAGGCTCACTTGATCCGCACACTCGCGGGCGAATTCACGGTGCTCTCGGAGGTGGGAAGCAAGGACGCCGATTTCATCATGGCTCCCTATGTCTGGGTGGAGCAGATCGAACGTGACCTGGAGGCCGGCGCATGGAAGGTGATCGCCGAGGCCCGCGAGTCGGGCACGGCGGGTATCTATCGTGCGGACGGCGAGGTGCGCACTGGTCTGATCGATGAGATCGTGCACGCAATCGACGCCGATCGGTTGATCTTCGAGGCGCCGCAACGCGAGCAGCAAGTGTGGCTGCTACACCGCTTTGGCAGCGAGTGCAACCTCGGCAACATCGCGCCTGAGGACGTGCTTTCGTTGGAGACGTTGCGCTTGGGATTGCGCTCTGACACGGTCGAGCGCTTCGCCCGGGACGGCGACGCTTGAGCGGCGCGCAAGCCGGCGACGCTCCGATGCCGGTCGATGGGGGCGGCGCACGCGCCGGGGCGCTAGGTCGGAGCGCCGACAGCGGCCAGGGGGAGCGCTTGGCGCGGATCATATTCGCGCTGCTCGTGATCGGCTGCTTTTTGGCGCTGCTGATCACGCAGCGGCTCAAGCACACCCCGACGCTTGTCCAGGAAGCGAAGCTGACACGCGTGATCGCGCCCGCCTCGAACGGCGAATCGCGCGAAGAGCACATCGCTTTCAAGCTCGCGAAAGCGGATCGGGTGACCGTGGTCGTCGAAGGCTCTTCTGGTGAAATGGTGGCCACCCTCGTGCGGAACCTGCCGGTGGGCCGCTACAAAACCCTGTCGCTGCGCTGGAACGGCCGTGAGGGGTCGGCTCGTGGCTATTCCGTGCTGCGCAAGGCGGACGGGTACACGACATTGGTGCCTCACAACCGTGGGGCGCTTGCCGCGCCCGGCGAATACAGCGTGCGTGTGGAGCTGCGCAAAGAAGACCGCTCGGTGCCGTTCCCGCACACGTTCAAGTTGGTGGGACCGTGAGTCGGTGTCGGCTGGACCGTCAAAATATGGCTGCCGCCGGTGCACGCGCGGGGCATAGCGTTTTCGTGACATCGCAATCCCGCCTAGCCCCTCTGCGCGTCTTGCGCACGCATTGGGGACGGCGCTCGTGACCGCCACGACCCTGCCCAGTGCGCCCGTGCTCGGCGGCGTCGTGCTTGCCGCGCTGCTCGTGATCGCGGGCTTGACGCTCGTGATGCGCCGCGATCCGCGGGCCTTCCCGCTGCTTGCGGTGATCGCGCTGCCGTTCAGGCTGCCGATCTCGGCCGACGGGCGCACCGTGAACCTGCTGTTGCCGCTGTACGCGGTTGTAGCCGCCGGGGTGCTTGCGCATCTGCTGCCTCGCCTGCTGGGTCGCCCCGGCGGCTACGACTCCACACGCAAGCCGATGCTGCTCGACTGGCTGCTGCTCGCCGCGGTCGGTCTATACACGCTGCAGATCGCCTACTCCTCGGATCCGGGCAAGGGGGCGGAGAACCTTCTGTTCTTCTACATACCGTTTGGGCTGCTCTACGTGCTGTTGCGCGAGGCGCCATGGACGCGAGCGTTGCTGCTCACGTGCCTGGCCGCGGCGGTGACGCTCGCCGTCCTCTTCGCCGGTGTCGGCTTCATCGAGTACTACCGCAAAGCCCTGTTCCTGAACCCGAAGGTGGTGGCGGCGAACGAGTACGACAACTACTTCAGGGTCAACTCGCTGTTCTTCGACCCGAGCATCTACGGCCGCTTTCTGGCGCTCGTGATGATCGCCGTGAGCACCGTCGTGCTTTGGAGTCGTGAAAAACGCACCCAGTTGTGGGGCGCGGCGATCCTCGGCTGGCTGCTTGCCGGGCTTGTGACGAGCTTCTCGCAGTCGAGCATTGCGGCGCTGCTGCTTGGCCTGGCGATCCTGGCCGCCTGGCGCTGGGACGTGCGTGGCACCGTATACGTGTCGGTCGCGCTGGCCGCGATCGCGGCGGTGTTTGTGCTCGTTGCCCCATCGAGTTTGCACTTCGGTCTGAAGGGGTCAAGCGGCTCGGCCAACAACGCGACGAGTGGCCGCGCAAAACTGGTCACGGGCGGACTGGAACTGTTCGTCGATCGGCCGCTCGGCGGGTACGGTTCGGGCTCGTTTGAAACGGAGTACCGCCGCCATGAAGGAGGCACGGCAGCGAACGCCGTGTCGGCCTCTCACACGATTCCCGTAACGATCGCGGCCGAGCAGGGAATCGTCGGCCTGGCGCTGTACGTGGCTTTGATTCTGACGGCGCTCGTGACGTTGTTTCGCGGCGCGGGCCGCTCGCCTCCGCGGATCGCCATTGCCGCCTGCTTTGCGGCGCTCGTGCTGCACACCTGGGTTTACGCAGACTTCCTCGAGGACCCATTGACCTGGACGCTGCTTGGACTCGGGGTGGCGTTTGCGCTGGCGCGGAGCGGGAGTCTCGTGCGCGACGGCGAGGTGCGCACGCCCGAGACCCACACCGTGTCGCCGGCAGCCTCGCAAGGGTGAAGTGCCGGTGGCGCTGGCTGGTGGTCGCTGCTTCGCGCAAGCGTGAAAGGCAGAACCGGCGAGGTCGTACGTCGGCGCGGCCGTTAGGTTCTTGCTGGTGCTTGGCTACCTGAAGCGGCTGATAACGACGGGCGCTGCCTACCAGGCAGCGGAAATCGTCGCCAAGGGCATAGCCGTGATCACGCTGCCGTTGTACACGGGCCACGCGTCCACGGATGCCTACGGCGCGTACAACCTGCTGCTGACGAGCGTGATCTTGGCGAGTATCGTGCTGCGCCTCGGCGTGGGCGAGGCGTTCGTGCGCTTCTACTTCACCGACGAGGATCAGGAGCGCCGCATGCGCATCGCGCGCACGGCGACCGCAACGGTTGCTTGGACCACGACGGTCGTGTCGCTGATCTGCGTTGCGTTTGCCGGCGGACTGTCGCGGTTGATACTCGGCAACGACGATCCGCTGCTGATGGACTGCGCGATCCTCGGGCTGTGGGCTTTTACGAACATCGAGATGGCCTACGCGCAGCTGCGCGTGGACGAGCGCGCTCGCGCTTACATGTTTGCTTCCGGGGCCAACGTGGCGATGACGGTCGCGTTCACGATCGCGCTCGTCGTGTTCGCGGGCCAGGGTGCGCGCGGCCTGCTGCTCGGCAATTTCGGCGCGAGCGCGCTTGTCGTGCTCGGCCTCTGGTGGGTTTTGCGCAGGCGCTTCTCGTTGCGCGTGCACGTCGCCGACCTGCGCGCGATGCTCGGCTTCGGGCTGCCCACGGTGCCGGCGGACGCGAGCGTGTACGCGCTGCAGGTTCTCGATCGCCTGTACCTCTTTCGCGTCGTCAGCCACGGGGCCGCCGGCGAATACGCGATCGCGGTGCAGTTGGCGACGGTCGTGTTCGTGTTCGTGCGCGGCTTCCAGTATGCGTGGCCGCCGCTTGCGTACTCGATCGACAGCGACATGGAGGCCTCGAAGCTGTACTCGCTCGTCACCACCTACTTCGTGCTGGCCACGGGTGTGGTTGTCGCCGCGGTTGCGTTGCTGGGCCGCTGGCTTGTGCGCTTGCTGGCCCACCCCGAATACTTCGGAGCGCACACGGCGCTGCCCTGGCTGGCGCTGGGCTGGACGTTGTACGGGCTCTATCAGGTGATGATCGTGATCACCGGCAGGGCACGCGTGATGCAGCGCAACATTCCCGCCGCGGCCGCCGGGCTCGCGGTCAACGTACTGCTACTGCTGGTGCTCGTACCGAGCTCTGGCCTCGACCTCGGCCTTGCCGGCGCGGGCATAGCGCTTTGCGGCGCCTACGTGGCGATGGTGGTAATCATGCACCTGCTGACTCGCAACGTATTCGCCGTGGATTTCGAGTGGCGCCGCCTCGGTTGGCTGACGGCGATCCTCGCCGGTGTGGCGGTTTCAGGCGAGCTGCTGCTGCCGACGGCGGGTTTTTCGGGATTTCTATTGCGTGTGCTTTGGCTGTTGTTGATACCGGCACTGCTATTCCTGACGCGCTTCTTTGCGCCCAACGAGCGCGAGCAGGCGCGCACGCTCGTGCTCGACGGACGTAGGCGGGTGACAGCTTTCCGCCGTGGTCACGGCGACGCCGAGGCATATGCCGAGGACTCGCTCAGAGACATTTGATTCTGCCTGTTCATCCCCCTGGATCGATTCTGGCGGGGACGATGATTTGACGAATCTGGGCGCGTTGATGCGCAAAAAACTCAAGCTACGCGGCTTTTCAGCCGATTCCGCCCGCGTGCGTGAGTCCACCGTTAATCCACCCCGACCGGCGGGCAGGCGTGAGCTTGCGCGCAGGGCCGAGGCTCTGCGGCGCTACCGCGCCGACGAGCGCGTGCAGAGTATCGCGGCGGCCGGTGAGCTTGCCTACCTGCGCTCTCAGCTGCGCGCGGCGGCCAGGCTGACAGCGCGGCTGGCCGCCACGCGCGATGTCGAGGAGATGGCGCAACTGGTCGTCGATGAGTTGCACGAGACCTTCGCCTTCTATCTGGCGGCCGTGCAACGTCTCGACGAGAACGGGATACTGCGCTTGATGGCCGGCCGTGGACCGCTGGCCGAGGTGATGACGGAGTTTCTGATCGTGGAGCAGTCGGTAGGGGAGGGCGTCAACGGACGTGTGGCCCGCTCGGGCTTGACGGCTTTGGTGGGCGACACCCGCAATGACCCCGATTACATTGCGCGCGACCCGGAGACCGATCCGCGCTCTGAGCTGAGCGTGGCGATCGTCGTCGACGGGTCGGTTTGGGGGATACTCAACATCGAGGCCGTGGAGCCTGGGGCGTTGGGCGAGGCCGAGGCCGTGCTGGTGGAGGCGATCGCGGCGAGCTTTGGCTCCGCGGTTCACAGGGCCGAGCTGATCTCAGACATCGAGCAGGCTTTCACCAACACGCTTGCGATCGTGACGAGCACGGTTGAGGCCAAGGACGACTACACCGCCTGCCACGGTAGCGACGTCGCGACCCTGGCCGAACGCGTGGCGTTGCGCATGGGGCTCAGCGCCAAACAGGCTCGTGAGGTGCACTACGCGGCGATGCTGCACGACGTCGGCAAGATCGCCGTGCCGAGTGAGATCCTCTGTAAGGAAGGGCCGCTGACCGAGGACGAGTGGATCGTTATGCGCAGCCACACGGTCGTCGGCGCGGAGCTGGTCGAGCGCATCGACACCTTCTCGCACCTGGCTCCCGCGGTGCGCTCGAGCCACGAGCGCATCGACGGCAAGGGCTACCCCGACGGACTGGTGGGCGAGCGGATACCACTGGCCGCGCGGATCATCTCGGTTTGCGACACCTACGACGCGATCGTCACCGACCGTCCTTACCGTGCCGCGCGCACGGGCGCGCAGGCGCGAGAGGAGCTGTTGCGAGTGAGCGGTACGCAGCTAGATGGGCACGTGGTGAGCGTGTTGCTGGAAGAGCTGGCTGCTTGATTTGCCTCTCTTGACCTCTGTGACCCGCTCGGCGCATGCGCCGAGCGGCCGGGGCGCACATGTGCGCCCCGGGACAGCGCCGCATGCGGCGCTGTCTTCCCCGAAATGATTTTTATTAGGAGGAGCGGTTGTACGCGTCGGCCGCCTCACGCAATCCTTCGCCACGCCTGGGGAACAGCGTGGCCGTGACGTGGCGCCGGTAGCGCTTGGCCGAGTGTCCGTGCAGCACCAGCGCCGCGAGCGCCCGCTCCGCGTAGGAGAGAGCCGTTAGCCAGCGCACCGCGCGCGCGGCCGCGGGCGTGTGATGCTTGCGCATGTATAGGTCGCGGTTGCGAGACAGTTCGACGATACGCCGCTCCGGCACCGAGCCGGTCGATAGCTGCTCGTGATGGATTGCTGTCGCGCCTGGCACGTACAGGCTGCGCCAGCCCGCGTCGCGTAGCCGCCGCGCGAAGTCGACCTCGTCGGAGTAGACGAAGAAGTCCGGGTCGAGGTAGTCGACCTGCGCGGCTGCCTCGCGGCGGACGAGCAGTGCCGAGGACTGGCACCAGTCCACCTCGCGTGTGTGCTCCCCCTTGCTCTGCACGGTGTAGATGCGTTGCAGGAAGAGGGCGCCGGCGAGCGCGGTCAAGGGGGTGGGAAAGCGCCACGCGCAGGCTTGTTCGAGCCCAGCCGTCTGAACGCCGGGCTTGGTGCCCTGAGACGTGTGCTGCCCGGCCGCGATACCGGCCGCAGGAGGACGCAGCAGCTTGGCCCCGGCGCAGGCTGCATCGGGGCGCAGCTCGAGCGCCTCGTGCAGCGCAAGCGTCGTGCCTGGCTGCAGCTCGGAGTCCTCGTTGAGCAGCAGCGCATACCGCCCACGTGCTCGCCGCAACAGCTCGGAATCGTTGCGTGCCTTGCCTTCCCTCTTTCCGAGTGCGATCACCTCGTCCACGGCCGGATGCTCGCGCGCAGCCTGCGCCGAGCCATCGCACGAGCCGTTGTCGAGCACCAGCACCTCGCTCGCAAACGGCAAGCTCGCGCGCTCGCGCACGAGCGCGTCCAACCCGCGCAGCAGCAGCTCGCGCTGGGATGTGTTGACTATGCAGTAGCTCAGCTCGATCTCGCCCATCGGCGTGACCTTAGGGCAGATTCCCCGTCAACATATGCGGTGGCTAAAGAAGCCGCGCAACTTGGGGGGCTCCGAGTGGTTGAACTTCGTAGGCCTATATGCACTAGAATTGTCTAACTACCCTGCCTTTCCGTTATGTGGACTAGGCTTGGTCAGGGTCGCAAGAGGAGGGGAGTCTGTTCTAATGGGACGCGACATCAACAGCCATATGGAGGGAAAGATGGGGAATCACTCTTCGCGCAAGCGCAAGTCCGCGCGCGCACGTATCTCAACCGCCGCGCTTGCGCTTGGCGCCACCGCGACAGCCGCGGCCTTTGCCACGGCCGGTGCTGGCGCCGCGGCGCCGCGCGCGACAGCGGCGCGCACGCTCGACTTGAACGACAGCGCCAGTCTGCATCTGGAAAACAAACATGGACTCGTGCTCAAAGAGGGCGGCACCGCCAAAGGCTCGCTCGGCGGCACGCTCTACCTGCAGCTCGACGTCACCTCGACCCGTAGCGTCACCGCTCAGGTGCAGGTCTATCCCAAAGGCGGCTCGATCAGTGGCGCCGCCAAAGCCAGCTATCACGTGGCCGGCTCGACCGCGTCGTTCTCGGGCACGATGACGGTAACCAAAGGCAGTGGCACCTACTCGAAAGCGAAAGCCTCGGCTCTCAGCTTCAGCGGCACCATCCAACGCTCAAACGACGCCGTAACGGTGCACGTGAGCGGACCCATGTCGTACTAGCGAGCGGAGGCATCTTGTCCAGAGCACGGATACATAGGGCTCGCGCCCTCGTGCTTGGGGTGCTTGCTCTCAGCTGCCTGCTTGTGCTCTGCGGAGTATCCGCTGTGGCACAGGCAGCTGAGACGGTCTCCTTGCAGACGTCGTTCGCGCCCGAGAAGCTGGGCGCTTCGACGACGATCGGGTTCGGCTTCACGATCGGCAGCACGACAGGCGGGCTGCCTTCGCCGCTGACCCACGTCAGCTTGCGCATGCCGAAGGGCATGGACTACGTCACGACAACGCTGGGACTGGCGATTTGCAATCCCGAAGCGCTTGTCTCCAAAGGCATATCGGGCTGCCCAGCCAACTCTCATCTCGGCTACGGCAGCGCGTTTGTCGAAGTGCCGTTCGGCCAGGGCGCAGGCCGCGAGATACCGGAAATCAATGCGCTGATGGGACCTCCCCACGAAGGCAACATCGTGGTGTTGTTCTACGCCAACGGGCTGGCGCCCGTGTACGCGCAGATCGTCTTCTCTGGCGAACTGCTCCCCGGGGAAGGCGCCTTCGGCGGGAACCTCGATACGGCGATCCCGCAGATCCCGAGTGTCACCAACGGCCCTCCGGTGTCGATCATCAACGTCAAAGCGACGATCGGCCCCGAACACCTCACCTATTACAAGCGTGTCCACGGAAAACTGGTCGCCTACAAACCTCAGGGCATCGCGCTTCCGAGCAAGTGCCCGAAGGGCGGCTTCCCGTTCTCCGCGCAGTTCACGTTCCTGGACGGCACCCAGCAGGTGGCCACACACGATGTCCCCTGCCCGCCGCCGACTCACCGTAAATAGCTCTGAGTCCTCTCCGTCCCGGATGATCTAGTCGGTCGTTCGGGACGGACGGTGGATTCCTCGGCGTAGGGCTGTGTGATCGTAGCCCTTCCGCTGGGCTGTTTGGCATATAGGCCGATAGCGGACCCCCACCGGGACCCGCTATAGCCGTCCGGGTATCTCCTGGTGCGTGTTCGCCCGTGAGCGCCTCGTCCGGTCAGCCATCCCGGGTCGCGCTCAACGATTAAGAGCTCGCGGCTGTGAACTCGGTTACGGGACGGCATCGAAAGCCCTGGATTCATGCCAAACTGCGAAACTAGCCAGCAAGGTGGGAAACCCCGCTGGCGGTTTTCAGAGCATACTGTGTAGATTACTCCACAAGATCGGGGTTGACGTTAGGTCATGGGTGGAAGTTCCGCACTTCGCTGATGCCGAGAGGATCGGGGATGGGGGCAGCATGAATCGTCCAACTAGATTGTTGGTCATCTGTGTGGCGTTGTGTGCTGTCACCGCGATGGGTCGCGACGTGCCTGTGGCCGGAGCAGTGCCGTCGAGCGTATGGCCCGGGATGGTGGTCGCGTCGTCGCCGCGTCATCGTTTGCATGCACAGGCTCATAGCCGCGAGATCAGGCGTTACCGCGCTCACAGTGCGATTGTAGGCGGCGGGCAAATCTCTATCGAACAGGCTCCCTGGCAGGTCGAGATGGAAGCCGAATTCGAATACGACGGCGGAAAACTATGGATTCCCTGCGGTGGCTCGCTCATCGACCCATCGCACGTGCTCACGGCTGCCCATTGTGTGTTTGACCCGTTCACCGGCGAGCGTCTGCCGGCGACAAGCTTTGCTGTCCTCGCCGGAGCATCCGGCATCTCCAAGGAAGCGATCGGGACGAGCGCGACGGTGCAGGCCAGTTTGATCGCGGCGGTCCGTGTCCACCCATACTTTGAGTACGCGGAAGGTCCTGGCACCCCGGATGACGTCGCTGTCCTGACGCTCGCCAAACCGCTGGTAGAGACATCTGCTGTGCAGCCGATCGGTTTGGTCGCCGCGGGATCGACCCCACCCGAAGGGACGCCGGTCGAGCTGACGGGGTTCGGGCAGCAAAACCCAGTCAGTGAACCGAATGGAGAGCTGTACTCGCTCGGGATGGCGCTTGGGTTCAGCGGCGGGTGTGGCGGAGAAGCCGATGCCGTGTTCCTGTGCGCGACCGCGACAGGTGGGTCTGCTTGCAGCGGCGACAGTGGCAGTGGCCTGACCAATGGATCGCCTGCAACGCTTGTGGGAGTGTTGAGTACGGTCGAAGTCATCTCTGGCAAAAGCTGTCGCGCCAGCGCCGACAACGGTTTCACGAACCTTGCGGCGCCCGAGATCAGAGAATTCATAGAACACGAAAACTCTCCTCTGCATGAGGCTCCGCGTGGTGGTTTGAACGTCAGCATAGGCTTTGTCGGCGCTGACCGAGAAGCCGGGTGCGAACCGGGCAGTTGGAACGGGACGCCAACATTCACATACACGTTCCTTGACAGCAACAGCGGTCAGATACTCCAGTCGGGTTCGTCCTCGACCTACCGATTCATATCGTCTGACATGGGCCGCACCATCTATTGTCAGGTGCAGGCCAGCAATCCGGGTGGAGTTGCCATCGAGCGGACCGCGACCCTGGGCCCGATCACAAGTGCGCCCGAAGCCTGGGTTGCCTTAAGCGCAGAAGAAGGGGTCCGGCAAGAGCTTGCAGAGGCAGAAGAAGCAAGGAAGGCGCGAGAAGCCGCAAACCAGCCACCGGCACCCCTCCCGACCCAAAAAGGGGAATGGTGCGGCGAACAGGCTATTATCTGCGAAGATATCGAACTGACACTCGTCGGCGCGCGCATCGTGGTACACGGCGACGGTGTGGCCGTTGTCAAGCTCGAATGCTCAGGCGGAGAAAGCTGCAGCGGGAAGCTTACCCTCTCGACGAAGACGGCAGTCAAGCCCAGGGGAAGAAAGAAGCGCTCGCAGAACTTCACGATCGGGACCGCGAAGTTCTCCATTGCGGCGGACGACACGACGATGGTGAAGATCAAGCTCAATGGAGCGGGTCGCAGCCTGCTCCACGCCGCCCATGGGAGGCTTACCGCCCGCTTGGCGATTCTCGAACTCGCACCCGGCCCGGAAAGCACCCAAGCAAAGACCGTGCAATTGGTTCAACGGAAGTGACCAGCGGCGGGCATGAGAAGCAGTGCCCCTGCTCCTGCTCGTGAAGCCTCCTCGCCAGAGCCCCGCTGAACGCTCAGTCCTGGAGCGCCAGGCTAGCCTGCACCTTGGCGGCGAACCAGCCCGGGATCGCCACCATCAGAACGGCGGACGCGGTGACGAGCGCGAGGCTCGACAGCGCCACGATCACCCCGACGGAGCTGACTACGGGGTAGTTGATGACGATGTTCAAGGCGCGGTCGAGCAGTTGCTGGCCGAAGAGGCCGAAAACCGCGCCGCTGAAGCAGCCGACGCCGAGCAGCATCAGGCTCTCGAGCACGATCGTGTACCAAAGTTCGCGGTGGGGAAAACCCTCGAGCTTGAGCTTCGCCAGGCGTGGGCGACGCTGCCAGATCATCGCGCCCATCGCCGCCGCCATCGCCATCACCGCCGCCACCAGGATCAGGGTCGCGATCTGCGAGAGCCGTTGGAGGCCCTGGCGCGTGATCGATCGCAGCGTGTTGGCGTGTTGTTCGGCGGTCTGCGCCGCCAACGCCGTTCCGCTGCCGAGCGCCGCTCTGATTTCGTGTACGCCCTGCTCGGGTGAGACCCCAGGCTTCATCAGCACGTTGTAGGCGCTGGCATCGGTGCTCCCCCAGGCCTTGGCGTAATCATCCGAGCTCATCACGATCGCGCCCGGCGCCCAGCCGATGTTGGTGCTGATCGCCGCCACGCGGAATGGCGTCGGGTTGGGCGTGGGCAGCGTGAAGGCCTGGCCGATTTTCAGTTTGTGTTCTTCGGCAAGCGCCAGCGAGACGACGGCCCAGCCACCTTCGCGCAGATGCGCGTCGGCCTGTGCCACGTTGCCTTCCACGAGCTGGGTCGGGGGGACCAGCGGCGAAGCTTCGCTCGGTGGAGCTATCACCCAGATGCGCCGGTCGTTGTAGTCGAGCAGGCCGCCTCGGTATATGCGCACGGCGCGCACCCCGGGCAGCGCTTTCAGGGTGGCTACCTGCGTTGGCCTGAACGGCGAGGTCATCAGCAGGTTCGAGCTGCCGGCGGCCGAGACCCACACGTCGGTGGACGCGTTCACGTCGCTCGCCGCGTTGTACAGCCCGTTGAGCAGGTCGCTGTGGGCTCCCTGGATGGAGACGCTGCCGAACACGGCGATCGCACCGGTGGCGGCGATCGCGATCGCGCGCGAGCGCCCCGCGCGCAGCTCCATCACGGCTATGTGCGGCACCGCGCTGACGATGCTCGGCGCGATCCGGCGTACGAACGCCAGCATCCACGTGAGCGGCAGCGCCAGCAGCGCCAGCAGTGCCGCTATCAGCGTGACCATCCCGACGATGGCTGCCTGGGGGGCCGCCAGCAGAATCACGAGCGTTGCCACCAAGCACACGAGGCCGCCCATCGTCATCAGTTGAGACGTGCTCCCACCGCCCCCCTCCTTGGTTTCGATCGCGGCGAGTGGGTTGCGCGAGACGATGTCCTTGAACGGGCTCAGCACGGCCACGCTGGCCGCCCCCATGCCGCCGACGACGGAGATGAGGATGCTCTGCAAGTTCACCACCCGCTCGGAGCCGACGGCAAACGCCGAGGAGAGGTAGCCGGGGTTGGAGTGGAACAGGTGGATCGAGAGCTCGTTGCCCAGCACCAGCCCGATCGCGCAGGCGATCGTGCCGAGCACGACCGCGTCGAACATGAGCACCCCGATCACCGCCCGGGGCGTGTAGCCGTCGCGGCGCAGGTCGGCGATCAGGCGCCGGCGCTGGGGAACGGTGAGCAGCATCGCGTTGAACGCGAACAGGAAGCCGACGAGCGCGCTGATCACGGCGAACAGCTGCGTGGACTGGTTGGTCGCGGCGGCGGCCTTGGCGAACAGCTGTTCGTCGTAGCTTGCCGACTCGACTCCATAGCTCCCGCCGGCGATGCGTTCCAGGCCCGCCTGCACCGCGGCGGTCTGTCCGGGCTTGGGCTCGACCAGGATGCGGCTCACGCGACCGTCCAGGCCGCTTGCTTTCTGCACGTATTCGAGCGTGCTGATGGCGATCGGGCTGGAGATCAGGGCTCCGATCTGCTTTTCGCTGAGCTTGGAGTAGAGCGCCGCTTCGCTTGTATGCCCGAGCGTCTGGAACTTCACGATGTCGCCGAATTTCTTTGCCCCCACCGCGTTTGCCACGGGCAGTGGCAATACGACCGCTTCAACACCCGCGAAGGGAGTGAGCGCCACTTTGCTCACGAGCGCCCCTTTCAGCTCGGCCAGCGTGCTATCGGCGCCGACGAGCTCCACCGCTTCGCTGCCTTTTGGCCCAACCGCATTGGCGCTCACTTCCAGCAGTGGCGCCGCGACCCGCACCCCAGGTAGATGACGAGCTTCGCCGACGAGCTTTTCCGGCAGGCCCTGTGCGCCTCGTGCCGTCACCTGCAGCTTCGCGCTGCCCACGATGCCGCTGTTGAGCTGCCCGACGGAGCTCGACAGGCTGGAGCTCGCGATCTGCGAGGCGAACAGCAACCCGACGCCCGCAGCGATGCCGACCAAGGCGAAGCACTCCTGAAGGGCCCGCGCACGCAGACGCACACGGTATAGGTGAAGTACATTCGCGAATCTCATCGCGTCCCCCTAGATCGCTACGTCACGCCGCGCTGTCGCCAGAAGCGCCGCGTCCCGCGTTGGTGGGTGCAAGACCCTGGTCGGGGTCGTAGTCGACGAGCTTCCCGTCGCGCAGCGCCAGTACCCGGTCGGCGTAGGCGGCGGCCTGCGGATCGTGGCTGACGAGCACGATCGCAACGCCGCGTTCGCGACACAGCTCGGTCAGCAGTTCGAGCACCTCGCGCCCGCGCTGTGTGTCGAGGCTGCCGGTCGGCTCGTCGGCGAGCAACAGCTTCGGTTCGGTGGACAGGGCTCTTGCGATCATCACCCGCTGGCGCTCGCCCATCGACAGCGTCTCCGAGCGATGGGTGAGTCGCCCGCCGAGCCCCAGGCGCTCCAGCAGCGGCTGCACGCTCTTGTGGGCATCCTTCCACGGCGTGTTCTTGAGCAGCTTCAGCACGGTATTGTCGATCGCCGTCACGCCAGGCAGCAGATCGAAGTTCTGGCGCACGAAGCCCATTTCCGAGAGACGGAAGTGCGAGGACTCACGCTCGGACAGCGAGGAGATGTCGCGTCCGTTGACCAGGACTTTGCCGCTGGTGGGCGCCAGCAGCGCCGCGACCATCAACAGCAGCGTTGTCTTACCCGACCCGCTCGGCCCATATAGCGCGACCATCTCGCCCTGGGAGACCGACAGCGACACGCCGTCCACGGCGCGAACTGTCTCCTCCCCGGCTGTGTGGTAATGCTTGACGAGATCTCGCAGCTCCAGCATGCGTGTCCCTCTCCCTTGTAACCGGCCGGCAGCTGACCATGCTACCGACCCCCCTCCTACTTGACTTGTGGAGAAACCCTATCTGAAAATGTCTACATTGGGAGTTGCCTGCCTTTGCGTCTCCACCGCCTGGCGCCCAAGCCTCGCACGTATTTGCGCAGGCATCCGGCGCAGCTCGAATACGAGCATCGTCGGGCGCCGAAGGGCGTTTACGGTGGCGAGCACGCTGTCGCCGATCGGTTTCAGCTCGGCGCTGTGCGCTTCGGGCGTGGCCAGATAGTTGCCAATCATGGCGGCCAGGATCACGACGTGGCGGCGACTGTGCGGCAGCTCGTTGGCCCTCTGCAGGGCCTGCTCGGCGATCCACCTCATTCGCTGCGCGGCCTGCTCGGGGCCGTAGTACTCGATCAGGCTGCGGTGACCGGCCGCCTCATCCTCGTGTTTGTCGATCAGGTTGTCGAGCAGCGAGTGCAGGCCGCCTATCCAGGGAAAGTAGGCGCGGGCGAATAAGTCGACTTCGTCTGCATCGAGCAGCTCCTCGGCGGCAGCCGCGATCAGCACATGTACCCCAAGCGAGGAGCCTGCGGCAGCCGCGGTCTCCCACCACTGCAATCCCGTTCCCGGCGGTGTGGCCGCGCGCGCCCAGTGCTCCAGGCCGGTGTGCTCGCCTTGGGACTTGCTGAGATTCAGGCTCTGAAAGGCAACGATGCGCGCGGCGGCGTCCTGTGCCGAGGGCGCCGCCAAGAGATAGGAGGGGAGCGCGGCGAACGCGTCACGGCATTCCTCCAGGAGCGTGTCCAGGTAGCCGCCGTCGCCCCGTTGCGGATGATGCTCATACCAATCGAGCGCCACGACGGGCCCCTCTTGCCCTGATGCGCCGTCGAGCTGACCCGTGGCTCCTCGGGGAGTGACCGCGTACACCAGCGCTTCGTGCAGCCGCCGCCCGTCGAGCACTGGATCGGAGCTCGGCTGCTCGCCAAGCATGTCGAGCAGGTTGTAGGCGGCTTGGAAGGCACTCGTCGCCTTCGTCACGTTGGCCCGTCGAGCCAGTGGCACGAACGCGGCGAAAGCCGCCGCGCCCTCGATGTTGCCGCGCTTCTCGAGCGCGTCGAGGGCTAACCGACGTAGCACCGGATCGGGTATCCGTCGCGCGCGTCGTCGCCAGCGTGCGATGTAGAAGCAGACGCGTGGAAAGACGCTCGTCCAGTAGCTGAGCGCCGCGTGGGCGAACGTGGCAAGCAGCGCCACACGGTTGTGCGGCGCTGTCCGTATTGTCCTTCCCCGGTGCGCGTTCACGTCGTTGACCCCTCCTCCTACACTCCACCCTACGACCATGCGCTCTGCGATGCGCTGTCGAGAGCAAACATGGAGGTGGCGTTGTTCACCAGCCGCTTCCCGTATGGCCCCGTCGCACAAGCCGATGGATACGCCCGCCACGAGTTCTTCTACCGCGCCGCCGTAGGTGCGCCTGGAGGACGTTTGCGCATGGCGAGCAAGCTCGCTCAGCACGTGCCCGACATGCTGCGCTACCGCCGTGCGGCTCGGTCGGCCGACGTCGTGCACTTCCAGTGGCTGGCGGTGCAACACATCGACGGCTATCTGCTGCCGGCGAGACGCCTCGGGGACGGCAGGCGTCGTCCATTGGTGCTCACTGCCCACGACGTGCTCCCGCGCGAGCCGCGCCCTGGTCAGCTATCGGCGCAGAAGCGCCTATACGACCGCTTCGACGCGATAGTCGTGCACTCAGAGCATGGTCGCGCCCGTCTGGTCGACGAGTTGGGCATCGATGGCGAGCGTGTCCACGTGATCCCACACGGCGTGTTCACACACCTTGTTCCGGGGATCTCTGGGGGACCACGGGCAGCGTCGGACGGGATTGGGGCGGAGGTTGGCACATCTGAGGAGGGCGATGCCCCCCGCGCGCGCGGGGGAGGGGCCGTTTTTGAAAGCCCCCTAGTCGAGACCAAGCGCCCCACCGTGCTCATGTTCGGTCTGATGCGTCCCTACAAGGGCATCGACGTCTTGCTGGACGCATGGCGCGGGGCAGACGGCGAGCCGCCGATCGAGGGCGCCGAGCTCTTGATCGCCGGTATGCCGCGTATGGATATCTCGCCGTTGCGGGCACTCGCGCCGGCGAACGTCAGCTTCGATCCGCGTTTCGTGACCGACGAGGAACTGCCCGCTTATTTCCAGCGGGCCGACTTGGTGGTGCTCCCTTACCTGCAGGCCGATCAGTCGGGCGTCCTGTTCACGGCGCTCGCGTTCGGCAAGCCGCTGCTGCTCAGCGACGTGGGCGGCTTCCCCGAGATGGCAAGCACGGGTGCCGCGAAGATCGTAAAGGCTGGAGACGCGCGCGCTCTCGGGCGCGCGCTGAGAGAGCTGCTGGCCGATAGGGCCGCCCTGACCGAAATGTGCGTGAGGGCCAGGGCAGCCGCCAACGGACGTTACTCCTGGAAGGCGATCGCGGCGGCACACGTCGAGTTGTACGAGCGCCTATTGTGCGAGGGAGAGCGGCGCTAGCGTCCGCACTCGGACAGAATGCGCCCATGCGCACCGCACTAGAGATCGTGTTCTGGGCCTCGGTCGGTCTGATCGCGTGGACCCAGTTCGGCTACGCCATCGCCGTGGTTGGACTGGCTCGCCTGCTCGCGCCAGCGCCAACGGCCGCGGTGGGAGACCAGGCACGAACCAATCCTCCAAATCAAAGCGTGTCCCTGATCGTCGCCGCGCATGACGAGCAGGCGGTGATCGCGGCAAAGCTCGCCAATGCGCTCGCGCTCGACTATCCGCGCGAGCTCCTGCAGGTGATCGTGGCTTGCGACGGCTGCACGGACGCAACCGCCAAGCAGGCAAGCGACGCGGGTGCCGATCTCGTGCTGGAGCTTCCACGCGGCGGCAAGATCGTCGCCCAGGACGCGGCGGTAGAGCGGACAAGTGGAGAGCTCGTTGCCTTCTCGGATGCCAATGCGCTGTGGGAGCCCGACGCGCTGCGCGAGCTCGTGGCCGCGTTTGCCGATCCACGGGTCGGCTATGCGTGTGGACAGGTCCGCTTCGTGCAGGGCGCGGAGGGCGCGCGCGCCACCAACCAGGAGGGCGTGTACTGGCGCTACGAGATGGCGCTGCGCGCGCGCGAGTCGCGGCTGTCGTCGATCACCGCTGGTAACGGCGCCATCTACGCCACCCGGCGCGAGTCCTACATCGTGGTCGACCCGATCATGGGCCACGACCTTTCCTTCCCGTTCAACATGGTCAAGCGGGGATGGCGCGCGGTATACGTGCCGTGCGCGCGCGCCACCGAGAAGATGGTGCCCTCGATCGAGGGCGAGCTCGCGCGCAAGCGGCGCATGATGAGCCACACCTGGCCGATCGTGCTGCGCGGCGGCATGCTGTCCCCGCGCGGTTATGGCCCAGGCTACGCACTGATGATCTTCTCTCATCGTCTGTTGCGCTATGGCACGCCGTTCCTGCACGCGCTCGCGCTGGCGGCCAACGTCGCATTGGTCGCAAACGGCGCGTCGCGTCTGTACACGATCACGCTCGCCCTGCAGCTGGCGCTGCTGCTCGCCGCCGGGCTCGGCGGCGTGCTGCGTGCGCGGGTATTGCTGATCGCGCGCTACTACGTGCTCACCACGGCCAGCCCCGCGGCCGGCCTGTGGGACTGGCTGCGCCACGGCACCGTCGCATCGTGGGAAGCGGCGGAGGGGACTCGTTAGGGATGCGCCATGAACCCAATTCACCTGTAGGCGATAGGAGCGTGGTTGCGGTGAATCGCTTGAATGCCCATGAGGCGCTCCCCGCATGATCCGCCGCGCGATCGACCTGGTGGGCGGTACGTTCGCGCTGATCGTGGCGGCGCCGGTGATCGCGGTGGCCATGGTGGCAATCAGGATCGAGTCGCGTGGCCACCCGATCTATCGTCAGCGCCGCGTGGGCAAGGGGGGCAGGGAGTTCGACCTGCTCAAGCTGCGCACGATGGTCGATGGCGCTGAGCACGTGGGTGCGGGCTTGGCGATCAACGAGAACGATCCACGAGTCACGCGGGTGGGGTCCTTCTTGCGCCGGACCTCTCTGGATGAGCTCCCCAACCTGCTGGCCGTGGTACGAGGCGAGCTGTCGTTCATCGGCCCGCGGCCCACGATCCCCGTGCAGGTGGCCCAGTACACCGAGCGTCAGCGTGGCCGCCTTGCGATCAGGCCCGGCATCACCGGTTGGGCTCAGGTCAACGGCCGTGCTTCGCTGCCTTGGAGTGAGCGCATCGAGCTCGACCTCTACTACATCGAGCACCGCTCGCTCGCGCTGGACGCGCGTATTCTGTGGCGCACCGTAGCGATCGTGCTCGGTGGCTCGGACCTCTACAAGGGCCAGACGGGAGGTTGGGAATGACCCCGAGCATCATGCTCACAGGCGTCGGCAAGCGCTACGACATCGTGTCCTCTTTTGCCGCGCTCACGACGGTCGTGGCGGTCGATCCAAACCCGCTCGCTCCCGCTCAATACGCCGCTCAGGTGCGCGCCAGTCCGCCGGCGATTGCGGACCCGAGTTATGTCTCGGAGCTGGCACGCCTGTGTGCCGAGCACGACGTTGGCGCCGTGCTGCCGCTCACGGATCTCGACATCGAGACGCTCGCGCTGGCACGTGAGCAGGGACTGCTGCCGGCGCTCGTCCCCTCCTCGCGGGTCGCACGTGCCACCTACGACAAGTACGAGGCCCACTTGTTGCTGGAGCGCCTCGGTTTGCCCTCGCCACCCACCGTGCTGTCCGATGAGGATCTCGATGCATTGCATTATCCGGTAATGGTCAAGCCGCGCCAGGGCTCGGGGGCGCGCTCCATCCATCTCGCACACAGCCCCGAGCAGGCACGCTTCTTCGTGGATTACGTGGATGAGCCCACGATGGTGCAGCGCGCAATGGGAGGCCCCGAGCTGTCGATCGACTGCCTCGGCGACCTCGACGGGAACTGCCTGAACGCGATCCCCCGCACGATGCTCGAGTCGCGCGGTGGCGAGTCGATCAAGGGCACCGTGATCGACGATCCCGAGCTGGTCGAGCTGGGTCGCGGCGCGATGCAGGCGCTGGCCGTGCGCGGCCCGGCCACCGTGCAAGTGTTCCGCGACCCCGAGTTGGGGATACGCATCACCGATGTGAATACGCGTTTCGGCGGAGCCTTCCCCGCACCTGCACTGGCCGCCATGCCTGGCCGCTCCTATCCCGAGCTGATCGTGCGCATGGCCGCCGGCGAGCACGTCTCCCCGCACGTGGGCGAGTATCGCCGCAACGTCACCTTCACGCGCTACTACTGGCAGCTGGAGCTGGACGAGCGGATGCAGCCAACAGGGAAAGAGATCCTGCCGGCGGGTTGATCCTCTGGGAGCTGTAAGAATGGACTCGGTGAGCGAGTGCTCGAAATGTGGTTTGCCGATGCAGGAGGGGCAGGACTGGTGTCTGCAGTGCGGCACGGCCAAGCCGCACCTCTTTGCCGGCGGCCCTGGCTGGCGCACGGGTATCGCGATCCTTGGATCGACCGCGGTGCTCGTTTGCGGCGCGGCGGTGGCTGCGTATGCGGCGCTGAACAAGACCAAGCCCAGGCCGGCGGCCGTGGCACTGGTCGTGAGAACTTCCGCGACAGGTGTCCCTGCCACGCCCGCGCCGACCACTCCGGGCACGGCCTCGACTCCTGGTGCCATCCCCGTTCCGGGAACGCCCACGACGGTAAAAGCCACGCCACCGAAGATCCCGTTGCAAACGCCCACGCCCAAATCCACGAGCGGCGCTGATTCCGAAGCCAACAACGCGCTGTTCCCGCCCGAAACGAAAACCACGAAAACCACCAGCACCACGACTCCCACCAAAAGCACGAGCGAACCGACGAAAAGCACGAGCGAAAGCAAAGAAACAAGCAGCTCCGAAACGAAAACGAGCGCCGAATCCGAAGCGCCCAGCCCGATCCTGCTCGACACGAACGCCGCCAGCGTCTACAACCCCTACAACTATCCAGCCTCGCTGTTCGGCGATCCCAGTCTTGCGATCGACGGCGAAGTGAGCACCGCTTGGACGGCTCAAGTACAGCCCGAAAACGCTCCCAAGATGGCCGAGGGCCTGCTGCTGGACCTGAAGAGCCCACAGACGCTGGGAAGCACGGTGGTCAAGACGACGACTACGGGAATCACCGTGGAAGTCTACGGAGCAAACGGCAGTGCACCGCCCACGACGATCTCCGCCCCGGCCTGGGCGCGCATTGTCGGTTTGAAAATCTTGAAGAAGAAAGACACCACGCTCAAGCTGAAGACCAAAGGCAAGGGCTACCGCTACATCCTGCTGTGGCTGGCCAAGGCCCCGGCTACCTCGACTGCCACGAACCCCGGCAGCGTCTCCATCAACGAATTCGAACTCTTCCCCTGACGGTCGGGGAGCGGCGCCATACGGCGTCCTCCCTCCCTTGTGTGCTATCGCACACGGCGGTCGGTGCGTCCTTGTCTGGCTTGCTCCCCGACCGTCAGGTCGGCTGGTCAGCTAGAGGTGGTGGCGCGTTTTGTTCGTGCGGCGCGCGTTGTCTTGGCGCGGCGCGGCTTTGTCGCCCACACCTCGTCGAGGAAGCCGGCGATCTCGTCCGTGAGCCGTTCTGGGCGCAGCCGCAGCTCGACCAGCGAGTCGGCTTCGATCAGGCGCGCGTCGGGCAGCTCCTCGACCAGCATCCCCGCGTCTGAGAAGGGGTGAACCGGATCGCGCCGGTGCCCGAGCACGAGCGCGGGCGTCTTGAAGGTGCGCCGTTCATTTCTATGCGGCGCGATGCGTCCAAAGAAGAGCCCTTGCAGCAGCGCGCCGCCCGGCCCGGGGTCCTGGCGCAGGAGATCGAGCATCACGTTGCCGTAATAGGGGAGCAGACGGCGTGGAACGGCGCGGGTGCCGCGCGCGACGAGCTTCATCAGCGGCTCGCCGAAGGTGAGCGCCACCAGGATCGGAGTGAAGGTAAGGGCGCTCGAGAGCAGTCCGTTGTCGAGTACCGGCATCTCGATGACCATCCCGCGCAATCGCTCTGGCGAGGTCGCGGCGACTTGAAGCGCCGCGTTGGCGCCGAGCGAGGTGCCCATCACGACAGCCTCGGGAATCTCCAGGTGGTCCATCAAGGCCACGAGCTGCTCGGCGAAGGAGTGCATCGAATAGCGCCACATGTCGCGCGGGCGATCCGATTCGCCATGCCCCAGCAGGTCAACTGCGATCACACGGTTGCCGCGTGCCGCCAGCTCTTTGGCAAGCGGCTTGTGCATCTTCTGGGAGAGCAGCAGTCCGTGCACGAGGATTACGGGCCGCTTGGCAGCCTTGGCTCGTGGCGGTGTCTTACCGCGCGTGCCGTCGCTCTTCAGCTCTGCCGGGCCTCCACCGAACTCCGTGTAGGCGATGCGCTGGTGATGGAAGAGGAACGACGCCACCGTTGAAGCCTAGCGCGGCGGGATGTGTACCGCCCGCGGCTCAGTCTGTTCCGATTCCACGATACGTACGTTCAGAAATACACCCCCTTTGCATGCACGGGAGTTTGGGCTATGCCCACGACCCGTCCCGAACCGGCATCGGTCAACGGAGGATCAACGGAGCATCGAAGGGCGTCTCGCGGGCCCCCCACCCGCGTGACGTCCGATACGCGGACCCGGACGAAGCCGTGGATCGTCCGGGTCCGGCCCCCTCCGGGACCATCCACAGGCCTGATGGGATGGTCTGCACGTAGAACCCCGTAGCGCCCCGGAAGATGCGGTGTTTGCCTTCGCGCGCTAGCTTTGGCTGCGCAACCAATTTTCAGGAGGAGACAGCATGGCCAAGCAGCCCCGCATCCTCGCCGGGCAGACCGCGGCGATCACCGGCGCCGCGCGCGGGATCGGCAAGGCGACCGCACAAGCGCTCCTGCGCCAGGGAATGAAGGTGGCGATCGGCGACGTGGACCTTGCCGCTGCCCAGCAGACCGCGAGAGAGCTCGGGCCCAGCACAGTGGCCCTGGCGCTTGACGTGACCGATCGCGCCTCGTTCACCGCGTTTCTCGAGCAGGCCGAAGAGCAGCTGGGTCCGATCGACGTGCTCGTCAACAACGCCGGGATCATGCCGATCGGGCGCTTCATCGACGAGGACGACCTGACCGCGCAACGCATGGTCGACATCAACCTGCACGGGGTGATCTTGGGGACGAAGCTTGCCATGGAGCGAATGGTCCCGCGCGACCGCGGCCACATCGTCAACATCTCCTCACAGGCCGGCAAGTTCGGGGCGCCGGGCGGCGCCACCTACTCGGCGACCAAGCACGCGGTCGTCGGCCTCAGCGAGGCGGTACGCGGCGAGCTGCGCCTGATGAAGGCCAACGTCGATCTAAGCTATGTGATGCCGTTCGTCGTCAATACCGAACTGGGTGGCGGGCTTGGCGAGGCACGCGGGATGAAGGTGCTACAGCCGACCGAAGTGGCGGACGCGATCGTGGAGGCGTTGCAAACCGGCCGCGTCGAAGTGTGGGTGCCGAAGTCGGCCAAGCGCACCAGCACACTTGGAGTGCTGCTGCCGCGACGGCTCTCAGAGGGGATGGCACGTGCGTTGAAGGCCGATCAGGTGCTGGCGGGCGCCGACGCGAGCGCCCGTCGTGGCTATGAACTACGCGCTTCCAAGTCCGAGCCCGCGCTCGCTCCCGCGTCGGAGAAGCAGCAGCTCACCGATGGCTCAGCCGGCTCCTAGCCACTCCGCGATCTGACGACCGATCTCCGGCCCGGCGTCCTCCTGCAGGAAATGCGAGGCGTTCTCGATCACGCGTGGCTTCTCCTGCCCGATCGCATCGGCAAAGCGCTCGCCGGTGGTGAATGGCAGCACCGGGTCGGAGTCGGCCCACAGCATCAGCGTTGGCCGTTTGTCGTCCTTGAGCGCGTCGAGTACACGCTGGCCCGCTTCGGCGCCGGGTGCGTCGGGCTCGCGCGGGATCATCAGTGGAAAGGCCCTTGCCCCGGCCTTCGAGGCGATGCTCGGGTAGGGGGCTTCGTAGGCGGCGATCACCTCGTCGCCAGGATCGTTCTTGCAGGCGCCGCGCACAAGGAAGCCGACCGGCAGATCCTCTGTGCGCGCGACGAAGTCCCTAAACGCCGTCCACGCGTCGGTCATCTTCTGGTGGCCGGTGAACAATCCCGTGTCGAGGATCACGAGTCGCTCGAAGCGGTCGGGATGCTCGATCGCGAGGCGCAGTCCGATCGGGCCGCCCCAGTCATGCACCACCATGGTTGCGTTGCGCACGTCCAATTCCTCGAGCAGGGGAGCGACCGCCGCCACGTGACGATCGTAGGAGTACCAGTCGATGTCGATCGGCTTGTCCGAGCGCCCGAAGCCGGGCAGGTCCGGCGCGATGCACCTGAAGCCGGCGTCCCTGACTGGCGCGAGCACCTTGCGCCACAGAAACGACCAGGTTGGCTCGCCATGTATGAACAGCACCGGAGCCCCCTCGCCCTCGTCCACATGGGCGAGGCGCAGCCCGTCGTGCTCGCGATAGTGCGCCTCGAAGGGAAAATCGGGGAGCCCTTCCAGCAGCTCCTCCGGGGTGCGCACCGCGTCGGTCATCGGCGAGGGAGCATACCCACCGGAGGATCGGTTACGCTCGCGGGCGGGATGTTTGTAGCGATCGCACACTTCGCGCCCGTGCTTGCGGCCGAGAAGAGCAAGGTGCCGTACTACATCGCTGGCGGCCTGCTCGTCGCCTGGGCGCTGTTCGTATCGGTCGGCCTGGGGCGACGCAACCCGAACTTCCCGGGCACGATCGGCGGCGAGCGCGCCGTGATGGCGATATCGGCTGTGTTGGTACTGGCCACTGTCTCCATGGCGGTTGCTACGTCTGGCAGCTCGAGTGCCAAGGCGACGATCGCTCCGGTCACCCAGACGGGCCGCGAAGCCGCCTCCGGCTCCGGGACCTCTTCGCTGACCGAGGAAGCCGATCCCGAAGGCCAGCTGCGCTACACAACCAAGAACCTCTCGGCCAAGGCCGGCAAGATCACGATCGACTTCAAGAACATGTCTCCGTTGATGCACAACATGACGATCGCCAAGGGAACGACCGTGTTGGCAGCCACGCCCACGTTCCAGGGCGGAGCAAGGGCGCTCACGCTGCAGCTGAAGCCCGGCACCTACGTCTTCTACTGCTCCGTTCCCGGCCATCGGCAGGCGGGCATGGAAGGCAAGCTCACCGTCCAATAGGCCACGGCTGGGTTCGCCCGCCGCGCCCGCCATACTTCACGGTCTCGGGAGTGCCTGCCTGCTGGGCCCTTGGGCGCTCCCAGCCCAAACGAACCAGAAGGAGCCGCGGGATGGATGTGATTGCCAGGATCGACCAGGCCAGGCGCGACTGTGATGTGCTCGAGCACCCGTTCTACCGGCGCTGGAGCGCCGGCGAGCTGAGCGCCGAGGAGCTGGCTTTCTACGCCGGCGAGTATCGCCACGCGGTCGTCGCGCTGGCACAAGCCTCAGACAGCGTCGCCGCCAAGGTAGATCCGGACCGGCGCGCCGGTCTCGAGCGCCACGCGGCCGAGGAGCACAGCCATATCGCGCTGTGGGATGCGTTCGCGGACGCTGCCGCCGGTGAGGGTGCCAGCGAGTCTGGTCCGCTCGGCGAGACGGATGCTTGCACCCGGGCTTGGACCGCGGGTGACGACGCCCTGGAGCATCTCGCCGTGCTGTACGCGATCGAGGCCAGCCAGCCGGCGATCGCCAAGACCAAGCTCGAGGGGCTCGTCGAGCGCTACGGCTACACAGCCGAAGGCCCGGCGGTCGAGTACTTTGAGCTGCACGCCAAGCTCGACGTCGAGCACGCGCGTCAGGCGCGGGAGCTGATCGCAGAGTTGATGAGCGAGGACGAGGCGCAGGCGCGAGCCCAGGCTGAGCGCATGGTGCAGCGCGCAACCGCTGCATTGCAAGGTAACTGGGAGTTGCTCGACGGCGTGGACGCTCACTTCGCACAAGTCGTCTGAACGCGAATCGCTGACTCCGTGCGCGGGAGGCCTGCCCGCCGCGCACGGAGTCGTTGAGGTACTCAAGATCTGAGGTTCTGATCCAGGCGCGGCATTCGAGCGAATGCTCTGTATGGGCCTATCCAAGCCTTCCGCGAAGATCGTGCCACGCCCATGAGGATCGCGATCGTCGGCGCCGGCGTCTCGGGCATGGTCGCGGCACACCTGCTCCATCCCCGGCATGAGATCGTCGTGTTCGAGGCCGGCGAGTCGGCTGGCGGTCACGCCAACACGATCCGCGTCGACACGCCCGAGCAGACCCACAGCGTGGACACCGGCTTTATGGTGTTCAACGACCGCAACTACCCGAACTTCGAGCTTCTGCTGCGCCAGCTCGGCGTGGCCTGGCAACACTCGGACATGAGCTTCGGCGTGAGCGACGGGTGCGGGGACTTCGAGTACAACAGCGCCTCCCCGAACGGCCTGTTCGCAAAGCGCGCGCATTTGATGACGCCGTGGTTTCACCGTATGATCGCTGACCTCGTGCGTTTCAATCGCACGGCCCGCGAGCTATTGAGTGGCTCCAGCGGCGACATCTCGCTTGGGCAATGGCTGGCCGAGCAGCGCTTCTCCGAGGCCTTCGTGCAACGCCTGATTGTCCCGCAGGTTTCAGCCGTCTGGTCCGCGGATCCCCAGCAGATGCGCAGCTTCCCGGCACGCTTTCTCGCGGAGTTCTTCGACAACCACGGGATGCTCGGGCTGACAGGCCGTCCCCGTTGGCGTACGGTCGCCGGTGGCTCTGAGAACTACGTGCGCGCGCTCATCGAACCCTGGCGCCATCGTCTGCGCCTGGGCACAGCGGTACAGGCGATCGAACGCCGTGACGACGCGGTCATGGTCAAGCCTCACGGTGGCGAGGTAGAGCGTTTCGACGAGGTCGTGATCGCGACCCACTCAGATCAGGCGCTCGCGATGCTCGCGGATGCCAACCCGCGCGAGCACGAAATCCTCGGTTCCCTGCCCTACCAAGCCAACGAGGCGGTGCTCCATACCGATACACGCCTACTGCCCCGTCGTCGTCGCGCATGGGCGAGCTGGAACTACCACTTGTCGGAGGCCCCGGCCGAGCGCGCCACGGTCACCTACCACATGAATCGCCTGCAGTCTCTGAAAGCCGATCGTGAGCTGTGCGTGACGCTCAACAGGACGGCTGCGATCGATCCCCGGCAGGTGATCCGCACGATTCCCTACGACCACCCCGTGTACACGGCCGAGGGCGTACGGGAGCAGGCACGCCGGGCGGAGATCAGTGGGCGAAATCGCACGCACTATTGCGGTGCCTACTGGGGCTGGGGCTTTCACGAGGACGGTGTGCGCAGCGCGCTTGATGTGGGTGAGCATTTCGGGGTAGAGCTATGAGTGTGAGCGCCATCTACCACGGCCACATTCGACACCGGCGCTTCGACGTTCGCGAGCACGAGTTCCGTTACCGGCTCGCGCTGGCCTACATCGATCTCGACGAGCTGCCCAGGCTGCTCGGCGGACGCCTGCTTGCTCCTCGGCCCGGGCTCGCACGCTTCCGTCGTCGCCACTATCTGGGAGACGAGCACATGCCGCTGGCCGATGCGGTACGCGATGTCGTGGCTGACCGGGCCGGCGTACGGCCATCCGGGCCGGTCCGCGTGCTCACAAACCTGAGCAGCTTCGGGCACTGCTTCAACCCGGTCAGCTTCTACTACTGCATGGACGAAGCCGCCGAGTCGGTGGAGGCAGTGCTCGCCGAGGTGACGAACACGCCTTGGGGCGAGCGCCACGCCTACGTGCTCGCCCGCGGCGGCGAGGATTGTCCACCCGTCCAAACCGCCGGCGGGTTGCTCGCCGGCAATTCGACCAAGGCTCTGCACGTCTCGCCATTCATGGACATGGACCAGCGTTACGAGTGGCGTGTGAGCGTGCCGGGCGATACGTTGTCGGTACACATCGCGAGCTCTCGCGAAGGAGACCTCGCGTTCGACGCCACGCTCTCGCTGAAACGACATGAGCTCACGAACGCGACGCTTACGCGCATGAGCGCGCGCTATCCGGCGAGCGCGCTGCGGATGCTCGCGCTGATCTACGCGCAGGCTCTGCGCCTGAAGTTGAAGGGCATGCCGGTACATCCTCACCCCAAGGAGGGCCTGGCGTGAATGGGCGTCTGCCACCGTTCGTGGGAGGCTCGGCATGATCACGCGAATCTCACGCACGATCGCGTACGCGCTGTTGCGGCGTATCGATTCGGGCAGCCTCACCGTGCTCGAGGAGGGTCATCCACAGGCGACGTTCGGCAGCGGCGCGCCGCATGCGACCGTGCACGTGCGCTCGCCGCGCGCGTGGCGCAAGCTGTTGCGCGGTAGCAATGGGCTTGCCGAGGCATATGCCCAGGAGCTGTGGGACTCCTACGACCCGACCGCCGTCGTGCGCGTCGCGGCCCGCAACGCCGATGCGCTCGACCGTGTGCGCGCCGCGCTCGCGCCGCTGCTGGCTCCAGCGCAACGCGTGCGCACGCTGCTGAATGCCAATACGCGCCGGCGTTGTCGCCACGACATCGCCGCTCACTACGACCTAGGCAACGAGCTGTTCGAGCTGCTGCTCGACCCGAGCATGACCTACTCCTGTGCCCTGTTCGAGCGACCGGGAATGAGCTTGCACGAGGCGGCGCTTGCGAAGCTGGAGCGCGTCTGCGAGAAGCTCGACCTGCAGCCCGATGACCATGTGCTCGAGATCGGCAGCGGTTGGGGCGCGTTTGCGCTGTATGCCGCCCGCACGCGCGGCTGTCGTGTCACCACGACCACGATCTCGCGCGAGCAACACCGTCACGCCGTCGCGCAGATCGATCGTGCCGGTCTACATGGCCGCGTCGAGGTGTTGCTCGAGGATTACCGCGACCTGCGCGGACGCTATGACAAGCTCGTCTCGATCGAGATGATCGAGGCGGTCGGCTGGCGGCACTTCGGCACGTTCTTCGATTGCTGCTCGCGCCTACTGGCGCCAGACGGCGCGATGCTGTTGCAGGCGATCACGATCGACGATCGTGCCTACGAGGTCGAGAAGGCCTCACGCAGTTTCATGAACACCTACATCTTCCCGAACGGCTGTCTGCCTTCGATGCGCGTGATCGAGCGCGCCGTCAAGCAGCGCACGGACATGCGCGTCGCGGGATTGCAGGACATCACTTTCCACTACGTACAGACGCTGCGTCACTGGCGCGCCAACTTCGAGGCCAACTTGGGGCGACTTGTCGAGCTGGGCTACGACGAGCGCTTCCAGCGCATCTGGCGGCTCTACTTGTCCTACTGCGAGGCCGGCTTTGCCGAGCGGCGCATCGGTGACGTCCAGTTGCTGCTCGCCAAGCCGGGCTGGCGCGCCACGCGGACCGGGCAGTCGGCGGCCACGCATGCGCTCAGCAGCACCGCCTGAAGTCGCCGCGGGCCCAGTATGTCGATTGCCCTTCGCCGGTGCCCGCCAGGTTAGGCTCAGCTACGTGGTCGGCGGCTGAACAGGCGGGCGGTCACCGCATCGAGCACCAACGTCGGTCCTTGCGCCGCGAGCATCGCCAAGCGGGAGCGCCCGCCCGGGCCGAGCACACGCTTGTCGGCCATGATCGCGCTCACCACCTTGGCTGCCCACTGCTCGGGCGGGATGCGGTCCCAGCCGGAGGTGTCCATGTGGCGTCCGTACACCTCGTCGGTGGCGCATAGCATGTCGGTTGCGACGCCTGGGGTGACCAGATGCATCGCATGTACGCCGGTGCCGCGCAGCTCGCGCCGCAGCGATTCGGTGAAGCCGACGATGCCGGCCTTCGAAGCGGCGTAGGTGCTCGCCGCGGGGAAGTGGGCATAGCCGCTGATCGAGGCGTTGTTGGCGATTGTCCCCTTCCGCCGCGCGAGCATCCCGGGAAGTACCCGCTGCGTTAGGTGCGTAACCCCCACCAGGTTGACTTGGAACATCGCATACACCTCGTCGATCGATTGCTCCTCCAGCAATCCACCGGTCATCAGCCCGGCGTTGTTGACGAGCACGTCGATCTGGATGAGCTGCGCGCCCAGCTCCGCGCAGCACTGTTCGATGCTCGTCTGCGAGGAGAGATCGATGTGCACGGCGCGCACTTCTCGCGCGCCGCCGGGCGGTGGGTCTATGGCCTCGAAGCTCTCGACGTCGCGTACTCCCGCCAGGACCGAGCGCAGCGGCAATCGGGCAAGCCGCTCGACAAGCGCACGGCCGATACCGCGGTTGGCGCCAGTGACAAGCGCGGTCGTGTTTGCGAGGTCCACTGTTGAAGCGTAGGACGAGCCTGTGCGGGTGGCCGACTAAAGAAGATCGCCAAACCGCGCAACAGTTTTCGTTGCGCTAGAATAAGGCAATGCCTGTAAGCACCGTCGAGAAGGTCACCGCATTGAGCGAGGACTTCCACTCCCAGCGCAGGCTGGCTGAGCTGCTGGGAGTCAGTCCTGCCCAGGTTACGCGTTGGCGTCGGGGGCAGGGGATCGACGAGTTGAATGCGCAGAGAGTCGATTTGCTCGAGCTTGTGATGTCGAGTCTGTTGCGACTGTATTCCCCCGATACGGCCGAGTTGTGGCTCACGGGTCTAAATCCTTTTCTCAGGGGGCGCAGGCCGATCGACCTCGTACGTGCTGGCCGTGCGCGTGAGCTGCTCGACGCGATAGCCCAGGAGCGCGCGGGCAGTTTCGCGTGATCGTTTGGCGTTTGCTGCCCTGGCAGCCAGATGCCCCCTCGAGCAGCCCCGGAGGTGCCCTGTGGTTTCCGCGAGAACTACAGGGAGCGGGACGCCACGACAACCCTGATCGCTATGGCTGTCTATACGTAAGTGAGAACCCGGTCTCTGTTGTGGTCGAGGGCTTGGCCTCTTTCCGTGGAGCGCCTGTGCTCACGAGTGGCATGCTCACGCGCGCAGGGGTGCGATTGGCACTTGCTCAGCTCGAGCTGCACGAGAATGGGCGGCTGATAGACCTAGACAATCCGCGGACTCTGATCGATACCGAGTTGCGCCCGTCCGAGGTTGCAACTGGGATGCGGCCCGTCACTCAGTCATATGCATTGCGCCTTTTTGATGCACAACCTGAGCTGCTGGGTCTGCGCTGGTGGTCAACTATCGAGGCGAGTCTGGTCAACCTCACGCTTTTCGATCGCGCTCAGCCGGAGCTGGGTGTAATCGATGTGACGCCGCTGGCAGTTGCCGATGTCGTTGTGCGCGAAGGCGCTGATCTACTTGGACTGGCTACTTAGAGCGTCTAACAGAAAGAGGTTTTGGGATGCTGTTGTCGTAGACGGTGTTTATGGCGAAACCTTTGGTCAGTGATGGGTTGTGGGCTCGTATCGAGCCGTTGTTGCCGTGTGTTGAGCGTCGGTATCGGTATCC